>CBIHOB010000057.1:0-29377 GCA_966211605.1 uncultured Caulobacter sp.
AGCCGCGCTACGTCATCTCGATGGGCAGCTGCGCCAACGGCGGTGGCTACTACTACTACAGCTACAGCGTCGTGCGCGGCTGCGACCGCGTCGTGCCGATCGACATCTACGTGCCGGGCTGCCCGCCCACGGCCGAGGCCTTGGTCTACGGCGTGCTGCAGCTCCAGAAGAAGATCCGTCGCATGGGGACGATCGAGCGATGAGCCAAGACCTCGAAGCCCTTGGCCAGTCGATCGTCGCCAATGCGACCGGCGCGATCACCGGCTACGACGTGGCGTTCGGCGAGCTGAACATTCACGGCCCGGCGCACCGCGTCGTCCAGGCCCTGGAACTGCTGCGCGATCATCCGGACTACCGCTTCCATCAGCTGGTGGATCTGACGGCCGTCGACTATCCGCAGCGTGAGCGCCGTTTCGACGTCGTCTATCACCTGCTGTCGATGGTGAAGAACGTCCGCATCCGCCTGAAGGTGCAGACCGACGAGGACACCCCGGTGCCCAGCGCCACGCCGGTGTTCCCGGTCGCCGATTGGTTCGAGCGCGAGGCGTTCGACATGTACGGCGTCTTCTTCGAAGGCCATCCGGACCTGCGCCGGATCCTGACCGACTATGGCTTCCACGGCCACCCGCTGCGGAAGGATTTCCCGATGACCGGGTACGTCGAGGTCCGCTACGACGACGAGCTCAAGCGCGTCGTGTACGAACCCGTGAAGATCACCGAGTTCCGCGCGTTCGACTTCCTGTCTCCGTGGGAGGGCGCCAAGTACGCCCTGCCGGGCGACGAGAAGGCCGAAAAGCGGGCAGGGGACGCTTAAGTCATGACTGGCACGAACGCGCCCGCCGCGGCGACAGACTTCTTCCGTGACGAGGCCACGGTTCCGGCGATCCCGGAAACGCCGGTCCGCAAGTTCAACATCAACTTCGGCCCGCAGCACCCGGCCGCGCACGGCGTGCTGCGCCTGGTGCTGGAGCTGGACGGCGAAATCGTCGAACGCGTCGATCCGCACATCGGCTTGCTGCACCGCGGCACCGAGAAGCTGATGGAAGCGCGCACCTACCTGCAGAACATCCCGTACTTCGACCGCCTCGACTACGTGGCGCCGATGAACCAGGAGCATGCGTTCTGCCTGGCCATCGAGAAGCTGCTGGGCGTCGAGGTTCCGCGTCGCGGCCAGATCGTCCGGGTCCTGTTCTGCGAGATCGGCCGCATCCTCAATCACCTGCTGAACGTGACGACCCAGGCCATGGACGTCGGCGCCCTGACGCCGCCGCTCTGGGGCTTCGAGGAGCGCGAGAAGCTGATGATCTTCTACGAGCGCGCCTGCGGCGCTCGTCTTCACGCCAACTACTTCCGTCCGGGCGGCGTCCACCAGGACCTGACGCCCGAGCTGATCGACGACATCGAGACCTGGGCGAAGGCTTTCCCCAAGATCTGCGACGACATCGAAGGCCTGATCACCGACAACCGCATCTTCAAGCAGCGCAACGTCGACATCGGCGTGGTCAGCAAGGAAGACGCCTGGGCCTGGGGCTTCTCGGGCGTGATGGTGCGCGGCTCGGGCATCGCCTGGGACCTGCGCCGCAACCAGCCGTACGAGAACTACAACGAGTTCGAGTTCGACATCCCGCTGGGCAAGAACGGCGACTGCTACGACCGCTACCTGTGCCGCATGCAGGAGATGCGCGAGTCCACCAAGATCATTCTGCAGGCCGTCGCCATGCTGCGTGGCACGCCGGGCCCCGTGCTGACCGAGGACAACAAGGTCAGCCCGCCGCGTCGCGCCGAGATGAAGCGCTCGATGGAAGCCCTGATCCACCACTTCAAGCTCTACACCGAGGGCTTCAAGACGCCGGAAGGCGAGGTCTACGCGGCCGTCGAAGCCCCCAAGGGCGAGTTCGGCGTCTACGTCGTCAGCAACGGCACCAACAAGCCGTACCGCTGCAAGATCAAGGCTCCGGGCTTCTCGCACCTGGCCGCCATGGACTGGATGAACCGCGGCCACCAGCTGGCCGACGTTTCGGCCATCCTGGGCTCGCTCGACATCGTGTTCGGCGAGGTGGACCGGTGAGTCTGGAAGCCATCGCCCAAGCTCAGCTGGACGCCTACAACGCTCAGGACCTGGACGCCCACTGCGCCCACTTCGCCGACGACGTCGTCGTGGCGGGCCTGAACGGCGACGTTGCGCGCACGGGCATCGACGCCTATCGCGCCTTCTACGCCAAGACGTTCGCGGAGTTCCCCAAGAACCACGCGAAGCTGCTGAACCGCATCGTGGTGGGCTCGAACGTGATCGACCACGAACATGTCGACCGCGGCAACGGCGATGCGCCGTTCCAGGTCGCCGCCATCTACACCTTCAAGGGCGACAAGATCGTCCGCGTGGATTTCGCCCGATGAGCGCCCCCAAATGAGTGTGAGACGTCTCGCTAAAGAGCAACCTGCCAGCTTCGCCTTCTCGGCCGACAGCCAGGCCAAGGCCGACTGGTGGAAGGCCAAGTATCCCGCCGCCCGCAAGCAATCGGCGGTGATTCCGATGCTGTGGCTGGCCCAGAAGCAAGAGGGCTGGGTGTCCGAGCCGGCGATCCAGGAGATCGCCAAGCAGCTCGAGATGCCGGTCATCCGCGTGCTGGAAGTGGCCACCTTCTACGTGATGTTCCAGCTGCAGCCGGTCGGCAAGGTCGCCTTCGTCCAGCTGTGCGGCACCACGCCGTGCCAGCTGCGCGGCGCCGAGGACCTGAAGAAGGTCTTGAAGGACAAGATCGGCGACGCCCATCACGTCTCGGCCGACGGCAAGTTCAGCTGGGAAGAGGTCGAGTGCCTGGGGGCGTGCTGCAACGCCCCGATGGCCGCGATCAACGACTACTATTACGAGGACCTGACGCCGGAGAGCTTGGCCCAGATCCTCGACGACTTCGCGGCCGGCAAGGCCCCGAAGCCGGGCAGCTATGAAGGCCGCGGCGCCTCGGAGCCGAAGGGGGCGATCCACACCCTGACCGATCCGAAGCTGTACGACGGCTCATACGCCAAGAAGATCAAGATTCCGAACCTGCCCGAGAAGCCCAAGGCCTCGAAGGCGAAGCCGGAGCCGACCGCCTAACATGACCGCCGACGCCGCTCCCCAGAAGAAGCGCCTCACCGTGATGCTCGTCATCAACGCGGTGTGCTTCGTGCTGGCCGGCGTCTCGATCTATGGCGCGGTGTCGCTGCGGATCGACTGGCTGCGGCTGGTCTTCCTGGGCGCCATCATCGCGGGCCTGGGCTCGCACGTCTGGTTCATCCTGGGCTGGATGCGCGCCACCAAGGGGGAGGGGACTTCGTCATGATCGACGATAGCGCCCTCAACATCCGGAAGGCGGCCTATGTCGACACCATTCGAGGCCTCTATCGCCGCGAGCGCGGCGCGGGCTTCGTGGCCTGCCTCGTCGGCGCGCTGCTCCTGATCTGGGGCCGCACCGTCGCCGGGGCGCCGTTCTGGGCGGTCATCGCCGGTCTCGTCACGATCGGCGTGGGCTGGCTGCTTTTCGCCTATGTCATCATTCGTCGGACGCGCTATGTGCGCGCCCATCCATTCGATCCGCAAAGCTGAGTCATGGTCGGTATCCTCGAAGACAAGGACCGCATCTTCACGAACCTCTACGGTCTCCACGACTGGGGCCTCGAGGGCGCGAAGAAGCGCGGCTGCTGGAATGGCACCAAGGACATCCTGGACGCCGGGCGCGACTGGATCATCGACAACATGAAGAACTCCGGCCTGCGTGGCCGGGGCGGCGCCGGTTTCTCGACCGGCCTGAAGTGGTCGTTCATGCCCAAGGAAGTGAAGGAAGGTCGTCCTCACTATCTGGTCGTCAACGCCGACGAATCCGAGCCCGGCACCTGCAAGGACCGGGAGATCATGCGGCATGATCCGCACCTCCTGATCGAGGGCTGTCTGATCGCCTCGCGCGCCATGCTGGCCAACGCCTGCTACATCTACATCCGCGGCGAGTACGTCTTCGAGCGGGAGCGCCTGGAAGCGGCGATCAAGCAGGCCTACGAGGCCAAGCTGATCGGCAAGAACAACGTCCATGGTTGGGACTTCGATCTCTACGTCCACCACGGCGCCGGCGCCTATATCTGCGGCGAAGAAACGGCCCTGCTGGAAAGCCTGGAGGGCAAGAAGGGCCAGCCGCGCCTGAAGCCGCCGTTCCCGGCGGGCGCCGGCCTCTACGGCATGCCGACCACGGTCAACAACGTCGAGAGCATCGCCGTCGCGGGCACCATCCTGCGTCGCGGCGCGGCGTGGTTCTCCAGCTTCGGCCGTCCCAACAACGCCGGCACCAAGCTGTTCTGCGTCTCGGGCCACGTGAACCTGCCCTGCAACGTCGAAGAAGCCATGAGCATCCCCTTCCGTCAGCTGATGGAAGATCACTGCGGCGGCATCCGCGGCGGCTGGGGCAATCTGAAGGCCGTCATCCCGGGCGGCTCGTCCGTGCCGATGATCCCGGCCGAACAGTGCGAAGACCTGCCGATGGACTTCGACGCGCTGCGCAACCTGCGCTCGGGCCTGGGCACCGCGGCCGTCATCGTCATGGACAAGTCGACCGACCTGGTCCGCGCCATCGCCCGTCTGTCGTACTTCTACAAGCATGAGAGCTGCGGCCAGTGCACGCCGTGTCGCGAAGGCACCGGCTGGATGTGGCGTGTCATGGAGCGCATGGCGACCGGCGAGGCCGATCCGAAGGAGATCGACACCCTGCTGGACGTCACGACCCAGGTCGAGGGTCACACCATCTGCGCCCTGGGCGACGCGGCCGCCTGGCCGATCCAGGGTCTGTTCCGCCACTTCCGCCACGAGGTGGAGGAGCGGATCGCTTCCTATCGTAGCGGTCGCCTGCACGTGCAGGGCGCCAAGCTGATCGCGGCGGAGTAACGATTATGGCTATCGCCAAGGTCAACGGCGTCGAAGTCGAGTTCGAACCCGGCATGACGGTTCTGCAGGTCGCGGAACTGGCCGGTGAAGAGATCCCGCGCTTCTGCTATCACGAACGCCTCTCCATCGCCGGCAACTGCCGGATGTGCCTGGTCGAGGTGAAGCCTGGCCCGCCGAAGCCCCAGGCCTCGTGCGCCCTGCCGGCCGCCGAGGGCCAGGAGATCTTCACCAAGACCCCGATGGTCAAGAAGGCCCGCGAAGGGGTGATGGAGTTCCTGCTCATCAACCACCCGCTGGACTGCCCGATCTGCGACCAGGGCGGCGAGTGCGACCTGCAGGACCAGGCCGTGGGCTATGGCCGCGACGACAGCCGCTACGAAGAGAACAAGCGCGCCGTCGAAGAAAAGTCGATGGGCCCGCTGATCAAGACCGTGATGACCCGCTGCATCCAGTGCACGCGCTGCGTCCGCTTCATCACCGAAGTCGCAGGCTCGCCGGAAATCGGCCTGATCTCGCGCGGCGAGGACGTTGAAATCACGACCTATCTGGGCGCGGCGGTGACGTCGGAGCTCAGCGCCAACGTGATCGACCTTTGCCCCGTCGGCGCCCTGACCTCCAAGCCCTACGCCTTCGAAGCCCGTCCCTGGGAACTGAAGAAGACCGAGAGCGTCGACGTCATGGACGCCCTGGGCTCGGCCATCCGCGTCGATGCCCGCGGCAACGCGGTGCTGCGCGTCCTGCCGCGCACCAATGACGACGTCAATGAAGAGTGGATCTCGGACAAGACGCGCTATGCCGTCGACGGCCTGGGCCGCCAGCGACTGGATCGCCCCTATGTTCGCGACGCCGCCGGCAAGCTGAAGCCGGCCACCTGGGCCGAGGCGTTCGCCGCTGTGGCCAGCAAGATCAAGGCGACCGCGCCCGAGCGCATCGGCGTCATCGCCGGCGATCTGCAGGACGCCGAAAGCCTGAAGGCGACCAAGGACCTCTTCACCGCTCTGGGCGTGAAGAACCTGGACAGCCGCCAAGACGGTTCGGCCCTGGGCGCCGGTCCCCGCGAAGGCTGGCTGTTCAACTCGACGATTGCAGGCGTCGAGAACGCCGACGTCGTCCTGTTCGTCGGCGCCAATCCGCGCCTCGAGGCGCCGGTGCTGAACGCCCGCTTCCGCAAGCAGTGGCTGAACGGCAAGACCCGCTTCGGCGTCATCGGCGAGCAAGCCGACCTGACGTTCGACTACGAATACCTTGGCGCCGGCGCCAAGACCCTGTCGGGTCTGGCCAAGAGCAAGAGCGACTTTGTCGCCGCCCTCAAGGCTGCGGAACGTCCCGCCATCATCATCGGCCAGGGGGCCATCGCCCGCGCTGACGGCGCGGCGGTCCTCAAAGCCGCTGCAGGCCTGGCCAAGACCATCAAGGTCGTGCGCGAGGGCTGGAACGGCTGGAACGTCCTGCACACCGCCGCCGCGCGCGTCGCGGGCCTCGACATGGGCTTCGTCCCGACGGAAGGGGGCCTCGCCACCGCCGACATGCTGAAGCCGGGCGCCCTGGACGTCCTTTTCCTGCTGGGCGCCGACGAGTGCGAGACCTCGGCCTCGGGCGCGTTCAAGATTTATCTCGGCACGCACGGCGACGCCGGCGCGCACAAGGCCGACGTGATCCTGCCTGGCGCGGCCTATACCGAGAAGAACGGCCTGTACGTGAACCTCGAGGGCCGCGTGCAGCAAGGCAAGCGCGCCGTGTTCCCGAAGGGCGAGGCCAAGGAAGACTGGTCGATCCTGCGGGCGCTGTCGGAAGTGTTGGGCCACAAGCTGCCCTACGACAGCCTGGACCAGCTGCGCGCCAAGCTGTTCGCCGACCACCCGACCTTCGGCCAGATCGACTATGCCCCTGGCTCGGTCGCGACGTCCTTCGATGTCGGCGCGCTGGGCGCCGACGGCGAGGTTTCGGACGCGCCGTTCGAGAGCCCGATCAAGGCCTTCCACCTGACCAACCCCATCGCGCGCGCCAGCGTGACCATGGCCGAATGCGCGGCCGTGGCTTCGGGCGCCGCCAAGATCGCTGCGGAGTAGACCGTGGGCCCGAACTCTCCGCTTCTCTGGTTTGGTCTTACGACGGGCGGCATCCTGCTGGTCGTGATCTGGGTTCTGTTGAGCCTGGCCTTCCTGCTGCTCGCCGACCGCAAGATCTGGGCTGGCGTCCAGATGCGCAAGGGCCCCAACGTCGTGGGTCCCTTCGGCCTGCTGCAGTCCTTCGCCGACTTCTTCAAGTTCGTGCTGAAGGAGATCGTCATACCGGCCGGCGCCGACAAGGCGGTCTTCATCCTGGCGCCGCTGATCAGCCTGATCCTGGGCTTCGTGGGCTGGGCCGTGGTGCCGTTCGCACCGGGTTGGGTCGTCTCCAACCTCAATGTCGGCATCCTGTACTTGCTGGCGATGAGCTCACTGGGCGTCTACGGCATCATCATGGGCGGCTGGGCTTCGAACTCGAAGTATCCGTTCCTGGGCGCCTTGCGCTCGGCGGCGCAGATGGTGTCGTACGAAGTCTCGATCGGCCTGATCATCATCACGGTGATCCTGCTGGCCGGCTCGATGAACCTGTCGACCATCGTCGAGAAGCAGTCGGGCTGGATCTGGAACTGGAACGTCTTCGGCGGCGGCGGTCTCAAGAACGTCATTCTGCTGCCGGTCATGGTCGTGGCCATGGGCATGTTCTACATCTCGGGCCTGGCCGAGACGAACCGTCCCCCCTTCGACCTTCCGGAAGCCGAATCCGAACTCGTGGCCGGCTATCAGGTCGAGTACAGCTCGACCCCGTACCTGCTGTTCATGGTCGCCGAGTATTCGAACATCGTTCTGATGTGCGCCATGATCAGCGTGCTGTTCTTCGGCGGCTGGAATCCCGGCTTCCCGATCGACTTCACGGCCGGCTGGCCGCCGTTCCTGGTCAACTTCCTGTTGGCCCTGGTGTTCTACGCCAAGATCGTCTTCTGGTTCTTCATGTTCGCCATGGCGAAGGCCATCGTGCCTCGCTACCGCTACGACCAGCTGATGCGCCTGGGTTGGAAGGTGTTCCTGCCGACCTCGCTGGTGCTGGTGGCCGCGGTCGCCGCCTGGCGCGTGTTCGGTCCGGCGGCCTGATGCGGCGGATCGCGCTTGCAGCCCTGGGCCTGAGCGGCCTGGCGCTGACGGCCTGCCAGGCCGTCACGTCGCCGGACCGGTCGTACTCTTTGGGCGACGGCGTCGTCAGCTATGACGACCTGCGGCGCGAGGGCGACAAGTGCAAGGCCTCGGGTGGGACCATCCGGGCCAAGCAGGACGGGGGAGATCCCGCCCAGCTGTCGAACTACACCTGCGTCATTCCCCGAGACGGGAAATGAGGCGGGTTGTTCTCGGGATCGCGATGGCCGGCCTGCTGGTCGGCTGCGCGCCCTGGGGACGCGGTATTCAGCATCCGCCGCAGCGGACGCTCGAGGATCAGGTCGAGGCGCGCCGCAAGGCTGACGAGGCGACCCGAAAGTGCGTCCTCGAGCAGCAGATGCGACGGCAGCAGAAAGAGCAGGGCAGGGACGTCCGTCCTTTCCCTAAGGAAAAGTGTTAGGAGAGCTCTGGTGTTCCAGCGCATCACTCAAGCGGCCAAGGGCGCGGCCCTTCTGGACTTCGCCGGCGCCTTTGGCCTGGCCATGAAGTACTTGGTCGCGCCGAAGAAGACCGTGATCTATCCGAACGAGCGCGGCCCGCAGTCGCCCCGTTTCCGCGGCGAGCACGCCCTGCGTCGCTATCCGTCGGGCGAGGAGCGCTGCATCGCCTGCAAGCTGTGCGAAGCCATCTGCCCGGCCCAGGCCATCACCATCGAGGCCGAACCGCGCGAGGACGGCAGCCGCCGCACGACCCGCTACGACATCGACATGGTCAAGTGCATCTACTGCGGCCTGTGCCAGGAGGCCTGCCCGGTCGACGCCATCGTCGAAGGTCCGAACATCGAGTTCGCGACCGAGACCCGCGAAGAGCTCTACTACGACAAGGAACGCCTTCTCGATAACGGCGACCGCTGGGAGCGCCTGATCGCGAAGAATCTGGAGTTGGACGCGCCCTACCGCTAAAGACGGGCGCGATTCCGAGAGAGAAGCGGCGCGTCGTCCGGCGGGCCGTACGTGAACTTAAGTTTTCAGGGGAGCACCTGGGCCAATGGCCTTGCAGGCGATCGCTTTCTATCTGCTGGCATTCGTGACCATCGCGGCGGGTCTTCTCGTCGTGTCGGCGCGCAATCCCGTGCACTCGGTGCTCTTCCTGATCACCGCCTTCTTCTCGGCCGCCGGCCTTTTCGTCCTCTTGGGCGCGGAGTTCCTGGCGATGCTGCTGATCGTCGTCTATGTGGGCGCGGTGGCGGTGCTGTTCCTGTTCGTCGTCATGATGCTGGACGTCGACTTCGCCGAGCTCCGCCAGGGCTTCGCCCAGTACCTGCCGATCGGCGGTCTGGTCGGCGGCGTCCTGACGCTGGAGATGATCTTCGTGGCCGCCACGGTCGCCACGAACGGCGCGGCTTCGAAGAACCCGCTGCCGAACGCCTCGCCGGGCGGCGTCCCCAATACCGAAGCGATCGGTCGCGTGCTCTACACCGACTATGTCTTCTTCTTCCAACTGGCGGGCCTGGTGCTGCTGGTCGCCATGATCGGCGCCATCGTCCTGACCCTGCGCCACAAGCCGGGCGTCAAGCGCCAGGACATCGGCAAGCAGGTGGCCCGCACCCCCAAGACCGGCATGGAGCTGGTTCAGATCAAGCCGGGTGAGGGGATCTCCGAATGATCGGCCTGCCGCACTATCTCATCGTCGCCGCGATCCTGTTCACGATCGGCGTCTTCGGCATCTTCGTGAACCGCAAGAACATCATCGTCATCCTGATGTCGATCGAGCTGATCCTGCTGGCGGTGAACGTGAATCTCGTGGCGTTCTCGGCCTTCCTGCACGACGTGGCGGGGCAGATCTTCGCCATGTTCGTCCTGACCGTCGCCGCCGCGGAGGCGGCCGTGGGTCTGGCCATCCTTGTGACCTTCTTCCGAAACCGCGGCGACATCGCGGTTGACGACGCCAGCATGATGAAGGGCTAAGCGACGTCATGCAGACGCTTGTCACCATTCTCGTTTTCGCACCGATCATCGCCGCGGCCATCGCGGGCCTGTTCGGTCGCCGCATCGGCAACGTGGCTTCGCAGTCGGTCACCACCGGCGCGCTGATCCTGGCCTGCGGCCTGTCCTGGTACACGTTCAGCCAGTGGACCTGGGGGCACATGGAAGCCTTCACGGTTCACCTGCTGCCGTTCATCCACATCGGCGACTTCCAGGCTGACTGGTCGATCCGCATCGACGCCCTGTCGGCGACCATGCTGATCGTGGTCACGACGGTTTCGGCCCTCGTTCACATCTATTCCTGGGGCTACATGGCCGAGGACGACAGCAAGCCGCGCTTCTTCGCGTACCTGTCGCTGTTCACCTTCGCCATGCTGTCGCTGGTCACCGCCGCCGACTTCATGCAGCTGTTCTTCGGCTGGGAAGGCGTGGGCCTGGCCTCGTACCTGCTGATCGGCTTCTGGTTCAAGAAGCCCTCGGCCAGCGCCGCCGCCATCAAGGCCTTCGTGGTCAACCGCGTCGGCGACTTCGGTTTCGCCCTTGGCATCATGACGACCTTCTGGGCGTTCGGCACGATCCAGTTCGCCGAGCTGTTCCCGATGATCGCCAGCCACGCCGGCAAGACCTGGGAATTCGCGGGCCACACGTTCCCGCTGATGGATATCGCCTGCTTCCTGCTGTTCATCGGCGCGATGGGCAAGTCGGCCCAGTTCTTCCTGCACACCTGGCTGCCGGACGCCATGGAGGGCCCGACCCCGGTGTCGGCCCTGATCCACGCGGCCACCATGGTGACCGCCGGCGTCTACATGCTGTGCCTGCTGTCGCCGATGTTCGAATACGCGCCCGTCGCCAAGAACATCGTCACGGTCATCGGCGCGGTGACGGCCCTGTTCGCCGCGACGGTCGGCCTGACCCAGAACGACATCAAGCGCGTGATCGCCTATTCGACCTGTTCGCAGCTGGGCTACATGTTCTTTGCGGCCGGCGTCGGCGCCTACCAGGCGGCCATGTTCCACCTGTTCACGCACGCCTTCTTCAAGGCCCTGCTGTTCCTGGGCGCCGGTTCGGTGATCCACGGCATGCACCACGAGCAGGACATGCGCCGCTATGGCGCCCTGGCCAAGCTGCTGCCGGTGACCTTCATCGCCATGACGATCGGCACCATCGCCATCACGGGCCTCGGCTTCCCGCCGCTGCACCTGGGCTTCGCTGGCTTCTACTCGAAGGACACCATCATCGAAGCGGCCTTTGCCGCCGGTGGTCACAATGCGATCGCCATGTTCGCGTGGGTGATCGGTGTGCTCGTCGCCGGCCTGACCTCGTTCTACTCGTGGCGCCTGGCCTTCTTCACCTTCAACGGCAAGGCACGTTGGGGTCATGACGACCACCACGCTCACGGTGATCATGCCCATGACGCCCATGACGCCCATGGCGCCGCGCACGAGACGCACGACGAGCCGCTCGCGGACGACCACGCTCACGCGCACGACGATCACGGCCATGGACACGACCACAAGCCTCACGAGAGCCCGTGGGTGATGCTGTTCCCGCTGGTCGTGCTGTCGATCGGCGCTGTTGCGGCCGGCTTCGTGTTCACCGACTTCTTCGTCGGTCACCACCAGCAGGAGTTCTGGCGCGGCGCGATCTTCAACGCCCCGACCAACCACGTCCTGCACGAGGCCCACGAAGTGGCCGAGTGGGTGAAGTGGAGCCCGCTGATCGCTTCGCTGATCGGCTTGGTGATCGCGGTCTATGTCTACGTGATCAAGGGCAACGAGCGCCTGGGCCTGAAGCTGGCCGAGCGCAAGGGACCGCTGTACGTGTTCTTCTACAACAAGTGGTTCTTCGACGAACTGTACGACGCCACCTTTGTGCGCTTCGCCAAGTTCCTGGGCGACCTGTTCTGGAAGGGCGGCGACCAGAAGATCATCGACGGCCTGGGCCCCGATGGCGTCAGCGCGGTCTCGTATGAGGTCGGCAAGCGCACCGGCAAGCTGCAGACCGGCTATCTCTACCACTACGCGTTTGTCATGCTGCTCGGCGTCGCCGGCCTGCTGACCTTCGCCCTGTACGCCTTCCGTTGAGGGGGACGGAGCTAATGAGCGGCCTTCTCAGCCTTACGACCTTCGCGCCCCTGGCTGGCGTCGCGGTGATCCTCGCCGCGCGCGCCTTCAATGGGGCCAGCGAAAAGACCGACACCTTGGCCAAGTGGATCGCGCTCGTGACCACCTTGGTCACGTTCGGCCTGTCGATCGTCCTGACCCTTCAGTTCGACCCCAAGAACCCGGGCTTCCAGTTCGTGGAAGACGTCTCGTGGTTCGCGGGCCTGCACTACCGCATGGGCGTTGACGGCATCTCGGTGCTGTTCGTGCTGCTGACGGCTTTCCTGCTGCCGATCTGTATCGTGGCCAGCTGGAAGTCGGTCGAGAAGCGCGTCGTCGAATATCTGATCGCCTTCCTGGTCCTGGAGACCCTGGTGATCGGCGTGTTCTGCGCGCTGGACCTGATCCTGTTCTACCTCTTCTTCGAGGGCGGCCTGGTTCCGATGTTCCTGATCATCGGCATCTGGGGCGGCAAGCGCCGGATCTACGCGGCCTACAAGTTCTTCCTCTACACGCTGCTCGGCTCGGTGCTGATGCTGGCGGCCATCCTGGCCATGATCAGCATCGCCCACACCTCGTCGATCCCGGCGCTGATGGCCTTCAAGTTCGCCCCCTGGCTCCAGACCTGGCTGTGGCTGGCCTTCTTCGCCTCGTTCGCGGTGAAGATGCCGATGTGGCCCGTGCACACCTGGCTGCCCGACGCCCACGTGGAAGCCCCGACGGCCGGTTCGGTCATCCTGGCGGGCATCCTGCTGAAGATGGGCGGCTATGGCTTCATGCGCTTCAGCCTGCCGATGTTCCCGAACGCTTCGGAGCTGTTCCAGCCCCTGGTGTTCGCGATGTCGGCCATCGCCATCGTCTACACCTCGCTGGTCGCCTTCCGTCAGACCGACATCAAGAAGCTGATCGCCTATTCGTCGGTCGCCCATATGGGCTTCGTGACCATGGGCATCTTCTCGGGCAATGCGGCCGGGGAGCAGGGCGCGCTGTTCCAGATGCTGAGCCACGGGGTGATCTCCGGCGCGCTCTTCCTCTGCGTCGGCGTCGTCTACGACCGCATGCATACCCGCGAGATCGCCTTCTACGGCGGCCTGACCAACCGCATGCCGCACTACGCCTTCGTGTTCCTGCTGTTCACGATGGGCAATGTCGGCCTGCCGGGCACGTCAGGCTTCGTCGGTGAAATCCTGACCATGACCGGCGTCTACAAGGCCTCGACCTGGACGGCGATCGTGTCGGCCACCGGCGTGATCCTGTCGGCCATGTACGCTCTGACGCTGTACCGCCGGGTGATGTTCGGCGAGATCACCAATCCCGAGCTGAAGACCATCACGGATCTGGACGCTCGCGAGATCCTGCTGTTCGTGCCGCTGATCGCGATGACGCTGCTGCTGGGCGTCTATCCCAATCTCGTGTTCAACCTGACCGCGACGTCCGTCGACGCGCTGGTCGGCGCCTGGCGCGCCGCCCTGGGTGGGTGAGGAGCCTATGACCTTTTCCGCCAACTTCTCGCTCGTCCTGCCTGAGGTCGTTCTCGCGATCGCGGCGCTCGTCCTGCTCGTCGCCGGCGCCTTCCGAGGCAAGGTCGGCGCCATCTTCACCCTGGCCGCCGTCGCCTCGCTGGTCGCGGCCGCCGCCACGGCGGTGCTGGGGCCGCACGGCCACGCCTTCAACGGCGTCTACGCCGCCGACGCCGCGGCGACCTACGCCAAGGTGGCCATCTATCTCTCCAGCGCCATCGCCGTCGTGCTCGGCGACCGCTGGCTGGCCCAGCGCGGCGACCAGAAGTTCGAGTTCGCGGTCCTGGTCGTCCTGGCCGCTCTGGGCATGGGCGTCACCGCCTCGGCTGGCGACCTGATCAGCCTGTATGTCGGCGTCGAGCTGCAATCGCTGGCCCTGTACGTCCTGGCCGCCATGCGCCGCGACGACGCCAAGTCGTCAGAGGCGGGCCTGAAGTACTTCGTGCTGGGCGCGCTGTCGTCGGGCCTGCTGCTGTACGGCAGCTCGCTGATCTACGGCTTCACCGGCTCGACCCACTTCAGCCAGATCGCCCTGGCCGCCGCGCACGGCGGTTCGCACGGCGTGGGCCTGCTGTTTGGCCTGGTCTTCCTGATCTGCGGCCTGGCGTTCAAGGTCTCGGCCGCGCCGTTCCACATGTGGACGCCGGACGTCTACGAAGGCGCCCCGACCCCGGTCGTCGGCTTCTTCGCCGCCGCGCCGAAGCTGGCCGCCATGATGATGTTCGCCCGCGTGCTGGGCGACGCCTTCCCGGGCTCGGTCGACAAGTGGCGTCAGGTGCTGGTGATCGCGGCCCTGCTGTCGGTCTTCGTCGGCGCTTTCGCCGGTCTCGCCCAGACCAATCTGAAGCGCCTGTGGGCCTATTCCTCGATCGCCAATGTCGGCTACGCCCTGTTGGGCGTGGCGGCCGGCGGCGAGGTGGGCCTGCAGTCGATGCTGGTCTTCATGACGCTCTATATGGTCGACGTCACCGGCTTCTTCGCCTGCCTGCAGGCGCTGAACCGCGGCGGCAAACCGATGGAGACCATCGAGGACATGGCCGGACTGGTGAAGGAACGTCCGGGCATCGCCCTGGCCATGACCGCGTTCTCGCTGTCGGCTCTGGGCCTGCCGCCGTTCTCGGGCTTCTGGTCGAAGTTCTACGTCTTCAAGGCGGCTATCGGCACCGGCGACGTGGTCATGCAATGGGCCGCCGTGCTGGGCCTGGTCGGTTCGGTCGTCGCCGCGTTCTACTACCTGCGCCTGATCAAGGCGATGTGGTTCGACGCCTCGACCGGTTCGGTCGACGCCCCGTCGCCTTCGGCCCGCGCCGTCGGTTTCGCGGCCGCGATCTTCTCGTTCCCGATCGTGCTCGTCGCCCTGGTGTGGCTGGACCCGGCCGCCAAGGCCGCCGCAGCCGCCTTTGGTCACGCGTGACGTGACGGGCGTCCCGCCCGTCGTCGTCCCACCCATCGTCGTTCTGGGCGAGATCGACTCCACCAACGCCGAGGCCCGTCGCCGGGCCGAGGCGGGCGAGGCCGGCCCCGTTTGGCTGGTCGGCCTCCGCCAGACCTCGGGGCGCGGCCGTCGCGGCCGCGCCTGGGAGACGGGCGAGGGCAACCTCGCCGCGACGCTGCTTTTCCGCACCGATAGGTCGCCGGGCGAGGCCGCCCAGGTCTCGTTCGTCGCCGCCCTGGCCGTGGCCGACATGCTGGGCCAGTACGTGCCTTCGTCCCTGATCAGCCTGAAGTGGCCCAACGACCCGCTGCTGGGGGGCTTGAAGGTCAGCGGCATCCTGGTCGAGTCCGGCGCCTCGCCGCAGGGCGGGCTTTGGATCGCAACCGGCGTTGGCGTGAACCTCAAACGCAAGCCGATCGACGCCGAGCGTCCGGCCACCTCGATCGCCACCTATCGCGAAAGCCCGCCGCCGCATCCGACCGAGGCCATCGAGGTGCTGGCCGGAGCTTTCGAACGCTGGTTCCGCACCTGGAACAGCCTGGGCTTCCCCGCCATCGCCGACGCCTGGACGGCGCGCGCCCACGGCTTGGGCGAGCCCTGCGTCGCGCGCCTGGGCCATGAGACCGTCGAGGGCATCGCCGAGGGCCTGGACGGCGACGGCGCGTTGCGCCTTCGTCTCGATGACGGGCAGGTGCGCCGGATCACCGCCGGCGACGTCTTCTTTGGAGCCGCCTGATGCTGCTGGCCATTGAACAGGGCAACACCAACACCATGTTCGCCATTCACGACGGTTCGTCGTGGGTGGCCCAATGGCGCTCGGCGACCGAAAGCACCCGCACCGCCGACGAGTACGTGGTCTGGCTGTCGCAGCTGCTCTCAATGCAGGGGCTGGGCTTCCGGGCCATCGACGCGGTGATCATCTCCAGCGTCGTGCCACAGTCGATCTTCAACCTGCGCAATCTCAGCCGGCGTTATTTCAATGTCGAGCCGCTGGTGATCGGCGAGAACGCCAGGCTGGGCATTGACGTGCGCATCGAGAAGCCGTCCGAGGCCGGCGCCGACCGCCTGGTCAACGCCATCGGCGCGGCCATGGTCTATCCGGGGCCGCTGGTCGTGATCGACAGCGGCACGGCGACCACCTTCGACATCGTGGCCGCCGACGGCGCCTTTGAAGGCGGAATCATCGCGCCAGGCATCAATCTGTCGATGCAAGCCCTGCACGAGGCCGCGGCCAAGCTGCCCCGGATCGCCATCCAGCGGCCGGCCGGTAACAGGATCGTGGGCACCGATACGGTGTCAGCCATGCAGTCCGGCGTCTTTTGGGGGTATATCTCGCTGATCGAAGGGCTCGTCTCGCGCATCAAGGCCGAGCGCGGAGAGCCCATGACCGTCATCGCCACCGGCGGCGTCGCCTCCCTGTTCGAGGGCGCTACCGACAGCATCGACCACTTCGACTCCGATCTGACGATCCGGGGTCTCCTCGAAATCTACCGACGAAACACCATTTCTGAGACCTGATGAAAAAATCCAAAGACGACGAACTCGTCTTCCTGCCTTTGGGCGGGTCGAACGAGATCGGCATGAACTTCAACCTTTACGGCTTCGGCCCGTCGCACGATCGCAAATGGATCGTGGTCGACCTGGGCGTGACGTTCGGCGACCAGACGACGCCCGGCGTCGAGATCATCCTGCCGGACCCCAGCTATATCGAGCCCTATGCCAACGACATCGTCGGCATCGTCCTGACCCACGCGCACGAAGATCACTTGGGCGCGGTGCATTGGCTGTGGCCGCGCCTGAAGGCGCCGGTGTACGCCACGCCGTTCACCGCCTTCCTGCTGCGCGAAAAGCTGCGCGACGCGGACCTGCTGGACGAGGTGGAGATCACCGAGGTGCCGCTGGGCGGCAGCTTCAAGCTCGGCCCGTTCGAGCTGGAACTGATCACCCTGACGCACTCGATCCCCGAGCCGAACGGCCTGGCGATCAAGACGCCGCTGGGCACGATCCTGCACACCGGCGACTGGAAGATCGATCCCGAGCCGCAGTTGGGCGCTCCGACCGACGAGGCCGCCATCCGCCGCCTGGGCGACGAGGGCGTGCTGGCCATGGTCTGCGACAGCACCAACGTCTTCGTCGAGGGCGAGGCGGGTTCGGAAGCTGACGTCCGCAAGGCGCTGGGCGACCTGATCCAGAGCCTGTCGGGCAAGATCGCCGTGGCTTGCTTCGCCTCGAACGTGGCGCGCATGGACACCGTGATCCGCGCCGCCCAGGCTAGCGGCCGCAAGGTCTGTCTGGCCGGACGCTCGATGCACCGCATGGCCGCCGCGGCCCGATCGGTGGGCCTGTTGCAAGGCATCGAGCCCTTCATCACCGACGACCAGGCCAAGCACATGGGCGAGAACGAAATTCTCTTCCTGTGCACCGGCAGCCAGGGCGAGGCCCGCGCGGCTCTGTCGCGCATCGCCGACGGCAGCCACCCGCATGTGAAGCTGGGGCAGGGCGATCACGTGATCTTCAGTTCGCGGGTCATCCCGGGCAACGAGATTCCAATCCGCAACCTGCAGAACAAGCTGGCCGACCGCGGCGTGCGCCTGCACACCGAGCGCGACACGCCCGGCATCCACGTCTCGGGCCATCCGTGCCGAGAAGAGCTGCGCCAGATGTACAGCTGGGTGCGCCCCAAGATTGCCGTGCCCACCCACGGCGAGCGTCGCCACCTGATCGAGCACGCGGCCTTCGCCAAGGACCTGCAAGTGCCGGACGCCGTCTCGCCCCGCAACGGCGACATGGTGCGCCTGGCGCCGGGCAAGCCCGAGATCATCGACGAGGTGCCCGCCGGTCGCCTGTACGTCGACGGTGGTGTTGTCACGCCCGAGAACGGCGAGGCCCTGCGTGAGCGGCGGCACGCCGCGTTCAACGGCATCCTGGCCGTGTCGATCGTCCTGGACGGCCGCAACAAGATCGTCTCGGGCCCGCAGGTCCGGGGCATCGGCCTGACCGGCGATGACGAGTACACTCTGGACGACGCCCTGGACGATCTCTGCGAGGAGGCCGAGAGCGCCTACAAGAAGCTGGACGGCGACGCGCGCGAGATCGACGAGACCATCGAAAGCGCCATCTCGCGCGCCGTGAAGAAGGCTGCGTTCCGGATCTGGGAACGCAAGCCGGTCGTGGAGACCACGGTGCTGCGGATCTGACATGGATAGGGCGGCCGCGAAAACGCCGTGGTCGCCCTGTCTTTCCGCGCTGCGACGCTGGTGCTAGGCCATTCGCCAACAACCAGAAAAGCGCAGCGGGAGTTCACTAGGATGATTGGCAAGCTCAACCACGTTGGCGTCGCCACCCCCTCGATCGACGAGTCGGTGAAGATGTATCGCGAGCTGCTCGGCGTCACCTCGGTCACCGAGAAGTGGGCGATGCCGGAGCAGGGGGTCTGGGTCTGCTTCGTCAACCTGCCCAACAGCCAGATCGAACTGATCGAGCCCTACGGCGAGACCTCGCCGATCCATGGCTTCCTGGCCAAGAACCCCAAGGGCGGGCAGCATCACATCTGCTTCGAGGTCGAGAACATCTACGACGCCCGCGACGACTTGGTGGCCAAAGGCGCGACCGTGCTGGGCGAGCCCCGCATCGGCGCTCATGGCACACTGATCATCTTCGTTCACCCCAAGGACATGGGCGGCCTGCTGGTCGAACTCATGGAAACTCCGAAAGAAGCGCATCCCTGATGAGCCCGATCACCTGGTTCGCGATCTATCTGACCATCTGGTGGACCGTGCTGTTCGCCGTACTGCCGTTGGGCTCGCGCAGCTTCCATGAAGCCGGCGTCACGCCGCCGCCCGGCGTGGATCCCGGTGCGCCGGTCAATCCGAACCTCAAGCGCAAGTTCATCACCACGACCTGGGTGTCGGCCATCATGTTCGTGGCGTTCTTCGCGATCGTACACTTCCACCTCGTGACCCTGCCGGATCTTCCGGCCGGCGTCTGACGTGCGGATGCACAAGCCTTGAGCGAGGAATGGGTATTTTGCCCCCGATCGCCCAAGTCTTGGGCGGCTGGTCTCATTGTCAGCGCTTCCACCGCATGGTCGTGCCCCAACACGTGTTCGGGCGATAAGGTGAGTCTCAGGAGATCGGCCTTGCCGGTCTCGCTCTGTGGCGTCTTCCCCGACGATGAACTTGAAAGGCCGCGCGGCGATCCGCGCGGCCTCTCTTTTTGCGTGTCGGGAGCCATACTTTAGCCTCGCGCGTTGCCAAGCTGTCGGACGAAAGGGTATCTGAGGCCCTTCTCGAATTCCCCGGAGTTTCCACGCGCATGCGCTTGTCGCGCTATTTCCTGCCGGTGCTGAAGGAAGCACCGTCCGACGCCCAGATCGTTTCGCACCAGCTGATGCTCCGCGCCGGCATGATCCGCCAGGAAGCGGCGGGCATCTATGCCTGGCTGCCGCTGGGCTTCCGCGTGCTGAAGAAGATCGAGCAGATCGTCCGCGAGGAAATGGATCGCGCCGGCGCCATCGAACTCTTGATGCCGACCCTGCAACTGGCCGATCTGTGGCGCGAGTCGGGCCGCTATGACGCCTACGGTCCGGAGATGTTGCGCATCACCGATCGCCACGAGCGCGAGCTATTGTACGGGCCCACCAACGAGGAAATGATCACCGAGATCTTCCGGGCCTATGTGAAGAGCTACAAGGACGTTCCGAAGAACCTGTACCACGTGCAGTGGAAGTTCCGGGACGAGCGCCGTCCGCGCTTCGGCGTGATGCGCGGCCGCGAGTTCCTGATGAAGGACGCCTATAGCTTCGACTTGGACGCCGACGGTGCGCGCAAGTCGTACAACCGCATGTTCGTGGCCTATCTGAACCTGTTCTCGCGCATGGGCCTTAAGGCTGTGCCGATGCGCGCCGACACCGGCCCGATCGGCGGCGATCTGAGCCACGAGTTCATCGTGCTGGCCGAGACCGGCGAGAGCGCCGTCTTCTGCCACAAGGACCTGGTCGAGATGCCGGCCCCGGGCCCGAACGTCGACTGGTACGGCGACCTGCAGCCGCTGGTGAACCAGCGCACGGCGCTGTACGCCGCGACCGAGGAGATGCACGACGAAGCGGCGTTCAACGCGGTGCCCGAGGCCGACCGCCTGTCGGCGCGCGGCATCGAGGTCGGCCATATCTTCTCGTTCGGCACCAAGTATTCCGAGCCGATGAAGGCCCTGGTCATGGGACCGGACGGCAAGGACGTGCCGGTGCAGATGGGCAGCTACGGCGTCGGCGTCTCGCGCCTGCTGGGCGCGATCATCGAGGCCAGTCACGACGAAGCGGGTATCATCTGGCCGGAAGGCGTGGCGCCGTTCGACGTTGGAATCGTCAACATGCGCCAGGGTGACGCCGCCTGCGACGAGGTCTGCCAAAAGGCCTATGACGCGTTGAGCGCCGCCGGCAAGGACGTGCTCTACGACGACACCGACGCCCGCGGCGGCGCCAAGTTCGCCACTATGGACCTGATCGGTCTGCCCTGGCAGTTGATCGTCGGCCCCAAGGGCGTCGCCGAGGGCGTGGTCGAGGTCAAGAACCGCAAGACCGGCGAACGCTACACAGCCTCGCTGGACGCCGTGATCGCCAACCTGACCAAAGGCAAGTAATGCCAGACGCCCGCGCCGCCGGTCCCTTCAGTCGCTGGGAGCGCTCTGTCGCTCGCCGGTACCTGTTCGCCAAGCGCAAGAACGGCGGCGTGGCGCTGATCTCTGTCATCTCGTTCAGTGCGGTGATGTTGGCGGTCTTCGCCCTGATCACCGTGATGAGCGTGATGAACGGCTTCCGGGCCGAGTTGCTGGGGCGGATCCTCGGCTTCAATGGCCATCTCTACGCCCAGTCGCCTCTGATCAACGGCCCGGACCGCGACACGATCATTCGTCGCATCAAGGCCGCGCCCGGCGTCATCCAGGCCGCGCCGATGGTCGAGGCCCAGGCCATGGTGATGGGCCCGACGCAGGTGACCGGCGCGATCGTGCGCGGGGTCACCACGTCGGACCTGCGGCACATGTCGCTGATCGCCGGCAACATCAAGAGCGGCGGCCTGTCCGGCTTCGGCCAGGGAGAGTATGGCGGCGACATCGTGCTGATCGGCGACCGTATGGCCCAAAGCCTGGGCGTGCAGCCCGGCGACGCCATCACCCTGATCTCGCCCTCCGGCCCGTCCACCGCCTTCGGCAGCTCGACCCAGGAAAAGAACTACATCGTCGGCGGCATCTTCAGCGTCGGCATGAGCCAGTTCGACGAGGCGTTCGTCTACATGCCGCTGGAGCAAGCCCAGCTGTTCTTCGGTCGCGACACCGCCGTCGACTATGTCGAGATCAAGCTGGACGATCCCGACAAGGCCAAGGAGCTGAAGCACGCCGTCGAGGTGGCCAGCGGCCCCGGCGCGCTTGTCAGCGACTGGCAGGACAAGAACCACAGCTACTTCACCGCGCTCCAGGTCGAACGGAAGGTGATGCGACTGATCCTGTTCTGCATCGTGGCCATCGCGACCCTGAACATCATCTCCAGCCTGGTCATGCTGGTGAAGAACAAGGGCAAGGACATCGCCATCCTGCGCACCATGGGCGCGGGGCAGGGGGCGATCCTGCGGATCTTCATCATGGCCGGCGCCTCGATCGGCGTGGCCGGCACCCTATGTGGCCTGGCTTTGGGCGTCGTGTTCTGCACCTATATCACGCCGATCCAAAACTTCGTGGAATGGGTCACCGGCACGGCCGTGTTCAGCGCCGACGTCTATATGCTCTCGCACATTCCGGCGAAGATCGACTGGACCGAGGTCGGCGGCATCGTCGCTCTGTCGGCCCTGATGAGCGTACTGGCGACCCTGCCGCCCGCCTGGCGCGCCTCGCGCCTCGATCCGGTGGAGGCGCTCCGCTATGAGTAGTCCTGTCCTGGCCCTGCGCGGGGTCGAACGCGTCTATAAGACCGAAGCCGGCGACCTGCCTGTGCTGCGCGGCGTCGACATCGACGTTTATCCGGGCGAGGTAGTCGGCCTGATCGGCCCCTCGGGTTCGGGCAAGTCGTCGCTGCTGCATTCGGCCGGTCTGCTCGAGCGGCCTGACGCAGGCCTGGTGGCCCTCGAGGGGCGGGACTGTTCCAAACTGTCGGAGCGCGTGCGCACGCGCATCCGCCTGGGCACGGTCGGCTTCGTCTACCAGTTCCACCACCTGTTGCCCGAGTTCACCGCGCTCGAGAATGTCGCCATGCCGTTGACCATCGCCGGCAAGAGCCGACGGGAGGCCGAGGCGCGGGCGCGCGATCTGCTCGAAGGGCTGGGTCTGGGTCATCGCCTGACCCACCAGCCGGCGCAGATGTCGGGCGGCGAGCAGCAGCGCGTGGCCATCGCCCGGGCCTTGGCCAACCATCCCAAGCTGCTGTTGGCCGACGAGCCGACCGGCAACCTCGATCCCGCCACATCCTCGGCGGTGTTCCAGGCGCTCTATCAGGTCTGCCGTCAGCAGGGCGTCGCGGCGGTGATCGCTACCCACAACATGGAGCTGGCCCGCTACATGGACCGGGTGGTCGGCCTGAAGGACGGGCACCTCGAGGCCCAGAGGTTCTAGGCTCGGGTTTTTAGAACTGGCGGCGGAAGGCGGTCTGCAAGACCGTCTGTCTCTGTCGGGGCGCCAGGCCCAGCCGTGCGCGATCCCGACGGAAGCTGTCGATGCGCAGCGCCTCGAACACGATCTGGGCGTCGGGCTTCACGTCCCAGCGGTAGGCCGCCAGGCCAGACCAGCCATGCTCGGCGTTGTTGTCCGTGGCCTTGTTGGTCCGATCGGTCGTCGAGAAATGATCGTAGCGCGCGGTCGCCGAGCCCGGCCCGAGGGCCTTGCTGGCCGAGACATAGGCCGCCTCGAAGCCCATGTCGGCCCACACGCCCTGGGCGTTCGAGTAGCCCATCAGGGTCTCGCCGGTCATGACCTGGGCCTTCACCGCCAGGGCGTCGAGATCCAGCCGCATGCCCAGGTTCCAGAACCGCGTCTCCCATGACCATTCACGGTTGGCGTCGACGCTTGTTCGGTCGCCCCCGTTTTCGTAGCGGAACAGGTCGAGGGCCAGGATTGGGGAGGGCCGCCATTCGATCCGGCCGTAATAGCCGATCCGGCCGTCGATCTCGGCCAGAGGTGTCGTGGACGGGGCTTGGCGACGCGCCATGGCGGCGCTCAGAGGCGGCAGCGGAAGACGGCCGAACACCGGTGACTTGATGTCGTGCAACGCCCAGCCGCGGAACGTCAGCTCGGTGCCCGACGTGTCGCCGTTCCGGAAAGCCCCGGCGGTGAGGCTGAAGGTCTGCCGCGCCAGGCTGCGGCGGAGCGTGGCCTCGATGCCGACAACCTTGGTCTCCTCGGCCACCCAAGTGTTGATCGCCGAGGGCGTGATGGTGTCGGGCACGGACCAGTCCAGTCCGTCGTGCTCCAGCGAGATCGGCGGATAGAACACGCCGGCCCGGGCCGACAGCCGCAAGACGGAGCCCGGTCGCGAGCGATAGGCCAGATAGCCTTCGCCCAGGTCGAAGAGATGTCGCTGACCGTCCTGGCTTTCGCCGACCACGACGGCCGAGACGGTGTCTGAGACGCGGGGATTCCAGACCAGGGCGGCCTCGCCCAGGCGCAGGCCCTGATGGCCGTCGCCGAAGCGGGCCTTGCCCAGGCGGCCATCGATCCACGAGGTTTCGCCGTCGGCGGCGACCAGCCGCAGGTCCACGAGGCCGGAGAGGGTGTCGCGAGAGAACAGCTCGGCCTGCGCGCAGGCCGAACCGGCGCTCGCCAGGACCAGGGCCGCCCCCACAACGGTCGAAGTCAGTCTCCCCATGCGCCGGAACCTGAGGGAAGACCGCTGCGATCAGGTTAAAGCAACGCTCGCTTCATGGCGGCGAAGAACCCGGCCCGGTCGATCCTCTTGATGACCCGCGCGTTCGGCGGA
Organism: uncultured Caulobacter sp.; assembly: GCA_966211605.1. Classification (GTDB taxonomy): domain Bacteria; phylum Pseudomonadota; class Alphaproteobacteria; order Caulobacterales; family Caulobacteraceae; genus Caulobacter. Next base: position 24,045 of record CBIHOB010000057.1, read on the forward strand.
CGGCGCTTCAGGGCCGGATCCGCAACTTCGATATCGGGCAGGATCGCATGCGACACCGAGAGATAGCCGCGCGTCAGCTCGCCCATGGTCTCGACGTCGACCACGCAATTCTCGGCTTCCAGGATCAGGCTCTCGTCGAGCGCGATCGCGCAGGTGAGGGCGTCCGGGTGCAGACTGCCGTCCAGTCCCTCGGTTTCGCGCGCGAAGGCCAGTGAGGCGCGGTTCACGTCGGTGAAGAACCGGGCCCTGTCGGTGCCCAACGCCTCCAGTTCGGCCAGCTGGGCGGTGCTCCACAGGCCGTCCCCCAGCGTCAGGGTCCAGGTGGCGACCGACAGGTTGAAGCCGGCGTTGACGACGATCTTGGCCGCTTCCGGATCGACATAGAAATTGTACTCGGCCGCCGGCGTGACGTTGCCGACCCCATTGTCGGTCCCGCCCATGACCCACAAGTGCTTCAGCGCCTTGGCGATGCGAGGTTCGCGCAGGTAGGCCAGGGCGATGTTGGTCAGCGGGGCCTGGGCGATCAGGGTGATCTCGCCCGGGGCGTCCATGATCCTCCGGACCAGTTCGTCGACCGCATGACCCTCGGCGGGGCGCTGGACGGTCTTGGCGAAACCGCTGTCGCTCATGCCGTCGCGGCCGAAGACATAGGCCGCATCCAGCGGTGCGCGGCTGAAGGGCGTCTGGGCGCCCAGATAGACCGGGACTTGATCGGCCTTGCCGCAGATCGCGAGGGTCGCCAGCGCGTTCTCGGCATGCTGAACGAAGCCGACATTGCCGTGGGCGATCGTGATGGCCTCGACCGTGACGCCGGGGCGAGTGAGCGCCAGCATCAGCGAGAAGACGTCGTCGCCAGCGGTGTCGGTGTCGATGATAAGGCGCATGGTCCCGATCTGACCTGATCCGGCCGGCTTGACCATCCCGTTCTCGGCGGGAGGGCTGCCGAACGACTCGCCGGAAGAAAATGTGGTGGAACGTCGCGGAACATCTTGTGAACAGAACAAAAGCGGAATATGGAACAAAACAAGAAGTCTGTGGAGGTTCCGATGATCCGTATCGCGCGTGAGTCTTTGGCCCTTGTGTCCGTCGCTAGCTTCGTCTGGATGATGTGTACGGTCGCCCAGTTGGTGGCCTGAGTCGCGTAATGGCGGTCGTGTAGCGGAGGTCGGTCATGGCGGACGGGGAAGGGCAAGGGTTCGTCCACCTGCGGGTCCGCTCGGCCTACTCGCTGCTGGAAGGCGCCATCAAGGCCGATCAGATCGGCAAGCTGGCCGCGGCGGCGGGCATGCCGGCGGCGGGTCTCGCGGACCGCGCCAACCTGTTCGGCGCCCTCGAATACTCGTCCTACGCCAAGGACGCGGGGGTCCAGCCGATCATCGGCTGCGCCATTCCCGTCACGGGCATCGGCGGCGGACCGACCGAGCGCTGGGCCCGGGCGCCGACCGTCATGTTGCTGGCCCAGAACGAGCTGGGCTACCTCAACCTCTCCGAACTGTCCTCGATCGCCTATCTGGAAAGCGCCGAGCTGCCGGAACCGGTCGTGCCGTGGGCCAAGGTCGCCGAATATAGCGAAGGCCTGATCCTGCTGTCGGGCGGCACGGACGGGCCGGTCGACGCCCTGTACGCGGCCGGCAAGAACGCCGAGGCTTCGGCGGCCCTGGCCGAGATGCACCGCGTCTTCGGCGACCGGTTCTATGTCGAGCTGCAGCGCCATGGCCTGCCCAAGCAAGCGGCCGCCGAGCCAGGCCTGGTCAACTGGGCCTATGACAACGACGTGCCGCTGGTCGCCACGAACGACGTCTACTTCGCCAAGGAAGATTTCTACGACGCCCACGACGCGCTGCTGTGCATCGCCGATGGCTCGTTCGTCGGCCAGGACGAGCGCCGTCGCGTCACGCCGGAACACTGGTTCAAGCCGCCGGTGGTCATGCGCAAGCTGTTCTCGGATCTGCCGGAAGCCTGCGACAACACCCTTGATATCGCCCGGCGCTGCGCCTTCATGGTGCACAAGCGCGCGCCGATCCTGCCCAGCTTCCCGACCGGCGACGGCCGCAACGAAGCCGAGGAGCTGCGCCACCAGGCGCGTGAAGGCCTGAAAATGCGCCTCGAGGGGCTGACCATGTCGGCGCCGCTTGAAGTCTATCAGCAGCGCCTCGAGTTCGAGCTCGGCATCATCGAGAAGATGGGCTTCCCGGGCTACTTCCTGATCGTGTCGGACTTCATCAAATGGGGGAAGGCGCACGGTATTCCGGTCGGCCCGGGACGGGGCTCGGGCGCCGGCTCCCTGGTCGCCTGGGTGCTGACCATCACCGACCTGGATCCACTGCGTTTCGGCTTGCTGTTCGAGCGCTTCCTCAATCCTGAGCGGGTTTCGATGCCCGACTTCGACGTCGACTTCTGCCAGGAGCGACGCGAAGAGGTGATCTCCTACGTTCAGGAGAAGTACGGCCGCGATCGCGTGGCTCAGATCATCACCTTCGGCAGCTTGCAGGCGCGCGCCGTGCTGCGCGACGTCGGCCGCGTGATGCAGCTGCCGCTGGGGCTGGTCGACCGTCTCTGCAAGATGGTGCCCAACAACCCGGCCGCGCCGGTGACCCTGGCCCAGGCCATCGACCTGGAGCCGCGCCTCAAGCAGGCCAAGAAGGAGGACGCCAACGTCTCGGCCTGTCTGGACGTGGCCCTGCAGCTGGAAGGCCTGTTCCGCAACGCCTCGACCCACGCGGCCGGTGTGGTCATCGGCGACCGGCCGCTGACCCAGCTGACCCCGCTCTACAAGGATCCGCGCTCGGACCTGCCGGCCACCCAGTTCAACATGAAATGGGTGGAAAGCGCGGGCCTGGTGAAGTTCGACTTCCTGGGTCTGAAGACCCTGACGGTGCTGGATCGCGCCGTGAAACACCTGAAGAAGCGCGGCTTCGACATCGACCTGGGCAAGCTGCCGTTCGATGACACGGCGACCTACGAGTTGCTCGCGTCGGGCCAGACCGTCGGGGTGTTCCAGCTGGAAAGCCAGGGCATGCGGGACACGCTGCGCAAGATGCGTTGCGGCTCGATCGAGGAGATCACCGCGCTGATCTCGCTCTATCGCCCCGGTCCGATGGATAACATCGACACCTTCGTCGACTGTAAGTTCGGTCGAAAGCCCGTCGACACGCTGCACCCGTCTCTCGAGACGGTGTTGAAGGAGACCTACGGCGTTATCGTCTACCAGGAGCAGGTGATGCAGATCGCCCAGATCCTGGCGGGTTACAGCCTTGGCGAGGCCGACCTTCTGCGTCGCGCCATGGGTAAGAAGAAGAAGGAGGAGATGGATCTCCAGAAGATCCGTTTCGTCTCGGGGGCCAAGGAGAAGGGCGTTCCCGAGGAGCAATCAGGCTCCATCTTCGAATTGGTGGCCAAGTTCGCCGGCTACGGCTTCAACAAGTCGCACGCCGCAGCCTACGCGTTCATCTCGTACCAAACGGCCTGGCTGAAGGCGAACACGCCGGTCGAGTTCTTCGCCGCCTCGATGAGCCTCGACCTGTCGAACACCGACAAGCTGGCCGTCTTCCATCAGGACGCCCGCAAGTTCGACGTTACGGTGCGGGCCCCGGACGTCAACGTCTCGGGCGCGGACTTCGAGGTTGAGAACGGCGAGGTGCTGTACGCCCTGGGCGCCATCCGCAACGTGGGCCTCGAGGCCATGAAGCACCTGGTGGCCGTGCGCGAGGAGGGCGGACCGTTCCGCGATATTTTCGATTTCGTCGAGCGGATCGATCCCAAGCAGGTCAATAAGCGCGCGATCGAAAACCTGGCGCGGGCCGGGGCCTTCGACTCCATCCATAAGAACCGCGCCCAGATCGTCGCCTCGGCCGACGTACTGATCGCCCATGCCCAGAGCTGCCACGCTGATCGCCAAGGCGGGCAGGGCGGCCTGTTCGGCGCCGATCCGGGGGCGGGGCGTCCGCGCCTGTCCAAGACCGAGAACTGGAACCAGGTCGACCTGCTGGACGAGGAGTTGTCAGCCGTCGGTTTCTATCTGACCGGTCACCCGCTGGAGGACGTGGTCGGCATGCTGCGCCGCCGCCGCACGGCCATGCTGACCGAGGCGATGGCTCAGGCCGAGGCCGGCATGGAGGCTCTGCGCATGTGCGGCGTCGTTCGCCGCCGCCAGGAACGCGCCTCGCAGAGCGGCGAGAAGTTCGCCTTCGTCTCGCTGTCGGACCCGACGGGTGAATATGAGGTGCTGTTTCCGCCGGAGAGCTTGCGCAAGTGTCGCGACGTGCTGGAGCCCGGTAAGGCCGTGGTCATCAAGGTCCGCGCCAAGGCCCGCGATGGCGAAGTCCGCTTCTTCGGCGACGACGCCGAGCCTATCGAGAAAGCGATCGAGAACGTCGTGGCTGGGCTGCGTGTCCACCTGTCGCCATCGGCCACAGAGATCGAAGCGCTCAAACGTCGCCTTGAGCCCGCGCAGGGCCAAAAGGGTGGTGAGGTGACGTTCGTGGCGGCTATCGGCGGGGGGCGAGAGATCGAGCTGCGCCTGCCTGGCCGCTACACATTGGACGCCGCCTTGCGGGGGGCGTTGAAGACCGCGCCGGGCGTGGCGTTGCTGGAGGATGTCTAGGAATATTTTCCTAGATCGCGTGGCGTGAGAATGGAGCGGACGCGTTCTCCATAGGCTTCAGCATGGGCGACAACTGATCGTGAAGCCGCCCGGCAAGGGCGAGACCTGGGAGAGAGACGATGGGCATGCATGAAGGCGGGTGTCAGTGCGGACGCGTGCGTTATGCGGTCGAGGTCGGACTGGAAGACCTAATCAGTTGCAACTGTTCGCGCTGCGCCAAGTTGGGTTCGATCCTGGCTTTCGCGGGCGCCGACGCCTTCGAGCTGAAGAGCGGCGAGGACGCGCTGACTGAGTACCAGTTCAACACTCACAAAATCTCGCACCTGTTCTGCGAGACCTGCGGCATCCAGTCGTTCGGTCGCGGCACGGCGCCGAACGGACAGCAGATGGTGGCGATCAACGTCCGCTGTCTGGACGATGTCGACGTCTTCGCGCTGAAGCCGCAGCACGTCGACGGCAAGGCGTTCTGAGGTAAAGACGCGGCGCCCTTTCGTTCGGACGAGCGTCAGATGAAGGTCAGGGGACGAGGGGCGAGAAATTCGTGTTTCGTGTTGCGCCGCCTTTCTCGTCGCCTTTCGTTCCTGGTTCCTGGTTCCTGGTTCCTGGTTCCTGGTTCCTGGTTCCTGGTTCTTGGTTCCTGGTTTTCGGTTCTTGGTTCCTCGTTCCTGGTTCCTCGTTCCTGGTTTTCGGTTCTGGGTTCCCGGTTCCTCGTTCCCTGGTTCCCGTCCGC
>CBIHOB010000058.1:0-29139 GCA_966211605.1 uncultured Caulobacter sp.
GATCGTGGCCGACCGCATCCGCGCGCGGCTGAAGTGCGAGGTGGTGGACCTGTAGCCCCTCCGTCTTCCCCCTCCGGGGGAGGAGCGCGAAGCGCGGAGGGGGCCAAGTCAGCGGGCAATCAGGCCACTCGCCCCCACCCTGACCTCGCTGCGCGAGGTCGTCCGCCCCCGGAGGGGGCAGACGGTATCCCCTAGGCCTGGGTCACCTGCCACTCGCCGCGATTGTCCTTGCAGGCGCTATAGCGCTGACGGGAAGCGCCTTGGCCGCCCCCGGCGACGGAGGCCTCGATCACGCGGCAGCTGGCGACCTGCTGGCCGTAGGGACGCACCAGCGACGCGGCCGCGTAGCCGACGCCCACGCCGCCCCGACCGACCAGCACCCAGCCGCCCGTGGGCGCGACGCCCAGGGCGTCGAAGCTCTCGCCCGCGGCCACCTTGCCGACCACCTTGGCCTTGGTCGACGGACCGGCCCGCAGATTGGCGTTGGAGCTGGCGACATAGGCCCCGCCGGCGGCCTCGAAGCTGGGCAGGCTCTGCACGCCCGAGGCGTAGCGCAGGTCGCGGCCGTCGATCGGCGGGCCGTAGCTGGACGAGACCACCGCGATGCGGCCCGAATTGCCGGTGCGGCTGTTGGACCAGGTCTGGGCGACGCCGGTCTCGAGCGCCTTCTTGGTCGCCTGTTCGGCCATGGCCGCGTCGGTCGACTGCATGCGGCAGCCGATATAGCCGCCCGCCGCCGCGCCGGCGGCCGCGCCGACCAGCGTGCCCAGGGTCTTGTTCTTCTTGGAGACCTTGTTGCCCAGCAGGGCGCCGGCGGCCGCGCCGATCAGGGCGCCGCCCTCCTGCTTGCCGCCCGAGCCTTCGCACGCGAACAGGCCGCCCAGGCCGCGCGACTGGGCCAGCGCCGGAACGGGCGCGGTCGCCAGGCCGCCGACGGTGGCGACCAGCGCCAGGACGGTGGAGATCTTGCGGGTGGTCATGGCGGAGTTCCTCTTCCGTCAGGTCAATGTTGTCGCCGCCCCCGCCCCGGCCGATAGTCCCTCATCAGCGACAAGGGAGGTCTCGGCATGAGCGGCCACGAGCAGGCGGAGTATAGCTGTTTCAAGGTCGAGATCGAAGGCGGGGTCGCGCACATCCAGTTGAAGCGGCCCGAATCCATGAACACCATGACACGGCCGTTCTGGAACGAGCTTCCCTCAATTGTAAAACATATTGACGACAACGCCCTGGCCCGCTGCATCGTCATTTCTTCGACCGGCAAGCACTTCAGCGCCGGCATGGATCTTTCTGTGTTCACGGACGATGAAGGGGTGACCGCCAGCCGCGAAGGCGACCGCTGGGTGGCGGCCGAGAGCTTCCGCCGCTTCGTGCATCTCCTGCAGGACACCTTCAGCTGCCTGGACCGCGCCCGCATGCCGGTCATCGTCGCCATCCAGGGGGGCTGCATCGGCGGGGCGGTCGACTTCGTCAGCGCCTGCGACATCCGCTACGCCAGCGCCGACGCCTTCTTCCAGATCCAGGAGATCAACATCGGCATGACCGCCGACGTCGGCACCTTCCCGCGCCTGTGCAAGCTGATCCCCGAAGGCTGGGTGCGCGAGCTGGCCTACACCGGCCGTCGCCTGTCGGCGGCCCGGGCGCGCGACATCGGCCTGGTCAACGAGGTCTTCGACACCCACGAGGCCCTGGTCGCCCACGCCCTGGCCACGGCGCGCGAGATCGCCGAGAAGTCGCCCCTGGCCGTGGCCGGCAGCAAGGTGATGATCAACTACGCCCGCGACCACACCATCGCCGACGCGCTGGACTATATCGCCACCTGGCAGACGGGCATGTTCTCCGGCGCCCACATGGCCGAGGCCTTCACGGCCAAGGCCCAGAAGCGGGGCGCGGCGTATCCTGATTTGCTGCCGCTGAAGAAGAAGATGTGAGGCCCCTTCCCTCTCCCCTTGCAAGGGGAGAGGGAAATCACCCCGCGTACGTGAACGTCATCGGCGTATCGACCGCCGGCAGGCAGCTGCGGTCGACCGGCTTGGTCGGGTCCTGGAAGAAGGCGCGGATCATCTTCCGCGCGCAGGGGCTGCCACGCGACACGCCGTGGGTGGCGTTGGTGACGATCACCACCTGCGAGCCCTGGTAGCCCTTCGAGGCGCTCTTGGTCAGTTCCGGCGGACAGCCGGGATCGATCTCGGCGGCCAGGAACAGGGTCGGGATGGCGGTCTTCACCGGCTGCTGCTCGATCGGCGAGATCGGGCCGACGTCGATGGCCTTGCAGACGTCGTGGATGCGCTGCATCGACACCACCATCAACCGGGCGACCGGGTCGTTCTCCGTGCCCTTGGCGACATCCGCCCGGTTCTCGAACGGGATCTCTTCCTTGCACAGGTGGGTCATGAACTGACCCTCGCTGTAGTAGTCGCGGCTCTCGACGAAGTCGGCCACCGGCGAGAGATCGCCCTGGATGATCTTCCACAGGTCGCGCGGCAGCACGCCGGCGGTGAAGTAGCTGGCGTCCATCAGATAGCCGCCCAGGTCGTCGGCCGTGTAGGTCTTGCCGCCCGCCGTCTGCGGGCCGGCCAGGAAGCGCTCGGCGACCGTCGCCAGCTTGGCCTTCAGGTCCGGATAGCGCCTGGCGCATTCGGCCACGACCGCACACTTGGCCATGACGATGTCGATCGAGCTTGAGACCATGGCCGGGCCGCCGACGGTCCAGTCGGCCTCGGGCGGCCAGGGCGAGTCCTGGACCACCGCCCGAACGCCTTGCGGCGCGTGCGTCTGGATCGCCGCCTCGATGCGGGTGCCGTACGAACCGCCGAACAGGTCGATCAACGGCAGCTTCAGCACCTGGCGCAGGTCCTGGACGTCCTTGGCCACCTCGACGGCGTTGTAGCGCGACAGGTTCACGCCCTTGGCCTGGAAGGCCTTGAGGCACGCGATGATCCCCTGCGCGTCCTTGTCGGACGGCGGACCGGCGTCGGTCAGGTTGGTCCCCGGGCAGTCGAGGTTGGGATCGGACAGGCCGCCGCCGCGCTGGTCGATGAAGATCCAGTCCTGGTCCACGGCGACGAACTCGCGCGAGGCCTTGCTCTTGAGCATGCGCGGCAGGCCCTTCAGGGCCGAGCCGCCGGGGCCGCCGTGCAGATAGACCACCGGCGGCAGTCCTGGCATGGGCCTGGCCGCCTTGACGATGGCCACCGCCACCTTGATGCGGCGGCTCCTGGGATCCCCGCGCGTCTCGTCGACGATCAGGTTTCCGCACTGGACCTTGAGGTCGACGTCCTTGCCGTCGAAGGCGCAGGCCGTCTTCTCGAAGCGCGGCGCGGCCGCGTGCGCGGATCCGGTCAGGGCGGTGAGCGCCAGCGCGCCGCCGGCGGCGGCGGCGATCCAGTGAAGACGCGACATCGAAAGAAACTCCTGCGTTCGCGTGCATCAACACCAAGGTTAATGCTCACTGCAAGGCTTCCGTGGGGACGGCGTTGCTAGAACCGGTAGGCGATTGAAACGAAAGCCGCCGGCTGAGTCGGATCGACGACGATCGGGCTGTCCTTGGCGTCGCCGGTCAGCTTGCTGATCACGCCGGTCGCCCCCAGCGTGACCTTGTCGTTCAGGCGGTAGTTGGCGCTGAGCGAGGCCGAGACGTCCTTGATCCCGCCGCCCGGGCGGAAGGCCGGCAGGCCCGAGGCCGCCGCCTGGGCCGGGGTGACGCCGAAATAGGCCCTGGCATAGGCGCCGTCCGCCCAGGTGGTCCCGATGCTGGGGATCAGGGTCAGGCGCGAGGACGGCCGGAACGGCAAGGCCAGGGTGGCGTCGACCAGGGTCCCGTCGACATCGCCGGACAGAATCCGGGTCGCGCCCAGTCCGGCCATCACCATGCCGGCCTTCACGTCGGCCGAGACCCGCGCGCCCGCGCCGCCCGACAGGCGCCCGACGCCCGCCGGGGCGTCGCGGCGTCGATAGCCCGGCGCGTAGGTCACCCCGACCCCGACGTCGATGGCGTCCCCGTCGACGATATTGGCGCCGACGCCGCGCCGGCTGTTGGCGAAGAAGCGGCCATACTTCAGATCGATCACCGGAAAGGGGATCAGGCGATAGTCGGCCGCGCCCTGATAGGCGGGAGCGTACAGGCCGGCGACGCCGACGACGGCGCGGTTCTGGCGCTCCTGAGCCCGGGCCAGGGTCGGCGCGCACAGGGCGGCGACCACGCACAGCAGCGCGATCGGGGTGATGGCGTGGATCATGGTCGAGCGGCTCCCCAGCTCGGACAGCCGTCGCCTCGCGAGCGGACGGGCTGCGCCAATCGGGATCGCGTCAATCACGGCCCCTATGCCCTTAACGTTGGAGATCGCGATTCAGACGCTGAAGCCGGCCGGCATTTCGGCCCCCGTCAGGTCGGCTCCGTCCAGCTTGGCGCGGGACAGGTCGGCCTCGATCAGCCGGGCGCGCGGGGCGCTGGCCCCCTTGAGGCTGGCCCCGCGCAGCACGGCGCGGGTCAGGTCGGTGCGGATCACCCGATCCTCGGCGATCTTCAACGGACCCAGCTTGGCGCCGGAGAGATCGGCGCGGGCCAGCTGGGCGTCGACCAGGCGGGCGCCGCGCAGATCCGCGCCGCGCAGCTTGGCTCCGCGCAGGTCCGCGCCCGCCAGATTGGCCCCCTGCAGCTGGGCGCCGTCCAGGTCCATGCCGAAGAACACCGCCTTGGGCGCGTAGAGGCCGCTGAGGCGACGATCCTTCAGGCGCTTGAGCGGGCGGAAGTCGACGTCCGGCGCGCGGGCGACCTTGCCGTCGCGGCCGTCCGACCTGCAGAACAGCTCGTGCGCCTCCAGCACCTCGTTCAGGGGCTGGTCATCGACATAGATGATCGGCGGCGGGGCGCGCAGCACCTCGGTCAGGTCGGCCTCGCGCAGGTCCGCGCCGCTGATGTCGACGCCCACCATCACCGCCCGCCGCAGCGAGACGTGGGCCATTTCGGCGTTGTGCAGATTGGCGCCCGAGAGGTTCGCCCCGTCCATCAGGGCGTTGGTCAGCTTGGCGCCCTGCAGGGTGACGTTCGAGAGGTCGGCGTCGGTGAAGTCGGCCTGGCGCGCGAAGGCGCCCGACATCTGGGCTCCGTTCAGGTTGGCCCCTTGCAGCAGGGCGTAGTCCAGCTCGCCCGGCCGCTTGGAATGCTCCAGGATCCGCAGGCCCTTTTCCTCGTCCTGCACGGCGGTGACGCCTTCGCGCAGGTCGCAGCCGGCCAGGTTCGCCCCGCCCAGATTGGCGCCGCGCAGGCAGGCGCCGCGCATGTCGCAGCGGGAGAGATCGGCGTCCCGCAAATCGGAGTCGCGCAGGTCGGTCCCGTACAGGGTGGCGCGCGTCAACCTGGCCCCGCGCAACGAGGCCCCGCCCAGCAGCGCGCCGGTCAGGTCGGCCTCGGACAGGTCGACGCCGTCCAGCTCGTAATTGTTCAGATTGACATACTGCAGCACCGCCCGCCGGCCCTTGGGCAGGCCCTTCAGATAGCGGGCATGCGCCTCGACCGCCTCACGCACCACCGAGGCGTGAAGAGTCCGGATCAGGCTCGGTCGTGAAGACGCGACGGCGGTCATCGTGCGGTTGGGGACGCTCGGAAGGAGTGCGGGAACGCGGAAACAGGCCCCCACCCTCGCAGATCAGCTTTAAGCAATGGTTCAGACCGCGACGGAAAGTCGCGGGGCGGCGGCCGGCGGCGGCGCTACAGCCACCCCTTGCGGCGGAACCACAGCAGCGGCGCGCCGGCGACGACGATCATCAGCAGGATGGCCATCGGATAGCCTTCCAGCCACCTCAGCTCGGGCATGTGCTCGAAGTTCATGCCGTAGATCCCGGCGATCAGGGTCGGGGGCATCAGGACCACCGAGAAGACCGAAAAGACCTTGAAGATCGAGTTCTGCTCGATGTTGATCAGCCCCAGGGCCGCGTCGAGCAGGAAGGTGATGTTGCCGGCCAGGTAGCTGGAATGGTCGGTGATCGACTGGACGTCGCGCTGCAGCGACTTCAGGTGATCGCGCAGGTCCTTGGAGCCGTCGAACTGCTCGGCCAGGGCCGCGAAGCTCAGCAGGCGAGCCAGGCTGACCAGGCTGTCGCGGGCCTTGGAGTTGACGTTCTGGGCGCGGCCCAGGCGATTGAGAATCTGCTCGAAGGCCGCGCCGCGCGGGCGGCCGAAGATGGCGCGGGACTGCACCTCGACGTCGGCGGCGGTGCGCTCGAGGATGTCGGCCGTGCGGTCGACGATGGCGTCCAGCAGGCCCAGGAACGTCTGCAGGCCGTTGGGGCACAGGCTGGGCTGGCGCTCGGCCTGGGCGGCGAACACCGCGAAGGCGCGCGGCTCGACATAGCGGATGGTGACCAGCCGCGCCCCGGCCAGCACGAAGGTGACCGGCGCGGCGGTCGGCAGGTCGCCATCGGCGTTGACCAGCACCGTGGCGGTCATGAACGTGCCGCCGTCCTCCTGGTAGAGCCGCGAGGAGGCCTCGATCTCGGCCATCTCCTCGCGGGTGGGCAGCAGCAGGCCGATCGACTGCTCGACGGCGACTTCCTCGGCGCGGGTGGGGTCGACCAGTTCGATCCAGACGGCGTCGGCCGGCACGCGCCAGTCGGGCGACAGACCGCCGGCCTCGAAGCCCGGCGCGCCGTGACGAAGAATTCTGAGCATGCTCGCGCGTCCTGGCTACGGAGCGGGTGTGCCCCGCCCCAAGCTTCAGGTCAACGCGCTGCCGATCAGCGCGGGGCGTTCTGCTTGTTGCTGGCGTCGCTCGAGGACGAACCACCGCCGGCGGCGGCCTCGATCAGAGCGGCGATACGATCGGTCGAGTCGGCGGCCTGGGTGATGATGTCCAGCGGCGAGGAGCGGACCGAATTGGCGACCTGGTTGGCGGCCTGCTTGGCGGCCGAGACCACGGCGTTCTGGGCCATGGCGATCTTGCTGGTGGCCATGGCGATCTTCATCGCCTGGGCGTCCTGATAGATGAAGCCGTTGGTCGGATAGACCGTGGTGCCGAGGTCGCGGATCGGATCGTACCAAACCTTGACCTGCGTCCAGTCGCCGTTGGGCGAGACGTCGACGACGGTGACGTCCTTTTCGATCTGGCCGCGATCGCCCTCGATGATCGACCAGTTGGCGTGGGTGACCTGGATGACCCGGTCGGTGAGCACCTGGCTCACGAACGCCACGTGGCCGAGGTTCATGCGGGCGGTGGGCTTGAACGAGAGGACCGAGCCGATCTTGGGCACCGAGCCGGTGTCGTACTTGCCGGCCGCCTGGCTCCACCAGGTGCGGGCGTCGCCGAAGATCTGGATGCCCGACATCAGACGCGCGAACGGAACGCACTGCCAGTAGCCGTCAGCGTTCGCGCCGCTCATCGGCACGAGGCTGATCATGGCGGCAGCGGCCAGGGAACCCAGAAGGGTCCTCGTCCGTTTCGTCATGCTGTGGGTACTCCCCCGCGTCACTGGGTTAAGGGATAACCCTGCCAGAGACGTGTGAAAAGAGTCTTTATGCCGCACTTGCGAGCGCCAAGCGGCGCTGTTTCCAGCTGGCGGCCCAAGATTTCATTCGCTCCCGGCACGGGTTTTCAATGACGTGATAGGAGATCGCCGAAAGCGGAATGAGCGCGGCGACAATCATGGTCCAGACCAGAAGCGGAAGCTTGTCCCCCTGGATATTGAGAACCTTCGACGCGGCATTGATCGCCAGGATCTTCCACGGGATGCAGATCATATAGGTCGAATAGCTGATCTCGCCGAGATAGACGAAGACCTGCTGTCCAGCAAACTCGAAACCGGTCGTCGCGAGGCTCGCCAGCATGAAAATCAGGCCGCCCAAAAGCATCACGATCACCGGATCGGGGACGGAAAACTGCACGGCCGCAAGCGTGGCCATGCCCAGAAAAGCGGCGCCGTAGCCCGCGAGTCGCGCCGGGAATCGCCCCGAGCGCCACAGGGCGTGCAGGGCGCAGCCGAAGGCGAAGCACGGCACGATCCGCAACGCGCCCCACTGGATCGTCGCTTCGGTCAGCGGAAAGCCGGTCAGGGCCTCGAACGCCGGGTAGAGCAGGGCGATGAACGCCAGCGCCCCGACCACGGCCACGACCGGCCGCGCGCGCAACGTCCACGCTGCGAAGGCGAAGGCTGGGAAGGTCAGATAGGCGAACCACTCGGCCGAGATCGACCACGAGGCGTGGTTCCAGCCCGACACGGGCGCGAAGCCCCACGCGTGGACCAGCAGCAGATTGGCCGGCAGGGCCTTCCAGGCCAGGATGTTCGGATCGACGGCGATGCCGACCAGGCCCGCGGCGATCGCCATGGCTCCGACGCCGGCCAGGGTGGCCAGGTGCAGCGGATAGACCCGCGCCAGCCGGTTCCACAGGAAGTCGCCGTAGCGGAACCGCCCTTCGCCAAAGCCGCTCAGATAGACGTGGCACAGGATGAAGCCCGACAGCACGAAGAACGCCTCGACCCCCAGATAGCCCTTGGCGGCCAGCGCCGGGGTGAAGCCGACGTCCAGCTTGGGCCAATAATGGAACAGCACCACCCAGAAGGCGGCGAAGAACCGGAGAGCGGTCAGGGGCTTGATGTGCGCGGCGTCGGGCATGACGGCGGTCCTTAAGGGCCCGATTTTCCATCCCCCACGGTGGAAAGATCAGCGTTACCCGCCTATCTCGCTGTGTTACATGTACGCGTTCGCGAAACGACGGCTTGTCCGACAACCTTAGAGAGGACCGATGAACGAACTCCTTAACCTGGTCGCCGACCCGGCCGCCTGGGCCGCCCTGGTGACCCTGGTGGTGATGGAAGTGGTTCTGGGGATCGACAACCTGGTCTTCATTTCGATCCTGTCCAACAAGCTGCCGCCCGAGCACCGCCAACGCGTCCGCCGCATCGGCATTTCGCTGGCGCTGATCATGCGCCTGGTGCTGCTGTCGACCATCGCGTTCATCGTCGGCTTGACCGCCCCGGTCTTCGACCTTGGCATCGCCGGCCCCGTCGGCTCGCACGGCGAACCCGGCTTCGAGACCGCCTTCTCGTGGCGCGACCTGATCCTGATCGCCGGCGGCGTCTTCCTGATCTGGAAGGCGACCAAGGAGATCCACCACACGGTCGATCCAGGCAAGAGCGACGACGTGCTGGAGAAGGACAAGGCCAGCGTCGTGATCTCCAACGTCGGCGCGGCGATCTTCCAGATCATCCTGCTGGACCTGGTGTTCTCGATCGACTCGATCCTGACCGCCGTCGGCATGACCGACCACCTGCCGATCATGGTCGCGGCCGTGATCATCGCGGTGACCGTGATGCTGCTGGCCGCCGATCCGCTGGCCAACTTCATCAACAACAACCCGACCGTGGTCATGCTGGCCCTGGGCTTCCTGCTGATGATCGGCACGGTGCTGATCGCGGAAGGCTTCGGCGCCCACGTGCCCAAGGGCTACATCTACACCGCCATGGCCTTCTCGGCCGGCGTCGAGGGTCTGAACATGCTGGCCCGCAAGCGCGGACCAAAGCACTAACCGCTACGTCGGGCGTTGGGAGCGTGATAGGTCGGCCACCCCGGCTGTCACGCTTCCAAGGCCCCTGATGACCACCCAAACCTCTACTGGCCAGACCTTCACCGACACCGAACGCCGCACGACCCTGGCGGCGCTGATGATCGTGTTCCTGCTCAGCGCGCTGGACCAGACGATCGTGTCCACGGCCATGCCGCGGATCATCTCGGAGCTGAACGGCCTCAATCTGTATTCGTGGGTGACCACGGCCTATCTGCTGACCTCGACGGTGATGGTGCCGATCTGGGGCAAGCTGGGCGACATCTTCGGGCGCAAGCCGGTGCTGATCACCGGCATCACCATCTTCCTGGCCGGCTCGTGGCTGTCGGGCCTGGCCGGCGAATTCGGCGCGGTGCTGGGCCTGCCGGGCATGGTCCAGCTGATCGTGTTCCGCGCCCTGCAGGGCATCGGCGGCGGGGCGCTGTTCACCACCGCCTTCGCG
Organism: uncultured Caulobacter sp.; assembly: GCA_966211605.1. Lineage (GTDB taxonomy): Bacteria > Pseudomonadota > Alphaproteobacteria > Caulobacterales > Caulobacteraceae > Caulobacter. The sequence goes on from CBIHOB010000058.1 coordinate 9,997, forward strand.
ATCATCGCCGACCTCTATCCGCCGCGCGAGCGGGGCAAGTTCGCCGGCATCTTCGGCTCCGTGTTCGGCCTGGCCAGCGTGCTGGGACCCATCATCGGCGGCTATTTCACCGATCACGGCACGGTCCAGATCGGGACCCACACCGTCGCCGGCTGGCGCTGGGTGTTCTACGTCAACCTGCCGCTCAGCCTGCTCTCCCTCTTCATGGTCATCGTGAAGATGCCGCCGCTGGAGCATCGCCGCGCGGGCAAGATCGATTTCCTCGGCGCGGCCCTCCTGATCTGCGCCTTCGTGCCGCTGCTGCTGGTGCTCAGCCTGGGCGGTCACAACTTCGCCTGGGGCTCGCCCCAGAGCCTTGGCCTGTTCGCCGTGGCGATCGTGTCGCTGGCCGCCTTCGTGATCGCCGAGACCAAGGTCAGCAATCCGATCCTGCCGATGCACCTCTTCCAGAACAAGGTGTTCACCACGGCCAATGCGGCGGGCTTCCTGATCTCGATGGCCTTCATGGGCGTGGTGATGTTCCTGCCGCTGTTCCTGCAGCTGGGGCGGGGCGTGCCGGCCACGATCAGCGGCATGACCATGCTGCCGCTGATGGCCGGCCTGATCGTCGGCAGCACGGTCGCCGGCCAGATGGTCACCAAGACCGGCCGGTACAAGCCGTTCATGATCGGCGGGGCGAGCATCCTGCTGGTCGCGGTGTTCCTGCTGCACGACCTGTCCAGGATTCACGGCCTGGCCCTGCTGTGCGTGCTGCTGGCCTTCGTCGGCCTGGGCCTGGGGCCGGGCCAGAGCCTGTTCAACATCGCCACCCAGAACGCCGTCGACCCGCGCGACCTGGGCGTGGCCACCAGCTCCAACCAGTTCTTCCGCCAGATCGGCTCGACCGTCGGGGCGGCCCTGGCCGGGACCCTGCTGACCGCCCGCCTGGCCGACCTGCCCGGCGGCGGGCTGGACCTGGGCAAGCTGGAGGGCATGGCCGTGCAGGCGGCGGCCAGAGGCCAGCCGGCTCATGCCGATCCGGCCCTGCAAGCGGCCCTGGTCCACGCGGTCAGCGGCGTGATGGTCGCGGCCCTGTTCGTGATCGCGGCGGGGCTGGCGGTGATCCTGATGATCCCCGCCCTGCCCCTGAAGTCACGCCAGCCGGCGTCGGGCGCTCCGGTGCTGGAAAAGGCCGAACCGACGAACTGAGGCGCTACTTCCACTTGGCCTGGACCGCCGCCTTCACCGAGGCCGGCACGGGCGCGTAGCCCAGCTTGGCGATGTCGGCGTCGCCGTTCTGATAGCCCCACGCGAAGAAGTCGCGCACCCGCTTGGCGCGGCCGGCGTCGGCGTCGTCGCGCAGCAGGCCGTAGCTGACCAGGACCAGCGGCCAGGTCGCCTTGCCCGGACGGTCAAGGGTCTGGACGCCGAAGCCCTTGCTGGCCGTCCAGTTGGCCCCGCTGGCGAACGCCGAGAAGGCCCCGGGCGACGGCGTCACATACGCCCCGTCGTGGTTCTTCAGCGCGACCAGGTCCAGCTTGTGGTCCAGGGCGTAGGCGTATTCGACATAGCTGATCGTGCCCATGGTGCCGGACATGATCTCGCTGATCCCGGCATTGCCCTTGCCGCCCAGGCCGATGGGCCAGTTGACGGTCTCGCCCGCCCCCGGGCCGGCCTTCCACTCGGGGCTGACCGAGGAGAGATAGCTGGTCAGCAGCAGGCTCATGCTGGCCGGGTCGGTGCGGTGAGCGACGGTGATCGGCCAGTCGGGCAGGTCGAGGCCGGGATTGAGAGCTTTCAGGGCCGGATCGTTCCACTTGGTGATCTTGCCCAGGAAGATCGCGGCCAGGGCGGGCGCGTCCAGCTTCAGCTTGCCGCTCTCCAGGCCGGGCACGTTGGTGACCAGCACGGTGCCGCTGATCACGAACGGGAATTGGCTGAGGCCCTTGGTCTTCAGGTCGGCGTCGGACAGCGGCATGGCCGTGACGCCGAAGTCGGCGGCCTTGCTCTCGATCTGGCTGATGCCGAAGGCCGAGTTCTGGCCGGTATAGGCGATCGGCTCGCCGCCGGCCTTCTGGTAGTCGGCGATCCAGGCCTTGAACAGCGGCGACTGGATCGAGCCGCCGGAACCGGTCAGGGACGCGGGCGTCGGCGCGGGCGCGGTCTGCGCGAGGGCCGAACCGGCCGCGGCCAGGCTGAACGCGAACGCCACCGACGCGAAAAGCGATTTCATGGGGAGCCTCCTCCGGCTTGCCTGGGCGTATGCCCGGCCATCCGCGATGCGTTCGTCGCATCGTCGGGAGCGCGACAGTGGCCGCAGCTTCGCCGTCGGGGAATGTGGCGCGAGGCCGCAGGATTTAGAGGAAGCTGTACGGATCCACGTCGATGACCACGCGCACCGAGTTGGGGACCTTGGCCCGCGCCCGCCAGGCGGCCATGAAGCCCTGCAGGTCGACGTTGCGTTCGGCCCTGACCAGGAACCGCTTGCGGCGGCGGCCGCGCACCAGGGCCAGCGGCGCGTCCGCGGGGCCGAACACCTCGACCCCCTCGGCGTTGGGGATCACCGCCGCCAGGGCCTCGACATAGGCGTCCAACGCCGCCCCGTCGGGGCCCGAGGCGATCACCGCCGCCAGCCGTCCGTAGGGCGGCAGGCCGGCGTCCTGGCGCATGGCCATCTCGGCCTCGATGAAGGCGTCGCGGTCCTGGGCGGCCAGGGCCTGCATCACGGCGTGGTCGGGCGAATAGGTCTGCAGCAAGGCCCGTCCGGGCTTCTCGTGACGCCCCGCCCGGCCGGCCGCCTGGGCCAGCAGCTGGAAGGTCCGTTCCCCGGCCCTCAGGTCGCCGCCGCGCAGGGAGAGGTCGGCGTCGACCACGCCCACCAGGGTCAGGTTCGGGAAGTTGTGGCCTTTCGCCGCGGCCTGGGTGGCGACCAGGATGTCGATCTCGCCGGCCGCCATGCTGCCGACCAGCGCCTTGGCGGCCTCGGCGTCCATCACCGTGTCGGACGAGAACACCGCCACCCGCGCGTCAGGGAAGATGTGCCGCGCCTCCTCCTCGACCCGCTCCACGCCGGGCCCGATCGACACCAGAGAGTCCTTGGCCCCGCAGTGCGGGCAGGTCTCGGGCTTCTTCATCGAGAAACCGGTCAGGTGGCAGACCAGGCGCCCGGTGTAGCGGTGCTCGACCAGCCAGCTGTCGGTGTCGGGCGACTTCATCTTCTCGCCGCAGGCCTTGCACAGCACCAGGGGCGCATAGCCCCGGCGGTTCAGGAACAGCATGGCCTGCTCGCCGCGCTGGAGCGTGACGGCCATGGCCTTGATCAGCGGCGGCGACAGCCAGCGGCCCGGCTCCGGCGGCGTCTGGCGCATGTCGATCAGGCCGATGTCGGGCAGCTGCGCCGCGCCGTGGCGGGCCGACAGCCGCAGCCAGCGGTATCGGCCGGCCTGGGCGTTGAACAGGCTCTCCAGCGATGGGGTGGCCGAGGCCAGCAGCACGGTGGCCCCCTCGATCTTGGCGCGGGCCACGGCCAGATCGCGGGCCTGGTAGATGAACCCCTCTTCCTGCTTGAACGAGCTGTCGTGCTCCTCGTCGACCACGATCAGGCGGAGCTTTCTAAAGGGCAGGAACAGGGCCGAGCGGGCCCCGACCACGATCCGGGCGTCGCCGCTGGCCACCGCCTCCCAGACCTGCCGGCGACGCGGCGGCGAAACGCCCGAGTGCCATTCGGCCGGCAAGGCGCCGAACCGCTGCTCGAAGCGGGCCAGCACCGCCTGGGTCAGGGCGATCTCGGGCAGCAGCACCAGAACCTGGGCGTCGGGATCCTTCAGGGCCGCTGCAACGGTCTCCAGATAGACCTCGGTCTTGCCCGAGCCGGTGACACCGTCCAGCAGCGCCGCCTGGAAGCCGCCGGCGTGCAGCATGTCGGTCAGCACCTCGACGCAGGCGGCCTGGCCGGGATTCAGCGTGCGCGGCGGCAACGAGAGATCCGGCTGCGGCAGGCCGCGCTCGGGCTCCACGAAATCGACGGCCAGCACGCCCTCGTCGACCAGACCCTTGACGACCCCGGCCGAGACGCCGGCGGCCGAGGCCAGGGCGGCGCCGGAGAGCTTCCGGCCCTCGGCGGCGGCCAGCACCTTGAGGCGTGCGGGCGTCATGCGGGCGGGCTGGGTTCCGGTCAGGACCAGCACCTTGTCGGGTTTGGGCGGCGGGTGGCGCAGGCCGCGCAGGGCCATGGCCAACGGCCAGCCGGGCAGGTCGACCGAATAGCGCGCCGCCCACTCGACGAAGGTCAGCACGCCCGGCGGCAGCGGCGGATCGTCCACGCGCCCCTGCACCGCCTTCAGCGGCCGGTTGCCCCCGGTCCCGTCGCGCAGGGCGGTGACGACGCCGCGAATCACGCGCGGCCCCAGCGGCACGGCGACATGATCGCCAACAGCCAGGTCCAGGCCTTCCGGCTCGGCGTAGTCGAAGGCCTCCGGCAACGGCATCGGCAGCAGGACGGAGGCGATACGCGGCATGGTGGGATGCTTTTGCCGCCAAACCGTCCCCAGGTCGAGAGCGACGCGCGCGGTGTTCATCAAGCGGACATTAACCGTCTTGGCGCTTCATCGGGGATCTCAAGTTCTGTAGCCGGTGGGGACACGATGAGCGACGCGACGAACGCGAACCGGAAGGCCGTCGATCCGGAAACCGTGCGCGACTTCCTGCGCGTCCAGCCTGAGTTCCTGCGCCATGACGAGGATCTGCTGGGCGAGTTGGGCCTGCGCGTCGACGCCGCCAACGTCATCGATTTCGGCCCCGCCGCCCTGGCCCGGGCCGCCGCAGCCCATCGCCGCGAGGCCAGCGTCCGCCAGGCCATCGAGGCCAACGCCCGCGCCAACTATTCGGCCCAGGCCCAGACCCACGCCGCGGTCATCGACCTTCTGGACGCGCGCAACCATTCGGACCTGGCCCGCCGGGTCGACGAGATGGCGCGCGGCCGCTTCGGCCTGACCGCCGGCGTGGTCGCCCTGGAAGGCCCCACGCGCGTACCAGCCGGCTGGCGCATCCTGGCCGAGGGCCAGGTCGACATGATCCTGGGCGAGGCCCCGATCGCCCGCATGGGCTTCTTCGCGCCCGCCCTGCCGCTGTTCGGCGAGCAGGCCGAGACCATTCGCAGCATGGCCCTGGTCCGCATGGCCATCTGGGAGCCGCGCCGCGAGGCCCTGATCGCGTTCGGCTCCAAGGATCCGGAGGGCTTCTCGCCCGAGATGGGCACGGAACTCGTGAACTTCCTGGCCCGCGTCGTCGAGCGCACCGCCGAGCGTTGGCCCGTGCTATGACCGCCCGCCAGGCCTACGCCGCCTGGCTGGACTACCTGACGCTGGAGCGCCGGGCCTCGCCGCGCACCGTGCGCGCCTATGGCGACAACGTCCTGGCCTATCTGAACTTCCTGGAACGCCATCGCGGTGAGGCTGTCAGCCTGGCCGCCATGGGCGAGATCTCGGCCGCTGACCTGCGAAGCTACCTGGCCTTTCGCCGGCAGGGCGAGGACGCCCTGGCCCCGCGCTCGCTGGCTCAGGCCCTGTCGTCGATCCGCGCCTTTCACCGCTACCTCGATCAGCGCCACGGCGTGGCCAACGCCGCCGTCGAGCTGGTGCGCGGCCCGCGCCTTAAGGTGGGCCTGCCGCGACCGGTCTCCGAAGACCAGGCCCGCGACCTGATCACCGAGGCCTCGGGCGACACCGAGCGCGATCCCTGGGAGACCGCCCGCGACGAGGCCGTCCTGACCCTGCTGTGGGGCTGCGGCCTGCGCATTTCGGAAGCCCTGTCCCTGACCTGGTCCGACGCGCCTCTGGGCCAGGCCCTGCGCATCACCGGCAAGGGCGGCAAGACCCGCATCGTGCCCGTGCTGGACGCCGTGCGCGACGCGATCGCCGTCTATGTCGACGAGCTGCCGTTCGTGCTGGATCCGGACGAGCCGCTGTTCCGCGCCAAGCGCGGCGGACCGCTGTCGCCTCGCCATGTCCAGGGGCTGGTGCAGCTGCTGAGGGGACGGCTGGGCCTGTCGGATCGGGTGACGCCGCACGCCTTCCGTCACGCCTTCGCCACCCACCTGCTGGGCGCGGGCGCCGACCTGCGCGCGATCCAGGATCTGCTGGGCCACGCCTCGCTATCGACCACCCAACGCTACACGCAGGTGGACGCGGCCGGCCTGCTGGCCGCCTACCAGGCCGCGCATCCAAAGGCCTGACCGCCGCCAGCGGTGCGACGCAACGTCGCGAACGCCGCCAGCAAGCTCGGCATTAACCGCGATTTTACGGCGACGTGGGCTCTTTGGCGTGAAAACGCACGCTTTCCGCCGAGCGCTCCGCGCCCGCCGAACGAGGCTCCGATGAAGTTCGACGATCTGAAGATCTCCACCAAGGTGGCCCTGCCCGCCGTCATCCTGACCCTGATCGCCCTGGTGATCGTGGGTCTGGGCGCATGGCAGTCGCGCAAGGTCGAGGCCAACACCCGGATCCTGGTCGAGCAGCGCGCGCCCGCCGAGCTGAACGTCGCGCGCTTCAGCCGCCGGGTCGCCTCGATCGGCTACGCCGCCTACCGCGCCCTCGCCTATGACGGCACGTCGGCCGAAGGCAAGGCCGCCAGCGACGATCTGGACAAGGCCTACAAGGAAGCGACCGAACTGCTGGCCAAGGTGAAGAAGGCCGAGCCGGATACGGCCAAGGCCATGGACGGCTACAAGGCCCGTCTCGACAAGATCTACGCCAGCGCCCGCAGCGGCGCCGACCTGGGCCTGCAGAACCTGAACGACGCGGGCAAGATGATGATGGTCGAGATCGACCCGCAGATCACCAAGCTCACGAACGACATCGCCAGCTATACCGACGCCCACGCCGCCGAGACGAAGACGATGGTCGACAAGGCTTCCCAGGAAGCCGTCGCCGGCATGATCTTCTCGATCCTGTTCGGCCTGATCGCCGCCGGCAGCGCCCTGGTGCTGGCCCTGTGGATCGGCCGTTCGAAGATCGCCGCGCCGCTGATCGCCACCGCCAAGACCATGGAAATCCTGGCCCAGGGCAGCGTCGACGTCGAGGTCAAGGGCTCCGAACGCAAGGACGAGGTCGGCGCCATGGCCCGCTCGGTCCAGGTGTTCAAGGACAACGCCGTGGCCTTGCGCACCGCCGAGGCCGCCCAGCAGCGCGCCAGCGCCGAGACGGAAGCCGAGCGCCGCCGCAACCAGGAAATCGCCGAAGCCGCCGCCAAGGAGCAGGCCTTTGTCATGGAAGCCATCGCCGGCGGCCTGGCCAAGCTGTCGGACGGCGACCTGACCTACCGCCTCGACCAGGAGTTCCCGGAGGCCTACAAGCGCCTGCGCATGGACTTCAACGGCGCCATCGCCCAGCTGGAAGAGGCCATGGGCACGATCGTCCACGCCGCCAGCAGCATCGGCGCAGGCTCGGACGAGATCGCCTCGGCCGCCGACGATCTGTCGCGCCGCAGCGAGCAGCAGGCCGCCAGCCTGGAAGAGACCGCCGCCGCCCTGGACGAGATCACCGCCACGGTGAAGCGTTCGTCGGCCGGCGCCAACGAAGCCAGCAAGGTCGTGGGCTCGACCCGCACCGACGCCGAGCGCTCCAGCGTCGTGGTCCGCAACGCCGTCGACGCCATGAACGAGATCGAAAAATCCTCGCAGTCGATCAGCCAGATCATCGGCGTGATCGACGAGATCGCCTTCCAGACCAACCTGCTGGCCCTGAACGCCGGGGTCGAGGCCGCCCGCGCGGGCGAGGCCGGTCGCGGCTTCGCCGTCGTCGCCCAGGAAGTTCGCGCCCTGGCCCAGCGCTCGGCCGACGCGGCCAAGGAGATCAAGACCCTGATCTCGACGTCGTCCCAGCAGGTCAACCAAGGCGTCAGCATGGTCGGCCAGACCGGCGAGGCCCTGCAGGCCATCGTCGTCAAGGTCGGCGAGATCGACGCCCTGGTCAGCGAGATCGCGGCCTCGGGTCAGGAGCAGGCCACCGGCCTCAACCAGGTCAACGCCGCCGTCAACCAGATGGACCAGACCGTCCAGCAGAACGCCGCCATGGTCGAGCAGTCGACCGCCGCGTCGCACGCCCTGAAGGGCGAGGCCGGCAATCTGATGCAGATGATCTCGAAATTCCGGGTCGGCGCCGCCTCGGGCGCGATCAGCGTCTCCAGCAGCCGCTCGACCTCGCGTCCGGCCGCTCCGGCTCCGCGCCCGGCCGCCCCGGTCGCCAGCAAGGGCCCGTCCCTGGCCGGCGCCGGCAGCCGCCCGGGCGTCAACCCGGTCGCCGCCGCCCAGGCCAAGCTGGCCAAGGCCGTCGGCGCCGCGCCGCAAGCGTCCAGCGACGACTGGGAAGAGTTCTGATCCCTTCGTAAGCGTAACCGCCCCGCTCTCGCGGCGGGGCGTTGTCTCCCCTCGATAGCGACTGGCCCCGCCTTCCTCAGGCGGGGCCATTTCTTTTCCGGCCAAGCGGAACCAGGAGGCGCACGGCGGCGCTGCATTCGCAGCTCACCGACGGATCCGCCTCGTGCCCCACCTCGCCAAAGTCCTCTCCGCGCCTTCCCGATCAGCCGTCTCCGTGGCGTCGAACGTCGTCGACTGGCTGACCTTGGGCGTCCTGGGCGCGGCCACCGTGGCGCTGGCGATCTCGTCCCGGCGCGCCCGCGCCGACGGTGTCGAGCGCCTGGAGCCCCAGACCCAGGCCAGCCGATCGGCCGATCCGCGTGAGGCCGTCCACGAGCCCGGCCGCGGCCGCCATGCCGAGACGCCGCGCCAGATCCCGCCGCGTGGCTGGAAGGACATTCTCAAGCGCACGGCCAAGGAGTTCCGCGACGACAATGTCGCCCTCGTGGCCGCGGGCATGACCTTTTACGCCCTGCTGGCCTTCTTCCCGGGCCTCACCGCCTTCGTCGCCCTCTACGGGCTCTTCGCGGACGTCGCCGACGCCCGTCGACAGCTGGAGGCCCTGGCCGGGGTGCTGCCGCCCGATACGGTACGCTTCATCGGCGACGAGATGATCCGGGTGGCCAGCGCCCACGCCAGCGGCCTGACCTGGACCTTCGCCACCGGTCTGATGGTGGCGGTGTGGAGCGCCAACGGCGCGGCCAAGGCCTGCTTTCTGGGCCTCAACATCGCCTATGAGGAGACCGAGAAGCGCGGCTTCCTGCGGCTGACCGCCACAACCCTGGCCTTCACCCTGGGCCTCCTGGTCTTCGTGGTGCTGAGCCTGGCGGTGAACCTGGCGCCCGAACTGGGCTGGACGCGCTGGCCCGTGCTGGTCGCCGCGGTCGCTGGCGGGGTCGCCCTGCTCTATCGCTACGGCCCCAGCCGCGATCCGGCCAAGTGGCGCTGGGTCAGCTGGGGCGCGGGCCTGACCACGGCGGTGTGGATCCTGGGCTCGGTCGGGTTCTCGTTCTACCTGGCCCGCTTCGCCCACTATGATCGCGCCTATGGCCCGCTCGGCGCGGTGGTCGGGTTCATGATGTGGACCTATGTGTCGTCGCTGATCCTGCTGGCCGGAGCCGAGCTGAACGCCGAGCTGGAGCACCAGACCGCCCGCGACACCACGGCCGGCCCGGCCCAGCCGCTGGGCGCGCGCGGCGCCCAGATGGCCGACACGGTCGGCGCGGCCCAGTCCTGACGTGCAGCCGGACCTCTTCGCGCCGGAGCCGTCTCCCGATCGGCCAAGGGACGCACCGGAAGGCTTGCGTTACCGGGCCCAGCTCATCACGGCCGACGAGGAGCGCGACCTGGCCGCGCGCTTCGAGACCTTGCCGTTCAGGCCGTTCGAGTTTCACGGCTATACCGGCCGCCGCCAGGTGGTCTCGTTCGGCTGGCGCTACGACTTCGGCCGGCGCAGCCTGGACGCCACGACGCCGATCCCGGATTTCCTGCTGCCGCTGAGGGAAAGGGTCGCCGCCTTCACGGGCCATGCGCCCGGCGCCTTCCAGCAAGTCCTGGTGTCGCTGTACGAGCCCGGCGCGGCGATCGGCTGGCATCGCGATCGGCCCGAATTCGGCCAGGTGGCGGGCGTGTCGCTGCTGACGCCTTGCCGGTTCCGCTTCCGCCGCAAGGCCGGAACGGGCTGGGAGCGACGCGCGTTCGAGGCCGCCCCACGCTCGGCCTATCTGCTCAACGGACCGTCACGGACCGAATGGGAGCACAGCATCCCGCCGCTGGAGGCGCGGCGCTATTCGGTGACGTTCCGGACCTTGGCCTCAGCGGCCTAAAAAGGCCGGCGCCCGCTGCGCGATCAGCACAGGCACGGGACAGCCGTCGACCATGCGCGCCACGGCGCGCTCGCCGTAGGCCTTCGGCATCTTGGAGAGCGGATGGGCTTTCAGGCTCTCCGGATTGCCGACCAGTTCAGGCGCTGAGCTCCGACAATTCACTGTCTGCGGATTGACCACGAAGCTCCTCCTCGGCAGCGGTCGCGGCTTGAAGGTCCGAGACGCCCGCCAAGTCTCGAACGGCTTGGCCTGCCAAGCTTCGAGTTGCTTGGCGCCGCGCGTCATCCTGGCTTTCGGTGGAGGCGGCAACTGGACGTGCGGCGCGGGTGGAATGTCCACCAACGGCGCAGCCTGCAGAGCGGCGGCCAGGGCGAGAGCGGACAAAAGCATGGCGGGGCTCCGTTGCCGAAACCCCGCCACTCTACGTCCGATTGTCCGGACGCCAACATTAACTTTCAGACAGGTCGAGCCTGTCCGCGCCGCCTCAGGCCTGCATCGTCCAGCCTTCGACACCCATCGCCGCCTGGCGGAAGGCCTCCGAGCGGGTCGGGTGCGGGTGGCAGGTGCGGGCCACGTCTTCCGAGGCGCCGCCGAATTCCATCGCCACGCAGATCTCGGCGATCATGTCGCCGACGTTCGGTCCCACGGCGTGGGCGCCCAGGATGCGATCGGTCTTGGCGTCGGCCAGCACCTTCACGAAACCGTCGGTCTCGTGGTTGATCTTGGCGCGGCTGTTGGCCAGGAACGGGAACTTGCCGACCTTGTAGGCGACACCCGCGGCCTTCAGGTCTTCCTCGGTCTTACCGACCGTGGCGACTTCCGGCTTGGTGTAGATGACGCCCGGGATGATGTCGTAGTTCACGTGGCCGGCCTTGCCCGCGATCAGCTCGATGCAGGCCACGGCCTCGTCCTCGGCCTTGTGGGCCAGCATCGGACCCGAGGTCACGTCGCCGATCACCCAGATCCCGTCGACGCCGGTCTTGTAGTGGTCGTTGGCGATCATGCCGCGCTTGTCGGGCGTGATGCCGACCGTCTCCAGGCCCAGGCCCTGGGTGTACGGACGACGGCCGATGGCGACCAGCACATAGTCGGCCTCGATCGTCTGGGCCGCGCCGCCGGCGACCGGCTCGTGAGTCAGCTTGACGCCCTTGGCCGAAGCCTCGGCGCCGGTGACCTTGGCGCCCAGCGAGAACTTGAAGCCCTGCTTGGTCAGGATCTTCTGGAAGGCGTTGGCCACTTCCAGGTCGGTGCCCGGCAGGATGCGGTCCAGGAACTCGACGACCGTGACTTCGGCGCCCAGGCGCTTCCAGACCGAGCCCAGCTCCAGGCCGATGACGCCGGCGCCGACCACGACCAGCGACTTGGGCACTTCCGGCAGCGACAGGGCGCCGGTCGAGTCGATGATGCGCTTGTTGTCGATCGTCACGCCCGGCAGCGGGGTCGGCTCCGAGCCCGTGGCGATGACGATGTTCTTGGTCTCGAGCACGGTTTCCGAACCGTCCTCGGCCTTGACCACGACCTTACCGGCGCCGTCGATGCGGCCCCAGCCCTTCACGTAGTCGACCTTGTTCTTCTTCATCAGGAACTCGACGCCCTTGGTCAGGGCTTCGACGCTCTCGGCCTTCTGGGCCATCATCTGCACGAGGTTCAGCTTGGGCTTCACCTCGATGCCCAGCTTGGCGAACTCCGGACCGGTCGCGGCCTCGTACATTTCCGAGGCGTGCAGCAGGGCCTTCGACGGCATGCAGCCGACGTTCAGGCAGGTGCCGCCCAGCTTGCCGCGGCCTTCGACGATCGCGGTCTTCAGGCCCAGTTGGCCAGCGCGGATGGCGGCGTTGTAGCCACCGGGACCACCACCGATGATGACGACGTCGTACTGAGCCATGGGTCTATCGCCTCGAGGACGCGCCAGAAGCGGCGCCGGACAAAATATGGGGCCTCGCCGGCCCAATTGTCAGACCTCTGGAGGCGCGTGTTCCTTAGAGCGTGACAGCCGAAAGTGGAACCCGCTTTCGACGTTCGCGGCCTTGAAAATCAAGGAGATTGGGCAATTCTTCCAAAGTCGCGCCCTCCTGAAGTCAGCCGTCCTGGCCTCACCCCGTGGCGCGGCGGGGAAGGGGTCAACCAGCCGCGCCGAGGGCTTTCGCCGGGGTCGATCCGCCCTCGTCCGAACTCGAACTGAGCTTTGCCACAGGCTTGACACCGCGCGGCCTGGAGAGGGCCACCGATCGGTGACGTCATGTGAGTATGACCTCGCGCGTCCGCCTCTTCGCTGCTCTCGCCGCTCTGGCTTTCGCCGCCGCCGCGCCCCTGCCGGCGCCCGCTCGAGGCCACCAGATCCCGATCGCCAGCACCAAGCCCGGCGACACCCTGGCGGTGCTCTATTCGGGCGACGGCGGCTGGGTTCCGCTGGACCAGAAGGTGGCGCGCCATCTGGCCGACAACGGCGTGCCGACGATCGGCGTCAACTCGCTCACCTATTTTCGTACGGACCGCTCGCCCGACAGCGTGGCCAGGGATCTGGCCGACACTCTTCGCGAATACGAGACCCAGTGGGGCCGCAAGAACGTGGTGCTGATCGGCTATTCGTTCGGCGCCGACGCCTTGCCGGCCATCATCCCGCGCCTGCCGGCCGACCTGCGGGCCCAGGTCAGCCACGTGGTGCTGATCGGGACCGGGCCGAACGGCGACCTTCGCTTTCACCCCGTCAGCTGGCTGAACCTGGCCAGCCGCGACTCCTTCCCCGTCCGGCCCGCCATCGCCGCCCTGAAGGCCGTGGACATGAAGAACGCCAAGATCACCTGCGTGTACGGCGACCAGGAGCACGCCGACATCTGCCCGGACCTGCCCGACACCGAGGTGGTCAAGGTCCGCCTGCCCGGCGGCCATCACTTCGACGGCGATTACGCCACCCTGGGCGAAGCGGTGCTGCGAGCCAGCCGCTAGAGCGGCGCCGCCAAGTCGTACTCGGCCGCCAGCCAGCGCGTGATCGGGCGGGCGTCGGTCAGGAAGCTCAGGCCATTGGCCGACAGGATCTCGCCGTGCGGGCCCGCATCGGACATGGCCTGGGCCAGAATCAGGGTCGGGGCGTTCTGGTGCGCTTCGCCCAAGCGCTCGACCAGCGCGGCGCGCGGACGGGCGTAGTCGACGCGGACGATATCCAACGCGTCCAGCAGCTGAGGATAGCGCGCCAGATAGCCCTCCATCATCGCGCAGTCAGGGCAGAACCGCTGCTGCCCCTCCTTGTCGAAGCCCATCGGCAGCAGATAGAGCGTGTGCTTGGCCATGGCGGCCTCCCGGAAAGCAAACGGCCCCGGCGCAGAACGCCGAGGCCGCTGGAAATCGTGTTCCCGTGTAAAGCCTAGAGCTCCAGCAGCAGGCGTTGCGGGTCTTCGATGGCTTCCTTGACCTTGACCAGGAAGGTCACCGCGCCGGCGCCGTCGACGACGCGGTGGTCGTAGGACAGGGCCAGGTACATCATCGGGCGGATCTCGATCTTGCCGTTCACGACCATCGGGCGTTCCTTGATGGCGTGCATGCCCAGGATGCCCGACTGCGGCGCGTTCAGGATCGGGGTCGACATCAGCGAGCCGTAGATGCCGCCGTTGGTGATCGTGAAGGTGCCGCCCTGCATGTCCTCGATGCCGAGCTGGCCGGTGCGGGCGCGCTTGCCCAGGTCGCCGATGGTCTTCTCGATCTGCGCCAGGTTCAGCACGTCGGCGTCACGGACGACCGGAACCACCAGGCCCTTGTCGGTGCCGACGGCGACGCCGATGTCGTAGTGGTTCTTGTAGATCAGGTCCTGGCCGTCGATCTCGGCGTTGACGTCCGGGATCGCCTTCAGCGCGGCCACGACGGCCTTGGTGAAGAACGACATGAAACCCAGTTTCACGCCGTGCTGCTTCTCGAAGACGTCCTTGTACTGGGCGCGCAGGGCCATCACGGCGCTCATGTCGACCTCGTTGAAGGTCGTCAGCATGGCCGCGGTGTTCTGGGCTTCCTTCAGGCGGCGGGCGATCGTCTGACGCAGGCGCGTCATCTTCACGCGTTCCTCGCGCTCGTGCAGGGCGCGCGGGGCCGACAGGGCGGCGGCCGGCGCCGGAGCCGAGGCGCGAGCTTCCAGGGCGGCCAGGGCGTCGCCCTTGGTCACGCGGCCGTCCTTGCCGGTGCCCGCAACCTTCGACAGGTCGAGGCCCGTCTCGGCGGCGATGCGGGCCGGGGCCGGGCTGACCGGCGCGGCGGCCGAAGTCGCCACGGGGGCGGCGGCGGGAGCCGGAGCCGGAGCCGGGGCAGCGGCCGGCGCCGGCTTCGGCGCTTCAGCCTTCGGGGCCGGAGCGGCGGCCGGAGCGGCCGAGGCGGTCGCGCCTTCGCTCACCACGCCCAGGACCGTGCCCGGAACGACGGTGGCGCCTTCGGCGGCGCCGATGGCCGACAGCACGCCGTCGGCGGGCGAGGCCACTTCGAGGCTGACCTTGTCGGTTTCCAGCTCGACGAGGATCTCGTCCTTCTTCACGGCTTCCCCGACCTTCTTGGTCCAGCGGGCGACCGTCGCTTCCGTGACGGATTCGCCGAGGGCGGGGGTATTGATGTCGGCCATGGGGCTTTCCGAGTTCTCTTGTTTGGTCCGGCGGGGTTTTTAGTCTTCGAGGACGACGCTTACGCGAAGGCCTCGTTGAGGAACGTCTCGAGCTCTTTCAGGTGGCGGCTCATCAGGCCGGCGGCCGTCGAGGCCGAGGCCGGGCGACCCACATAGCGGGCGCGCTTGGCCTTGATGTCCAGCTTGTCCAGCGTCAGCTCCAGCCACGGATCGACGAAGGTCCAGCCGCCCATGTTCTTGGGCTCCTCCTGGCACCAGACGAGGTCGGCGTTCTTGAAGCGGCCCAGCACGTTCATCAGCGACTTCATCGGCCACGGATAGAACTGCTCCAGGCGCAGCAGATAGACGTCGTCGCGACCGGTCTTGGCGCGCTGGTCGACCAGGTCGAAATAGACCTTGCCCGAGCAGATGATGACGCGCTTGATCTGGTCGTCGCTCTTCAGCGTGACGCCGCCGACGTCGCAGCCGGCTTCGGCGCCGTCCACCATCACACGGTGGAAGGTCGAGCCTTCGGTGAAGTCGGCCAGGTTCGAGACGGCGCGCTTGTGGCGCAGCAGGCTCTTGGGGGCCATCACGATCAGCGGCTTGCGGAACTCGCGGTGCATCTGGCGACGCAGGGCGTGGAAGTAGTTGGCCGGCGTCGTGCAGTTGACGACCTGCATGTTGTCTTCCGCGCACGACTGCAGGAAGCGCTCCAGGCGGGCCGAGCTGTGCTCGGGGCCCTGGCCTTCGTAGCCGTGCGGCAGAAGCATCACCAGGCCCGACATGCGCAGCCACTTGCGCTCGCCCGAGCTGATGAACTGGTCGATCACCACCTGGGCGCCGTTCACGAAGTCGCCGAACTGGCCTTCCCACAGGGTCAGGGTGTTCGGGTCGGCCAGCGAGAAGCCGTATTCGAAGCCCAGCACCGCCTCTTCCGACAGGGCCGAGTCGATCACTTCATAGTGGGCCTGGCCGGGACGGATGTTGTTCAGCGGCGTGTAGTGCTCTTCGGTCTTCTGGTCGATGATGTCCGAATGGCGCTGGGTGAAGGTGCCGCGCACCGAGTCCTGGCCCGACAGGCGGACCGGCAGGCCCTCGTCCAGCAGGGTGGCGAAGGCCAGGTGCTCGGCCGTGCCCCAGTCGATGCCCTCGCCCTTCTCGATCGCCTCGCGACGGTTGTCGATCGCGCGGCGGACGGTCTTGTGGGCGTCGATGCGCTCGGGGATCGTCGTGATCAGTCGACCCAGCTCCAGCAGGCGGGTCTTCGGGAAGGCCGTCTTGCCGCGACGGTCCTCGTCGCCCGGCAGGGTCAGGCCCGCCCACTTGCCGTCCAGCCAGTCGGCCTTGTTGGCCTTGTAGGTCTTGCCGGCGTCGAACTCGGCGTCGAGGAACTTCTCGAATTCAGAGACCCAGCCGTCGCTCTCGGCCTGGGTGATCACGCCCTCGCCG
Source organism: uncultured Caulobacter sp. (assembly GCA_966211605.1). Lineage (GTDB taxonomy): Bacteria > Pseudomonadota > Alphaproteobacteria > Caulobacterales > Caulobacteraceae > Caulobacter. The sequence continues at coordinate 26,243 of CBIHOB010000058.1, forward strand.
ATCAGGCGGTTGGCGTAGATCTCGCGGGTCGGCGGGTGGCCCTTGATCTTGGCGTACATGATCGGCGACGTCATGGTCGGATCGTCGCCTTCGTTGTGGCCGAAGCGACGGTAGCAGACCATGTCGATGACCACGTCCTTGCCGAACTTCTGGCGGTACTCGGTCGCGACCTTGGCGGCGAAGACGACCGCTTCCGGATCGTCGCCGTTCACGTGGAAGATCGGGGCTTCGACCATCAGGGCCATGTCGCTGGGATAGGGCGACGAGCGCGAGTAGCGCGGGCTGGTCGTGAAGCCGATCTGGTTGTTGACGATGAAGTGGATGGTGCCGCCCGTACGGTAGCCCTTCAGGCCCGACAGGGTGAAGCACTCGGCCACCACGCCCTGGCCGGCGAAGGCGGCGTCGCCGTGCAGCAGCAGCGGCAGCACGTGGCCGCGGCCGGCGTCCGGCTGCTCGCGCAGGGTGAAGGCCTGCTTGGCGCGCGCCTTGCCGATCACGACCGGGTTGACGATTTCCAGGTGGGACGGGTTGGCGGTGAGCGACAGGTGGACCTTGTTGTCGTCGAACTCGCGGTCCGACGAGGCGCCCATGTGGTACTTCACGTCGCCCGAGCCCTCGACGTCCGAGGGCACCGACGAGCCGCCTTGGAACTCGTGGAAGATGACGTGGTAGGGCTTGCCCATCACGGCGGCCAGCACGTTCAGGCGGCCGCGGTGCGGCATGCCCAGGACGATGTCCTTCACGCCCAGCGCGCCCCCGCGCTTGATGATCTGCTCCATGGCCGGGACCATGGCCTCGCCGCCGTCCAGGCCGAAGCGCTTGGTGCCGGGGAAGCGCTTGTGCAGGAACTTCTCGAAGCCCTCGGCCTCGATCAGCTTCTTCAGGATGGCGACCTTGCCTTCCTTCGAGAAGGTGATTTCCTTGTCGCGCCCCTCGATGCGTTCCTGCAGCCAGGCCTTCTCGGCCGGGTCGGAGATGTGCATGTACTGCACGCCGACATTGCCGCAGTAGGTGCGGCGGACAATCGACAGGATCTCGCGGACCGTGGCCGTCTCCAGGCCCAGCACGTAGTCAAGGAAGATCGGACGGTCATAGTCGGCCTCGGCGAAGCCGTAGGTGGCCGGATCCAGCTCGCTGGCGTCCTTCGGCGGATCCAGGCCCAGCGGGTCGAGGTTGGCGGCCAGGTGGCCGCGCATCCGGTAGGCCCGGATCATCATGATGGCGCGCAGGCTGTCCAGCGTGGCGGCGCGGACGGCCTCGGCGGAGGCGCCGGGGGCCTTGGCCTCGACGGCCTTGGCGATCTTGGCTTCGACGGCCGGGGCGACGCTGGCCCATTGGCCATCCAGGGCCGACAGCCAGTCCGGACGGACGGTCGGAACCTTCCTGGGCGTCCAGGCCGGGTCCTGCGCGGCGCGCTTAACCTGGTCGGCCTGTTCCTGCAGGCTGGCGAAGAAGGCGTTCCACGAGGGTTCGACCGATCCGGGGTTCTCCGCCCATTGGGCGTAGAGATCTTCCACGAACGCCGCGTTGGCGCCGTAGAGGAAGCTGGTCTCGGTCAAGACCTGGTTGATGATGCCTGCGTCGTCCGCCATCGTTCTTCGCCTTAGATCCGCTGCTTTACGGGAGCGCTACAACAAGCCCGTAAATATAGTCTCTCAATCACCCGGGCGCCCGTCTGTCGGCGGGGCCCAGGTGATTTTTTCGGATCGTCGACTGGCGGTCGCAAAAAACCTGGGCCCCGCGCGGGGCGGGGTTTCGGTATCTTTAGTTAGCCCTTCAGGACCTCAAGCAGGGTCTCGCCCAGCTTGGCCGGCGACGGCGAGACACGGATGCCCGCCTCTTCCATCGCCGAGATCTTGTCCTCGGCGCCGCCCTTGCCGCCCGACACGATGGCGCCGGCGTGGCCCATGTGACGGCCAGGAGGAGCCGTACGGCCGGCGATGAAGCCGACCATGGGCTTCTTGCGACCGCGCTTGGCTTCGTCCTTCAGGAACTGAGCAGCTTCTTCCTCGGCCGAACCGCCGATTTCACCGATCATGACGATCGACTTGGTGGCTTCGTCAGCCAGGAACATTTCCAGGACGTCGATGAACTCGGTGCCCTTGACCGGGTCGCCGCCGATGCCGACGGCCGTGGTCTGGCCGAGGCCAGCATTGGTCGTCTGGAACACGGCTTCGTACGTCAGGGTGCCCGAGCGCGACACGACGCCGACCGAGCCTTCCGAGAAGATCGAGCCCGGCATGATGCCGATCTTGCACTGGTTCGGCGTCAGGACGCCGGGGCAGTTCGGGCCGATCAGGCGCGAACGCGAACCTTGCAGGGCCTTCTTGACCTTGACCATGTCCAGCACCGGGATGCCCTCGGTGATGCAGACGATCAGCGGGATCTCGGCCTCGATGGCTTCCAGGATCGAGTCGGCCGCGAAGGGCGGCGGGACGTAGATCACCGAGGCGTCGGCGCCGGTGCGATCCTTGGCTTCGGCGACGGTGTCGAACACCGGCAGGCCGATGTGCGTTTGACCGCCCTTGCCCGGGGTGACGCCGCCGACCATCTGCGTGCCGTACGCAATGGCCTGCTCGGTGTGGAAGGTGCCCTGAGCGCCGGTGATGCCCTGGCAGATGACCTTGGTTTGCGAACCGATCAGAACCGACATTAACGGGCGCCCTTCACAGCGGCGACGATCTTCTCGGCGCCGTCAGACAGATCGTTGGCGGCGATGACGTTCAGGCCGCTTTCCGAGATGATTTTCTTGCCGAGTTCGACGTTGGTGCCTTCCAGACGGACGACCAGCGGAACCTTCAGACCGACCTCCTTCACGGCGGCGATGACGCCTTCCGCGATGATGTCGCAGCGCATGATGCCGCCGAAGATGTTGACCAGGATGCCCTTCACGGCCG
>CBIHOB010000059.1:0-28894 GCA_966211605.1 uncultured Caulobacter sp.
CTGGACGAGCGCCGCGCCAAGGCGGCCAAGGCGATCGACGGGTGGAAGAAGGCGGCGGCGGCCGAGGGCGGGGTCACGGGGCTGGGCGGGTTCCTGGCCGCGGCGGCCGACTTCCCGCTGCTGATGAGCTTCAAGATCAAGCTGCTGTTCGAGATCGCCGCGATCTTCGGCCATGACGGGACGGACCTGCCCGAGCGGCTGTTCATCCTGCACATCTTCGAGCTGGCGTTTTCCGATGCTCAGCACCGCGCCGGCGTGCTGGCGGCGATGGACGACTGGGACGCGCGCGAGCATCCGCAGCATCTGGACGACTTCGACTGGCGGGCCTTCCAGCAGCAGTACCGGGACCACATCGACCTGGCCAAGCTGGCCCAGTTCATCCCCGTGGTCGGCGCGCCGCTGGGGGCGATCGTCAATTGGCGGCTGGTCGAGCGGCTGGGGCATACGGCGGTGATGGCCTACCGGATGCGGGCCGAGCAGGTCCGGCCGACGCCGGAGGCCCCCACCTGACCACGCTTCGCGTGGTCGTCCGCCCCCGGAGGGGGCGGAAGGATGTCACTTGCCTCTTCCCCCTCCGGGGGAGGAGGGCGTTAGCGCGGAGGGGGCGAGTACGAGCGTTCGCGGCGCTCTGTGATCCGCGTATCCGGAATCGAACCCAACGATTTCAACGCCTTCCCACTTTTACACGCCGCTGGATCATCCGCGTTGAAACCGCCCTTATCCTTTACCCACCTCGTCGCGAGGAAAGGGCGCATGGCCAGCGACCATCGTGGCGACGAGGGGCGGTCGAGCGGGCGCGCTCGTCGGCGTGGGGGAAGCTCCGCAACCGCACCATCCCCGAGGTAGTCGACCCTGGAACACAGAAACGACGGTGGATGCGGGCCGGTGAAAGCGACAGGCGGTTGGAAACAGCCGCGTCCGGGATCGGGCTACGCGGCCTGACCCGCCCGTCGGAGGCTTCAAGGGTCTCGAGGCGCCAATAGCGTCGCGGGATCACGCTTCCGGATAACGGTCGCGCGGAGCGTCGGGCTTCGTCGAAACGGTATTTATCAAGTTCATCCGGACGTCGTCCGGCGCTCCGCGTCCCTTTCCACGCCTTCAGCGGATCGCCGCGTGAAGCGGGAAAGCCGTGCGCCTCTGCTCCCCCGCTGGGGGAGCTGCCGCGGAGCGGCTGAGGGGGCTAATGCGGCTTAGGCCGAGTCGCCCCCTCCGGCCCTCCGGGCCACCTCCCCCAGCGGGGGAGGAGAATGGACCTACAGATCCAGGTCCGCCGCCGCGAACTCGGCGTTTTCCTGGATGAACCGGAAGCGCAGCTCGGGCTTGCGGCCCATCAGGGTCTCGACCAGGCTTTCCACCGCCTCTTCGCTGCGGGGCAGGGTCACGCGGGCCAGGGTGCGCTTCCTGGGGTCCATGGTGGTCTCCTTCAGCTGGGAGGCCATCATCTCGCCCAGGCCCTTGAAGCGGCCGATCTCGGGCTTCTTGCCCTTGAACACCGTGGCCAGCAGCTCGTCCTTGTGGGCGTCGTCGCGGGCGTACTCGGACTTGCCGCCGTGGGCGATGCGGTACAGCGGCGGCAGGGCCAGGAAGAGGTGCCCCTGGCGGATCACGTCCGGCATGGTGCGGTAGAAGAAGGTGATCAGCAGGGAGGCGATGTGGGCGCCGTCGACGTCGGCGTCGGTCATGATGATGATCCGCTCGTAGCGCAGATCCTCCTCACGGTACTTGCTGCCGCCCTGGGCCCCCAGGGCCAGCATCAGGTCCGACAGCTCCTTGTTGGCGGTGAACTTCTCGCCGCTGGCCGAGGCGACGTTGAGGATCTTGCCGCGCAGGGGCAGGATGGCCTGGTACTTGCGGTCGCGGGCCTGCTTGGCCGAGCCGCCGGCCGAGTCGCCCTCGACGATGAACAGCTCGGCGCCGTCCACCGCGCCGCCGGCGCAGTCGGCCAGCTTGCCGGGCAGGCGCAGCTTGCGGGTCGCCGAGGCGCGGGAGACCTCCTTGTCCTTGCGGCGCTTGAGGCGTTCCTCGGCCCGCTCGATGACGAACTCCAGCAGGGCCTGGGCGTTCTTCGGGCTGGAGCTGAGCCACAGGTCGAACGGGTCGCGCAGGGCCGCCTCGACGAAGCGCTGGGCCTCGGTCGTGGACAGCTTCTCCTTGGTCTGGCCCTGGAATTCGGGGTTCTTGATGAACACCGAGATCAGGGCGCCGGCCTGGGCGACGACGTCGTCGGCGGTGATGATCGCGCCGCGCTTCTCGCCCTTGAGGTCGGCATAGGCCTTGAGGCCGCGGGTCAGGGCGGCGCGGAAGCCGCTCTCGTGGGTGCCGCCTTCGGGGGTGGGCACGGTGTTGCAGTACGACTGCATGAAGCCGTCGTGCTCGCCGAAGCCCTGCGGCGTCCAGCTGACGGCCCACTCGACCGCGCCGGCTTCGCCCTGGCGCTCGATGCGGCCCGAGAAGCTTTCGGGCGTGATCGTGGTCAGGCCCTTGGTCCGCTCGGCCAGGAAGTCGGCCAGGCCGTTGGGGAAGTGGAAGACGGCCTCGGGCGGGGTCTGGTCGTGGATCCGCGAGGGATCGCAGGACCATTTGATCTGCACGCCGCGGAACAGATAGGCCTTCGACCGGGCCATGCGGTACAGGCGGGCGGGCTTGAAATTCGCGCCTTCGCCGAAGATCTCGTCGTCGGGCTTGAAGCGCACCATGGTGCCCTTCTTCTTCGACGGCCCGACCTTCTCGATCGGCCCCAGCGGCTTGCCGCGCGAGAAGACCTGCAGGTGCTCGAAGCCGTCGCGCCAGACGGTGACCTCGACGCGTTCGGACAGGGCGTTGACGACGCTGGCGCCGACGCCGTGCAGGCCGCCCGAGGTCTCGTAGGCCTTGCCCGTGAACTTACCGCCGGCGTGCAGGACGGTCATGATGACCTCCAGCGCCGACTTGCCGGGGTACTTGGGGTGCGGATCCACGGGCATGCCGCGGCCGTCGTCCTTGACGGACAGGAAGCCGTCGGCGTCCAGCTTGACCTCGATGGTCTTGGCGAAGCCGGCCACGGCCTCGTCCATCGAGTTGTCCAGCACTTCGGCGAACAGGTGGTGCAGGGCCCGCTCGTCGGTGCCGCCGATGTACATCCCCGGCCGCTTGCGAACGGGCTCCAGGCCCTCCAGCACCTCGATGTCGGCGGCCGAGTACTCGCCCGGCGCCGAGGTCTTGGACGGCGGAGGCGGCGGGGCGGCCTTGCTGGGCGGCGGCGGCGGGATCGGACGCGGCGGCGCCTCGACATGCGGCTCGACGCTGCTCAGCAGCGGCGAGGCCGGAACCGGGGCCAGGGCGTCATCGTCGCCGAACAGGGACGGGGTCTTATCGGAAGAGGACATCGGCGGAAGTCTAGGCGATTCGAAGCAGGGGGCCTCGTATGGCCGCCCAGGCTTCCCCTGAAAAGAGAAATCCGCCCCCAGCGAAAGCCGGGGGCGGACGGAACCTCAGCGGTAGGCCGGCGGATAGCCGCTCTGGTCGCTGGCGGCGTAGCGGTCGCGCAGCTGGGTCTGGCGGCTGTCCTGCGGCTGCTCGACGCCGCCGATGAAGACGTTCAGCGGCCAGCTGGTCGTCTCCAGCGGATCGCCGTTCCAGACCACGACATCGGCCAGCTTGCCGACGTCCAGCGAACCGATCTTGCCGTCCTGGCCCCAGATGCGGGCCGGGACCAGGGTCACCGAGGCCAGGCCGGCGGCGTAGGGCAGGCCGTTGGCCACGGCGAGGCCGGCGTTCAGTCGCTCCTGGCGCAGGTTGTTGAAGTCCCGCGCCCCGTTGATCGCCACCGTGACCCCGGCGGCGTTCAGGCGGGCGGCGTTGTCCAGCCGCGAGCCCAGGGCCTCGAAGCTGTCGGGCAGGTCGGCCTGCGGATCGACGATGACCGGGACGCCGGCCCTGGCGATCTCGGGGGCGACCAGCCAGCCTTCCTCGACGCCTTCGAGGACGATCCTGATGCGCTCCTCGGCCGCCAGCTTCAGGGCCTGGCGGATGTCGGCGGCGCGGGAGACGCGGATCAGCAGCGGCGTCTTGCCCTGCACAACCGGGATCAGCGCTTGCAGGTCCAGCCGCGAGAGGCCGAAGTCGCGGGTGGCGCCCTGCTCGAAGGCGGCGCGGCGGCTGGCGAAAGCGCGGGCGTCCTCCAGGGCCGAGCGGATCAGGACCAGATCGGCGCCGCGCGAGCCGCCGGCGGCGCGGGCCCCGCTCTCGCCCAGCGAGACGGTGACCGCCAGCCTGGAGGCTTCGACGATGTCGCTGGCCCCGGCCTTCAGGCGGACGAACGCGGCCTGGCCGCCGAACAGCGGCGGATCGCCGTCGCCGCTGGCCCCGGCGGTCATCTCCTCGACCACGCCGTCGTCGGCATGCTTGTGAGCGCCGCCGCCGGTTCCGGACAGGACCGGCGTGACGGCCGAGCTGGTGATCCCACCATCGCGGGCCAGGCCGATCATCGGCGAGGCCGGGTTGACGCTGTAGGCGATGTCGAAGGCGGCGCTGAGGGCGCTGCCGGTGCCGTCGTCGCGGGTCTCGCGGACGCCGCCGATCTCGGAGGCCGACAGGTTCGAGGCGGGGGCGACCAGGCCGGGGGTGACGACCCCGCCCTTGGCGTCGATGACCCGGGCGCCGGCCGGGACGGCCACGCCGGCGCCGACGGCGGCGATCTTGCCGTCCTTGATCACCAGCACGCCGTTCGGGATGGCGGCGCTGGAGACCGGCTCGATGCGGGCGTTGACGATGGCCACGGTCTCGGCCGCGGCGGGGAGGGCCAGGGCGCAGGCGGCGCTGGCGAGGAGGAGGGACCGGATCATCAGTTGAACGCTCCCTGGCCGGGCTGGCCGAGTTCGAAATCGGACTTGGGCTGGAAGCGCTTGTCCTGGCGGTCGTAGATCAGCGCACCGTCGATGAAGACCTTCTCGGCCTGGGCGTAGACGCTGAACGGGTCGCGGCTCCAGACCACCAGATCGGCGGCCTTGCCCGGCTCGAGGCTGCCGGTCTTGTCGCCGATGCCCATGGCCCTGGCCGGGTTGGCGGTGATCCACTTGATCGCCTCGGCCCGGCTGATGCCGTAGCCCAGCTTGTTGCCGGCGGTCATGGCGATCGCGGCCTCCTGGTTGAGCCGCTGGGTCATGATCGGATCGTCGGAGTGGATGACGACGCAGGCGCCGTTCTTCCACAGGATGGCGGCGTTGGCGTCGATGCCGTCCAGGCTCTCCATCTTGAAGCCGGTCCACGACGCCCAGGTGGCCGAGCAGATGCCTTCCTTGGCCAGCAGGGGCGCGATCTTGTAGCTCTCCACCGCGTGGTGGAACATGGTGATCCTGTAGCCGAACTCCTTGGCGATATCGATCATCACCGCTTCCTCGTCGGCGCGGTAGCAATGGTTCTGCACCAGGATCTCGCCCTTCAGCACGCCGGCCAGCGTCTCCAGCTGCAGGTCGCGCTTTGGGGCGTCGGCCTTCTCGCCCTTCTGCTGCTTGGCGCGATAGTCATCCCACTTGCGGGCGTAGTCGGCCGCGTCGATCCAGGCCTTGCGATAGCCGTAGACATTGCCCATCGCTGTAGAGGGCGAACGGCCCTTGCCGCCATAGACGCGCTTGGGGTTCTCGCCGCAAGCCATCTTCAGGCCATAGGGCGCGTCCGGGAACTTCATGCCCTGCATGGTCAGGGCCGGCACGTTCTTCAGCGTCACCGAGCGGCCGCCGAACAGGTTGGCCGAGCCGGGCAGGATCTGCAGGGTGGTGACGCCGCCGGCGCGGGCCCGGTTGAAACCGGGATCTTGCGGCCAGACCGAATGCTCGGCCCAGACCTGGGCGGTGTTCGGGTCGGTGGCCTCGTTGCCGTCCGAACGCGCCTGGACGCCGGGCGAGGGATAGACGCCCAGGTGGCTGTGAGCGTCGATGATGCCGGGCGTGATCCACTTGCCCTTGGCGCCGATCACCGCGACGTCGGCCGGGATCGGCGTGTCGGGACCGCCGACGGCGCTGATCTTGCCGCCTGAGACGAAGACGACGCCGTTGTCGATCTGCTGGCCAGTGGCGGTCAGCACGGTGGCGCCGATGAAGGCCGTGGGGCGCGAGGGCAGCGGCTGGTAGGTCGACGGGAAGCCTGTCGAGGCCTGGCCGTCCAACCCCTTGGGCAGCGGCTTGGCCTCGGCCTTCTCAGGCGCTTTGGCGGCGGGCTTGGCGGGCGCTGTCGTCCCCGTCGTCGCGCAGGCCGAGAGGCCCAGCGCCAGCAGGCTCGCGGCCGTCGCCGCGTAACGCCATCTGATCATGAAAAACCCCGACTCTCGAAGAGGCGGGAAGGACAGACGAAAAGAACCGCGCTATCAAGTCGAACAGCGTCCGACGGACGCATTTACGGCAAAATTGTTGCGCGACGCAGAGGCGGTGCGCGTCTATCGGAGGTCGTCCATGCGCCGCCTGCTCGCCTGCCTCGCCATGATCGTGCTGACCGCCTGCACTGCGCCGACCACGCCCGGTCCCGGCGCGCCGCCCGCCCAGTCGCCTCGCACACCGGTGGCCGAGGGCGGCATGTGCGGTGGTTTCGCCGGCTTCCAATGCCAGTCGGGCCTGAGCTGCCAGATGGAGGCCGGCAGCTGCAGGAAGATCGCCGACGCGGCGGGAACTTGCCGCAAGAAGCCCGACATGTGCCCCATGATCTACAAGCCGGTCTGCGGCTGCGACGGCAAGACCTACGGCAACGCCTGCCAGGCGGCCGGGGCTGGCGTCAGCGTCGCTTCCGAAGGCGAGTGCAAGGCCTAGGGAAGACGACTGAGCTTGGGCCGATAGGACCAGCTCTCGACCTCCATGTTCTCGACCAGGGCGGCGGCCTTGCCCAACGGGCCGAGAGGATTGCGCGGGCGCTGGACCAGATCCGCCCAGGCCTGACGCGGAGCCAGCGCCAGGTAGGAACCGGCCGGGCCGCCGGTGATCGTTCGGTACCAGGCGATAGGTCGGCCCTTGGACTCGGTGCTCAGCGCCGCTTCGAAGGCGGCGACGTTCGCCGGCGCGACGGTCACGGTGAAGGCGTCGAGAGCGGCGGTCGGCCTGCGATCCTCCAGCGTTCGGGCGGTGCTGACTTCGGCCCATAGCTCCAGCGTCGAATAGATCCGCGCCCTGGCGAACGGCAACACCTTGGCCGTCATGTCCGCGCCGTCGCCGGCCGGGTCGACGCGCCGGTCCATGGCCTCAAAGGGAATGCCGAAGGTTCCGTCGATGAAGAGACCGGTGCGCGGACCGCTGGTCACGTACCAGCCATACCAGGGCAGGGAGTCTCCATGAGCGGCGTGCCAGTCCAGATGGGCGATGTAGCCGGTCTCAAAGGCCTCCTGCTTTCCACGATCGACATCGTAGGCGAACAGAAACGCTGCTTGGCCGTGAGCCGAGCTGCCGAGGGCAAGCGCGAAGGCCAGCGCGATCGTGGTTGGACGGGTCATGGTCTCCTCCTGCCCGGAAGAGCTAGCGATGAAAGGCGCTCGGCGATATTTCGAATGGAGGCCGCCATTCTTTCGGAACTCGAAATCATGCGTGACGCGGATCTACGGCGGGCGGCGGTGTTCCACGCGGTCGCGGCGGCCGGCGGCATTGCTGCGGCGAGTCCGCGCCTGGGCAAGTCCCCGCCCGCGATCCACCACGACCTCAAGCGCTTCGAGGCCGAGATCGGCCGGCCGCTGTTCGAACGAGCGGGCAGAGCGCTGCGACTGACGGCGGCGGGACAGGCGCTGTTCGAGAGCGTCGGTCGCGCCTTGGACGAGGTCGAGCGCACTCGTCTGCGGCTGGCCCGGGAGGATCCAGCCCTGCGGCCGCTGCGGATCGCCACGGTCTCGGCCTTCGGCCGCTATCGCCTGGCGCCGCGCCTGATGGCGGGATTGCCGGCTGATCGACCGTTGGAGCTGACCTTCGGCGCGCATGAGGCGGTGCTGGCCGCCGTCGCGAACGGGAACGCCGACCTCGCCGTCACCTATCGCCCGGTCACCGCGGCGCCGGTGCAATCCAAGCCCCTGGCCCAGGAGGAGATTGTGCTGGCGGTCGCTCGCGACGCCTCGGCCCCGGAGGATCTCGACACTGTGGCGATGACGACCTTCGCCACCTATGACGAGTACGAGTTCGTCTTTGGCCATTGGTTCGAGACGGTGTTTGGCCGCCAGCCCGACAGCTTGCGCCGCCTGGACCATACCGGTGAGATCGAAGAGGCCATGGAGAGCTGCGCCGCCGGCCGTGGAGCGATCATCGCGCCGCTGGACCTGGTCGAGGCCACGGCCTGGCGGGACCGCGTGCGGGTCGCCCGACCGCCGGGCCTGCCAGCCTGCGTCAACACCCTGCATCTGCTTGGTCTCGGCGCGGCCCTGGTCTCGGCGGATGCTGACATGATCCGGTCGGCCCTGGCAGTAGAAGGGGACGAGAAGGGATCGCCCCATGACAGAGATCGTTCGACGTGACGTGCTGGCCGGCGGCTTCGTCGTCGCCGCGCTCGCGGCTCAAGCCAAGGCTCAGGAGAAGACGCCCATGTACGGACTGATCGGACAGATGCTGGCCGCGCCGGGTAAGCGCGACGACCTGCTGGCTATCCTGGGCCAGAGCACCGGCGACATGCCTGGCTGCCTCAGCTATGTGATCGCGAAAGATCCGAACAACGCCGACGCACTGTGGATCACCGAGGTCTGGACCGACAAGGAGGCCCACGCCGCCTCGTTGAAGTTGCCGGCGGTGCAGGCTGCGATCGCCAAGGCTCGGCCGATCATCGCCGGCTTCCCGCAGCATTTCGAAACCATCCCGATCACGGGCCACGGCCTGGGAGGCTGAAACCAAGAGGCCTAGGGCAAAGAGAAAAGGCCGCGGATCGCTCCGCGGCCTTTCCAGTCTTCAGGACCCGAGGATCCTAGAAGTGCGCGTCGACCGAGACGCCGACCACGCGGGGCTCGTTGACGAATGCGGTCAGGTTGTTGAAGTCGATCGCGCCCTTGATGTTGCTCTCATTGGTGATGTTGCGAGCAAAGGCCGCGACTTCCCAGCCGCCTTCCTTGTTGGCGTAGCCCAGCTTCAGGCCGCCTTCGAAGTCGCCCTTCGTGTAGAACTCCTTCGACTGGTACAGGAAGATGTTGGTGTAGCCCTGCACCTTCCAGTCGGTGTAGGCGAACAGCTCGCCCGACGCGATCGGATAGGCGTAGCGGGCCGTGAAGTCGAAGGTGTACTTCGGCGCATTCGGGAACGGGTTGCCGTTCACCAGGGCCAGGCCGCCGGCGGTCAGCTGGTCGGTGACCGTGCAGGCGGCGCAGGGCGCGACGGCCAGCGTGCTGTCCTTGATCTTGGTGTGGGCGTAGCTGTAGCCGGCCGTGACGACGAAGTTCGGAGTGACCACGAACTCGCTGTCCAGTTCCAGGCCGTAGGCCTCGCCCTTCTTGGCGTTGATCAGGCGGTTCGAGTTCGAGCCACCGCCGACGGCGCTGAATTGCGGGTCGTCGATGGTGTAGGCGAAGATGGCGCCGTTCAGGCGGACGCGGCGCTCGAACAGCTCGCTCTTCAGGCCCAGCTCGTAGGACAGGATGGTTTCCGACTTGGCGGCCGAGGCCGGCGAGCCGAAGGCGATGTCCCGGCCCTGGATCGACGGACCGCGGAAGCCCGAGGCGACCTTGGCGTAGACGCTGACGTCCTCGTCGATCTTGTAGAAGGCCGACAGGTCCCAGGTGAGCTTGGAATCGGACACAGAGACCGACGGGGCCTTGTTCGGGCCCGAGACGACGTTCATGTCCTTGTCGTCGTCAGTGTAGCGCAGGCCGCCCGTCAGGGTCAGCTGGTCGCTGACCTTGTACGAGGCTTGACCAAACGCGGCCCAGGCCTTGTTCTTCTGGCGCAGTGTCGTGGCCGGCATGAAGAACGGGTCGGTGCGGATGTCGTACTTGGTGTCGAAGTAGAAACCGCCGACCTGCCAGCTCAGCGGACCGTCGGTGTCGCTGGCCAGGCGCACTTCCTGCGTCCACTGGAACAGGTTCTTGATGCCGTCCTGGGTGTTCGACTGGAACGGGATGAAGCCCGGGCCGGTCGGGTTGCCGCCGTCGATATCGCCCAGGCTGTAGCCGTGGGTGTTCTCATAGGCGGTGATCGAGGTCAGCTTGGCGCCGTCGAAGTCGTACTGGATGTTCGCCGAAGCGCCGGCGCCCTTGTAGGTCTGCGGGTTGTTGGCGGTGTTGTCGTAGGCGACTTCATCGCGCTTGTAGTTGCTGTTGAGCTTGTTCGAACCCTTGGTCAGCACGTTGGCGCGGAAGATGGCGGCGGTGCCGTCCAGGTCGCGGGTGTGGACGTTGAACAGGGCCGACAGCTTGTCGGTCGGGGTGACCAGCACCTGCAGGCGCGCGGCCTTTTCGTTGAAGCCGCCCAGCGAGTTGGGCTTCTTCAGATAGGTGTTGTCGATCCAGTCGTCGCGACGCTGGATCAGCACCGAGGCGCGGGCCGCGACCTTGCCGGGGACGACGGCCCAGCCGAGGCCGCCGTCGAAGGTGAAGGTGTTGTAGCTGCCATAGGAGGCCGTGGCGCGACCCTTGGTTTCGTCCGACGGCTTGATGGTGTCGAACTTGACGATGCCGGCGGTGGTGTTGCGGCCGAACAGGGTGCCTTGCGGGCCCCGCAGGACTTCGACGTGATCCAGGTCGTAGATCGGCGAGCTCTTCAGCACGACGTTCTCGAGCACGACTTCGTCCTGGATGATCGAAACAGGCTGCGAGGCGGCCAGATCGAAGTCAGCGTTGCCGAGGCCACGAATATAGAAGCGCGGCGCTGCGCGGCCGTTCGAAGACTCGGCATAGAGGCCGGGCGCCTTGGCCGACAGGGCCAGGATGTCTTCGCCGGCGGCGAAGGTCGACTGAAGCTTCTCGCCGCCGATGGCGGCGACCGACACTGGCACGTCCTGCAGGTTTTCACTGCGCTTCTGGGCGGTGATGATCACTTCGCCGACCTTGGTGTCCTGGGCGAAGGCGGCTGGGGCGGCGGCCAGGGCCGAGGCGAGGGCGGCGACGCCGCACGACACCGTCAGGGCGCGGCGAAGGGAGCTGTTGAGCTGGGGCATGGAGAGATCCTGTTATGATCTTGGCCCCGCGCCGCTCTCTCTGGTCGGGAGCGTTTCGCGGGCGATTCCGTTTGCGCTGCGATAGGCCAAGTCTCCGCCCCGCGGATATCTCCCGCCATGCGATTTAGGGCCGAAAGGGCCGATTGCGGCGGTTATGTTGCGAAGTTGCGACATTTTTGTTCAGTCGCTGCCTGTAAGTAATAAGTCATTCCCCGTTCGCGCCGGCGCTTTTCTTGTGCGGCGCAACGAAAAAGGGCCGGAGATCGCTCTCCGGCCCTTCGCGGTTCTAGTCGCTTACGCGATTAGCACTTGTAGTACATGTCGAATTCGACCGGGTGCGGGTGCAGTTGCAGACGCATCACTTCTTCCATCTTCAGCTCGATGTAGCTGTCGATGAAATCGTCGTCCATGACGCCGCCGGCCTTCAGGAAGGCGCGGTCCTTGTCCAGGCTTTCCAGGGCTTCGCGCAGCGAGCCGCAGACTTCCGGGATCTTCTTCTGCTCGCGCGGCGGCAGGTCGTACAGGTTCTTGTCGGCCGGAGCGCCCGGATCGATCTTGTTGATGATGCCGTCCAGGCCGGCCATCAGCAGGGCGACGAAGGTCAGGTACGGGTTGCCCATCGGATCGGGGAAGCGGGCTTCCAGGCGCTTGGCCTTCGGCGAGTCGACGTGCGGGATGCGGATCGAGGCCGAACGGTTGCGCGAGCTGTAGGCCAGCTTCACCGGAGCTTCGTAGCCGGGCACCAGGCGCTTGTACGAGTTCGTCGTCGAGTTCGAGAACGCGTTGATAGCCTTGGCGTGCTTGATGATGCCGCCGATGTACCACAGGCATTCCTGCGACAGGCCGGCGTACTTGTCGCCAGCGAACAGCGGCTTGCCGTCCTGCCAGATCGACTGGTGCACGTGCATGCCCGAGCCGTTGTCGGCGAACATCGGCTTGGCCATGAAGGTGGCCGTTTTGCCGTAGGCGGCCGCGACGTTGTGGATGACGTACTTATACAGCTGCATCCGGTCGGCCATGGTGACCATGGTGTCGAACTTCAGGCCGAGTTCGTGCTGGGCCGGGGCCACCTCGTGGTGGTGCTTTTCCGGCTTCATGCCCAGCTCGCCCATGACGGCCAGCATTTCGCCGCGCAGGTCCTGGCAGCTGTCGACCGGGTTCACCGGGAAGTAGCCGCCCTTCGGTCCCGGGCGGTGACCCATGTTGCCTTCCGGATATTCCTTGGCCGAGTTCACCGGCAGTTCGGTGGAGTCGTAGGAGTAGCCGGTGTTGTTCGGCGAGGTCGACCAGCGGACGTCGTCGAAGATGAAGAACTCGGCTTCCGGACCGAAGTAGACGGTGTCGCCCACGCCGGCCGACTTCAGGTAGTTCAGCGCGGCCTTGGCGATCGAGCGCGGGTCACGGTTGTAGGGCGTGCCGCTGTCGGGGTTCACGACGTCGCAGAACAGGGCAAGCGTGGTCTGCTGGTAGAACGGGTCGATGATGGCGCTGGACAGATCCGGGCGCAGCTTCATGTCCGACTCGTTGATGGCCTTCCAGCCGGCGATCGACGAGCCGTCGAACATCGTGCCGTCGTTCAGGAAGTCGTCGTCGACCAGGTCGATGTCGAAGGTGACGTGCTGCATCTTGCCGCGCACGTCGGTGAAGCGGACGTCGACGTACTTGACGTCCTTTTCCTTGATCAGGTTCAGGATATCCTTGGCGGTGGTCATTCCGTATCCCCTTTGTAGAACGGTCTAATAGTGTTGACGGTCGGGCCTAGACTGCGGCCGGACCGTTTTCTCCGGTTCGGATGCGGATGACCTCCGCGATCTCCGAGACGAAAATCTTGCCGTCGCCGATGCGGCCCGTGCGGGCGGCGCGGGTGATGGCTTCCAGCGCGGGTTCCAGCTGGCTGTCCTCGACAACGACCTCCACCTTGATCTTGGGGAGGAAGTCCACGACGTACTCCGCGCCGCGATAGAGTTCCGTATGACCCTTCTGGCGGCCGTAGCCCTTGGCTTCGAGCACGGTCATGCCTTGGACGCCCATGTCCTGCAGGGCCTCCTTCACCTCATCCAGCTTGAACGGCTTGATGACGGCTTCGATCTTCTTCATCGGTTCCACTCGGTCCCGTCGGCGGCGAGCCGCCTTCACTGAGCGCGCACCCATCACGCCCGTCGGAGCGCCGCAAGCGAGCGCCGCCGACATTTATGACCGTTCGATTGCCTCATGGGCATGTGATGACTTTTTGAGCACTTGGCGCCGCCGAAATATGCATTTTCGGAATGGCGGCCAAATGGCCTTGCGATGCGCCGTTTCGCACCTACGATCGCGCCCAACGATCGTTTGAATGGGGGTGGAAGTGCGCGACGACACGCCGGTTTTGATCGGGGCGGGCCAATTCACGTATCGGGGAGACGCCGGAAATTCACCATCTCCGCTGGAATTGCTGAAAGTTGCGGCGGAACGGGCGGCTCTCGATGCGGGGTTGAAAGGGTCGGTTCTTGCCGATCTGGACGCTTTGGCGGTCGTGGCGTTCAGCATCGACGCGCCAGGGGGATTGTCGAAGCTGCCTTTGCCGCGTCTGGCGGATCCGCCGGCCTCGCTGGCCCGCGCCGTCTCGGCCTCGCCGGGTTGGAGCGTCTACACGGAAACCGGGGGCAACAGCCCGCAGCAGGCGGTCAATGTCGTGTGCGAGCGGATCGCCCAGGGCGAGTCGCAGTTGGCCTTGGTGACCGGCGCCGAGTTCCTGGGATCGCTGATGAAGCGGATGAGGGGCGGTCTGGGATTCGACGGCTGGGGCGACGACATCGTCAGCGCGCCGAAGCGCATCGGCGACCCGCGTCCCGGCGTGACCAGGCAGGAGGCCGCGCATGGCCTGGGCTATCCGGTGAATACCTATCCGCTGTTCGAGAACGCCTTGCGGGCGCGAGACGGGCGGTCGCTGGAGGCGCACCGGAAGCAGCTGGGCGAATTCTTCGCGCCCTTCACCAGGGTCGCCGCCGCCAATCCGTACGCCTGGTTCCCGGTCGAGCGCTCGGCCGAGGACCTGGTGACAGTGACCGAGCGCAATCGGATGGTCGGCTATCCGTATCCGAAATACTTGAACGCCATCATGGAGGTCGACCAGTCGGCCGCCGTGCTGATCGCCAGCGTGCGCAAGGCGCGCGAGCTGGGCGTGCCGCGAGACAAGTGGGTCTTCCTGCACGGCTGCGCCGACGCTTCCGACCTTTGGTATCCGCTGGAGCGCCAGGACTATCACTCCAGCCCGGCCATGCGGCTGACCGGCGAGCGGGCGCTGGCGATGGCGGGGATCAGGGTCGAGGACCTCGACCTCATCGACCTCTATTCCTGTTTCCCGTCGGCGGTGCGGATCGGGGCCGAGGCGATCGGCTTGTCGCTGAACGACCCGCGCGGCCTGACCATCACGGGCGGCCTGCCGTATTTCGGCGGGCCCGGAAACAATTACGCGCTGCACGCCATCGCCGAGATGATCGGCAAGCTGCGTGAGCGGCCTGGGGCTTGGGGCCTGTCCACCGCGAACGGCTGGTTCCTGACCAAGCAATCGGTCGGCGTCTATTCGACCCGGCCGGTCGAGGGCGCATGGGTGCGGGAACCGCCGTCGGTGATCCAGGCCAGAATCGACGCCTTGCCGCATCCCGAGATCGTCGAAAAGCCCGAGGGGCCGGGGACCATCGAGACCTATACCGTCGTCCACGGTCGCGAAGGGGTGCGGATGGGCATCGTCATCGGCCGCGACGCCCAGGGGCGCCGATTCGTGGCCCAGACGCCGGACGATCCCGAAGGGCTTCGAGACCTGGAGAGCCGCGAGGGTGTCGGACGGACCGGCGTGGTCGGCCCGCATCCGGACGGCGTCCGCAACCTGTTCATCCCGGACTGAAGCCATGGACATCGTGCACGTCATTCGCCACGGCCGCCCGGCCTCGACCTGGGGCGGCGACGATGAGGATCCAGGGCTGGACGCGACTGGCCGCCAGCAGGCGCTAGGCGTCGCCGAGGAGATCCTCGCCTTGCCGGCGGATCAGCGCCCAACGCGTGTCGTTTCCTCGCCGCTGCGCCGATGTCGCGAGTCGGCCCAGCCCCTGGCCGACGCCCTGGGCGTGGAGGTCGTTATCGACCCCCGCGTCGGCGAGATCCCGACGCCGGCGGCGCTGAGCCATCATGAGCGGCCGGCGTGGCTGCGCCAGGCGTTCGGCGGGCGCTGGGACCAGATCGTCGGCGACCTGGACTATGTCGCCTGGACACGCGCCGCCGCCGCCGCCCTGCGCGAGCACGCGGGAGCGGCGGTGTTCAGCCACTTCGTGGCGCTGAACGCGGCGGTTTCCGTGGCGACCGGCCAAGCCGAGGTCATGGCTTTCCGGCCGGACCATTGCTCGCGCACCGTCTTCGGCGTCGATGGCGACCGCTTGATCCTGATCGCGAAAGGGCGCGAAGCTCAAAGCCAAGTGCTCTGAAGGGCCGGGTGTTTCGAAGGAGTGGCCGTGCCGCGAGAAATTCTGTCCGTCGCCGAGATGGCCGCGGCCGATCGCGCCGCCGTCGAGCGCGGAACCCCGACGCCGGTCCTGATGGAGCGAGCCGGCGAGGCCGTTGCCCGGGCCGTCCGCGCCCGCTACGCCCGTCGCCCGGTGGTGATCTGGTGCGGGCCCGGCGACAATGGCGGGGACGGCTACGTCGCCGCTCGCCACCTGCGCCGGCGAGGCTGGCAAGTCGCGGTCGAGGCCGCCTATCCGCCGTCCACCGACGCCGCTCGCTGGGCGGCGTCGCGCTGGAAGGGTGAGCTGCGGCCGCTGTCGACCGAGTTGAAGGTTGGAACGCTTTATATAGACGCGCTGTTTGGCGCTGGCCTGTCGCGCCCGCTGGAGGGCGAGGTCGAGACGCTAGCGCGGCTTGCTCGGGAGCGGTCGCCGACCCTCGTCGCGGTCGATACCCCTTCAGGGGTGCACGGCGACACTGGCCGGCCGGTGGGCGAGGCGGCCTTCCACGCCGACTTGACCGTGACCTTCCACCGGCGCAAGCGCGCGCATGTGCTGGTCGAGGGGCGCCGGGCCTGCGGTCAGATCGTCGTCGCCGACATCGGCTTGTCGTCGGTGGAGGCCTCGGACCTGTTCGAGAACGATCCCGCGCTCTGGAGCGCCCGATTCCCGTGGCCGGCGCTGGACGCACACAAACATACGCGCGGCCGGCTGAAAGTGGTCAGCGGCGAGGCCTGGAACACCGGCGCGGCTCGGCTGTCGGCGCGCGGGGCGCTTCGGATCGGCGCGGGGGCGGTGACGGTGCTGTCGCCGCCGAACGCCCTGGCCGTGAACGCAGCCCACCTGGAAGCCGTGATGCTGGCCCCGTTCGAGACGGATGCAGACCTCGAGGCCGCCGGCGAGCAGGCCGACGCGGTGATCATCGGTCCGGCCGCCGGGGTGGGGGAGGCCACCGCTCGCAATCTGGCGGCTCTGGCCCGCACCGGCGCGGCCCTGGTCGTCGACGCCGACGCCCTGACCAGCTTCAGACATGATCCCGAGGCCCTGTTCGCCTGCCTGGACCGCGACGACGTGCTGACGCCGCACCCGGGTGAGTTCGAGCGGATCTTCCCTGGCTTGCTGGCCCGGTCGCCCGAGCGGATCGCGGCGGCGCGCGAGGCGTCCAGGCGAGCAGGGGCCGTGGTGCTGCTGAAGGGGCCCGACACCGTGGTCGCGGCGCCCGATGGACGCGCCGCCGTCTCGTTGAACGGAACACCGTGGCTGGCGACGGCGGGGTCCGGCGATGTGCTGGCCGGCTTCATCGGCGGTCTGATCGCCCAAGGGATGGAGAGCTTCGAGGCCGCCTGCGCCGGCGCCTGGATCCATGCAGAATGCGGCGTCCGCCATGGCCCCGGCCTGATCGCCGAGGATCTGCCAGCGCTTGCGCCCGCCGTGCTGGCCGAGTTGCACGCGCGTCGTTGAGGGGCTTGCGCGCCCGGGTTCAAGCCCGTAATCCCCGTCGCACGCGGATGTGGCGAAACTGGTAGACGCACTGGATTTAGGTTCCAGCGCCGAGAGGCGTGGAGGTTCGAGTCCTCTCATCCGCACCAGATGCTTGGCGAGGCGCATCTTGCGTCCCGCGAGATTTGACCTATCGCGCTCTTGGATGCTCGCGCACGTCGTGACATAAGGGCGCTCTTTCGCCGCCCCGGCCTCGCGGGCGGCGTCGATCTTTTGGACCCCAGGGCGGAGCTCGGGCGCTCGGCGCCTCGGACCCGAGAATTAAAGAATGTCGATGCAGATCGTTGAAAAGTCGGGCGAAGGCCTCAGCCGCGTTTTTGGCGTCACGGTGCCCGCGAGTGAACTGGCCACGCGCCTGGATGCGCGGATCGCCGAAGTCGCCCCGCAGATGAACGTGAAGGGCTTCCGTCCGGGCAAGGTGCCGACGGCCCACGTTCGTCGCATGTACGGCAAGGCCCTGATGGGCGAAGTCGTCGAGCAGGCCCTGAACGAGACCACCCAGAAGGTTCTCGAGGAAAACAAGCTGCGTCCGGCCGGCCAGCCCGAGCTGAACCCGTCGTCGGACATGGAAAAGGTCATCGCCGGCGGTGAAGACCTGGCCTTCGAACTGGCCGTCGAGATCATGCCGGAGTTCGAGCCGATCGACCCCGCGACGATCGAGCTGACCAAGCCGGTCTACAAGGTCGGCGACGCCGAGGTCGATGAGGCCCTGGACGAGCTGGCCAAGCAAGCCCGCACCTACGAGCCGCGCACGGGCAAGAGCCTGAAGGCCAAGGACGGCGACCAACTGCTGATCGACTTCGTCGGCACGATCGACGGTGTCGAGTTCGCCGGCGGCAAGGCCGAAGGCGCCGAGTTGGTCCTGGGTTCGGGCCAGTTCATCCCGGGCTTCGAAGACCAGCTGGTCGGCGCCAAGCCGGGCGATGACATCGTCGTGAAGGTGAAGTTCCCGGAAGAGTACCAGGCCAAGGAACTGGCCGGTAAGGACGCCGAGTTCGCCACCAAGGTTCACGAAGTCCGCGCGCCGGTCGACGGCAAGGCCGACGACGAGCTGGCCAAGCGCCTGGGTCTGTCGGACCTGGCCGCCCTGAAGGACCTGCTGCGCTCGAACCTGGGCAGCCGCTATGACAACAGCTCGCGCTTCAAGCTGAAGCGCGCCCTGCTGGACGTGCTGGACACCAAGCACGACTTCCCGCTGCCGCCGCGCATGGTCGACGCCGAGTTCGCCGGCATCTGGCAACAGGTCGAGGCCGACAAGGCTCGTGGCGGCCTGCCGCCGGAAGACGCCGAGAAGTCGGAAGACCAGCTGAAGGACGAGTACCGCAAGATCGCCGAGCGCCGCGTGCGCCTGGGTCTGGTGCTGGCCGAGATCGGTCGCAAGAACGACGTCGTCGTCACCGACCAGGAACTGACCGACGCCATCATGCGCGAAGCCCGCCAGTACGGCGCCCAGGCCCAGCAGGTGTTCGACATGTACCGCCAGCGCGCCGACCTGCAGGCCGCCCTGCGCGCGCCGATCTATGAAGACAAGGTTGTCGACCTGATCTTCGGCAAGGCCAAGATCGAGGAAAAGGAAGTCTCCAAGGACGAGCTCCTGGAAGAAGACGATCTGCCGGAAGGCTACGGCGGCTAAGGCTTTCGAAAGCTGAAAGAAATGAGGCGCGGTCCACAAGGACCGCGCCTTTTTCATGCCGCCACGAAAGCGCGGGCTCCTTGCAACCTGTTAAGCGCCACGCGATATGCGATAGCGACGGCGCGCGGGGGCTGATTCGTTTTTGCGCGCCCTATAAGCAGGTGCTCAGGCACACACGACGAAGGGTGATCCCGATGATGTACGATCCGATGGCGACGGCCATGAACCTGGTTCCGATGGTGGTCGAGCAGACCAGCCGCGGCGAGCGCGCGTTCGACATCTTCTCGCGCCTGCTGAAGGAGCGGATCATCTTCCTGACCGGTCCGGTGGAAGACGGCATGGCCAGCCTTATCTGCGCCCAGCTGCTGTTCCTGGAGTCGGAGAACCCCAAGAAAGAGATCGCCATGTACATCAACTCGCCGGGCGGGGTGGTGACGGCTGGTCTCGCGATCTACGACACCATGCAGTACATCAAGAGCCCGGTCTCGACGGTGTGCATGGGCATGGCCGCTTCGATGGGCAGCCTGCTGCTCGCCGCCGGCGCCGCGGGCCAGCGCATCGCCCTGCCGAACGCGCGCATCATGGTGCACCAGCCGTCGGGCGGCTTCCGCGGCCAGGCCTCGGACATCGAACGCCACGCCGAGGACATCATCAAGACCAAGCGCCGCCTGAACGAGATCTACGTCAAGCACTGCGGCCGGACCTACGAAGAGGTCGAGCGCACCCTGGACCGGGACCACTTCATGAGCTCGGATGAAGCCAAGGCCTGGGGCTTGGTCGACCACGTCTACGACACCCGTGAAGCGGCCGAGGCCGGCGCCGAATAGGCGTGAAGCTTCGCTGAAACAGGAAAGCCGCCGACTTCCGGGTCGGCGGCTTTTTCTTTGTCCGCGAACCTGCGGCAAATCCGCTCAGGTTGCGGGCTTGCCCCGGAACACGCGGTAGCCCTTCTCGTCGGCGATCGCGAGCATCTCGGTGTCGCCCGAGGTGTCGCCATAGGCCGCTGTCAGGCGCACGTCGGGACCGAAGACCTCGCGAAGGCGGACGACCTTCTCCTTGGCGCGACAGTTATTGCCATCGAGGCCGCCCAGGATGCGGCCGTCGTCATTGCACATCAGGCGCGTGCCGATCAGCATGTCCGCGCCCAGGCCTCGCGCGAACGGCGCGACAGTGATTTCGGGCGAGGCCGTGACGATCACCAGCTTGGCGCCCTTGGCGCGCCAGGAGCGCCAGACGGCCAGGGCGTCGGGGCGCAACAGGGACGGAGCATAGGCCTGGGCGAAAGCCCTGGCGTCGTTCTCGATCTGCTCGACCGTCGCGCCCTTCATGAATTCGCGAACCGCGGCGGCCTTGAGTTTCGCGCGGTTGCGGTCGAACACGTAGGCGATCAGCGACGGGGTCAGGCGGATGACGCCGCGCGTCCATTTGCGAGGTCCGGCGCGCCACTTCAGGAAGGCGTTGAAGCTGTCCCGCACGGTCAGGGTGCCGTCGAAGTCGAAGGCCACCAGGGCAGGTTCGTGGCCCAGGTCACCGGTCATCGGACGCGACGCGCTCAACCCCTTGGACATCAACGAACGCTTCGCCATCGACCTTCCCACGGAGCGCGCCCGGCGCGCTCGATCCCTCAGATTCCCTACCTCGTAATACGGGGTTCCAACGATGGCCGTAAGGGCCAAGACGTCTGGCGCTTGCGCTCGCGCGCCAATCGCCCAATTTAGATGACGAGGTCATGACACGATCCGGCGTGTTCGAGCGTTTGAGGCGGGAAAGGCGCCGGCAAGGCTTGTGAACCGAGCCCGGATCGGGGATTGTCAAGGATTAGACAACTCCCGGCGTATATCCTGCTTGCTTCGGTGGCGGCGTATGCGCTCTGGAGGGGCGTCGCGGTGTTGAGCCGTAAGTCGCCATAGTGTGAGAAGCGATCATGACGAAAGCCGCGAGCGGCGACACCAAGAGCACTCTGTATTGTTCTTTCTGTGGAAAGAGCCAGCACGAGGTGCGCAAGCTCATCGCAGGGCCGACGGTGTTCATTTGTGATGAATGCGTCGAACTGTGCATGGATATCATCCGCGAAGAGCACAAGATCGCCTTCGTGAAGTCCAAGGACGGCGTGCCGACGCCGCGCGAGATCTGCGAAGTCCTGGACGATTATGTGATCGGCCAGGGGCACGCCAAAAAGGTCCTCGCGGTTGCGGTCCACAACCACTACAAGCGCCTGAACCACGCTTCGAAGAACAACGACGTCGAACTGGCGAAGTCGAACATCCTGCTGGTCGGTCCGACCGGCACGGGTAAGACGCTTCTGGCGCAGACGTTGGCGCGAATCATCGACGTGCCGTTCACGATGGCTGACGCCACGACGCTGACCGAAGCCGGTTACGTCGGTGAAGACGTCGAGAACATCGTTCTGAAGCTGCTGCAGGCCGCCGACTACAACGTCGAGCGCGCCCAGCGCGGCATCGTCTATATCGACGAAATCGACAAGATCAGCCGCAAGTCGGACAATCCGTCGATCACGCGCGACGTCTCGGGCGAAGGCGTGCAGCAGGCTCTGCTGAAGATCATGGAAGGCACCGTCGCCTCCGTGCCGCCGCAAGGCGGGCGCAAGCATCCGCAGCAGGAATTCCTGCAGGTCGACACGACGAACATCCTGTTCATCTGCGGCGGCGCGTTCGCCGGCCTCGAGAAGATCATCTCGGCGCGCGGCGCGGCCAAGTCGATCGGCTTCGGCGCCAAGGTGACGGATCCGGAGGAGCGCCGCACGGGCGAGATCCTGCGGAACGTCGAGCCAGACGACCTGCAGCGCTTCGGCCTGATCCCGGAATTCATCGGCCGTCTGCCGGTGGTCGCGACCCTGGAGGATCTCGATGAGACCGCCCTGGTCAAGATCCTGACCGAGCCGAAGAACGCCTTCGTCAAGCAGTACCAGCGCCTGTTCGAGATGGAGAACATCGGCCTCACCTTCACCGACGACGCCCTGCATCAGGTCGCCAAGAAGGCCATCGCCCGCAAGACCGGCGCCCGCGGCCTGCGCTCGATCATGGAAGGCATTCTGCTGGAGACCATGTTCGAGCTGCCGAACTACGAAGGCGTTGAGGAAGTGGTGGTCAATGCCGAGGTGGTCGAAGGGCGGGCTCAGCCTCTGCTGATCTACGCCGAGAAGAAGGGCGGGGCGGCTTCGGCCTAGAACCCGAGCTTCGCTACGAGATTAGGGCGCGCCTTCCATGGGAAGCGCGCTCTTTTTTCGTGGATAAGGGCGCTTCGTACACCTGCTGGACGACCGGTGAGGCTTCGGCGCCACGGGCAGCTTGAGCGAGTGAAAACCTCGAAAAGTCCGTGTGTTGGGTGATCCTGCCTCCACGGCGGGGAAAACGGGCACGCGCAATCCAGCTTGGCTTGGCGCACGCGACGTGTCGCCGCTATGAGGCGAGCGAACTTGAACCCTGTTGTAAAACGTCCACATAAATAACGACCATCCGCCCAGTCCCGGGCGGACGGGCCGATCGACTCAGGCGCATCGTCTGATGTTACGGCGGCCCGCAGGGCCAGGCGCTAGGGGCGCTTAAGGCCGGGAGTATTGAGCACATGTCCGAACTACGTACGCTTCCTGTCTTGCCGCTGCGGGATATCGTTGTGTTCCCGCACATGGTGGTGCCGCTCTTCGTGGGCCGCGACAAATCCGTGCGCGCGCTCGAGGAAGTGATGCGCGGCGACAAGCAGATCCTGCTCGTCACCCAGAAGAACTCGGCGGACGATGATCCGGCGCCGGGCGACATCTTCGACGTCGGCGTGCTGGCCACCGTGCTGCAGCTGCTGAAGCTGCCCGACGGCACCGTCAAGGTGCTGGTCGAGGGCAAGGGCCGCGCGGCCGTCGTGAAGTTCACCGACCAGGAGTCCTTCTACGAAGCCCAGATCGGGGAAGTCAGCGAGGACGAAGGCGCCGGCCCAGAGGCCGAGGCCCTGTCGCGCGCGGTTGTCGAACAATTCGAAAACTACGTGAAGCTGAACAAGAAGGTGCCGCCAGAAGCCCTGGCGTCGATCCCGCAGATCGCCGAGCCGGGCAAGCTGGCCGACAGCATCGCCGCCCACCTGTCGGTGAAGATCGGCGACAAGCAGCACCTGCTGGAGATCTTCGACGTCGTGAAGCGCCTGGAAAAGGTCTTCGCCCTCATGGAAGGCGAGATCTCGGTGCTGCAGGTCGAGAAGAAGATCCGCTCGCGCGTGAAGCGCCAGATGGAGAAGACCCAGCGCGAGTACTATCTGAACGAACAGATGAAGGCGATCCAGCGCGAGCTGGGCGACCCCGATGACTCGCGCGACGAGCTGATCGATCTCGAAAAGCGCATCAAGAAGACCAAGCTGTCCAAGGAAGCCCGCACCAAGGCTGAGAGCGAGCTGAAGAAGCTGCGCAACATGAGCCCGATGTCGGCCGAAAGCACGGTGGTCCGGAACTATCTGGACTGGCTGCTGTCGATCCCGTGGGGCAAGGCCAAGACCAAGAAGATCGACATGCCGGAGGCCGAGAGCATCCTGGACGCCGATCACTACGGTCTGGAGAAGGTCAAGGAACGGATCCTGGAGTACCTGGCCGTCCAGGCCCGGACCAACTCGCTGAAGGGCCCCATCCTGTGCCTCGTCGGTCCTCCCGGCGTGGGCAAGACCTCGCTGGGCAAGTCGCTGGCCAAGGCGACCGGCCGCGAGTTCGTGCGCATGAGCCTCGGCGGCGTGCGTGACGAGGCCGAGATCCGCGGTCACCGCCGCACCTACATCGGCTCGATGCCCGGCAAGGTCATCCAGTCGATGAAGAAGGCCAAGACCACGAACGCCTTCGTCCTGCTGGACGAGATCGACAAGATGGGCAGCGACTACCGCGGCGACCCCGCCTCGGCGCTGCTGGAAGTGCTCGATCCGTCGCAGAACTCGACCTTCGGCGACCACTATCTGGAGGTCGACTACGACCTTTCGCAGGTGATGTTCGTCACGACGGCCAACAGCCTGAACATGCCCCAGCCGCTGCTGGACCGCATGGAGATCATCCGCATCCCCGGCTACACCGAGGACGAGAAGCTGGAGATCGCCAAGCGGCACATCCTGCCGAAGCTGGCCAAGGACCACGGCCTGAAGGCGGCCGAGTTCATCGTTCCGGACAAGGCGATCCGCGACCTCATCCGCTACTACACCCGGGAAGCCGGCGTGCGGTCGCTGGAGCGGGAACTGGGCGCCCTGGCGCGCAAGACGGTGCGTGACCTGGCCCGCGAGAAGCTGGCCACGATCACGATCGACGATGAGCGCCTGGCCAAGTACGCCGGCGTCAAGAAGTACCGCTACGGCGAGACCGACGAGGTCGATCAGGTCGGCATCGTCACCGGTCTGGCCTGGACGGAGTTCGGCGGCGACATCCTGACCATCGAAGCCGTGAAGATGCCGGGCAAGGGTCGCATGCAGATCACCGGCAACCTCAAGGAGGTGATGAAGGAGTCGATCGCGGCGGCCAACAGCTATGTTCGCTCGCGTTCGCTGCAGTTCGGCATCAAGCCGCCGGTGTTCGAGAAGACCGACGTGCACATCCACGTGCCGGACGGCGCCACGCCCAAGGACGGACCGTCCGCCGGCGCGGCCATGGGCCTGGCCATCGTCTCGGTGCTCACGGGCATCCCGATCCGCAAGGACATCGCCATGACCGGCGAGATCACCCTGCGCGGCCGGGTCACCGCCATCGGCGGCCTGAAGGAGAAGTTGCTGGCGGCGCTGCGCTCGGGTGTGAAGACCGTGCTGATCCCGCAGGAGAACGAGAAGGACCTCGCGGATGTCCCCCAGAGCGTCAAGGACGGCCTGGAGATCATCCCGGTCTCGACCATGGATGAGGTGCTCAAGCACGGCCTGACGGGCCCGCTGGCGCCGGTCGAATGGAACGAGGCCGATGAGCCGATTGCTGCGGGTGCGAAGAAGGACGAGGGCGACAGCGACGCCGTTCTTACCCACTAAACCCAACTAATCGTCGATAACTTAGGCGGCGCGGGAGTTTCCCGCGCCGCTGTCGTTTGACGGGGCATTTTATGCCGCCATAATCCCCCGCTGAGCCAAGCGCTGTAAGGAATAAACGGCGCTGCTCAGGCTGGGAGAAAAACATGACCACAAAAGCCGAACTCGTTACGGCGATCGCCGAGAAGGCGGGCATCAACAAGAACCAGGCCAAGGACGCGCTGGAGGCCTTCATCGACGCCGTCACCGACTCGCTCAAGTCGGGCTCCGACGTTCGCCTGGTCGGCTTCGGCACGTTCAAGGCCGTGACCCGCGCCGCCGGCACCGCCCGCAACCCGCGCACCGGCGAGACGGTGAACCGTCCCGCTTCGAAGACCGCGCGCTTCCAGGTCGGCGAAGGCCTGAAGTCCTCGCTGAACGGCTAAACCAGTTTCCGCTTAAGAAGGGGCGGGGCGTCAGGGGGCTGACGTTCCGCCTTTTCGTTTTTCGGCTTTGCGTCGCGCACGGCTGCGGCTAGAAGCGCGCACCCGAGAGGGCAGTTAGCTCAGCGGTAGAGCGTCTCGTTTACACCGAGAGGGTCGGGGGTTCGATCCCCTCACTGCCCACCACTTTCTTCTAGCACAGTCCTGTCGAACCTCGCGCGAGCCCGCGCGAGGCGTCGCTACATGGCGCCGTTTTAATCTGCATAACGCCGTTCAAAGTGATATCACTTTGATTGCAACGCTGGAGGCGCTGATGTCCGAGACCCACACCATCAATCCCACCGCCGAACGTCCGCACGGCGGGATGGGCGGCGGCCTGCCGCTGCTGGCCCTGCCGTTCCTGCTGGCCGGCGGGATCTTCGCCTTTTCGCAGGAGCTGCCAGTGGTGGGCGGCCTGCTGGTTTTCCTGTTCCTGCTCGTCTCGTGCGGTTTCTATTCGCTGCAACCCAACGAGGCCTACGCCATCACCCTGTTCGGCTCTTATGTCGGCACCGACCGCAAGACCGGCCTGCGCTGGATCCTGTTTTGGTACGGCCGCAAGAAGATCAGTCTGCGGGTGCGAAACGTCACCAGCGAGACGCTGAAGGTGAACGACAAGCGTGGCAATCCGATCGAGATCGCCGCCAACATCGTCTGGCGGGTCAAGGACTCGGCTCAGGCGCTGTTCGATGTCGACGACTATGCCGCCTTCGTGAACATCCAGATCGAGACTGGTCTGCGCGAGGTCGCTTCTCACTATGCCTACGACCACGCGGAGGAGGGGGAGCCGACCCTTCGCGCCGACGCCGATGAAGTCGGCGACCGCCTGCGCAAGGACCTGCAGCAACGCACCGCCGTGGCCGGCGTCGCGATCGATGAGGCGCACCTGATGCATCTGGCCTATGCCCCCGAGATCGCCGGTTCGATGCTGAAGCGCCAACAGGCCGAGGCCGTGTTGGCCGCGCGCCGCACGATCGTGGCCGGCGCCGTGGACATGGTCGAGAGCGCCCTGAGCCAGCTCAGCGAGCGGGGCGTGGTCACTTTGGACGACGAGCGTCGCGCGTCCATGGTTTCCAACCTGCTGGTGGTGCTGTGCGCGGATCGTGAAGCCCAGCCCGTGGTCAACACCGGCACGCTGTACGGCTGACGTGGCCGGCGATCCGAACGATACGAAGGGGGGGCGGCGCGCATTCCTGATGCGTGTCCGTCCCGAGGTGCTGGCCGCCGTCGAGCGCTTGGCCAGTGCGGAGTTGCGCAGCGTGAATGCTCAGGTAGAGGTATTGCTGCGCGAGGCTCTGGGACGGCGCGGTGTCGTCGTCAAATCGTCCGGGAACGGCGAGGAACCCTGAGTGTCGCAAAAGCTTTATCGTTCCAAGGCCGAATGGGGCGGCCTGGAGTAGCGGTGAGGATTCGGCGTGACGGATACGAGATCGGACCGGCCATTCGGCCTGCGCGTTTCTTCCGCCGCCATCAATCCGCCGACTGACGACCCGGTCCGGCTTGTCGACACCACCATGCTGTACGCTCCGCGCAGCGGCGGCGTGCGTCGCTATCTGGCCTCCAAGCGCGCCTGGCTGGCCGCCAACCGGCCAGAGGTGCGCCATACCCTGGTCGTGCCGGGGGCTCGCGATTCCTATGACGGACAGGGGCGGGTCTCGATCTACGCGGCTCCGCTGCCGTTCGGAGCCGGCTACCGCTGGCCCGTGGTCAAGGCGGCCTGGATGGAGCGCCTGGTTCGCCAGCGCCCCGACATCATCGAGGCCGGCGACCCCTACACCCCCGGTCTGGCCGCGTTGAGAGCTGGCGACGCCCTGGGTGTGCCGGTCGTGGGTTTCTGCCACACCGATCTTGGCAAGCTGGCGGCGCTGCACATCGGCGAATGGGCCGAAAAGCCGGTCCAGAAGCGTTGGGCCGCGATCTATCGGCAGTTCGACCAGGCCGTGGCGCCCAGTCGCTTCATCGCGGGCCGCCTGATCGAGGCGGGCGTTCACAGCGCCATCGGCCTGCCGCTGGGCGTCGACACCGAGCTTTTCCACCCGTCGCGCGCGGATCGTGACGGCCTGCGCCGGCGTCTGGGCGTCGAGCCGAACGAGCACTTGCTGGTCTTCGCCGGCCGCCCGGCGCGCGAGAAGAAGCTGGACGTGCTGGTCGGCGCGGTCGAGCGCCTGGGCGCGCCCTACAAGCTTCTGTTCGTCGGCGCGGGCGGTGGGGCGCCGATCAGCGACCGGGCCATCTGCCTCGACTATGTCCGCGATCCCGCCGAGCTGGCCGGCGTGCTGGCCAGCTGCGACGCTTTCGTCCACGCCAATGACAATGAGCCCTTCGGCTTGATCGTGCTGGAGGCCATGGCCTGTGGCCTGCCCGTGGTGGGCGTCGCCGCTGGCGGCGTGGCCGAATCCGTCGACGAGGAGGTCGGCCAGCTGGCGGTCGCCTCGGAGCCAGCCGCCTTCGCCGAGGCGATCGAAGCCCTGTTTGCCCGCGATCTTTCGGCCGTCAGCGCCGCGGCGCGACTGCGCGCCGTCGAACGGCACGGCTGGGACGCGGTCTTCAGCCAGCTCTGCGCGATCTATGGCGGCTTGACCGGCCGCCAAGCGTTCGGCGGCCAGGTTCAACTGCGCGACCACTAGCCTCTGAGCGAAGCCAGGATCTCGTAGCTGCGCTTGCGGGCGCCGTGGTCGTAGATCTGAGAGGCGAACATCAACTCGTCAGCCTGCGTCAGCGCCAGCACCTGGTCGAGCTTGCGTCGCACCGTCTCGGGCGAACCGATCGCCGAATACTGGAAGGTATGGTCCAGGCCTGCCAGCTCGGCCGGCGAGGCGTGTTCGCGGATGTCGTCCACCGGCGGCGGCAGCAGGCCAGGACGGCCACGGCGCAGGGCCAGGAACTGCTGTTGCGTCGAGGTCGCCAGGCGAGTCGCTTCCCGGTCGGTGTCGGCCGCGCAGACGCCGATGCAGACCATGGCGTAGGGCTTGTCCAAGACCTCCGACGGCTTGAAGTGCCGGCGGTAGAGGAGGAGGGCGTCCAAGAGCGAGTCCGGTGCAAAGTGGGCGGCGAAGGCGAACGGCAAGCCCAGTGCCGCCGCCAGTTGCGCGCCCCAGGTCGAGGAGCCCAGGAGCCAGATCGGCACGTCCTGGCCTTCGCCCGGCACGGCGCGAACGCTCTGGTCGGACGTCGCCGGCTTGAACCATTGCTGGAGCTCGACGACGTCCTGGGCGAACGAATCGACGGCTCCGGCATAGCGACGCAAAGCGCGCATGGTGGCCTGGTCTGTGCCTGGCGCGCGGCCCAGGCCCAGGTCGATGCGGCCTGGATAGAGAGCGGCCAGGGTGCCGAACTGCTCGGCGACCATCAGCGGAGCGTGGTTGGGCAGCATGACGCCGCCCGAACCGACCCGAATCGTCCTCGTCCCGCCGGCCACGTGGCCGATGACCACGGCGGTCGCGGCCGAGGCGATTCCCGGCATGTTGTGATGCTCGGCCAGCCAGTAGCGATGGAAGCCGAGGGCCTCGGTGTGGCGCGCCAGATCCAGACTGTTGTTCAGGGCCTGGCCGACGGGGGTCCCTTGCGGCACGGGCGCGAGGTCGAGGACGGAGAATGGCGGGTACGCGGCGCTGGTCATCGTTGCTAGATGGCCCGCCCAATGCCCAACTCAAGATGGCGGCAACCAAAGCTGTTGCTGAAACCAACTTCGTTTTTTGAGGAGAGGCCACCGGACGGTGGCGCGAATGACGGGGCTCGAACCCGCGACCTCCGGCGTGACAGGCCGGCGC
>CBIHOB010000060.1:0-28871 GCA_966211605.1 uncultured Caulobacter sp.
TGTGACCTTTGCCTTCGGAGGGCAACGCTCTATCCAGCTGAGCTACGGGTGCGTGTCGCCCCGGAGGACCGGGGCGGGAAGCGGGTCTTAGCCGAAAGGCGGCCGCCACGCAAACGGGTTCACGCCGCCCCCATGTAGATGAATCGCGCCACGAACAGGGCGGCCAGCACGAACAGCAGCCAGTCGCCGGGCTTGGCTTGGCCGCGCACCAGCTTCAGGCCGGCGAAGGCGGTGATGCCGAACGCGAGACCGTTGGCGATCGAGAAGGTCAGCGGGATGGCGATCACCGTCAGGAAGGCGGGGATGGCTACGCCCGGATCGTCCCAGTCGATGTCGGCCAGGGCGCCGACCATCATGGAGCCGACGATGATCAGGGCCGGCGCCGTGGCGGCGGCCGGGATCGCCTGGACCCACGGCGCGAAGAACAGGGTGATCAGGAACAGCAGGCCGACCACGACGGCGGTCAGGCCCGTGCGGCCGCCGGCCGCGACGCCCGAGGCGCTCTCGATGTAGCTGACCACCGTCGAGGTGCCGGCCAGGGAGCCGCCTATGGTGGCGATGCTGTCGGCGGTCAGGATCCGGTTCAGGCGCGGGATCGTCCCGTCGGGCTGGACCAGGCCGGCCTTCTTTGTGACGGCCACCAGGGTGCCGACATTGTCGAACAGGTCGACGAACAGGAAGACGAAGATCACCTCGGCGATCGCCATTCCGGCCCCGCCGTTCAGGCGCAGGGCGGCCGGGACGTCCAGCTTGAAGGCGGTGGCGGTCAGGGCCGCCAGGCCGTAGTCGCCCGGAACCACCTTGGCCAGGCCCAGGGCCCAGGCTGCGCCGGCCGCGACCAGTATGCCGATCAGGATCGCGCCCTTCACCCGCCAGACCATCAGTCCGCCCATGATCAGCAGGCCCAGGATGGCCAGGGCCGCGTTCGGCTTGGTCAGGTCGCCCAGGGCCACGGTGGTGGCCGGGTCGGCGACGATGATGCCGGCCTCCTTCAGGCCGATGAAGGCGATGAACAGGCCCACGCCCGCAGCGACCGCCGAGAACAGCGGCCTGGGGATGGCGCCGACGATCAGCTGGCGGACGCCCGCCACGGTCAGAATCAGGAAGGCCACGCCCGACAGGAAGACGCAGCCCAGGGCGGTCTCCCACGGCAGACCCATGCCCTTGACCACGGTGAAGGTGAAATAGGCGTTGAGGCCCATGCCGGGCGCCAGGGCGATCGGGTAGTTGGCGATCAGCCCCATCAGGATGCTGCCCAGGCCCGCCGCCAGGCAGGTGGCGGCGGCGACGGCCGCGATCGGCATGCCGGCCTGGCCCAGGATCGCCGGATTGACGATCACGATATAGGCCATGGTCAGGAAGGTGGTGACGCCGGCCAGCACCTCGGTCCGCACCGAGGTTCCCTGGGCCGAGAGCTTGAAGATCCTGTCGATCATTTCGCCATTTCCCCCTTCGGCGCGGGCGTCGCCGCTCCGTACCGGTCCCAATGTCCCGCCAGCTCGCGGACCACGACCGAGCCTACACGATAGGCCGAGTCGAAGGCCGCCATCGCGCCCTCGCCGTGGAAGGCCCGCGGGAAGGCCGGGGCCCCCAGCGGCGGACGCGAATAGTTGCTGGCCGTACGCAGCACCAGGACCCGTCCGAAGTCGACCTTGCCGGCCCTGGCGTACAGGTCGAGCACGTCGAGGATCCCCTGGTCCTCACAGTCGGTCATGGTGAAGGTTCCCGCCCCGTCGGTCCACAGCTTCACCCAGTCCTCGGCCCACCGGGTGCGCTTTTCGCCGTGCCAGAAGCGGGTGGTCCCCAAGGTGTCGCCCTTGAGCACGAAGGGCGGCTTTTGGGCATTGGGCTCGCCCACATAGCCGGCGCGCAGCCTGGCCAGCCCCTCGTTGTCCGGGATCGGGGTCTTGGCGGTCAGGTCGTAGGCCCAGTCGACCAGCTTGGGGTTCAGGGCCCAGACCATGCCCGACGAGCCATGGGCCGAGCCCTTCACGTTTGGCCGGTCGGTCTCCAGGGAATACAGGCCGTAGGGCCAGTCGGCCGGGATCTCGCGGTCGTCGACCTCGTAGATGGGATCGGCGTCGACCACGTAGTTGGCCCAGGCGGCGCTGCCCAGCGAGGCGACCTTGGGATCGGCGCCGGCGATGCCGGCCACGATCCAGTAGGTCCTGGAGAAGTCGAACCGCTTGTCGAGGATCAGGGCGGCGACGCTCTCGCGGGCCCTGGCCCGCATGTCGGTCATCACGCCCAGCACGCCGGTCTGCGGCGACCAGCGGGCCGGATTGCGCAGGCCGGGAACCTCGATCGTCTCCTTCAGCGGCAGGCCCTCGACCCAGGGCTGGAATTCGCCGGGCCGGTCGCCGGTGACCGCGCCGATCTCGAAGGTGGCCAGGACCACGACCTTGACCGGGATCGGCTTGGTTTCGGCATGGGCCAAGGGCGCAAGGCCCAGGCACGCAGCCATTACAAGTCCAAGCAACCGCATCGCCATCACGCCCTCCACGCCGGAAATCGCGGCGAAGCTGGCGTGGGTCGCCGGCCGTGGCAAGCGACCTTCGCCCTGGGAAAGCGCTGCGCGGGAGAGTGATCAGTCCTTGGTCGGATCGGCGGCGTTCGGGTCGCCATAGGTCAGGGCCAGGAAGACGTCTTCCAGATCCGGGTCCTCGGTGGCGATGTCCTTGATGTGGACGCCGCTGGCGCGCACGGCGGCCAGCACCTGCTCGACGCTGGACTGGCCGGTCCGATAGCTGACCTGGAAGGCGCCGCCCGCGCGCAGCTTGGTGTCGAAGCCGGAGAGGGCGGGCGCGGTCGTCACCGGTTCCTCGGGCGTGACCACGACATTGCGGCTGTCCATCCGGCGCAGCAGGGTCGCGGTCGGCTCGCAGGCCACCACCTCGCCGCGATTGACGATGGCGATCTCGTCGCACAGCTCCTGGGCCTCTTCCAGGTAGTGGGTGGTGAGCACGATGGTGACGCCCAGCTCGTTCAGGCCCTTCACATAGTGCCAGAGCTGGCGGCGCAGCTCGACGTCGACGCCGGCGGTCGGCTCGTCCAGGATCAGCACCGGCGGCTGGTGGACCATGGCCTTGGCCACCATCAGGCGGCGCTTCATGCCGCCCGACAGCTGGCGCACATACGCATTGGCCTTGTCGCCCAGGCCCAGGGCGTTGAGCAGCTCGTCGGTGCGCCGCTCGTTCTTCGGGACGCCGTAGAAGCCCGCCTGAACCTCCAGCGACTCGCGCGGGGTGAAGAAGACGTCCGCGGCCAGTTCCTGCGGCACCACGCCGATGGCGGCGCGGGCGTCGCGCGGCCGCTGGTCGATGTCGCGGCCCCAGATCCGCACCGT
Organism: uncultured Caulobacter sp.; assembly: GCA_966211605.1. Lineage (GTDB taxonomy): Bacteria > Pseudomonadota > Alphaproteobacteria > Caulobacterales > Caulobacteraceae > Caulobacter. The sequence goes on from CBIHOB010000060.1 coordinate 3,347, forward strand.
GCCGGAAGACTTCCGCACCAGGCCGGCCAGGATATTGATGAAGGTCGACTTGCCGGCGCCGTTGGGACCCAGCAGGCCGAAGATCGAGCCGCGGGGGATCTTCAGGTCGATGCCGTTCAGCGCCCGCTTCTCGGGAGAGGTCTTGGTGGCGGCGTAGGTCTTGAAGAGGCCTTCGGCTTCGATGGCGTAGGCGGGCAGGTCCATGAATCGTCCAGATGGCAACACGGCGTATCGGAAACGCCGCCAGAAAGGCCACGGTGCGGCGCGCATCGATTGACGGCGCCTTTCGGCGTCGCATAGGTATGCCTCGTTCGCGGTGACGCCAAGGCCGTGATCGGAATTCAAGGACTCGCCCGATGGCCAAGACCCCCCCGACCGCCCCGACCGCGATGGATCCCGCCGCGATCGCCGGCCCCGCGCCGGAGACGATCACGGTTCGCTCGCACCGCATCGCGTGCGACGGTGTCGGCGGAGCCTTGGGCCATCCGCGCGTCTGGCTTGAGATGGGCGCGGCCGGCTTCGTCGACTGCTCGTACTGCGACCGCCGCTTCGTGGCCGCGACGGGCGAGGGCGACGAGGACGAGCGCTTGGCGCCGGGCGTCTACGAAGGCGCCGGCGGCCACTAGGTGACCGACCAGGTTTCGCCGGCCCAGCGGGCCGAGACCCTCGCCAAGGCCTGGGAGAAGGCCGAATGGCCGCACGAGGCGCCGGTGCTGCGCGCCATCGCCATGCCGTCCGACACCAATCCCGAAGGCGACATCTTCGGCGGCTGGCTGCTGTCGCAGATGGACCTGGCCGCCGCCTCGATCGCCTTCCACCGCGCGGCGGGCCGCTGCGCCACCATCGCCGTGGACGGCATGACCTTCATCAGCCCCGTCCTGGTCGGCGACGAGGTCAGCCTGTTCGCGCGCATCGTCCATACCGGTCGCACCTCGCTGAAGGTCCAGGTCGAGGCCTGGCGCCGGCGCCGGGACGGCGAGCAGGCCCACAAGGTCACCGAAGGCGTGTTCACCTTCGTCGCCATCGGCGAGGACCGTAAGCCCAGACCGCTGCCGGCGTTCTGACGGCGCGCCTTCGCCGCTTCACGCGGCCGGCCGCTGAAGTCTTGGAAAGGGATGCGGAGCGCCGGACGACGTCCGGTGTGTTGGGTAGTGAGTACCGTTTCGACGAAGCCCGAACGCTCCGCGCGATCGTTATCCGCCAGCGTCCCGGCAGGTGGCCCTGTTCAGGCCTTACCGGGACCCGGGCTTCTGAGTTTCCCCAGGCGCCCGACGGTCGAAGAGGACGGGCTTACAGCCAGACACGCCCCTTGGCCTTCGACCACGCCGACGGCGGGCGTCTGCCCTTGCGGGAGAAGGTGGCCGCCGAAGGCGGACGGATGAGGGGCGCACCGTCCTAACTCCTTGCGCCGCAACGCCAATCCGGCAGGCCAAGCAACCCCTCATCCGGCGCTGCGCGCCCCCTTCCGCCGCCCAGGGAGAAGGGAGAGCGCTCGTCCCCATCGCTGCATTTGCGTCGATTTCAGCGCGACCTCATCTTTCCATCATGCCGCTCATCCCGTCGTCGAGCACGGTGAACGCTCATGCAACGCGAGGCCGACGCCATGACCGACACCCCGAAACCCGCATCCCGCTGGACCCTGCTGGTCTGGGGCGGTGCCGGGCTGATGCTGCTGGCGCCGCTGGTCGCCATGCGGTTCACGCGCGAGGTCGCCTGGACGCCGTTCGACTTCGCCGTCGCCGGCGCGATGCTGGCCATAGCCTGCGGAACAGTCGAGCTGGCGGTGCGAGCGTCCGGCGGCCTGGCCTTCCGGGCCGCCGTCGCGATCGCTGTCGCCACGGCGTTCTTCATCGTCTGGGCCTGGGGCGCGGTCGGGATCATCGGCGACGAGGACAATCCCGCCAACCTGATGTTCGGGGGCGTGCTGCTGATCGCGCTGGCTGGCGGCTATGTCGGTCGCTTCCGGGCGCCGGGCCTGGCGCGGGCCTTGGTCGCGACCGCCTGCGTCCAGGCGGTGGTCGCGATCGCGGCGTGGCGGATGAGCTCGCTCGAAGGGGCGGTGGCCGGCGCGGCCTTCACCGGCGCCTGGCTGCTGTCGGCCTGGCTGTTCGCCAAGGCGGACCAGGAAGAGGCTAGGGGGCCATCCGCTCGGCCTTGATGAAGTCGATGAAGGCCCGCAGCGGGGCGGGCATGTGGCGGCGGCTGGGATAGTAGAGATAGGGGCCGCTGAACGGCGGCAGCCAGTCCTGCAGCACCGCCTCCAGCCGGCCGGCCGCCAGCGAGGGCGCGACGAAGTCCTCGAAGGTGGCCAGGAGGCCCACGCCCGCCTCGCAGGCTGCCAGTTCCAGGTCGGCGTTGGTGCTGGTCAGGCGGCCGGGCGGATCGAGGCGGATGACCTCGCCGTCCTTCTCGAATTCCCAGGCATAGGTGACGCCGCTGTCGAAACGGTGCCGGATGCAGGCGTGGTCCAGCACCTCGCGCGGGTGGCTGGGCCGGCCATGCCGGGCGAAATAGGCCGGCGCGCCCACCACCACGAACCGCTGCGGACCCCACAGCGGCACGGCGATCATGTCCTTCTCCAGCCGCTCGTCGTATCGCACCCCCGCATCGAAACCGGCGGCCAGTACGTCGACGAAACTGTCCTGGGCGACGATCTCGACCGCCACGCCGGGATGCTGGGCCAGGAAGCCGGGCAGCAGGCGCGGCAGGATCACCTTGGCCACGATCAGCGGGACGTTCAGGCGCAGGACGCCGGTCGGACTGTCGCGAAAGGCGTTGACCTCGTCCAAGGCCAGGGCGACGTCGGCCAGGGCGGGGGACAGGCGTTCCAGCAGTTTCTGGCCCGCCTCGGTCGGCGTGACGCTGCGGGTGGTCCGGTTCAGCAGGCGCACGCCCAGCCGGGCCTCGAGCCGGCGCACCGCCTCGCTCAGCGACGAGGCCGAGACGTTGCGCAAGGTCGCCGCCGCGCGGAAGCCGCGGGCCTGTGCGACGGCGGTGAAGGCGTCGAGATCGGCGAAATCGGCGTGCTGCATTGTGCGAAATTCCGAACGACCTGTGCGAACAATCTCGGATTATCGCACGGATCGGCCGGGCGGGCAGCCTTCGCTTCCGCAGGAGGCGGGCCTCATCCCGGTCAACCTGGCCGCGATCGAAATCGCCGCGCCGCAAGTGGCGCTGGCGGGCTCGCGCTACGCCGGGGCGATGGGCCAGGTCCTGGACAATGAACGCCGACCCCTTGCATGACGCGGGGAGACGGGCGTCAGATGCGGATCATGAGCACGCCTGTCTTCGACCTGGACCTGCTGCCGTTCGCCGCCCTGATGGGGATGAGCGTCAGCCACGCCGCCCCCGACCGCGTCGCGGGGCGGCTCGTCGTCCGGCCCGACCTGTGCACCGCCGGCGGCATACTGCACGGCGGCGCGGCCATGGCCCTGGCCGACACGCTGGGAGCCATCGGCGCCTTCCTGTCGACGCCCGAGGGCAAGCGCACCACGACACTGGAGAGCAAGACCAACTTCATCGGTTCGGCCAAGGTGGGAACGACGGTCCTCGCGACCGCGACCCCGCTGCACATCGGCAAGCGGTCCAGCGTCTGGACCACACGGATCGAGACCGAGGAGGGCAGGCTCGTGGCGGTGGTCACCCAGACCCAGATGACGGTGGAGTAGCGCCATGTTCGAGTCCCGGCACATCAGCATCCGGATCCACAGGTCGGCGGCCGAGGTCTACGCCTTCACGAAAGACCCCGAGAGCTTCCCCAGATGGGCCGCGGGCCTGGCCTCGGGCCTGACGCGCGACGGGGACCGCTGGGTCGCCCACGGCCCGGGCGGCGACGTCACGGTGCGCTTCTCGCCGCCGAACGACTACGGCGTGCTGGACCACTGGGTGACTCTGGCGGACGGGACCGAGCTCTACATGCCGCTGCGGGTGGTGGCCAACGGCGAGGGCGCCGAGGTGGGCATGACCCTGTACCGGCCGCCGACCTTGTACGATGACGCGGCCTTCGACCGCGACGCGGCGGCGGTCGCCCGGGACCTGGCCCGGCTCAAGGCGCTGGTCGAGGCGTGAGGTTGCAGGGAAGAAGGGCGCGCGATCAGCCGCCCAAATGCCCCTTCCACGCCTCGCGCAGCACCTTCTTGTCGATCTTGCCCGTGGCGGTCAGGGGCACGGCGGCGAAGACCACGTCGTCGGGCGTCCACCATCTGACGATCCGCGGCGCCAGGTAGTCGAGCACGGCGGCCTTGGTCACCGCCGCCCCCTCATGGGCCTCGATGATCAGCAGCGGCCGTTCCTCCCACTTGGGATGCGGTACGCCGACCACGGCGGCGATCTTCACGCCGGGACAGCCGGCGGCGATGTTCTCGAGGTCGATCGAGCTGATCCACTCGCCGCCGGACTTGATGACGTCCTTCTGGCGGTCGGTGATCCGCATGAAGCCGTGGGCGTCCAGGGTGGCGATATCGCCGGTGTCGAACCAGCCATCCTCGCGCGCGGCGTCGGCGTCCTTCCGGAAATAGCGCCGCACCACCCACGGGCCGCGCACCAGCAACGCGCCGGAGGTCTCGCCGTCCCAAGGGGCGTCCGCGCCGTCCTCGGTCTCGACGCGCAGCGCGATGCCGAACTGCAGCCGGCCCTGGCGGGTCCAGATGGCCTCGTCCATGGCCTCCTCGCCCAGGGCCGCGAGGGCGGGCGTCGGGGTGGCCACGACACCGATCGGACAGGTCTCGGTCATGCCCCAGATCTGCAGGGTCTGGACCCCGTAGCGGCGCTTGAAGGTCTCGGCCATGGCGCGCGGCACGGCGCTGCCGCCGATGACGACGCGCTTCAAGGTGGTCGGGGCGGCGTCGTGCTTGTCCAGCCAGTCCAGATACATCGTCCAGATGGTCGGCACGCCGCCCGTGAAGGTGACGCCTTCGCCCTGGATCAGGTCGTGCAGGCTCGCGCCGTCCATCCGGTCGGCCGGCAGTACAATTTTGGCCCCGCACATCGGGGCGGTGAACGGCAGGCCCCAGGCGGTGGCGTGGTAGAGGCTGGAGCAGGGCAGCACCACGTCGAAGGCTGTGAAGCCGAAGGCGCTGTTCAGGCCGCCGGCCATGGCGTGCAGCACCACGGCGCGATGCGAATAGAGCACGCCCTTGGGATCGCCCGTCGTGCCCGAGGTGTAGCAGAGGAAAGCGCCGGCGTTCTCGTCGAAGACCGGCCAGTCGAGGGTCTCCGGCTCGTCGGCGATCAGGGTCTCGTAGCTGATCGCCCCGACGGCGCCGGGGATCGTCCGCTCCGCGTCGGACAGCATGACGAAGGTCCTCACCGTGGTCAGGTGCGGCGCGATCCGCTCGACCAGGGCGGCGAAATTGCGCTCGTAGAACAGCACCGAGCTTTCGGCGTGATTGATCGTGTAGACGATCTGTTCGTCGAACAGGCGCGGGTTGGCGGTGTGCAGCACCGCGCCGACGCCGGGGACCGCGTAGAACAGCTCCAGGTGCCGATGGGTGTTCCAGGCCAGGGAGGTGACCCGGTCGCCGGCCTTCACGCCCAGTTTCCGCAGCGCCCGGGCCGCCTGGGCCGCGCGGCGCGCAAGGCCGGCATAGTCATAGCGCCACAGCGGTTCGTCGATCAGGCGGGAGACGATCTCGCGCCCGGCATGGGCCTGGGCGGCGTAGTTCAGAATGCCGCTGATCATCAGCGGCGTGGCCTGCATGAGCCCAGGGGTCATGCGCTCCTCCCGACTTTTCTCGTTGGGAGGAGCGTAGAACCTTATCGCCGTTCAGGGGAAGCCGTCAGGCGGCGCGGGCGGCCGCACGCGCCTGCGCTTCGTCGACCTGGAAGCGACTGACCAGCACCGCCAGCTCGCCGGCCTCGCCCTTCAGCGAATGGGTGGCGGCCGTGGCCTCCTCGACCATGGCGGCGTTCTGCTGGACGACCCGGTCCATCTGGTTCACCGCGACATTGACCTGGTGCAGGCCGGTGGACTGTTCCTGGGCCGAGGCGGCGATTTCCTTGACCAGGGCGTCGATCGAGGCGACCTGGCCGACGATGGCGCGCAAGGCCTCGCCGGTCTGGGCCACCAGGTCCACGCCCGCGCCGACCTGCTGGGTCGAGGTCGAGATCAGGGCCTTGATCTCCTTGGCCGCTTCGGCGGAGCGCTGGGCCAGGGCGCGAACTTCCTGGGCGACCACGGCGAAGCCCTTGCCGGCCTCGCCGGCCCGGGCGGCCTCGACGCCGGCGTTCAGGGCCAGCAGGTTGGTCTGGAAGGCGATCTCGTCGATCACCGAGATGATCTGGTTGACCTGGTTGGACGAGCTCTCGATCTGGCTCATGGCCGAGACGGCCTGCTCGACGATCGCGCCCGAGCGTTCGGCCCCGGCGCGGGCCTGGGCGACCAGGCCGGAGACTTCCAGGGCGCCCGAGGCGGTCTTGCGGACCGTGGCGGTGATTTCGTCCAGGGCCGCGGCGGTCTCTTCCAGGCTGGCGGCCTGCTGCTCGGTGCGGCGCGACAGGTCGTCCGAAGCCTGGGCGATCTCCTCCGAGCCGGCATGGATGCCGCCGGTGGCGCCGTTGATGCCGCGCAGGGCGTCGCGCAGCCGCTCGGCCGCGGTGTTGAAGTTGCTCTTCAGCTGGGCGGTCTTCGGGGCCAGCTGGGCGGTGATGCGGAAGGTCAGGTCGCCCGAGGCCATGCGGTCCAGGCCTTCGCCCAGGGCGTTGATGGCCAGGGCGTCGGCTTCGGCCTCGACGGCCTTCTCGCGCTCGCGCTGGGCCCGCTCGGCCTCGGCGGCGGCGCGTTGGGCGACGGCTTCGGCTTCGACGCGCAGCTTCTCGATGGCGGCGGTCTTGAACACGGCGACGGCGCCGGCCATCTGCCCGACCTCGTCCTGGCGGCCGACGGCGGGGATCTCGACGTCGTTGTCGCCGGCCGACAGCCGGCGCATGGCGGCGGTCATGGCCGCGACCGGCGCGCCGATCGTGCGCGACAGCAGCCAGCCCATCAGCCCGGCCATGGCCAGGGCCACGGCGCCCCCGATCAGCAACGACAGTTGCGCCGTCTCGCGGGCGACCTTGGCCTCGCGGGCGCGGATGGCGACGCGGTCCTGGGCGGCGGCCAGCAGCTCCTTCTGGATCGCGCGGATCTCGGTCAGGCTCTTCCTGCCGGCCAGCTGCCCGGCCTGCTCGCGGCCCGTGGCCGGATCGGCCATCAGGGCGACGGCAGGCTCGCCGATGGTCTGGCGCCACGTCGCCATGGCGCCGCGCAGGCGCGCGATGCGGGCCTTCTGGGCCGGGACGGTGGTCTTGGCCTCGAAGGCGTCGAGGCGGGCGTCGAACTTGTCCTTGGCGTCGGAATAGGTGTCGGCGAACTTGCTGTCGCCCAGGATGACGTAGCCGCGCAGGGCGTTCTGCTGTTCCAGCACCAGCGCCATGATCTCCTCGGCCTGGGCGTTCAGGGCCAGGCTGCGCTGGGTGGCGATGGAGGCCTCGTCGATACGCTTGAGACTGGCGAACACCACGGCCGACGAGATCGCCGAAGCGAGGATCACCGCGCAGAATGCAACGCCCAGTTTTACAGGTATTCTAAGGTCCTGATACCGCATATCCCCGAATCCCAAACAGCCCTGTGAGTTGTTATGATGAATTCGGGGATAAGCTTTAAAGACTCATTGCAATATCAACAGATATCAACGTTATGTTAATAACGAAGTTCCGCGAACTAAAGGTTCGAAATCACCGCGTCGCCCATCTGAACAGTGCTCAGGGCGCCGCCCAGGTCCCTGGTCTTGGCGCCCTGGTCCAGGGTCTTCTTGACCGCGGCCAGCAGGGCGTCGGCGGCCTCGACCTGCTTGAGCGACCAGCGTAGGGCCATCTCGAACGACAGGATGGCGGCCAGCGGATTGGCCAGGCCCTTGCCGGCGATGTCGGGAGCCGAGCCGTGGATCGGCTCGTACAGGCCCGGCTTGTTCGGATCGCCGATGGCGGCCGAAGGCAGCATGCCCAACGAGCCGGTCAGCATGGCCGCCGCATCGGACAAAATGTCGCCGAACAGATTGTCGGTGACGATGACGTCGAACTGCTTGGGCGCGCGGACCAGCTGCATGGCGCAGTTGTCGGCCAGGATGTGCTCCAGCTGGACGTCCGAGTATTCGCGGGCATGCAGCTCGGTGATCACCTGCTTCCACAGCAGGCCCGACTCCATGACGTTCGACTTCTCGGCCGAGTGGACCTTGTTGGTCCGGCCTCGGGCCAGTTCGAAGGCCACGCGGCCGACGCGCTCGATCTCGCTGGTGGTGTAGACGGCGGTGTCGAAGCCCTTCTTCTGGCCGTCGGCCAGGGTCTCGATGCCGCGCGGCTCGCCGAAATAGACGCCGCCGACCAGCTCGCGCACGAACATGATGTCCAGGCCCGCGACCAGCTCGGTCTTCAGGCTGGAGGCGCCGGCCAGGGCCTCGAAGCAGTAGGCGGGGCGCAGGTTGGCGTAGACGTCCATGGCCTTGCGCAGGTTCAGCAGCCCGGCCTCGGGGCGCAGGTGGCGCGGGGCGCTGGCCCACTGCGGGCCGCCGACCGCGCCCATCAGCACCGCGTCGCTGGCGATGGCCTGGTCGCGCACCTCGTCCAGCAGCGGCGTGCCGTGGGCGTCATAGCTCATGCCGCCATAGGGCGCTTCCTCGACCTTGAGGTCGGGGGTGAGGGCGGCGGCCACGCGGCGCACTTGCGCGCAGACTTCCGGGCCGATGCCGTCGCCGGGCAGGAGCAGCAGGGTGGACATGGGGCTTCTCTCTAGATCTTTGCGCTTAGATTTGGCGGTAGGCGGAAACGTCGAAGGACCGCAGGTCGCGGCCGTGCACGCCCAGTTCGGCGCAGGCGGCGCGCCAGGCGGCCATGTGCGGGGTCGCGCGATGGAATTCGAGCGCCGCCTCGCTGTCGAAGTGCTCGTAGACCCGGATCAGGCCGGGATCCAGCGGGTCTTCGGTCAGGGCGTAGTCCAGGCAGCCTGGCTCGGCGCGGGTCCCCTCCACCTGGGCCCGCAGGTGCGGACGCAGGTCGGCCAGGCGTTCGGGCGCGATGCGGATCGTGCCGGCGAGGATCAGGGTCATGGCCGCGCCTCTGTCTAGTCCTAAGGGGGGGAGGCGTTCAGGCCTCCAGCCAGGGCTGGCTGATCGCGCGCTTGCTCTCGAACAGGTCGATGTCGCCGCCGTGCTGCAGGGTTTCGCCGATGGCGTCCAGGCCCTTGAGCATCTTCTCCTTGCGCACCGGATCGATGGCGAAGCTGAAGGTCTTGCCCGACGGGGAAACCACGGTCTGGGTCTCCAGGTCGACGCTGACCATGTGGTTGCCGCCCTTGGCCTCGTCCATCAGGACGGCCAGCTCGTCGGGCTTCACGACCACCGGCAGCAGGCCATTGTTGAAGCAGTTGTTGAAGAAGATGTCGGCGAAGCTGGTGGAGATCACGCACATGATCCCGAAGTCCATCAGCGCCCACGGGGCGTGCTCGCGCGAGCTGCCGCAGCCGAAGTTGTCGCCGGCCACCAGCACGCTGGCGCCCTTGTACTCCGGGCGGTTCAGGACGAAGTCCTTGATCTCGTTCCCATCGCCGTCGAAGCGGAAGTCGTAGAACAGACCCTTGGCCAGGCCCTCGCGCTCCACGGTCTTGAGGAACTGCTTGGGGATGATCTGGTCGGTGTCGATATTGGCCAGCTCCAGCGGAGCCGCGCGGCCGTCGAGACGGGTGAAGGCCTTCATTGGGCGGTCTCCGACAGAAGGGTCCGCACGTCAACCAGGTGGCCGGCGATGGCCGCCGCCGCCGCCATGGCCGGCGAGACCAGGTGCGTGCGGCCGGCGCGGCCCTGGCGGCCCTCGAAATTGCGGTTGCTGGTCGAGGCGCAGCGTTCCTGCGGGGCCAGCTTGTCGGGGTTCATGGCCAGGCACATCGAACAGCCGGGTTCGCGCCAGTCGAAGCCGGCGGCCTTGAAGATGGCGTCCAGGCCTTCGGCCTCGGCCTGTTCCTTGACCAGGCCCGAGCCCGGAACGACCATCGCCTTGACGTGCGGCGCCACCAGGCGGCCGTGCAGGAAGGCTTCCTGCACCACGGCGGCGGCGGCCCGCATGTCCTCGATGCGGCTGTTGGTGCACGAGCCGATGAAGACGCGGTCGATCCTGGCCTCGGAGATCGGCTGGCCGGCGGTCAGGCCCATATAGTCGAGCGCCCGGTGAGCGGCCGCGCGCTTGTCGGGCGTGGCGAAGCTTTCCGGATCCGGGACGTTGCCGGTGACCGGGATGACGTCCTCGGGGCTGGTGCCCCAGGTGACCATCGGGACCAGGGCCGAGCCGTCGATGACGACAGTGCGGTCAAAGACGGCGTCCTCGTCGGTGAAGAAGGTCTTCCAGTGGCTGAGCGCCATGTCCCAGGCCGCGCCTTTCGGCGCGGCGGGCTTGCCCTGGATGTAGGCGAAGGTCTTCTCGTCCGGGGCCACCAGGCCGGCCTTGGCGCCGCCCTCGATGGTCAGGTTGCAGAGGGTCATGCGGCCCTCCATCGACAGGCTCCGGACGGCTTCGCCGGCGAACTCGATGACATAGCCGGTGCCGCCGGCCGTGCCGATTTCGCCGATCACGGCCAGGGCGATGTCCTTGCCGGTCACGCCCGGGCCCAGCTGGCCGTCGACGCGGACCAGCATGTTCTTGGCCTTCTTCTGGCGCAGGGTCTGGGTGGCCAGCACGTGCTCGACCTCGGACGTGCCGATGCCGTGGGCCAGGGCCCCGAAGGCGCCGTGGGTCGAGGTGTGGCTGTCGCCGCAGACGATGGTCATGCCCGGCTGGGTGCGGCCCTGCTCGGGCCCGACCACGTGGACGATGCCGTTGCGGACGTCGCCCATCGGGAAGAACTGGATGCCGTTGTCGGCGACGTTGCGGGCAAGGGTCTTCAGCTGCAGCCGCGCCTCTTCGTCCTGCACCGCATCGACGCCCAGGGCCTGGCCCTCGGTCGGGATGTTGTGGTCCGCCACGGCCAGCGTGCGGTCGGGACGACGCACCTTGCGGCCCGCCGCGCGAAGGCCGGCGAAGGCCTGCGGGGTGGTCACCTCATGGATCAGGTGCAGGTCGATATAGAGGATCGCTTCGCCGTCCTGTTCGTTGACGACGTGCGCGTCCCAGATCTTGTCATACAGGGTTTTCGGGAGGGTCTTGGCTGTGCGGGTCATAGCGCCCCGCATCTAGGCCTTCCGGCGGGGCGCGTAAAGCGAGGAAGCGCCGAAAATCCTTTGTTCGATCGCGATATGGCGATCGTTCGTGCCCCGCGAGGGCGTGCGAAGTCGAGTGTCGCGCATGTTTTTTGCCCCGACAGCGCAATTGACCGAAGAAGCGCGCGAGCGTGGCCTGCGGCATCTGGTCCTCGAGGCAGGGTTTTCCAACGCCTGCACCGCGGTGACCAGCGGCGTCATCCTGACAGCCTTCGCCCTGCATCTGGGCGCCTCGAACACCACGATCGGCCTGCTGGCGGCCGTGACCTTCTGGGTGCAGCTCTTGCAAGCGCCCGGCGTGCTGCTGGTCGAGAAGCTGCGCACTCGCAAGCGGATCGCCATCCTGGCCAGCCTTGTCAGCCGCTGCGCCCTGGCCGGCATGGCCGTGCTGGCCATCGCGCCGAGGGCGGGGGGAGCGACCCTGGCCCTGCTGGTGGCGTTGCAGGTCTTCTACTGCGGGATCGCCACCTTCGGCGGCTGCGCCTGGAACGCCTGGGTGCGGGACCTCGCCCCCGAGCAGAGGCTGGGCCAGATCTTCGCCAGGCGGACGATCAATGCGACCGTCGTCGCCCTGGTCGCCAGCCTGGCCGCCGCGTTCGCCCTGGATCGCGCGCCCGAAGGCTCGAGCTGGCGGCCGATGGCCTTCGCCGGGCTCTATCTGTTCGGCTTCGTGATGGGGCTGCTCAGCTGTCGCGAACTGGCCCTGACGCCGGAACCGAAGATGCCGGCGGCGACCGAGACCGTCCGCCTGCTGCCCCTGCTGAAAGCCCCGCTGAAGGACCAGAATTTCCGCCGGCTGATCCTGTTCCTGGCCAGCTGGCAGTTCGCGGTGAACCTGGCCACGCCGTTCTTCACGGTGTTCTTCGTCAAGCAGCTGGGACTGGACATCACCTTCGTCGTTATCCTGGGCGTGGTCAGCCAGGCGACCAATGTGATGGCGCTGCGCAGCTGGGGCCTGCTGTCGGACCGCTTCGCCAACAAGTCGGTGCTGAGCGTGGCCGCGCCGCTCTTCATCCTGTGCATCGCGGCCATGGTCGGCGCCTCGCAAATCCAGGAGAAGGCCTGGGTCATGGCCTATCTGGTCGGGCTGCACGCCCTGATGGGCCTGGCCACCGCGGGCGTGACCCTGTCGTCGGGCAATATCGCGCTGAAGCTGTCGCCGCGTGGTTCGGCCACGGCCTATATCGCCGCCAACGCGTTGATCAGCTCCGCGGCGGCGGGCCTGGCGCCGGTGCTGGGCGGGGTGTTCGCCGACTTCTTCGCCGCCCGACGGCTGGAGATCCTGCTGCGCTGGACCAGCCCGGGCGACGTGTTGACCCTGATGCCGCTGCGGGTGTCCAGCTGGGACTTCTATTTCCTGATCGCCTTCGCCCTGGGCCTCTACGCCTTGCACCGCCTGGCCCTCGTCAAGGAGGAGGGCGAGGTCGACAGCAAGGCCATGGTCGGCGAGGTGATCGCCCAGGCCCGTCGCGACGTGCGCAACCTGTCGCCCATCGCGGGGCTGAAGCTGCTGACCGACGTCCCCGCCGCCCTGCTACGCGACGCCCGCGTCCAGCACCGCTTGCGCCGGGCCCGCGAGAGTCAGGCCCAGCGCGACGCGGAGAAGCAGCGCAGGCCGCAGCCTCGACGGAAGCGGCAGGCCTGATTGCGAAGTACGGAGAACGACAAAGGGCGCGCCCGTCTTTCGACGTGTCGGCGCGCCCTAGCATCATTTTCAGCCTTCGGGGGCCGATGTCGCCTTCCCGAAGAGGGCCGTCCGCTAGAAAGAAGACGGTCTGGAAGCCCGACAGTGTCGGGGGTGAGTTAACCTTCTCACGGAACGGGGGTTTGTCAAGATGGGTGCGATCGCACCAAAGCTTGGCTATCAGGTCTGCGACCGTGTCAGCGGTGAAGCGGCGGATGTTTCCAGCGGCGCCATGGCGGCGTAGCGGGCGATCAGCGGATCGGCCGCGGCTTGGGCCAGCACCCAGTCCCGGAAGGCGACGATCTTGCGCACCCGGGCCCGGTCGCTGGGATAGGCCAGCCAGTAGCCGCCGGTATAGCGGGCCACCACGTCGAACGGCATGACCAGCCGCCCCTCGGCCAGTTCGCGGGCGAAGAAGATCGGCGAGCCCAGGGCCGCGCCGTGGTGGGCCAGGGCGCTGGCCACCTCCAGCGCCTGGGCGTCGGAGGCCAGGCGCGGGTCCAGCTTTTGCGGATTGGCCGTGACGCCGGCGGCCTGGAACCATTCGTCCCACTCGCGGGCGATGCCGATGCGCTGGACGTCCAGCAGGTCCTCGGGTTTGGCGAGTCCGCCGATCCGGGCCAGGAACTCGGGCGAGACCAGCGGCGTCTGGACGGCGGGAATGAGGAAGTGCGCGGTCATGCCCGGCCACGTTCCGTGACCGCCGCGCAGGGCCATGTCGACGCCCTCGCGCGTCAGGTCGACGACCCGGCTGGAAGCCTCCAGCCGCACGGCGATGCGGGGATGGGCGATCTGGAAGCCGCCCAGGCGCGGGGCCAGCCACTGACCGCCCACGCTCTGGACCGTGGTGATCGACAGCACGCCGTCTTCGGTCTCGACCAGGTCCGACACCGCGGCGCGCAGCAGGGACATGGCCTCGGTCGCCGCCCGCGACAGGCGCTCGCCGGCCGGGGTCAGGGTCACCTCGCGCGGCAGGCGGTTGAACAGGGGCTGGTCCAGCTGCTTCTCCAGCGCCTTCACCTGCCAGCTGACGGCGGCCTGGGTCACGCCCAAAGCGTCGGCCGCGCGGGTGAAGCTCTTCAGGCGAGCGGCCGCCTCGAACACCTGGAGGGCGCTGAGCGGCAGGCGGGCGAGGATGTCTGTCATAAGGGTGACTTATGCATAGCCAAGGAGGCCGCGTTTGTCACCGGGCCGGCGAACGGCGATTTTCCATCTCGTCGAACAGCCACGGAAGGGCGACGATGATGGATATCGCATTCAAGACCCACAAGGAAACGACGTTCGGCTGGGTGTTGGCCCTGCAGCAGCTGTGGGCGACCCTGCGCGCGCCCAGCCCGACCGAAAAGCGTCCCCGCTACCTGGCGCCGCGATGAGCAGGCCTTATCGCCGGGGGATGGATTGCGCCCAGGCCTTGGTGGCCTGGCACGTCTCCATGGCGCGCTTGTAGGCGTCGCGCGCGGTGGTCCGGTCGACATAGGCCCATTCGGCCTCGCCGAGCGGATAGCCGACCGTCCGGTGGGCGAACTCCAGGGCGTAGGTGACCGAGATGTCGGCCGCGGTGAACGCCTCGCCGGCCATGTAGGGCGCGCGCGCCAGCTGGCGGGTGACCAGGCCCAGCCGGCCCGTGAACATCGTCCGGCCCTTGCGGGCGCCCCAGTTGTCGCGCTCGGCCTCGGGCGCCAGGATCTGGCTGACCACGGTGATGAACATCGGCATGGCCAGGCCCGCCTCGCCCAGGTGCAGGAATTGCTGATAGGCCGGAAAGGCGGGATCGCGCGGATCCGGCGCCAGCGCCGTCGGCCCGTAGCGGCCCATCAGATATTCCATGATGGCGATCGACTCGACCATGATCGTGTCGCCGTCCTGAAGCGCGGGGATGAAGCCGGCGGGGTTGATGGCCAGGAACTCGGGGTCGTTCTCGACTCCGGCCAGCATGTCCACCGGCCGCAGCCGGTAGGGCAGGCCCATCTCCTCCAGCAGCCAGGCGACCCGAAAGCCGCGGCCCTCGCCGAAAAGGGTGATCATGCTGGGGCTCCTCCGTGCGAGGCGATAGAACCGCGTCCGGGCGGCGGCGGCAAAGAAAAAGGCCCCGGCGTTTCCGCCGGGGCCTCGTTCATGTCCAATTATCGGAGACTTAGTCTTCCGACGAAGCCGAAGCCTTCTGGCCGCCGGCGCGCTCGGCGATGCGGGCCGACTTACCGCGACGGTCGCGCAGGTAGTACAGCTTGGCGCGACGGACGACGCCGCGACGCTTGACTTCGATGCTTTCGATGCTCGGCGACAGCAGCGGGAACAGACGCTCCACGCCTTCGCCGAACGAGATCTTGCGGACCGTGAAGCTTTCGTGGACGCCCGTGCCGGCGCGCGCGATGCACACGCCTTCATAGGCCTGAACGCGTTCGCGCTCGCCTTCCTTGATCTTCACGTTGACGCGCAGGGTGTCGCCGGGACGGAATTCCGGGATCGCGCGGGCGGCCAGCAGACGGGCCGATTCTTCTTGCTCGAGCTGAGCGATGATGTTCGCAGCCATGGTCTAGTCTCCTTTGGGCTTACCCGTTTTCGGGTCGCCTTTTGCCTGTTGATTGGCGAGGTGGGCTTCCCAGAGATCCGGGCGCCGCTCGCGGGTCGTCTCTTCACGCATACGCCGCCGCCACTGGCCGATCTTCTTGTGATCGCCCGACAGCAGCACCTCGGGGATATCCAGTCCTTCGAACGTCCGCGGCCTGGTGTACTGCGGATGCTCGAGGAGGCCGTCCTCGAAGCTTTCTTCCAGCGTGCTCTCGATGTTCCCCAGCACACCCGGGGCCAGTCGAACGCACGCCTCGATCACGACCATCGCCGCTGCTTCTCCTCCTGCGAGGACAGCGTCTCCGACCGAGACCTCCTCGAACCCGCGGGCGTCGAGCACCCGCTGATCCACCCCCTCGAAGCGGCCGCACAGCACCACGATGCCGGGCGCCTTGGACCACTCCCTTACGCGCGCCTGGGTCAGGGGCCTGCCCCGGGCGCTCATGTACAAAAGCGGCCGTCCGCCCAGCTCGAGGCTATCGAGCGCAGAGGCGATGACGTCCGCTTTGAGCACGGCTCCCGCGCCGCCACCCGCGGGGGTGTCGTCGAGGAAGCCGCGCTTATCCTTGGAAAAGGCCCGAATGTCCAGCGTTTCCAAACGCCACAGGTCCTGTTCCCTCCAGGCGGTCCCGATCATCGAGACGCCGAGCGGGCCGGGAAAGGCCTCGGGGAACATGGTCAGGACGGTGGCGGTGAAGGGCATGGGCGCTCTTTAGCCGCAGGCGGGGCCGGAGTCGAAGGGCGTTCGCCGGCCCATTGATGGGCGGCGTTTTCGGCTTGTTCACCCTCATGCGCGAAGTTCGGGCCGAAAATCCACGTCCGGACCCGCCCATGTCGACCCTGAGCCGCATCCTCCGACGCCTGAGCGAAGGCGCCATCGCCTTTGGCGGTCGGTTGCGGCGGGACCAGCGCGGCGCCATCGCCGTGCAGTTCGCCCTGCTGGCCCTGCCGCTGATGGTGTTGGTCTTCGCCCTGGTGGACCTGGGCCGCGTCAGCCTGCAGCGCCGCCAGATGCAGGACGCCCTGGACGCCGCCACCCTGATGGCCGCCCGCTCGTCGGCGACGACGGATGCGGGCCTGGAGGCCGTCGGCGATCCCGCGTTCCTGGCCGAAGTCGCCGGTCTGAACCTGAACCTGGCCGCCTCGAACTCGACGTTCAAGCTGGACACCACCAACACCAGCGTCGGCGGCGCAGTCGTCGTCGGCACGGCGACCGGGACCCTGACTCCGATCATCGCCAACCTGTGGACCAACGGCGATTTCACCGTGTCGGCCCGCTCGGAAGTGGTGCGCTCGACCAGCAAGCTGGAGGTGGCGCTGGTGCTCGACAACACCGGCTCCATGGCCGACACCCTGGGTTCGGGCACCAAGATCGACGCGCTGAAGTCCGCGGCCCAGTCTCTGGTGACGACCCTGGCGGGCGCCAACGGGGCCACGACCGACTCGGTGAAGATCTCGGTGGTGCCGTTTGCTTCATCGGTGAACATCGGCTCGACCTACCAGACGTCCGGACAGACCGCGGGCTGGCTGACCGGCACGATGCCCCCGGCCTATGGCAGCGATATCTTCGCCACGTCGCAGGACCGCTTTTCCCTGCTGTCGACGCTGGGCCTGAGCTGGGGCGGTTGCGTGGAGACGCGGCCCGACCCGTACGACGTCAACGACACGGGGCCGACCCCCGGCGTCGGCGCCAGCCTGTTCGTGCCGTACTTCGCGCCGGACGAGCCCGATAGCAACACCGTCAAGTACGTGAACTGGTGGGGCGGATACAGCTACTACGGTTCCGACAACAACTGGCTTTACAACGACAAGACGTCGTCGACGGACTGGTTCACGCGCCAGAACAATGTTTCCAAGTACGTCGCCAGCAACAAGACCAACCTGTCGACCAAGGCCAAGAGCAACAGCACGACCGAAGGGCCGAACTCCGGCTGCGGCACGGCCAGCCTGCTACGTCTGACCGACGTGACCAACGCGACGGGTCTCAACACGGTCAACACCAAGTTGACCCAGATGGTCGCTTCGGGCAGCACCAATGTCGCAGTCGGCATGATGTGGGGCTGGCACACGCTGTCGCCGAACGCGCCCTTCTACGACGGCAAGGCCTACGGCACGACGGGCGTCAAGAAGATCGTGGTGATGCTGACCGACGGCGACAACAACTACACGACCTATGGCAACCCCAATGCGTCGGTCTACACCAGCTATGGCTACATCTGGCAGGGGCGCCTGAAGGACAGCAGCGGCGTGGCTCTGGACGAGGACTCCACCAGCACCGACCGCCAATACGCCATCGACTCGCGCCAGAAGCTGGCCTGCGCCAACGCCAAGGCCAAGGGCGTGATCATCTATTCCATCGGGGTCGGGGTTTCGACGCACTCGAAGGGCGTTCTCCAGGCCTGCGCGACCGACACGGACTACTATTACGACGTCACCGACTCGTCGCAGCTGACCGCGGTCTTCACGGCGATCGCCAACTCGATCGGCAATCTGCGAATATCGAAATAGGGCGCGAACACGCCGGGCGCCGTTTGAACCTTCGGACGTCGAGACCTAGGTCTTGGCCTCCGCCAGAGGGTCGGCGTGGCGATGGATCAGCTTCCAGGCGCCGTCCTCGTGCCGGAACAGCTCGGTGACCCGCAGGCGCATCTCGACCGGCTCGTCCTGGCCGTTGAAGCGCACCTTGGCGTGCTGCAGACCCGTCCAATAGGCCAGGTCGCCGGCGGAGTCGCTGTGCAGGATCTCCAGCGTGGTCTCGCCGCCTTCCAGGAAGGCGGCGGCGTCGCGCCCATAGATGTTCGCCACCCATTCGGCCCCCTGCTCATGGCCGCCGCGCGGCGGGAAGAAGCTGGCCGGGCAGGCGGTGGCGACGAGCTGATCCAGCGGTCCGGCCTGGCCGTTGACATAGGCCTGGGCGGCCTGACGACGGATCTCCAGGAAGGCGTCGAAATCGGTCATGGCGGCTCTCCTGCTGTGGTTTCTGGAAAGCGCGCGAAACGGCCCAGGTTTCCCTGCTCAGCGCTTGGGCAGGATGGTCAGGCCGTCCGGAAGCTCGTTGCGATCGTCGCCGCGCGGGGGAACATGCTCGGCCAGGATGGCGCCGGCGCGGGCCACCGCCGCGATGAAGCCATCGGCGATCGCGCCGCGCTTCAGGCCGCCCACGAGGTCGGCGACGACATCGTCCCAGACCGTGTTCGGCGCGGCCTTGTAGATGCCTTCGTCGGCGATCACCTCGACCCGATGCTCGGCCAGGGCGGCGAAGATCAGCACCCCGGTGCGATCACGGGTGACGTGCAGGCCGTGGCTCAGGAACTGCTCCAGGGCGGCGCGCTTGACCCGGGCGGTCTTCAGCGAGCCAGGCGTCAGGGCGCGGCGCACGGGCGGGATCGAGACCACCAGGGCGGCCGCCACGAAAACCACCAGCTGCAGGACGATGTAGGTCGAGAGGGCGGACAGGATCGCCCCGTCCAGCGCCGCCGCGTGACCGATGCTCCACCCGCCGAACAGGCGGGTTAGCATCTCGGGACGGAACCCCGCGAACAAGGCCGCGGCCGGCAAGACCAGCGCCGTGGCGGCGGCCCAGACCAGCGGCGTCTCGCGATAGTCCGACACCTCGGGCGCCAGGACGCAGAAGATCTCGCCGGCGGTGGTCTTCTCGGCCTCGGCGACCGCGCCGGCGATGCGGTCGAGGTCTTGAGGGGTCATGCTTGTCGCCATCTCACCAGCTCCCCGAACTGCCGCCGCCGCCGAATGATCCACCGCCGCCGGAAAAGCCGCCGCCGCCGCCGCTCCAGCCGCCGCCTCCGCTCCAGCCCCCGCCGCCTCGGCCGCTGTTGTTCAGCGCGCCCAGGATGATCCAGGGCAGGGCCGAGCCCAGACCGCCGCGGCCGCGACGGCCCCGGAACAGATTGGAGAAGACGAACAGGATGAAGAGCAGGATCAGGAAGCCGACGATCGGCGAGCCGCCGGACTTGTGCCGCGCCGGCTGGCTGGCCTCGGCGATGCGGGCCTTGGCCTGGTCGGCGGGCAGGCTCAGCTGCTCGACGAGGGCGTTGGTCCCCGCGACGATGCCGCCCTCCACGTCGCCATCACGGAACTTCGGCAGGATGGCGCTCTGGATGATGACGCTGGACAGGGCGTCGGTCAGCACTGGCTCCAGGCCGTAGCCGACCTCGATCCGCACCTTCCGCTCGCTGGGCGCGACCAGCAGGATCGCGCCCGTGTCCTTGTCCTTCTCGCCGATCCCCCAGGCGCGGCCAAGCTGGTAGCCGTAGTCCTCGATCGGATAGCCTTGCAGGCTTGGGACGGTCGCCACGACCAGCTGGCGGCCGGTCGTGGTCTCAAGGCTTTCCAGCTTGTCCGTCAGGTCGCGCTCGACGTCGGGCGACAGGATCTGGGCGTCGTCGACCACCCGCCCGGTCAGGGGCGGGAACTTCGGCGCGGCGAAGGCGGGCAGGGCGCAGAGCGCGGCCACCAGGACCAGGACGGGCGCGAGCGCCCATCGCTTCGTCTCGGCGAGGGCCAGGCGCAAGTTACTGGACCTTCGGCGGGGTGGCGGCCGGTGGGGCGCTGAAGTCCACCGTCGGGGCGCTCTGGGCGGCGGCCGAGGCCTGAAACAGCTGGGCCGGCTTCTGGCCGCTGTACAGCGTCTTGGCCCAGAACACGCTGGGGAAGGTCCGCAGGGTGGTGTTGTACTTCTGGGCGGTCTCGTTGTAGTCGCGCCGCGCGATGGCGATGCGGTTCTCGGTGCCTTCCAGCTGGCTTTGCAGGGCCAGGAAGTTCTGGTTCGACTTCAGCTCGGGATAGCGCTCCTGCACCACCATCAGGCGGCCCAGCACGCCCGACAGCTGGTCCTGGGCGGCGGCGAACTTCTGGAATTGGGCCGGGTCGGTGATGGTCGAGGCGTCGACCTTGACCTGGGTGGCGCTGGCGCGGGCGGCCGTGACCGCCGTCAGCACGTCCTTCTCCTGGGCCGCATAGCCCTTCACCGTCGCCACCAGGTTCGGAACCAGGTCGGCGCGGCGCTGGTACTGGTTCTGCACCTCGGCCCAGGCGGTCTTGGTCGCCTCGTCCTGGGTGGGAATGGTGTTGATCCCGCAGCCTGCGAGCGTCGCGGGAACGGTGACGATCAGGGCGACGCGCGAGGCGTTACGGACGAGACGGTTCATCAGGGCCCTCCAAGGCGCCGGTCCCTTCCGGGCGGCATGCCCGGAAGGGAATGATCAGGCGCGTATCCAGTTGCGAACATGTATGCTCGCGTACCGCTGTTAGATAGCGCGTGCATTGATACACGTCAGAGGCGGTTCGATTAAACCTTGTCCATGTCGCCGCCCGTTCATTTCCCGGCGAAGGCCTGCTTGCGCGGGCCGATATAGCCGAACAGCCAGGCGGCGACCTTGCGCATCTGGATCTCCTCGCTGCCTTCGGTGATCCGGTAGCGGCGATGGTGGCGATAGATGTGCTCGAACGGCTTGTGGCGGGAATAGCCGATGCCGCCATGGATCTGCATGGCCCGATCGGCCGCCTCGCAGCACAGGCGGTTGGCCCAGTAGTTACACATCGAGACCTTGTCGGAGAGGCGCTTCTCGACCTCGACCTTGGACATCTGGTCCATCTCCCAGGCGGTCTTGCGGATCAGCAGGCGCAGCATCTCGGCCTGGGTCGACAGCTCGACGATCGGGAACTGGATGGCCTGGTTCTCGGAGAGCGCCTTGCCGAACGGCTTGCGCGTGCGCGCGTACGCGATGCTTTCCTCTATGCAGAAGACCGCCGCGCCCAGGCTGGAGGCCGCCTGGCGGATGCGGTTCTCGTGCACGAAGTGCTGGGCGATCGCCAGGCCGCCGCCCTCGGGGCCGAACATCGCGCTGTCGGGCACCCAGACGTTGGTGAAGCTGACCCGCGGGTGGTCGGTCGGCATGTTGAAGGTCCAGAGATACTCCTCGACCTTGACCCCCGGCGCGTGGGCCGGAACCAGGAAGGCGGTCACGCCTCGGGCGTCGCCGTCCTCGCCGCTGGTGCGGGCGAACAGGCAGCAGTGGGTGGCCGCGTGCATGCCGGTGGTCCACATCTTCTCGCCGTTGATCCGCCAGCCCGCCTCGCCGTGGTGTTCCTCGCGCACGGCGCGGGTTTCCATGAAGGTGGCGTCCGAGCCGTGGTCCGGTTCCGTGAGGCCGAAGGTCGGACGGAAGGCGCCCTTGTCCAGCATGTCGCCGATCAGGGGCTGCTGGTCGGGCCGGCCGAAGTCGCGGATCATCAGCACGAAAGGATTGTTGCCGACGATCGAGTGCTCGTTCTGCAGGTCGTTGAACAGGCCCAGGCCCTTGGCGGCCAGATGCTCCCGGATCACCGCCATCCAGAGGTTGGAGCCGTCCTGGCCGCCGTACGCCTTGGGCAGGGCGAAGCGGTAATGGCCCGCCTGGTCGGCCAGCCTGCGGGCCTTGGCCAGAAGTTCCTCCCATTCGTGGCGAGGCAGGCCGCCCATGTCCCAGTCTGTCCGGGCCCATTCGCGACGGTGGTCGAAGAAGCGGTCGTTGTCGTCGCGCGCCTGCAGCGGCGCGATCTCCGTCTCGATGAAGGCGTCGAGCTCGGCCAGATAGGCGGTCAGCTCCGGCGGCAGGTGGAAGTCCATGGCAAAGCCTCCCTCACGCGCGTTTTCCGGTTATGGCGGCAGGTTAAGCGCGACGAGCGGTCGCGGCCAATCGTGCCCCTTGGGAACGTCGCCGGAGCAAGGTCTTAACCCGTCCTTGACCAGGCCGGGCGCAAGGTTTCCGCCATGATCACCATGGCGGCCTTCGCGATCCTCGGCGCCGTGCTCGGACTGTTCGTCCGGCCGCGGATGCTGGGCGTCGCCCTGCCGGCCCTGGTGGCGGCGATCGTCGAGGGCGGGGTGCTCTGGACGGTGCAGGTGATGGAGAAGCAGCCCAACCGCGAGCTGCTGGTCGCCCGCCTGCAGTCGGCCTTCGGCGAGGGCTGGATCGGCGCGGCCGGTCCGGTGGCGGCGGCGCTGATGGGGGCGTTGTTCGCCGCCCTGATGAGCGTCTTCACCGACGTCGGCAAGACGGCCCCGGTGCTGACCGCCGACAATATCCGGCGTCGCGTCGGCAAGGACGGCCGCTACGCCCGCGCCAAGGGCATGGTCGAGGACCGCGCCATCCACGCCAAGGCGGAGAGCCGGATCGACCAGATCCTGGGGCTGTAGCCTCCTCGTTTCCGCGCCCTGCTCGCCGCGTCCTGCGCGAAACCGCTGTTTTCCGAAAAATCGATGCGCGTGCGAAATTCCGCTTGCGCAATTTCTTATCACTGATATCTAAGCGATGCTTAGTTCGGATCCGAAGCACCGGTGGGGATGCCGGTGCGAGCCATCCAGATAGGGTGGCAAGGGCCGGGCGGCCAGTACCGCTTATCACCGATCAACGATCTGACCGCAACTTCCCCAACACCGGAGGGCTTTCAAGATGAAGCTCCGTTCCCTGGCGGCCGTCGCCGCCCTGTCCGTTTCCATGCTCGCCGGCTCGGCGTTCGCCGACGGCCGCATCGCCGCCGCTCTGGACGCGCCGGTCGCGGCCAAGACCAAGGTCGTCGCCGGCGGCGCCGTTTTCGTCTGCGAGGGCGCCGAGTGCGTCTCGACCCAAGCCCCCTCGCGGGCCCTCACCGCGGTGGCCTGCAAGGCCCTCGCCAAGGAAGTGGGCCGCGTCGCGGCTTTCGGCGGCGAGACCAAGTCGCTGGACGCCGACGATCTGACCCGCTGCAACGCCTCGGCCAAGGGCGGTTCGTCCCTGGCCTCGGCTAAGTAAGAACACGTATCGCTTTACCTAAGAACCAGACGCTTTTTCGGACCGTCGTTTCTCCGGTCCGGTCTGGCTGTTTCCTCGAGCATTCGCCTGACGAGGCGGCGGATTTCTTCCGCCGCCTCTTTTCTTTTCCGGACACGTGCTTAGTTGACGCCCATGGACACGAGCTTGGCCGCCCAGCTGGAATCCGTTCTGCGCAAGGCCGCAGGCGAGGGGGCCGCCCTGGCCTCGATGACGGTGGACTACGCTTCGGGCGACTTCGCGGACGGCCTGGAGCCCAAGGCTTGGGTCGAGCGGGCCACCCGCAGCCTGGTCTTCGCCCAGGGCGAACTGCGTCGCCCGGACGGCGCATTGGCGGCTTCGGCCTCGGCCGTGTTCCGTCGCGCCGGGGACTGATCGTTCCGGCTGGCGCGCCGGCTTGGTTGCGACTGCGAAAGGCCCGTGTTATCAGGCGCGCGGCTTCGGACGGGGCGGCGTGCATGCGCCGGCCGTCCATGCGCTTTTCTCAAGCGCGCTCAAGCCTTTAAGCCGCGATAAGGGTTAACCTTCTTGTTCGCGGCCATTTGCAACGCACCGGGCGGATACCAAGTGGCGGACGAAACCAAGGCGACGGATGCGGGTCAGCGCTATGCGCAGTCCCTCTTCGAACTGACGATCGAGAACGGCTCCCTGCAAAAGGTCGAGGCCGATCTGAAGAGCCTGAAGGCGATGGTCGCCGACAGCGCCGACCTGCGCCGCCTGATCGACAGCCCCGCCTTCTCGGCCGAGGACAAGGGCAAGGGCCTCGTCGCCGTGGCCGTGAAGGCCAAGTTCGACCTGCTGACCACGAAGTTCCTGGGCCTGATGGCCTCGAACGGCCGCACCGGCGACCTGCTGGGCGCCATCTCGGCCTTCGTCGAGCTGTCGGCCAAGCATCGCGGCGTCGTCACCGCCGAAGTGGTTTCGGCGACCGCCTTGTCGCCGGCCCAGCTGAAGGGCGTGCAGACCGCCCTGGCCCAGGCCCTGGGCAAGACCCCCGAAGTTTCCACGCGCGTCGACCCGTCCCTGCTGGGCGGGCTGAAGGTGCGCGTCGGTTCGCGTCTCTTCGATGCTTCGCTCCGTTCGAAGCTCGATTCCCTGAAATTCGCCCTGAAGCGCGCCTGAGCGTATAAGCGCGCCCAAAAAGATTAGATCGCAGAGAGCCCAGAAGACCATGGACATCCGCGCCGCCGAGATTTCGGCCATCCTCAAGTCGCAGATCGCCAACTTCGGCGAAGAAGCCGCCGTCTCGGACGTCGGCCAGGTGCTGTCCGTCGGTGACGGCATCGCCCGCATCTACGGCCTGGACAATGTCCAGGCCGGTGAAATGCTGGAATTCCCGAAGGCCGGCGTGAAGGGCATGGCCCTGAACCTCGAGCGCGACAATGTCGGCGCCGTGATCTTCGGCGCCGACGCCGAGATCAAGGAAGGCGACGAAGTCCGCCGCCTGGGCGAGATCGTGGACGTGCCGGTCGGCAAGGGCCTGCTGGGCCGCGTCGTCAACCCGCTGGGCGAGCCGATCGACGGCAAGGGCCCGATCCAGTACACCGAGCGTCGCCGCGTCGACGTCAAGGCCCCGGGCATCATCCCGCGCAAGTCGGTGCACGAGCCCGTGCAGACCGGCCTGAAGTCGATCGACACCCTGATCCCGGTCGGCCGCGGCCAGCGCGAGCTGATCATCGGCGACCGTCAGACCGGCAAGACCGCCGTCGCCATCGACACCATCCTGAACCAGAAGGCCGTGAACGCGGGCAAGGACGAGAGCGCTAAGCTCTACTGCGTCTACGTCGCCATCGGCCAGAAGCGCTCGACCGTCGCCCAGATCGTCAAGACCCTGGAAGAGCACGGCGCCCTGGAATACACGACCGTCGTCGTCGCCTCGGCGTCGGAGCCGGCCCCGCTGCAGTACCTGGCCCCGTTCTCGGGCTGCGCCATGGGCGAGTGGTTCCGCGACAACGGCCTGCACGGCCTGATCATCTATGACGACCTGTCGAAGCAGGCCGTCGCCTACCGTCAGATGTCGCTGCTGCTGCGCCGCCCGCCGGGCCGCGAAGCCTATCCGGGCGACGTCTTCTACCTGCACTCGCGCCTGCTGGAACGCGCCGCGAAGCTGAATGAGGACAACGGTTCGGGCTCGCTGACGGCCCTGCCGATCATCGAAACCCAGGCCAACGACGTGTCGGCCTACATTCCGACCAACGTGATCTCGATCACCGACGGCCAGATCTTCCTGGAAACCGACCTGT
>CBIHOB010000061.1:0-27636 GCA_966211605.1 uncultured Caulobacter sp.
GTTGTCGCGCAGGTAGTCGAAGCCGAACTCGTTGTTGGTGCCGTAGGTGATGTCGCTGCGGTATGCGCGCTGACGCTCGCCTTGGGAGAGGCCGTTGACGATGACGCCGTAGCTCAGGCCCAGGAAGTTGTAGACTTGGCCCATCCAGTCGGCGTCGCGGCGGGCCAGGTAGTCGTTGACGGTGATGACGTGGACGCCCTTGCCTTCCAGGGCGTTGAGATAGGTCGGCAGGGTGGCGACCAGGGTCTTGCCTTCACCCGTGCGCATTTCCGAGATGCCCGAGAAGTGCAGCACCATGCCGCCGACCATCTGGACGTCGAAGTGGCGCATGCCCAGCACGCGCTTGGACGCTTCGCGCACGACGGCGAAGGCTTCGTTGAGGATGTCGTCCAGGCTCTCGCCCTTAGCCAGGCGCGCCTTGAACTCGTCGGTCTTGCCCTTCAGGGCGTCGTCCGACAGGGCGGCGTACTCGGGCTCGTAGGCGTTGATCTTCGCGACCCGCGCGGTCAGGGTCTTGACCTTGCGTTCGTTGGAAGAGCCGAAGAGCTTTTTGGCGAGACCAAGCATGCAGAGGGAATCCGAAGGGGACGGTTTGACGAGGAGGCCGGCGCTAAGGCTTTGGGGCCTCGACTACGGAAGATGAAGTCGCGCTGGATCAACGGATAAATCCGTTCTTCCGGTGCGGCCGGAGACTTAAGCACCGGTCATCTTGGTGTCAACGCGAAGACCCCTCCGTAAGGAGGGCTTCAAACGCGATGACGAGCCGGCCGGCGGCGGTTTTCGCTAGCCCGAACGCTTTGTGCGGCAAAGCCGTTTCCTCTCGACCGAAAACCGCGCTAGAGCCCATTTCAGCAAAGCCGGAGATCTTGGCCTTGAAGACTTTCGCGTCCCTCCGCGCCCTCGGGGTGCTCAGCGCCGTGACTTGCGCCCTGCTGCTGGCCGCCTGCGGCCAGAACAAGGTCGCCGAAAAGCCGCCCGAGCCGGGCGACACCGCCGTGGCTCGCGTCAACGGCCAGGTGATCTGGGCCAGCGATGTCAAGCGCGAGGCCGTGGCGCAGGGTCTGATCAGCGAGGGCGAGCCGCTGGACATCTCCAGCGAGGTCTTCCGCCAGCGCCTGGACGAGGTGATCGACCAGAAGCTGCTGGCCGCCGAGGCCGCCAAGCGCAAGATCGACAAGGATCCGATCGCTCAGCGCCGCCTGGCCGCCGCCCGCGAGCGCATCCTGGGCGACATGCTGGTCGAGGGCGTGGTCGAGAAGGCGGTCACCGAGGACGCCATCCGCAAGCTCTACGCCGAGCAGCAGAAGCTTTCGAAACGCTCCGAGGAGATCCGCGCCCGCCAGATCATCGTCGGCAGCCAGGCCGAGGCCGACAGCATCAAGAAGCTGCTGGCCACCGGCGCTTCGTTCGACGCCCTGGCCATGGAGCGCTCGACCGACCAGGCCACCCGCTTCAATGGCGGCGACCTGGGCTACTTCACCCTGGACGTGATGCCCGAGCCCTATGGCGTGGCCCTGAAGGACGCCCAGAAGGGCGCCCTGGTCGGACCGTTCGCGGCCGAGGGCGGCTGGGTGCTGGTCAAGGTCGAGGACAAGCGCACTGAGGAGCCGATCACGCTCGAGGCCGCGCGGCCGCAGATCGTGCGCTTCCTGACCTATGATCAGGTCCGCGACATCCTGGAGAAGCTGCGCGGCTCGGCCAAGGTCGAGATGCTGATCGGCAAGGCCCAGGACGCGCCCGTCGCGGGCAATCCGCAGGAGCCGGCCTCGGCGCCGCCTGAACCTCCGGCCGGCGCGCCCGCCTCGGCGCCGCCCGCTCAACCCGCCCCCGCCAAGAAGTAGAAGCGGCCCATGACCAAGACTCCCAAGACTTCGGGCAAGAAGACGGCCGCGAAGGCGCCAGATGGCGCGGCCAGCGCGACCTCGCCCAACCCGGTGGCCGCCGCCGGCGCCGTCATCGAGCGCGCCCTGGTCGATCCGCTGACCTCGGCCCTGAAGCGCGCCGGCCTGCGCCGCGCCCAGAAGTCGGCTGGCGAGACGTCGCCGGCCGCGACCCCGTCCGCCAAGCCGGCCGCCACCGGCGCGGGCAAGCCGGGCCTGGCGGTGTCGCCGCTGGCCGTGCCGTTCCCGACCATTCCGCCGATCGCGGGCGTCGAGATCGCCACCGGCCGCGCCGGCTTCTACAAGCACGAGCGCGAGGATCTGCTGCTGATGCGCTTCGCCGAGGGGACCTCGGCGGCGGGCGTTTTCACCCGCCATGGCGTCGGCTCGGCCCCGGTGGACTGGTGCAAGCGGCAGCTGGCCGCCACCGGCGGCGCGGACGTGCGGGCCCTGGTGGTCAACGCCGGCTGCGCCAACAGCTTCACCGGCAAGCCCGGCGCCGACGCGGTCCGCCGCGTGGCGACGGCGGTCGGCAAGCGCCTGGACTGTCGTCAGCGCGACGTGATGATGGCCTCGACCGGCGTCATCGGCGTCATCCTGGACGACAGCAAGATCACCGCCCGCCTTCCCGAGGTGGAAAGCCGCCTGACCGCCGACGCCTGGGCCCAGGCCGGCCGGGCGATCATGACCACCGACACCTTCCCTAAAGGCGCCTACGCCACGGCGATGATCGACGGCGTGGAGGTGAAGATCGCCGGCATCGCCAAGGGCTCGGGCATGATCGCGCCGGACATGGCCACCATGCTGGCCTTCGTGGCCACCGACGCCGCCATCGCCCCGGCGGCGCTGCAGACCCTGGTCTCGCTCTATACCCGCACCACCTTCAACTGCGTCACGGTCGACGGCGACCGCTCGACCAACGACACCCTGCTGCTGTTCGCCACCGGCCAGTCGGGCGCGCCCCGGATCAGCCGTCCGGGCGACAAGCGCCTGGCCGACTTCCGGGAAAAGCTGGAGGGCGTGCTGCTGGACCTGGCGCTGCAGCTGGTCCGCGACGGCGAGGGCGCGACCAAGTTCGTCAAGATCACCGTCAACGGCGCCGAAAGCCCGGCCAGCGCCCGCAAGATCGCCCGCACCATCGCCGAAAGCCCGCTGGTCAAGACCGCCTTCGCCGGCGAGGACGCCAACTGGGGCCGGATCGTCATGGCCGTCGGCCGCGCCGACGAGCCGGTGGCCCGCGAGAAGATCAGCGTCAAGTTCGGCGATCTCTATGCCGCCCGCGACGGCCTGATCTCGGCCGAGTACGACGAGGCCAAGATGAGCGCCTATGTCAGGAACCAGGAATTCGAGGTCAGCGTCGACGTCGGCGTCGGCAAGGGTTCGGCCACCGTCTGGACCTGCGACCTGACCAAGCAGTACGTGGCGATCAACGGGGACTACCGATCGTAGCCAGGGAGAGCCGCATGGCGCCGATGTTCAAGCCGTTCACGCGCTATCTGCAGTTTCAGGGGCGCGCGACGCGAGCGGAATTCTGGCAATTCTACCTGCTCTATTTCATCGTTGCGATCGTGGGCGTGATCGTCGGCCATTCGCTCGACTTTCTGGCTGGCGATCCCAACGGCCAGATCGGCTTTGCGATCTTCGCCCTGATCTGGCTGGTGTTCGTGCCGCCGATCATCGCCGTCACGGTTCGCCGTCTGCACGACTGCGACCGTAGCGGTTGGTGGATCTTTCTCAGCTTCGTGCCATTTGGCGTCCTGGTCCTGATCCTCGTGTTCTACGTGCGAGAAGGGACCCGCGGATCCAATCGGTTCGGGCCGGATGAGAAGGCCTCGTCCGTCGACCTCGTTTCCTAGGAAGTCCTGCCATGACCGACCTCACGCCTGACCAGGAAGCGGCCCTGCTCGACAACCTCGCCTCGGCCTGCCGCGAGGCCGGCTATGTCGTGGACGCCATCGATCGCGGGCTGGAGGTGTCGGGCGGGGAGGATGAGGGGGCGTTCTACCTGCTGCCGGACCATGGCTGGCTGCAGGTGCGTTGCCTTGTGCTCGATCCCGACGACCTGAACGCCGCCCGTGACCTGACGGCCCTGTTCGAGACCGTGGCCCTGGCCCAGTTCCGCCTGATCGGCTGCCGCTTCGGCTATGACGCCCACTCGGGTCTGTGGCTGGTCGAGGATCTCTATCCGGGCTTCGAGCCGGCCAGGATCCCGGCCGTGCTGGAGCAGCTGACCTTCGTCTGGGACGCGCTGGAGGACCTGTTCGAGGCCGCTCTCGAAGGGACCGTGCCCGCCGAGGACGCCTTCGACGCCGCCTTCGACCTGGAAGCGGCGGGCCCGCCGAACTAAGCTGGCGCAATCCCTTGCCGAGCAAGCGGAACCGCCAGCCTTGGCCGTCGTTCCTGATCGGTGTTTACCTGGGTGGAGGGCGTTGAGATGTCTCTGAAGCGAACCGTCGTGACCGGCTTCGTGGCCGCGATGCTGGCCTGTGGCGCGGCGTCCCCGGTCCTGGCCCAGGTCAAGCCGCCCGCCACGCCGGACGAGCCCGGCGGCCGCTGGGGCGAAGCCAAGAAGAAGGCGGTCGACATCGGCAGTCAGCCGGCCCGCGACGTCGGCATCTCCAAGCGCGAGATTCCGCCGATCCTGGAGAAGGCCTTCAACGATCCCTATAGCCTCAAGGGGCTGAAGAGCTGCAAGGCCCTGGCCGGCGAGGTGACCAACCTCAACGCCGTGCTGGGCGCCGACTACTCGGTCGGCAACGAATATACCGAGAACCGCGCCGGCAAGCTGGCCGAGGCGGGCGGCAAGACCATCATCAACAGCATCATCCCCTTCCGCGGCCTGGTTCGCGAAGTGACCGGCGCGGCCCCGGCCGACCGCCACATGAACGCCGTGGTCGACGCCGGCCTCGCCCGCCGCGGCTTCCTGCGCGGCGTGCACCTGAAGCAGGGCTGCAAGACCAAGTTCTGAGGGGCGCATGCAGATCCAGCATTTCGCCGCGCCGCTGCTGAGCGCCGTGGTCTTGTGGGCCGCGCCATCGATGGGGCGGAGCGCGGACGGCCCCTCGGCCGACGCCGCCGCCCGAGCCTATTCCCAGGCGTATGCGCGCTGTCTGCGCGTCGGCGACGCGGCCAAAGGCGTCTCGGTCGCGATGGCCAGCTGCGCCAACCTTGAACTGGGCCGACAGGACAAGCGCCTGAACGCCGCCTATGCGGCGGTGATGGGTCGGCTTTCGCCGACGGCGCGCGAGTCGCTGCGTGTCCAACAGCGAGCCTGGATCAAGCGCCGAGACACCGAGTGTCAGGAGGGACTGACCGGCGGAACCATCGACATGGTGGAGCGGGCCGAGTGCCATTTGGAACGGACCGCGTCGCGGGCGGACGAACTGCAACGCATGGGCGCGACGACGCCCCTGACAGAGGCTAAATCCGAGGCGCGCGCCTTCGCCCATGACGGCGGGGCCGTCGATCTTCTGGTCATCGGACTGGCGGCTAAGACGCTGTACGATCGCCTGCCGGGCAAGCCGGCCGCCAGCGCTTGCGGCGCGAGCGGCCTACACAAAGGCAGCGGTCGCATGACGTGCGTGAAGGACGGCGACGAATACAGCTGCCATGTGTGGCTCAATCCCGCCAAGCTGTCGCTGACCGACGCCGAAGACGACGACTGCTGATGGGCAAAACGAGAGGCCGGCTTGCCTCCGCATTCGCATCAGGTTCAGATCGGCTTCACCACTGAGCACCGGGGGCCGGTTTGACGGAAGCCTTGATCGTTCGCGGGTTGAACAAGACCTTCGCCAAGCCCGCGGTGTCCGACCTCGACCTGACGGTGCATGCCGGTGAGCTCTACGCCCTGCTGGGTCCCAACGGCGCGGGCAAGACCACCACCCTGCGGATGGTCGCCGGCCTGACCCAGCCCGACAGCGGCGAGGTTTCGATCTTCGGCGTCGACGCCCGCAAGGATCCCGCCGGCGCCAAGGCGCTGCTGGCCTGGGCGCCGGACGAGGCGATGATCTACGACAAGCTGACGCCGCTGGAGTACCTGGAGTTCGTCGCGGGTCTCTGGAACATCGAACCGCGCGCGGCCAAGGCCAGGGCGGAGGACCTGCTGGCCACCTTGGGTCTGGCGGACGAGGCGCGGCGGCGCTGCGAGGGTTTCTCGCGCGGCATGAAGCAGAAGGTCGCCCTGGCCGGGGCGCTGATCCACGATCCCAAGCTGCTGATCCTGGACGAGCCGCTGACCGGGCTGGACGCGGCCGCGGCGCGCCTGGTCAAGGACATGCTGCAAGCTCGTGTCGACGCTGGCGGCACGGTGATCCTGACCACCCACATTCTCGAGGTGGCCGAGCGTATGGCCGACCGCATCGGCATCATCGCCGGCGGCCGCCTGCTGGCTGAAGGCACGCTGGACGAGCTGCGCGGCAAGGCCGGCGAGGCCAGCGGCCAGACGCTGGAGGACGTTTTCCTGCAGCTGACGACCGAGGCCGCTGGCGAAAAGGTCGGCGCATGAGCCTGCCGTTCCGGCCCGCCAGCACGCCATGGCTGCTGGCCCACGAGCTGCGCCTGGCCTGGCGCGGCTTCAAGGCCGGTCGTAAGGGCAGCGGGCCCGGCGCGGTCATCGCCTTCGCCGTGTTGGGCGCGATGATCCTGGTCGGCGGGATCTTCCTGGGGCTGGGCGTGCGCGAGATCGACGTGCCGGTCGCGCCCTTGGCCGTCGCGATCGCCGACCTGGGTCTGGCGGTAATCCTGACCCTGATGCTGTCGACGACCCTGGCCGCCTCGGCCGATGCGCTCTACGAGCGGGGCGATCTGGACCTGCTGTTTTCCTCGCCCCTGGCTCCACGCAAGGTGCTGTTCGTCCGCGCCCTGGGCCTGGCGGTCAACGCCGGGCTCTGGTTCATGGTCCCGGCCGTGCTGTTGCTGACGCCCTCGATCCTGCTGGGGCACTGGGCCTGGGCCGGCGTGTTCGTGGTGCTGGCCGCCGCCGCCCTGGGCGCGTCGGGGATCGGACTGCTGCTGGCCATGGCCCTGTTCGCCCTGATCGGCCCGCGCCGCACGCGCACCGTGGCCCAGGTGATGGCGGCCCTGATCGGCGCGGCCTTCTTCCTGGCCAGCCAGCTGCGCAACCTGATGGGCGAGCGGCGCAGCGAAAGCCTGTTCGCCCGCATCGCCATGGACGTCAACGAAGGCCGCGTCGTCCTCCCGCCGCTGGCCGACTGGCCGTTGCGGGCGGCGCTGGGCCAGCCGGTTCCGCTGCTGGCGGTGACCGCAATCGGGGCGGGGATCTTCCTGTTCGCCGCCCGGGTGCTGGGCCGACGCTTCGCCGACGCGGCCGCCGCCACCCAAGGGGCCGAGACCCGCAAGGCCGCCCGCGGCCCCACGCGGGCTTTCGCCGCCGGCGCGTTCCGGGCCACCCTGCGCAAGGAGCTGCGGCTGATCAGCCGCGACGCCGCCCTGTTGTCGCAGGTGCTGCTGCGGGTGCTGTACCTGCTGCCCCTGGCCTTCGCCATGTCGCGGACCGCCGGGCATCTGCCCGCCTGGGCCCTGGCCGGGCCGGCGGCGGCGGTGACCTTTCTGGCCGGCCAGGTGACCGGCAGCCTGATCTGGATCACGGTCTCGGCCGAGGACACCCCCGATCTGCTGGCCATATCGCCAACGCCGGTCGGCGTGCTGCGGCGCGCGAAGCTGGCGGCGGCCCTGATCCCGGTCGCGGCGCTTCTGGCGATCCCGGTCGCGGTGCTGGCCTGGTTTGCGCCGCTGGCGGCGCTGTGGACGGCCATCGGCGCCGGGCTGACGGCCTGGAGCGCGGGACTGATCGGCGTCTGGCGTCAGAAGCCGGGCAAGCGGGCCGACTTCCGCCGTCGCCGCGCCGGCTCGTTCCTGGCCGCCCTGGCGGAACTGGCGGTCGCCTTCCTGATCGGCGGCGCGACCGCCCTGGCCGTCGCCGGCTGGTACGTCTGGGCGCTGCCGCCGCTGATCGTGGCCGGAGCGGTGATGATGGCCCTGCGGCGGACGGACGAGCAGATCGCGGCGGCGTTGCGGGCCGCCAGCTAGCTCAAGCCTCCAGCAGCGCCCGGATCCGGCAGATCACGCCGTCCGGATGAAAGTCGATGGCCGCCGAGCCCGACAGCTCCGCCGCCAGGCCGCGCTCGATCAGGCGCGAGCCGAAGCCGCGCTCGGTGGGCGGCTGGACAGGCGGACCGCCGCGCTCGGTCCAGGTCAGGTCCAGCCGCGCCGCGCCAGGGTCCGGCGCCAGGTCCCAGGCCACCCGGATCCGGCCTTCGGGCGTCGACAGGGCCCCATACTTCATGGCGTTGGTGGCCAGCTCGTGCAGGGCCATCGACAGGGACAGGGCCGTCTTGGGCGACAGGCGGATGGCCGGACCCGACAGCTCGAAGCGCGCCTGGCCGCCGTGCAGTTCGGCCAGGCGGGCGGTGACGTCGTGGAGGTCCGCCCCTTCCCAGTTCTCGCGGGTCAGGAGGTCGTGGGCCTCGGCCAGGGCGACGATGCGGCTGGAGAAGGCCTCTTGCGCCTGGGGCAGGGCGCGCTCGCCGGTGAAGCTCTGGGCGGCGATGGCCTGGATGGTCGCCAGGCTGTTCTTCACCCGGTGGTTCAGCTCGTTGACCAGCAGCCGCAGATGCAGTTCGGCGCGCTTGCGGTCGGTGACGTCGACGACGGCCCCGACGAAGCGATGAGCCTTGCCGTCGTCGCCGAAGAACACCTTGCCCTTGGTGTTCACCCAGCGCTCGACATGATCGTCGCGGCCGACGACGCGGAACTCGACTGCGTACTCGGCGCGGACGACCGGGTCGGTGGCCAGCCGCATGGCTTCGGTGACCCGGGCCTGGTCGCCGGGGTGGATGCACGCGTTGAAGGTTTCGATGCCGACGGGATCGCCGATCCTTACCCCCAGCATGGCGTAGCAACGGTCCGACCAGGTCAGGTCGCCGGTGTCGAGGTTGAAGTCCCAGGTGCCGACGTCCGCCGCGTCGATGGCCAGGCGCAACGTCTCTTCCTGGCGCAGCAGGCGGTGGATCGCCTCGCGCCGTTCGGTGACGTCCGAGACCACGCCGACGAAGCGCACGCACCGGCCGCCCTCGAAGAAGGCCCGGCCGAAGGTCTCGACCCAGCGCAGGGCGCCGTCGCCGCCGCGGTGGATCCGGTACTCCATGTTGATCGCGCCCGAGCCTTCGGGATCGGTGGCGGCGGCCACGGCGGCGCGCACCGTCGGCAGGTCGTCCGGGTGGACCATGCGCTCGAAGGTCTCGGTGGACGGCGCCGCGTCGGACGGCAGGCCGAAGATGCTGCGGGCGCGGGCGTCCCAGAACCGCTGGCCCAGATGAGGCTTGTGGTCCCAGCGGCCCATGCCGGCTGCCTGGGCGGCGAGATCCAGGTCGTGGCGGGCGGCCGCCAGGTCGGCCTCGACCGACTTGCGTTCGGTGATGTCGACGATCACGCCGGTGTTGCGCATCGGCTGGCCGTCCTCGTCCAGATAGGCGCGGCCCCGCGTATAGACCCAGCGCACCGAGCCGTCGGCCTGCACCAGACGGTATTCCTCGGCGAAATCGCCGCCGCTCTGGGCGACCTTCAGGGCCAGGTCGCGGATGCGGTCGCGATCGTCGGGATGGACGGCGGGCGTGTAGCTCTGCACCGGCAGGCCGGCCTCGGCGAATTCGGGCGCGACGTTGTGCAGCTCGGCGTAGCGGGCGTCGGCATAGACCTTGTTGGCCTTGATGTCCCACTCCCAGGCGCCGACGCCGGCCACTTCGCGGGCCATTTCGTAGCGCTCCTGGGTGGTGCGCAGGGTCTTCTGGTCGGCGATGGATTGCGAGATCTCGGCCGCCGTGACCAGCACCCCGCCCACGCCGTTCGGGGCCGTGGCGTCGGGTACGGGGCTATAGCTGACGGTGAAATAGCCGATCTCGCGCGCGCCGCGGCGGCTGACGCGCAGGGGCAGCTTCTCGAAGGCGAAGCCGCCGCTGGCCCCGGACAGGATGTCCTCGTGCAGGGCGCGGATCGAGGCCTGCAGCTCGGGCGAGGTGTCGCGGAACAGCACGCCCAGAGCCTGGGGATGGTCTTCGTGCAGCGCCGGGCTGTAGGCGTCGTTGTAGATCAGGACCAGCTCGGGGCCCCAGCGCAGGGCCATGGGGAAGTTGGTGGCCAGGATCATGTCGACGGCCAGCCTCAGCGCCGGCGACCAGGTCTCGCGAGGACCCAGAGGCGTCTTCGACCAGTCGAAGGCCTTGACGCGAGCGGCCATCTCGCCGCCCGCGATGCGTGTCAGAACAGGCGTGGCGCGCGGTTTGCCGTCGCCCATCGCTTTGGTCCCCCATCCGGCCAAGCAGCCGGCCCGACGATCATGGTGAACTCATAGACGATGCGGACACAAGCGCCGCTGTAGCGAATGGACGCAGGAATGCGAACGAGACGGCTTTCGCCGCCTCGTTTTACAACCCTTTGTATTCTTTTTGCTTAGTCGATCGGCGACCAGCGCTTCTCGGCCGGGGCGGCCTGGCGCTTGGGACCCCGGAAGGCGTTCTGGGCGGACTTGGCCTTCTGGCCCTGGTCGCGACCCTGGCCCGAACCTTGACCCGAGCCCTGCCCCTGGCGCTGCTGCCCCTTGCCCTGGGCGTTCGGTCCGCGCCCGCCGCCGCCATTGGCGCCGTTCCGGTTCCGGTTCCGCTTGCGGCGCAGCTCGGACGGCACGTCGTTGCGCGGGTCGGCCTTGCGGGGATCGACGTACTTCTCGGCCGGGACCAGCTTGTCGGCGACGGCCGCGGCCTGGGCCAGCTGCTTGTCGTTGCGACGGTCGAAGGACGGGATCGTCTGGCGGGTGGCCTTCTGGATGTCCTTCAGCAGGCTGCGCTCGTCATCGGCGCAGAAGCTGATGGCGATGCCGTCCTTGCCCTTGCGGGCGGTGCGGCCGATCCGGTGAACATAGGCCTCCGGGACGTTGGGCAGCTCGTAGTTGATGACGTGGCTGACGTCGTTGACGTCGATGCCGCGCGCGGCGATGTCGGTGGCCACCAGGGCCCGCATCTCGCCGGCCTTGAAGGCGGCCAGGGCGCGCTCGCGCTGGCCCTGCGTCTTGTCGCCGTGGATCGAGGCGGCCTCGACGCCCGCGGCGTTCAGATACTTGGCCACGCGGTCGGCGCCGCGCTTGGTGCGGGTGAAGACGATGGTGCGCGAGAAGCTCGAGTCGGCGAACAGCTCGGCCAGCAGCGGGCGCTTGCGCTGCGCCTCGATGAACAGGACGCGCTGGTCGATGCGCTCGACCGTGGTCGCCTGCGGGGCCACCGACACCTGCACCGGATCCTTCAGCAGCTCGCCGGCCAGCTTGCCGATCTCGCTGGGCATGGTGGCCGAGAAGAACAGGTTCTGGCGGTTCTTGGTCAGCTGGCTGGCGATCTTGCGGATCGGCACCACGAAGCCCAGGTCCAGCATCTGGTCGGCTTCGTCGAGCACGAAGATCTCCGTGCCCGAGACGATGGCCGACTTCTCGGCCATGTGGTCCATCAGGCGGCCCGGGGTGGCGACCAGAACGTCGACGCCGCCGGCCAGGGCCTTCATCTGCGGGCCATACTTCACGCCGCCATAGACCGTATGGACCGACAGGCCCATGTGCACGGCGTAGGCCTTGAAGTTCTCGGCGATCTGGGTCGCCAGTTCGCGGGTCGGCGACAGCACCAGGCAGCGGAAGCCGCGGCGCGGGGCCGGTTTGCGATCCTCCGCCAGGCGCTGGAGGATGGGCAGGGCGAAGGCGGCGGTCTTGCCCGTGCCCGTCTGGGCGATGCCCAGCAGGTCCTTGCCTTGCAGCACCACCGGAATGGCCTGGGCCTGGATCGGAGTGGGTTCCTTGTAGCCCTTCTCGGCCAGCGCCTTCAGCAGCGGCTTGGCCAGGCCAAGGTCGGAAAATTGAGTCACGTGTTCACGTCTTTCATGCGCCGAAAGCCGCGCATGCGTCCTCGCACGGCTGGCCCTTCGGCTGGTCGTTTGGGGAGCGCCCCGCGTGTACGGGCGATCTGATGAGAAAACTCTCAAGGCGCTCGACAGGCTGGTCCGAAAGGGACCCTCACGCGGCTGGAGCACCGATAGCGCCGAAGTAGGCGCAGGGCTCATATCTTATGTTGCGGTGCAAAAGTCAAGGAAGGCGGCGATTTTGCCGCGCTCCCGCCTGACCCTAGGGTTTGCCCTTCGGCGCCACGTCGAAGATCTTGTGCACGATCTTCCAGCCGTCGGGGGTCTTGAGCAGCTGCATGTAGTCGGTCAGGACCGCGTTGGGATAGTCCAGCACGATCCTGGCGCTGGCGGCCGAGCCGGTGATCGAGATCGAGTCGATCCAGCGCTTGCGCTGGGCCTCGTCGACGGCGGGCTTGCCGGTGGCCCCGCCGATATATTCGTCGTCCGAGCGGGTCATCACGGCGTTGTCGCGGATCCACATCAGGCGCGCGTCGTCGTGGAAGGCCTGGCGGAATTCCTTGGGATCGCCGGTGGCGTGACCGGCCAGATAGTGCTCCAGCGCCGCGCGGACGGCGGGCTCCTCGGGATGGGCGGCCTGGGCGAAGGCGGGGGCGGCGGCGATCAGGGCGGCGCCGGCGGCCAGCGTGGCGAGCGTCTTGTGCATGGTGTCCCTCCCAGTGACGCCGGCGAGGCTACGGGCGTAATATGGCGGTCGTGCGGCGGCGCTTGGCCCTTGCCAGTCGCGTCTCGCCGCGCCACACCCCAACCATGAGCAAGCCCACCGTCCTCGTCGCCGCCGCCGCCATGATCGATGTCGACGGGCGGGTGCTGATCTGCCAGCGGCCCCAGGGCAAGCAGCTGGCGGGACTGTGGGAGTTTCCGGGCGGCAAGGTCGAGCCGGGCGAGACGCCCGAACAGTGCCTGATCCGCGAGCTGCAGGAAGAGCTGGGCGTCACCGTCGCCCAGGCGTGTCTCGCGCCGTTCGTTTTCGCGTCGCACAGTTACGAGTCTTTTCACCTCCTGATGCCACTTTACCTGCTGCGTCGGTGGGACGGCCAAGTGACGCGTAAGGAGCATGAGGCGCTGGCATGGGTGAGACCGGACAAGCTCGGGGACTATCCGATGCCTCCCGCGGACGAGCCTTTGGTCGCGTGGCTGCGCGATCTGCTCTGAGCCGCTTCCGGGCCGACGAGTCCGGCGCCACCGCCGTGGAATACGGCCTTCTGCTGGGCTTGCTGGCCCTGGCCATCGTCGGGATCCTGACGGGGCTGAGCGGCGCCATCAACGGCGCCTTCGCCAAGGCCAAGGACGCGATCGGCACCTAAGCCTGGCCGGCCCCCAAATCTACAGGCCCTAACTCTGGCCGGCCCTAACTCTGGCCGGCCTTGTCGCCGGCCGACTGCTCCTGGGTTCCCAGGGCGTCCGCCAGGCGCATCTTGGCCGAACCCGGCCGCAGCGGCTTTTGCTGGCTCTCGTGCGGCGCCCAGCCGGTGACCGAGACGATCTCGAACGTCGCCGGGACCCGGCCGTCGCTTTCCGCGAAGCGTTCGGCATACAGCTCCATCGCCCGGAACAGCACCTTGCGGCTCAGCGGCTTGCGCGAGCGGTCCAGCAGCACGCTGGTCTCGCCCATGGCCCGCAGGTCCTGCAGCAGCTTGAGCGGATGGCCATAACGCACCTTGACGCGATCGACGTCGGCGACGGGCAGGGCGAAGCCGGCCCGCTGCAGCAGGCCCGCCGCGTCGATGGCGTCGGCGAAAGGCGAGACCCGCATCGATGCGCCGTCCGACAGCTCGGCTTCGGCGGCCAGCAGGCTCTGGCGCAGCTCGGTCAGGGTGGCGCCGCCGAAGATCGCGCCGACGAACAGCCCGTCCGGCCGCAGCGCCCGGCGGATCTGGATCAGCGCCCCCACCAGGTCGTTGGTCCAGTGCAGCGACAGGGTCGAGGTCACCAGATCCAGGGTCGCGCCGCCGAACGGCAGGCGCTCCTCGTCGGCGACGACGCGCGGGGTCTCCCGACCTGCCAGCATGCGCCCCGACAGGTCGGCCTCGATCAGCGTGTCGATGTTGCCGCGAGCGTCGCTTTCGCTCAAGGCTTTGAAAAAATGGCCGTTTCTGGCTCCGAGGTCGACGGCGACCGGAAAGCGTCGCAGGATCGTCTCCAGCCGCATGACCACGTCCTGGGCGACGCGGGCCTTCAGGAAGTCGGCCGACGCGAAGTCGGGCGCGGCGCGGTCGAGGCGGGCGCGATGCAGGGCGCGGTCGAAGAGCAGGGGCGAGGCGGTCATGCGGGCGATACATGGCGATTCCGGATCGACATGGAAAGCGGGACCACGGCTTAAGGGTTTGGGCCGCGGCTTCCTGGACCTGCTGCTGCCGCCCTCCAGCCTGGATGGCGAGGCGGCGCTGAGCGGCGGCCTGGCGGCTTCGGCCTTTTCGAAGGTGACCTTCCTGGACGACCCGGTGTGCGATGGCTGCGGCTTGGCCATGCCGTACGCCGAGGCGGCCGCCGCGCGCTGTCCGGCTTGCCTGGCCAAGCCCCGCGCCTTCCAGAGGGCGCGCGCCGCCTGCGTCTACGACGAGCATTCGCGCGACCTGGTGTTGAAGCTCAAGCACGCCGACCGGCCCGAACTGGCGAGGTTGTTCGCCCGCTGGCTGTCGCGGGCGGCGGTCGACCTGCTGGCCGAGGCCGACGCCGTGGTCCCCGTGCCGGTGCACCGCGCCAGGCTGCTGAGCCGTCGCTACAACCAGGCCGCCGAGATCGCGCGGCCCTTGGCCCGTGGGGCGGGGCTGACCTATCTGCCGGACGCGCTGGTGCGACGGCGCGACACCGCCAGCCAGGGCGGCAAGTCGGCCTCGGGGCGGCGGCGCAACGTGGCCGCCGCTTTCGCCGTGCCGGACGCGCGGCGCGTGCAGGTGGCCGGGCGGCGGATCGTTCTGGTGGATGACGTGTTGACCACGGGAGCCACGGCCGAAGGCTGCGCGCGGGCGCTGCTGGCGGCCGGGGCGGCGTCGGTGACGCTATCCGTCGTCGCCCGCGTTACAGAAATTCAAGCGCGTCGTATATGAGGACGCACGAGATCAGGTATTCAGGCTCCAT
Source organism: uncultured Caulobacter sp. (assembly GCA_966211605.1). Taxonomy (GTDB): domain Bacteria; phylum Pseudomonadota; class Alphaproteobacteria; order Caulobacterales; family Caulobacteraceae; genus Caulobacter. The sequence goes on from CBIHOB010000061.1 coordinate 14,934, forward strand.
GGCTCACGTCACCATCTATACCCGTCCCTTCTGCGGCTACTGCGCCCGCGCCCTGGCTCTGCTGAGCGAGAAGGGCGCCGACTTCACCGAGATCGAGGCCGGCATGGATCCGGCCTTGCGCCAGGAGATGATGCAGCGGTCCGGCCGCAGCACCTTCCCGCAGATCTTCGTCGGCGACCAGCACATCGGCGGCTGCGACGACATGATGGCCCTCGAGCGCGACGGCAAGCTGGACGGCCTGCTCGCCACATGACGACGGCCGGGGGGACCCTTCGCGTCGGCCTGGTCCAGACGCGCACGCCGGCGACCCACGCCGCGGCGCTGGCCCATGTCGCGCCGCTGGTGCGCGAGGCGATCGCGGGCGGCGCGCAGTTCGTGTTGACGCCGGAATGCACCAACGTCGTGCAGAAGGATCGCGCCAAGCTGCTGCCGACCCTGACCGCGCTGGAGGATGACCCCGTCGTCAACGGCTTGCGCGAGATCGCGGCCCGGACGGGGACTTGGATCGACGTCGGCTCGGCCCTGGTCCGGCGGGAAGAGGGCGAGAAGGCCGCCAACCGCCAGGTGGTGATCGATCCCACCGGCGCCATCGCGGCCACCTACGACAAGCTGCACATGTTCGACGTCGACCTGCCCACCGGCGAGACGGCGCGGGAATCGGCGGCCTACGAGCCTGGAGCGCGGGCGGTCGTGGTCGACACGCCGCTGGCCAGGTTCGGCCTGACCATCTGCTACGACATGCGCTTTCCCGCCTTGTATCGGGCGCTGGCGCTGGGCGGCGCGACGGTGCTGACCGCCCCGGCCGCCTTCACCCGGCCGACGGGCGAGGCGCACTGGGACGTGCTGCTGCGGGCCCGCGCCATCGAGACAGGCTCGTTCGTGATCGCGGCGGCTCAGGGCGGCTTCCACGAGGACGGCCGCGGCACCTGGGGACGCTCCATCGCCATCGGGCCCTGGGGCGAGGTGATCGGGAAACTTGACCACGACGAGCCCGGTGTGCTGTTGGCCGATCTCGACCTGCCCGCCGCCGACAAGGCGCGCGCGGCGATCCCCGTCCTTCAGAACGCCCGGCCTTTCGCCGGGCCCTAACGCTCGCCATCTACAGACGATGATCAAGTACGCGCTTCAGTGCGACGCCGCCCATGAATTCGAGGGCTGGTTCGGCTCGTCGGCGGACTATGACGACCAGGCCGCGCGAGGCCTGGTCGAATGCCCCGTCTGCGGCTCGCACGCGGTTTCCAAGCAGATCATGGCGCCCGCCGTGGCGGGGACCAAGGCCCAGCGGTCGGCCCCGGCCGTGGATCCCAGGATGCGCGAGATGATGATGACGGCCATGGGCGAGGTCCGCCGGCACGTCGAGGACAATTTCGACTATGTCGGCGACGCCTTCGCCAAGGAGGCCCGCGCCATCCACGAGGGCAAGTCCGAGGAGCGCGGCATCTACGGCGAGGCTTCGCCCACCGAGGTCAAGGCTCTGGTCGAGGACGGGGTCCGCGTGGCTCCGCTGCCGCCGGCCGCGCTGAAGAAGTCCGACGTGAACTGAGCCTCAGGCGGCGGCCAGGGTCGGCCCCGGGACGCCGTCATGCTCGTCCGGCCACGAGGTCCGCCGCGCCAGCCCCGGCGTCAGGAAGAGGATCGGCAGCTTGAAGGCCAGCAGTTCGCCATGGATGAAGCCGTCGACGGCGCGCTCCCACCCGTTGGCCTGCCGTCGGCCGTGCTCGCGCAGCCAGCCCTCGTAAGGGGCCCAGTGGCTGGGCTCGTCCTGTTCGATGATCCGGAAGATCTTGGTCAGCGTGCCGTCCTCGCGCACCGCGGCGTTGCGCAGCAGGGCCTCGACCTGGCGATAGCCGCGCCTCTCGGTCAGGGCGATGACCCGGCACAGGCGTTCGAACAGCGCGTCGCGGCCGATCAGCTCGGGCGCCAGATCATCGATCCGCGATCCGAACATGATCTCGACGAAGCGGTCGATGTGGCCCACGGCGCGATCCAGATCGAGCGGCATGGCGCCGTGGCGCTCGAACCAGCGCCGGAACATCAGGTAATGCTTTCGTTCGTCGGCGCGATGGCTCTCGACCAGGTCGATCAGCCGGTGATCGTCGGGCCAGCTGGCGCGGATCGCGCCCAGCATGCGGTCGATGGCGGTGTAGCCACGATGCTCGTTGTAGAGGTAGATCGAGCAGAGCACGTCGAGATACCGACGCCTGAACGCGTTGCCCATCGGGCCGCCTCCCAATCGCCCAGTCCGCCGCCGCTTGGGCGACGGCCCTGAACCTTGAGCTGAACGGCCGCGCACGGGCCTTGTTCCGGCGCGCTGGGGCCGCGGCCAAAAGTAAAGGGCGCCGGACCAGGTCCAGCGCCCCTTTTGGCTTCCAGCGAAGCGCTACGCGTTACCGATAGCGGTACTCGTAGTGGCACTTCTTCTTGTTCTTGCCGATCTCGTGACCGGCCACGGCGCCGACCGCGCCGCCCAGCAGGGCGCCTTCGGTCTTGTTGCCGCGGGCCGCGACGGTGTTGCCCAGCAGGGCGCCGCCGAGACCGCCGATAATGGCGCCGTTCTTGGCCTTGGACTTGTTGCAGACCAGGACCCGTTCACGACGACCTTGAGCGTCGGCGGCGGTGACGGCCACGCTGCTGACGGTGAAACCGACGACGGTGGCCAGGACTAGGGCTTGCAGGCGGGCGCGCATGGCGAGCTCTCCGATAGTTTCTTGTGTCGATCCCTCGGGTCGTAAACGCCCAAGCTGACCGCCGGTTTCCTTCAAAGTCGGAAACTCGACCGTCAGCCGGGGGTCATCCGATCTCTTCGCGGCGAAAGTTAGCCTTCGACGCGATAACGGCCATCGGCGTCCGGGCAGACGCGGACATAGCGTTGCTCGACGCGGCCGTTGTACTCGGTCGGGGCCGGGGCCAGACGGCAGCGTTCGCTGGACGCGGCGTAGCGGCCGTCGCTGTAGCGGTAGGGCTGGGTCTGGTCATAGGTCCAGTAGTTGCCGCGCGTGTCGCACTTGGCCGAGGCGTTGCCCACGGCCGCGCCCACGCCAGCGCCCACCAGGGCGCCCAGGACAGTGCCCTCGGGCCGCGCGTTGCGGGCGGCGACGTTGGAGCCCAGGGCCGCGCCGGCCAGGGCCCCGATCACCCCGCCGACCGTGGCGTTGCGCTTGGCGTCCTGGCGGCAGTCGTTGCCGTAGTTGACGTTGGCGCTGGTGTCGATGCTGTAGGCGCCGGCGTAGGGCGCAGAATAGCGGCTGGCTTCGCCCGGATAGCGGCGGTCGTACGCGCCGTAGCCGTGGCGGCGGTCATAGGCGTCGCGGGCGCTGTAGTAGCGGTCGCGATCGCGTTCCCACTGCTCGCGGGCCGGATCGTAGCCGCCGCCGCTGGCGTAGCTGACGCCACTGACGCGGAAGCGGTCGGCCTCGGTGGGGTGGCGGCGGTCGTAGGCGCCTTCGCCGTTGCGGCGGTCATAGTCGTAGCGGGCGCGCTCGTAATTGGCGCGCGCGCGTTCGAATTCGGCCTGCTCGCTGTAGTAGGCGGCGCTGTCGCGGTACTGGGCCACGCGATAACGCTCGGCGTAGCTGGGATAGCGGCGGTCATAGGCGCCGCGGCCGTAGCGACGGTCGTAGTCGTCACGATTGCGGATGTAGTTGGCGCGGTCGCGCTCGTAGGCCTCCTGGCGCTCCTGGTACTCGGCCACGCGCTCGTAGTAGTTGGCGCGCTGGTCGTCGTAGTTGCGCAGGCTCTGCTGATAGGCCGAGTCCTGAGCAAAGGCGGGGGCGATCGCGCCGCACGCCACGGTGGCGGCCAGGACGGCGGCCAAGGTCTTGCTGGTCATGATGTGTGTCTCCGTTCCCACTCGAACGGATCGACGGCCACCCCCGACAGCGGGTCGCCAATCCAGGTTCATTGTCCCTGCGAGTGGAAAAGCTCGCCCGGGGCCTGAGTTCCCGAATCTTGACCTTTACAACCCTTGGTCAGTCCTTGGTCACGGTCATCATGTAGTTGATGTCGACATCGGCTGACTGGCTCCAGCGGCCGGTCAGCGGGTTGTAGGCCACGCCGAAGGGGCCGTGCATCTGGACCGGCTCGCCGGCGAGGAAGGCGCGCAGCTCCTCGGGCTTGAGGAACTGGTTCCAGTCGTGGGTGCCCGGCGGCACCCAGCGCAGCACGTATTCGGCGCCGATCTTGGCCAGGGCCAAGGCCTTGAGCGTTCGGTTCAAGGTGGCGACGATCATCAGGCCGCCCGGCTTGAGCAGCTTGGAGCAGGTGCGCAGGAACTCGCCCGGGTCGGCGACATGCTCGATGACCTCCATGGTCAGCACCACGTCGAACGGTCCAGCGCCCTCGGCCAGCAGCTGCTCTGCGGTGGCGGGGCGATAGCCGATCTCGAGCCCCTGTTCCGACGCGTGGGTCGCGGCGGTCTTGATGTTCTTCTCCGAGGCGTCGGTGGCGGTGACGGTAAAGCCCAGCCGCGCCATCGGCTCGGACAACAGGCCGCCGCCGCAGCCGATGTCCAGCAGGGTCAGGCCCTCGAACGGCGCGCGGGCGTTGGCGTCGCGATCGAACCGCGCCAGCGCCTGCTCGCGGATGAAGGCCAGGCGGCAGGGGTTGAACACGTGCAGCGGCGCGAACTTGCCCTTGGGATCCCACCACTCCGCGGCGATGGCCGAGAACCGCGCCACGTCGGCGGGGTCGATGCTCCAGGAGGGGGCAGATGGCGAGGCGGCGGCGGCTTGAGTCATGTCTCTCCTCTACCACGCCGGGTTCTTGACGCCATGACCGGCGAAAAAAGACACCTTCGCGACATTGCCGTTGCGCTTTCCGGCCGCTAGAAGGCGCGGGCTTGCGCGAGGGGGAGCGATCCGGCCGCGCGGGCGCAAGAAATAACCAAGTGTCGAGGTTCTAGGGACGTGTCACGTCTGGTGATGAAGTTCGGCGGCACGTCGGTGGCCGACCTGGAGCGCATCCGCCGTGTGGCGCGCCTGGTCGCCGCCGAGGTGGCGACCGGCAAACAGGTGGCGGTGGTCGTGTCGGCCATGTCGGGCAAGACCAACGAACTGGTCGCCTGGACCGACGGCGCCGGCCGCGCCGCGCAAGGTCTTCCGGAGTCGGACGACGAGTACGACGCCGTCGTCGCCTCGGGCGAACAGGTCACCGCCGGCTTGCTGGCCATGACCCTGCGCAACATGGGCCACAAGGCCCGCTCGTTCCTGGGCTGGCAGGTGCCGATCATCACGAACGAGGCGCACGGCAGCGCCCGCATCGAGGAGATCCCCTCGGCGAACCTCGACGAATGCTTCGCGAACGGCGAGATCGCCGTCATCGCCGGCTTCCAGGGCGTGACGACCAAGCAGCGGATCACCACCCTGGGCCGGGGCGGCTCGGACACCTCCGCCGTGGCCATCGCCGCGGCCGTCAAGGGCGCGTGCGACATCTACACGGACGTGGACGGGGTCTACACCACCGACCCGCGGATCGAGAGCAAGGCCAAGCGCCTGGCCAAGATCAGCTACGAAGAGATGCTTGAAATGGCCTCGCTGGGGGCCAAGGTGCTGCAGACCCGTTCGGTCGAGATGGCCATGGCCCATCGCGTCCCGGTGCGGGTGCTGTCGAGTTTCGTCGAACCCGGGGAAGCGCCCGGACAAGGTACGATCGTCTGCGACGAGGAAGAAATCATGGAAAAGCGCATCGTCTCGGGCGTCGCCTACAGCCGCGACGAAGCCAAGATCACCCTGCTGGGCCTGCCCGACCATCCGGGCGTGTCCTCGCAGATCTTCGGTCGCCTGGCCGACGCCAACGTCAATGTCGACATGATCGTGCAGTCGCGCGCCCGCAGCGCCGCGACCGCCAACATGGAGTTCACGGTCGGCAAGCGTGACGCCGCCCGCGCCGTCGAGATCGTCAAGGCCGCCCAGGCCGAGATCGGCTTCGAGGACGTGGCCGTCGACGAGGACGTCTCGAAGGTCTCGGTGATCGGCGTCGGCATGCGCAGCCACGCTGGCGTCGCCCAGTCGATGTTCGCGGCCCTGGCCGAGAAGAACATCAACATCCAGGTCATCTCGACCTCGGAGATCAAGATCTCGGTCCTGATCGACGCTGCCTACACCGAACTCGCCGTCCGCGCCCTGCACGCGGTGTACGGCCTGGACCAGCTGTAGGACCTGAAAGGGGAGGGGCCGTGGCCCCTCCTTCTACAAAACGTCGCGTTCGGACGTTATGGAAGCGACGCCGCTTCCGAGAGACCCATGTCAGACGTCTTCAAGTTCGATCCCGAGGCCAAGTCCGTCACCTTCCAGGGCGACGACGGGTTGAAGGTGCTGTTCGACCTGCTGCTGCGGGCCAAGTTCGGCGACGGCTACGAGAAGCCGCTGCTGGTCAGCCCCTGGCTGGCGGCCCTGCTCAAGCGCCTGGACCGCGTGGTCCATGACGCCGAGCTGCGCTTTCCGGAAAAGGTCGGCCAGCCGATCTTCGACACCGACGACCTCCTGGCTATGGGCGATGCGGTCATCGAGGAAGGCCACACCGTCGGCTGGTGGACGATGAGCGAGCCCGAGCGCCGCGAATATCTGCGCGGCACCATCGCCGCCCCGCATCCGCTGACCGACCTGGAAGTCGAATTCATCGAGAGCGACATCGAGGCGGCCCTGGAACAGGCCCGCCGCCTGGTCGCCGACGCCAGCGAGCCCCTGGCCCTGCCGGGGCACGGCTGATCGGACTATGATGCCCGGATGGGCCATCACGACCTGAACGCCCCCGCCGAGCTGTCCTTCCGCCGCTACGAGCCGGAAGCGCTGTCGCACGTCCATGACTTCGACCAGATCGTGCTGCCCCGGCGCGGCGTGCTGGAGATCGAGATCGACGGCAAGGGCGGTCGGGTCGATCCGGGCCGCGCGGCGGTGATTCCGCCGGGCGCGCGCCACGTCTGCGCCGCCGACGGCGAGAACCTGTTCGTGGTCGCCGACATCGACGGCGCGCTGATGCGGCCGTTCGAACGCCTTCGCGACCAGCCGTTCGCCCCGGTCACCGGCGCGGTGCAAGGCCTGCTGGCCTTCCTGGCGGGCGAGGCGCCGGGCGCGGTCGACGACGGCGTCGCGAGCCTGTGGACCCCGCTGCTGCTGCGCGGCCTCTCGACGGGGCCAATCGACATCGATCCGCGCCTGACCCGCGCCGCCGCCATGATCGCGGCCCGTTTCGACCAGCCGGTCACGGTTCGCGACCTGGCCGCCGAGGCCGGCATGAGCCAGAGCCGCTTCTTCGCGCGGTTCTCAGAGGCCTACGGCACGACCCCGCACGGCGCGCTGTCGGACGCCCGCCTGAGAGCGGCGCAACGCTTGCTGTCCGACAGCAGCCTCTCCATCGCCGAGATCGCCGTCCGCACCGGCCATGGCGACCAGAGCGGCCTGACCAGGCGGATGAAGGCGGCGCTGGGGACGACGCCGGGAGCATGGCGGAAGAGGCGGTAGCATCCGCCAAACCTCCAGGAGCTTTCGCCAAGCCGGCGCGCGCGCGACCTGCTAACCCAGCCGCATGATCAATCCCCGCAATCTCCTCCTCGGCCTGGTGTGCGGCCTGGTCGCCGGCGCGTTCTGGGGCGGGGTGTTCCTGGCGCCGAAGCTGCTGGCCGACTTCACGCCGCTGCAGATGACGGCGGGACGTTACGTCGCCTACGGCCTGGCCTCGGCGGTGCTGCTGGTTCCGACCTGGCCCACGGTGATGCGGAAGATGGACGGCCGCGACTGGCGCGATCTCTTCCTGCTCAGCCTGCTGGGCAACCTGATCTATTATGTGGGCCTGTCGGTTTCGGTGCAGACGTCCGGCGTCGCCCTGGCCTCGCTGATCATCGGCCTGCTGCCGGTCACCGTGACCCTGATGGGCAGCCGGCCGGGGGAGGGCGTTCCGCTGGGGCGCCTGGCCCTGCCGCTTTCGCTGATCGTGGCCGGCGGGGTCTGCATCAACGTCTCGGTGTTCAACCAGAGCCACGGCGTCGGGATCGGCAGGCAGGCAGTCGGCGTGCTGGGCGCGCTGCTGGCGCTGGCGGTGTGGACCGTCTACGCCGTCTGGAACGCCCGCCGGCTGGCCGCCACGCCCAAGTTCACCAGCCACGAGTGGTCGCTGCTGACCGGCGTCGCCACGGGCCTGCTATCGCTGCTGCTGGTCGTTCCGGCCTTCCTGCTGGGCGGCGAGATCCATGCGCCAGAGGCCTGGGGTTGGTTCTGGACGGTCAGTTTCGCGGTGGCGATCGGCGCCTCGGTGATCGGCAACGGCCTGTGGAACGCCGCCAGCCGCTACCTGCCGCTCAGCCTGTCGGGCCAGCTGATCGTGTTCGAGACCCTGTTCGCCCTGCTGTACGGCTTCCTGCACGAGGGCCGCTGGCCGCGCGGGCTGGAAACGGCGGCGATCGTCCTGATGCTGGCGGGAGTGCTGTGGTCGGTGCGGCTGCATCGGCCGGCGAAGGCGGCTTTGGCGGCCGCCTGAACTTTTTCTCAACATGACGCGAACCTGAACGGCGCGGTTCAAATCAGGTTCAGGCGGGCTCCTCTAAAACCAACATCAACAGCGCCGCCCAATCTTGTTTTCGAGAAAGGGGGCGACGCTCTTACGAATAGGAGCCCTGTCATGAAGACCATCGGCAAGTTCACCAAGACCGTCGTCGCCGTCGCCATCACCGGCGCGCTGGTCGCCCCCGCCTCGGCCGCCTTTGCGGGCGAAAAGACCAATCGCGCCGTCATCGGCGCCGTGATCGGCGGCATCGCCGGCGCGGCCATCGGCGACGGCAAGACCGACGCGGTCGCCATCGGCGCGGTCGCCGGCGCGGCCCTGGGCGCCACGACGGCCAAGGACAAGCGTCACTACGGCTACGGCTATCGCACCGCCCCGCGCTACGGCTACGACAACCGCCACTACGACCGCGGCTACAACAACCGCTACGCCTATGACCGTGGCTACCAGAACAGCCGCTACGCCTATGACCGCTACGGCAACCGCTACGATCGCTACGACTACGGCTATCGCCGCTAAGCCCCGCCTTTCCTCGCTGGAGTCCTGATCCCTCCCCAGCGTGTTCCCTGCGCCGCTCCCTCTCACCCGGGGGCGGCGCTTTTTCGCGCCGCTACACCTAATCGACGTTCGGTTGATCCTCGTCGCTTTCTTGCGGGCGAAAACTGCTATAGCCCCCATGTGAAGGACGGAGCGGTCTTTAACCCCTGGCGCTGGAAGCTGGGCTATACCGCTTCTCGATTAGGGAGCGCACGCGGGCGAGATGGCTGCATCCGGCATCGCCGTTCGAGGACCACGCAGCCTGCTGCGGCAGATACGCGAGGCCATGGCCGGCGGCGGCCCCGCCCAGGCCAAGCTCGACATGGTGGTGCGCACCATCGCCATCTCGATGGTGGCGGAAGTCTGCTCGATCTATCTGCGCCGCGCGACCGGTGATCTCGAACTGTTCGCCACCGAGGGTCTGGCCCGCGAGGCCGTCCACGTCACCCGCCTGAAGCCGGGCGAGGGCCTGGTCGGCGAGACCATGCGCCTGGGCCGGCCGCTGAACCTGTCCGACGCCGCCAGCCATCCGCAATTCTCGTACCGTCCGGAGACCGGCGAAGACCCGTACCACGCCTTCCTGGCCGTGCCGCTGCTGCGCGGCGGCCGCGCCATCGGCGTGCTGGTCGTCCAGAACCGCACCGAGCGCGTCTATGACGAGGAGGAGGTCGAGGACCTCCAGATCATCGCCATGGTGCTGGCCGAGATGGTCAGCTCCAGCGAACTGCTGGGCGCCGACGAGCTCAAGGACGTCGAACTGGCCCCGCACAAGCCCGAACGGCTGAAGGGCGCCCGCTTCGCCGAGGGGCTGGCGTACGGCGTGGCCGTGCTGCACGAGCAGCCGGTGGTCCCCGAGACCCTGCTGTCCGACGACGCCCTGGCCGAGGAGGCCCGCCTCACCTACGCGATCGAGGCGCTGCAGACCCAGATCGACGAGATGCTGGAGGGCCAGCATGGCCTGGTCGGCGCCTCGTACGAGGTGCTGGAGACCTATCGTCTGTTCGCCCACGACCGGGGCTGGAACCGGGGCCTGCAGGAGGCCGTGCGCTCGGGCCTGACCGCCGAAGCCGCGGTCGAGCGCGTCCGTTCCGAGCACCGCGCCCGCCTGGGCCAGGCCCGCGACCCTTATCTGCGCGAGCGGCTGCACGACCTGGAAGACCTGAACGACCGGCTGCTGCGCCACCTGTCGGGCGACGTCCACGCCGTGCGCCAGCTGCCTGACGACGCCATCCTGATCGCCCGCAACCTCGGGCCCGCCGACCTGCTGGAATACGACCGCACCAAGCTGAAGGGCATCCTGCTGGAGGAGGGCAGCGCCGCCAGCCACGCCGGCATCGTCGCCCGCGCCCTGGACATCCCCTGCGTCGGTCGTCTGGCCGGCCTGCGCGACCGGGTCAGCGAGGGCGACCCCGTGGTCGTCGACGCCGAGACGCAGGAAGCCTGGTTGCGCCCGCGCCCGGACGTGGTCAAGGCGCTGAAGGTCCGGATGGAGGTCCGCGCCCAGCGCAAGGCCGAGTTCGCCCGTCTGCGCGACACCCCGCCGATCACCAAGGACGGGGCCAAGATCACCCTCCTGATGAACGCGGGTCTGGCCGTCGACCTGGACATCCTGGCCGAGACGGGGGCCGAGGGCATCGGCCTGTTCCGCACCGAGTTCCAGTTCATGGTCGCCGAGGAGCTGCCGCGCCTGGAGGCCCAGACGGCGCTCTACGAGAAGGTGCTGGAGGCCGCCGACGGCATGCCGGTGACCTTCCGCACGCTGGACCTGGGCGGCGACAAGCTGCTGCCGTACATGGAGCTGGAGCGCGAGGACAATCCGGCCCTGGGCTGGCGCGCCGTGCGCATGGGTCTGGACCGCCCGGCCCTGCTGCGCATGCAGATCCGCGCCCTGATCAAGGCCGCCGCCGGCCGGCCGCTGCGCGTGATGTTCCCGCTGGTCGCCAATGTGGACGAGTTTCGCGCCGCCCGCGCCTTCGTCGACCAGGAGGTCGCCTGGGCCTTGAAGCGCGGCCGTCCGGCGCCCGCCCGCCTGGACGTCGGCGCCATGGTCGAGGCCCCATCGCTGCTGTGGCATCTCGACGCACTGTTGCCGATGACCGACTTCGTTTCGGTCGGCACCAACGACCTGATGCAGTACCTGTTCGCCGCCGACCGGGGCAATCCGAAGGTGTCGGATCGCTATGATCCGCTGTCGCCGGCCGCCCTGCGGGCGCTGAAGACCATCCAGCAGGCCTGCGCCGACACCGGCACGCCGGTGTCCGTCTGCGGCGAGATGGCGGGCCGTCCGCTGGAGGCCTTTGCTCTGGTCGCCTTGGGATTTGAAGGGCTTAGCATGCCGCCGGCCGGCATTGGTCCGGTCAAGCAGATGGTGCTGTCGCTGGACCGCGAGGCCGCCCGGCGCAATGTCGAGGCCCTGCTGAAGGGGGCGGGCGGATCGTTGCGCGGCGAGATCGAGACCCTGGCGCGAAAGCTGTATGTCGCGGTCTAGGCGAAAGCTTGGCCGTTAACCAAGCGTCACCGTTTAGTCCATTGAATCCGGCTACTTAGTTTGTTATCCCAAACACTTGTTAAGACTCCGTGAGATACGGAGTGGGGGAGCGTACGCCGCGTTTCGCGCAGCCCGGTTCGGGACGCGCTCGCGGCTGATTTGGGGGCGTTTACTCGCTATGCCGCTGGACATGGGCAACGTGAGACGTTTGCATCTGGTCACCGACTCCGACGTCGACGAGGCGCCGGCCGTGGTCCATCAGCCTTCGCCGGAGGCCCTCGGGGTCGACGGGGGCGCCGACATCGGCATGGCCCTGAAGGCCGCGCGCGAGTTCCGCGGCATGACCACCCAGGACGTCGCCGACGCCACCCGCATCCGCCAAGGCTATATCGAGGCGCTGGAGGACCTGCGGTTCGACGACCTGCCCTCGCGCCCGTTCACCATCGGCTATGTCCGCGCCTATGCCAGCTTGCTGGGCCTGGACGCCGAGGCCGCCGTGGCCCGCTTCAAGAACGACGCCCCGGACGACGGCGGCGAGCTGCGCGCCCCGGTGGGCGTGCGCCGCGAACGCGATCCGCGCCTGGCCCTGATCTTCGCCGGCGGCCTGCTGGTGGTGGGCGCCATCCTGCTGTGGAACGTCGCCCAGCGCGCCATCGCCAAGGACGAGCCGCCGCCCCAGGTGGCCCCGGCCGCCACCCAGACCCAGGTCCAGGCCCACGCCAGCAACAGCCAGGTCGCCCTGGGCGCGCCGCTGCCGGCTCCGGTCGAGTCGACCACGCCCGAGCCCTACAAGACGCCCGGCCTCGACGACGCCGCCGCCAACGGCGGTTCGGTCGACGCGGCCCAGGCCGTCGCCAAGGCCCGTGCGGAGGCCGAGGCCAAGGCCGCCGCCCTCGATCCGGCCAATCAGGTCGCGGTGGGCGCGCTGTTCAAGCCCAAGGGCCAGATGCTGGGCGCCAGCCCGGCCGAAAGCTCGGGCGTCGTGGTTCAGGCCCGCAAGGCCGGCGCCATGACCGTGCGCCGCACGGACGGCGCCATCGTCATGACCCGCTGGCTGTCGGCCGGCGACGCCTATCGCGCCCCGAACACGCCGGGCCTGATCCTGGACGTGGTCGAGCCGGCCCTGTTCGAGGTCTATTACAACAATCGCCTGACGGGCCGCCTGACCGCGAACCAGACGGCGGT
>CBIHOB010000062.1:0-25839 GCA_966211605.1 uncultured Caulobacter sp.
CGCCAGCTCGGTCCGTCGTGCGGCCACTTCGTTGCGGGCTCGCTCCAGGGCGTCGATCTCGGTGGCGGTCAAGAGGTTGTCGATGACCCGGCCCAGGTGTTCGCGCATGGCGTTGCGGGCGCCGGTGGGGTCGCGCTCCTTGAGGGCCAGCAGGATCTCCTGGTGGTCGTCGATGCGGGGGCGGACGCCGACCTGGCGGGCGCGCTCCAGCATGGCGCGGCACAGCGGCGACTTGTAGCGCAGGTCCCACAGGTTCTCGACGACGGTGACCAGGGCGCTGTTGCGGCTGGCGCGGGCGATGGTGACGTGGAAGCGTCGGTCGGCCCGGTCGCCCTTCACGTTGTTGTCGTTCTCCACGACCATGTCGTCCAGGATCGCGACCAGCTCGGCCAGTTCCTCGTCGGTGATGGTTGCGGCGGCCAGGGCGGCGACCTCGCCCTCGATCAGGCGGCGAGCCTCGGTCAGCTCGAAGGCGCCGATGTCCAGGTCCGGGGCGGGGGCCTCGGGGCTGGGCGCCTCGGTGACATAGACGCCCGAGCCGTGGCGGGCCTCGACCAGGCCGCGGATCTCGAGGGCGATCATCGCCTCGCGCACGGTCGGACGGCTGACCTTGTAGTCCTCGGCCAGGTCGCGTTCCGAAGGCAGGCGTTGGCCGGGGCGGTGCACGCCGTCGCGAATCGCGTCGGCGATGGAGTTGGCCACCTGCTGGTACAGCTTGCGGGTTTCGGCCGTGGACGTGGTCATCTGCTTGCTATCCATCCGACGCCGCGTCGGGGCGACGCGGCCGGTTGTATCGGGCTCTGGCCTGCTAGAGCACACACATTCGCACAAAGTGGCAAGACCACTAGCATCTTGCCAGATAAGTCTATAGAAGTGGTCAGGCCACTTTTGGTCGCGCTTAGCTCATTAGGTCCATGCTGAAGATCATCGACGCCAAGGTCATCGTCACCTGCCCCGGCCGCAATTTCGTGACCCTGAAGATCACGACCGAAGACGGGATCACCGGCGTCGGCGACGCCACCCTGAATGGCCGCGAACTGGCGGTGGTCAGTTATCTGAAAGATCATATGATTCCCTGCCTCATCGGTCGCGATGCGCACCAGATCGAGGACACCTGGCAGTTCTTCTACCGCGGCTCGTACTGGCGCGGCGGTCCGGTGGGCATGAGCGCCCTGGCCGCCGTCGACATGGCGCTGTGGGATATCAAGGCCAAGGTCGCGGGCCTGCCGCTGTACCAGCTGCTGGGCGGGGCCAGCCGCACCGGCGTCACCGTCTATGGCCACGCCAACGGCGAGACGATCGAGGACACGATCGCCGAAGCCGTGAAGTACAAGGCCATGGGCTACAAGGCTATTCGCCTGCAGACCGGCGTGCCGGGCCTGGCCAGCACCTACGGCGTCTCGGGCGACAAGATGTTCTACGAGCCGGCCGACGCCGACCTGCCGACCGAGAACGTCTGGTCGACGGCCGCCTATCTGAACCACGCGCCCAAGCTGTTCGCCAAGGCTCGTGAGGTGCTGGGCTGGGATGTCCATCTGCTGCACGACGTGCATCACCGTCTGACCCCGATCGAGGCCGCGCGCCTGGGCAAGGACCTGGAGCCCTACCGCCTGTTCTGGCTGGAGGACTCGGTCCCGGCCGAGAACCAGGCCGGCTTCCGCCTGATCCGCCAGCACACCACCACGCCGCTGGCTGTCGGCGAGATCTTCTCGAATGTCTGGGACGCCAAGCTGCTGATCGAGGAGCAGCTGATCGACTATCTGCGCGCCACCGTGCTGCACGCGGGCGGCATCACGAACCTGAAGAAGATCGCCGCCTTCGCCGACCTGCACCACGTCAAGACCGGCTGCCACGGCGCCACGGATCTCTCGCCGGTGACCATGGCCGCGGCCCTGCATCTGGGCATGGCGATCCCGAACTTCGGCCTGCAGGAGTACATGCGCCACACGCCGGAGACGGACGCGGTCTTCCCGCACAGCTACACCTTCAACGACGGCATGCTGCATCCGGGCGACAAGCCGGGCCTGGGCGTCGACATCGACGAGGACCTGGCCGGCAAGTACGAATACAAGCGCGCCTACCTGCCGGTGAACCGCCTGCAGGACGGGACCATGTTCAACTGGTAAAGCCAAATTGGCTTGACAACTGATGGGCGGCGGCAAGATTGGTCATGCCAACTTGCCGCCGTTCGACGTTTCGCTCGTCGGCTCCGTAAAAAGCCCGCCCGGCCGGGCGTCATGAGCGACCGATGCGACCGCGTACCGCCTTCCTTCTGACGACCGTCTTTGGCCTGACCGCCGCCACCGCGGGCTTCGCCGCCGATCCGCAAGGCCCGCGGGGCCCGCTCTATGCCGGCGCCGTCGCGCCGATGAACCAGACGGTCGAGACCCGCCTGCTGCCGCAGACCGCCGTACTGCTGGAAAAGCTGCTGGCCGAGAAGCGCGACATGACCCTGGACGGGGTCAAGGTCTTCGAGGCCGACGACAAGTTCCTGCCCGGCAAGATCGCCATCGGCCTGGCCTATCTGATCGCCGACACGCCGCGTGACGATCCCCGGTTCGGCCGCTACGTCGCCGCCTATCGCCAGATCGCCGACCTGACCGTCGACGACGCCAACGACACCTGGGGCGTCTACTACTACTGCCAGGCGCTGCTGATGCTGCGCGACGCCGGCGTGCTGGACCAGGCCGTGTCGCCGCAGACCCTGGCCAAGCTGAGGGCCAAGCTGGACTGGCGACGGTTCGTGCGAGAGGGCGACCTGACCCTGATCAACCTGCCCAACAACTACTACGGCGTGGCCTTCAGCGTGGCGCGGCTGCGCTATCGCCTGGGCTGGGAAGACGCCAGCGCCAGCGAGGCTCTGCTGGGCAAGACGCTGGACCACTATCGCAGGTACTCGGGCGAATACGGTTTCGCCGACGAGACCGACGGCGACGGGCGCTTCGACCGCTACAGCGTCCTGCTGATCGGCGAGATCGCCCACCGCCTGATCGAGGCCGGCATGCCGGCCACGCCCGAGGTGCGCCAGTGGCTGCGGCGCTCGGTCGACCTGATGCTGCCCCGCCTGAACCTGCGCGGCGAGGGCTTCGAATACGGCCGCAGCATCGGGACCTATGGCGAGACGGCCTTCCTGGAGGTGCTGACCGCGGCGGCCAAGCTGGACGTCCTGACGCCGGAGGAGAAGGTCATGGCCTACGCCTTCTCGTCCCGCGTGGCGGCCCGCTACATGGACTTCTGGTTCGATCCCAAGATGGGCTCGGTGAACCTGTGGGAGCACGGCCGCCGCACCGACGCCTATCGCGGCAAGCACCGGATCCTGGGCGAGAACCTCAGCCTGGGCCGGCAATACATCTACACCAGCGCGATCTGGAACCAGCTGGGCTTCAAGGACAAGGCGCCGGATCCCGGCTATGCGGCGTGGCTGGACAGGCTGCCCAGGCGGACGGTGACCTGGTTCGCGAAGGGCAAGCACGACCGATTGGTCGTGACCGTGCGGGATCGTGGTCGCGTCATCGGCCTGCCGATCATAAACGGCGGCGAGGGCCAGCACATGAACACGCCCTACTACCCGATCCCGTTCTCGCCGGGGATGTTGCAGGGCGTGGCCGACGGGGCGTTCCCGCAGCTTCTGCCGCGCGTCACCTTGGCCGACGGCGCCCAGCTGGCGCCGCTGGCCTATGCCGCCAACGTCAAGGTGGAAGCGCAGGCAGCGCGCACTGTCGTGACCTATGGCCAGGACCGGTTGGACCGCCTGGGCCAGAAGGCGCCGGTGGCCGACGACCGCCTCAGCGTCAGGACGACCTACGTGCTGGAGCCGGGCCGCATCCGCCGCACGGACGTCTTCGCACCCAGGCCGGGCGTCGCGGTCCAGGCCGTCGACCTGGTTTTCGCCAGCTTCTCGAGCCAGGCCGTGACCAAGGGCGGCAGGACGACCTTCGGACGGGGCGACGTCACGCGCTTCGACGTCCAGGGTCTGACCTGCTCGACCCGCCCGCTGGACGACGAGGCGGCCTATCGCAGCCCGACGGGGGCGATGGCCTCGCTGACCAGCTGCACAGGAGGAGCGGGCCAGGGCAAGCCGATCACGGTGAGCTGGATGATCTCGTACAGATAGCCGAGCAAAGCCGATGCCGTCGCGTTCAGCTTTGTCGCCGTTCACATCGAGGTTGATCGCCCTGGCGCAACTGGACCAATGGAAAATCAGTCGTTTCGTTCAAGCTTCGTCGCATAGATGACGGAAAGTTATGTTGGCGACATCGTTGTCATCAATGTTGTCCGTTAATGATGTATTTCGATGGTTTGCGTCGAAGCTTCGGCGCTGAATGTCGAGTTTACGACTAACATTTATTGGGGCGTTCGAGCATTTTTATTCGTCATCCCCGAATTGGGGTGCTAACGTCTAAGCATCATCGGCACGATTTCTCGAGCGCCGATGGCTGAGAGATGAAGCTTCGGCTTCTGCTCCCGCTCGAAGTGGCCGGAGCTCATGTCATGCCCACTTACCTGTTCTATCCGAGACGCGCGGACGGCGTGTCCCTGACCTTCATCGCCGAAACCGCCGAGGACGACGTCGACGCCCTGGACCTGGCGGCCGAGATCGCGGCGGCTCACGAGTGCATCGGCGTCTTTGTCTGGGAGCCCGCGGCCGCGCCGCTGGGCAAGGATCGCTTCGTCGGCGAGGTCGACCGCCAGGGCGGCAAGGCCTTGCATCAACCTGCGCCACAGCCGGGAGCCGACGCTGCGGTCTAGGCGTTACGGGGCGACTTCAGGGAGGTCGCCGTGGACAAGCTGTTCGCCAAGTTCGCCAACGTCACCGCCAAGGCCACCGGCAGCCCCCCGGCCTTCCTGGTCTGCGTCGCCCTGGTGCTGGTCTGGGCCCTCAGCGGCCCGATCTTCAAGTTCTCGGAGACCTGGCAGCTGGTGATCAACACCGGCACGACGATCGTCACGTTCCTGATGGTGTTCCTGATCCAGAACACCCAGAACCGCGACGGTATCGCTCTTCAGACCAAGCTGGACGAGCTGATCCGCGCCACGACCGACGCCGAGAACGAGTTCATCGGCATCGAGAAGCTGACCGACAAGGAGCTGGAGGCCATGCACGCCCACTGCAAGCGGCGGGCCGACCGCAGCATGGCGGCGCTGCAGCGCGCCGCGGCCGAAAAGGACGCCCGGGCCGCCAAGCTGGCGAAGTCGCGCAAGAAGCCCACGGGCGGGAAAAAGGAACCCTCGGCCCGCGCCCAGGCTTCGCGCCGCGCCAAGGCGCTGCGGGCGGGGCATCCTCACTGACGTCTGTCAATATCAGACCATCGTAGGGTGGACGTCAGACCTCGTCGGCGATAGCGGTAACATCCAACGGGCCGGATCCAAGCGGGCTCGACGGGGAGAAGGACCGCCTTGCCGAAGCTGAAAGCGCTGCGTTGGTGGATCATCGGCCTGGTGATGCTGGGCGCGATCGTCAACTACCTGACCCGCTCGACCATGAGCGTGGCCGCGCCGACGATCCTGAAAGACCTCGGCATCTCGGTGAAGGAATATTCCTGGATCACCAGCGCCTTCCAGGTCGGCATCATGCTGCAGCCGGTCTGCGGCTACGTGCTGGACACCCTGGGCCTGCGCACCGGCTTTGCTGTCTTCGCCGCCGCCTGGTCGCTGATCGCCATGGCTCACGGCCTGGCCAGCAACTGGCAGGGCTTCGCGGCGCTGCGCGGCCTTTTGGGCCTGGCCGAGGGGTCGGCTCAGCCGGCGGGCATGAAGGCGGTGGCGACCTGGTTCCCGGCCAAGGAGCGCGGCTTCGCCGGCGGCATGTTCAACATCGGCGCTTCGCTCGGCTCGGTGCTGGCGCCGCCGCTGGTCGTCTGGGCGGCCCTGACCTGGAACTGGCGTGCGGCCTTCGTGCTGACCGGGGCCATCGGCCTGGCCTGGGTGGCGCTGTGGCTCCTGGTCTACCGCGCGCCGGACCAGCATCCCTCGCTGACCGACGCGGAGCGCGAGCGCATCGCCGCCGGTCAGGAGGCGCACCTGACCGACGCCGGGACCCGGCCGTCGATCGTCTCGATCCTGAAGCAGCGCAAGTTCTGGGGCATCGCCCTGCCGCGGTTCCTGGCCGACCCGACCTGGGGGACGCTGTCGTTCTGGGTGCCGCTGTACCTGTCGCAGACGCGGGGTTTTGATCTCAAGCAGATCGCGATGTTCGCCTGGCTGCCGTTCGTGGCCGCCGACCTGGGCTGCCTGTTCGGACCCGTGATCGCCCATTTCCTGCAGAAGCGCGGCGTGTCGCTGATCAACGCCAGGCGCTGGGCCTTCACGGTCGGCGCCGCGATGATGACGGGCATGATCTTCGTCGGCCGGGTCGAGAGTCCCTATGCCGCCATCGCGCTGCTGTGTCTGGGCGGCTTCGCCCACCAGACCCTGTCGGTCACGGTCATCACCATGGCTTCGGACCTGTTCCGGCGCGACGAGGTCGCCACGGTGGCGGGTCTGGCCGGGATGATGGGCAATCTGGGCGTTCTGCTGTTCTCTCTGCTGATCGGCGGGCTGGTGACCAAGGTCGGCTATGATCCGTTCTTCGTCGCCCTGGGCGTTCTCGACATCCTGGGGGCGGTCCTTCTCTGGACCTTCGTCAAGGATCGCTTCGTTCCCAAGGCGGTCAACCCGTGAGCCTATCCGTGATCCGCAACCCCATCCTGCGCGGCTTCAACCCCGATCCCTCGATCGTGCGGGTGGGCGAGGACTATTACATCGCCGTCTCGACCTTCGAGTGGTTTCCGGGCGTCCAGATCCACCATTCGCGAGATCTGAAGAACTGGCGCCTGCTGAGCCGGCCGCTGACCCGCGCCAGCCAGCTGAACATGCTGGGCGACCCCGACGGCTGCGGTCTGTGGGCGCCGTGTCTGACCCACGCCGATGGCCGGTTCTGGCTGATCTATACCGACGTGAAGCGCTATGGCCGCACAACGGTGGGCGGAGCGTCCGGCGCCTCCTTGCGCGACTTCCACAACTATCTGGTCACGGCCGAGACGATCGACGGCGACTGGTCCGAACCGATCTATCTGAACAGCTCCGGCTTCGATCCGTCGCTGTTCCACGACGACGATGGCCGCAAGTGGCTGGTCAACCAGTTGTGGGACCACCGGCCGGGCAGGAACCGCTTCGCCGGCATCGTGCTGCAGGAATATTCGGCCGCCGAGGGCCGGCTGGTGGGCGAGCGCAAGGTGATCTTCGAGGGAACCGCCGCCGGCCTGACCGAGGCCCCGCATATCTACAAGCGCAACGGCTGGTACTATCTGATCACGGCCGAGGGCGGCACGGGCTGGAACCATACCCTGACCATGGCCCGTTCGCGGTCCGTCGACGGGCCCTATGAGCTGCACCCTGACACCTTCGTCCTGACCTCGCGCGACAAGCCGCACGTGGCCCTGCAGCGGGCCGGCCACGCCGACCTCGTGGAGACCGCCGACGGCGAGACCTACGCCGTCTATCTGTGCGGCCGTCCGCTGCCCAACCGCGGCCGCTGCACGCTGGGCCGCGAGACGGCGATCCAGAAGCTGGTCTGGGGGCAGGACGGCTGGCCGCGCACCCTGGACGGTTCGGGTGACCCCACCCTGACGACTCCCGCGCCGAACCTGCCCGAGCAGCCTTGGCCCGCCGCGCCCATGCGCGAAGACTTTGACGATCTCGCCCTGCCGATCGACTTCCAGTGGCTGCGCACGCCCTATCCGGACGAGATCTTCAGCCTGACCGCCAAGCCGGGGTCTCTGCGGCTATATGGCCGCGAAAGCGTCGGCAGCGTGTTCCGCCAGGCGCTGGTCGCCCGCCGCCAGCAGGATCACTGCTATTCGGCCGCCACGGTGCTGGACTTCGAGCCGGCGCACTTTCAACAGGCCGCCGGGCTGATCTGCTATTACAACGGCGCCAAGCTGCACTATCTGCATGTCAGCCACGACGAGGACGTCGGCAAGCACCTGCGGGTCATGACCTGCACGCCCGACAGCCCGCAGGCCGACAACTTCACCGCGCCGATCCCGCTGGCGGCCGGTCGGGTCGAACTGCGCGTCGAGGTCGATTTCGAGCGCCTGCGTTTCGGGTATCGGCAAGGCGAGGGGGCGTGGACATGGCTGGACGAGCTGTTCGATGCCTCGATCCTGTCCGACGAGGCGACTGCGCCGGGCGCGCCGAACTTCACCGGGGCGTTCGTGGGCATGGCCTGCCAGGATACTGCGGGGACGGCGGCGCCGGCCGACTTCGACTGGTTCGAGTACGAGGGCCGGGAATACCGAAGTTAGATTATCTGGATTGAGTGAACGGCGTTCAGTCGTAAGGTTCATCCCATAGACCGCCTCAGACGGTCCAGGGAGAACGCCATGAACGCTCCTGTCTCGATTTCAGAAACCGACGCCGTCGACTACGCCGGCCTGACCGTCACCCCTGCCGGTCCCGTGCTGGGGGCCGAGATTTCGGGTCTCGACCTGACCCAGGCGCTCAAGCCCGAGATCGTCGCGGCGATCCG
This sequence comes from uncultured Caulobacter sp., assembly GCA_966211605.1. GTDB lineage: Bacteria > Pseudomonadota > Alphaproteobacteria > Caulobacterales > Caulobacteraceae > Caulobacter. The sequence continues at coordinate 8,510 of CBIHOB010000062.1, forward strand.
CGCAGCCTTGCTGCGTCACAAGGTGGTGTTCTTCCGCGATCAGGATATCAGTCACGAGGACCATGTCCGCTTCGGCCGCTATTTCGGCGACCTGGAGGGACATCCGGTCACCGCCCACGTGCCCGGCTTTCCGGAGATCCTGCATATCGAGGCGGCCGACGGCATGAAGCTGCGCGAGGACATCGTTCCGATCGTCCGCGCCGCCAACAAATGGCACACCGACGTCACCTTCCGCGAGGCCCCGTCCATGGGCGGCGTGCTGCGGATGCGGCACATGCCGCCACTGGGCGGGGACACCCTGTTCGCCGACACGGCCGCCATCTATCGCGACCTGCCTCAAGCGCTGAAGGATCAACTGGCCACTCTGACGGCCGAGCACGACATCCTTCAGAGCTACGGCTATCGCGTCGACGAGGCCAAGCGCCAGGAGCTGCGGGCGGCCTATCCGCCGAGGGTTCATCCTGTGGTGCGCACCCATCCAGAGACCGGCGAGAAGCACCTGTTCGTCAACAAGGTCTTCACCACCCGCATTCTGGGCCTGCCCGAGGACCAGGCCAAGGCGTTGCTGAACGACCTGCTGGATCGCGTGAAGGCGCCCGAATATCAGGTCCGCTTCCGCTGGACCCCGAACGCCATCGTGTTCTGGGACAACCGCGCCACCCAACACTACGCCATACTGGACTACTGGCCCCAGGAGCGGATCGTCGAGCGCGTGACGATCAAGGGTGACAAGCCCTTCTAGCGGTTCAGAAGATCAGGCGGCCGGCGCCGATCACCAGGACCCAGGCGCCCAAGGCCAGGCTCATCGGCAGCACACGTCGCATCAACGTCGCCTGGATGTCGATGCCGGGCGCGAAGCTCTTCGGCGACAAGGTCGGCGGGGCGTCGGCGATGGTCTTCATCTTTAGCCGTCCTTGAGCGCGGTCTTTTGCCGAAAGCGGGCGTTATCTATCGACACGATTTGATCGTGTGCATGATTTTGGGTTGGCTTGGCTTCCGTTTTGGGACCGGGCTTCCGGGAAGCTCAGGCATGGCCGGGGAAAGTTAACCGGTCGAACTCGCCCTGGGGCGGGCCCGACCGGCCTTGCACAAAAAGGTGTCGGACGCGGTGGGGTGCGCCGAGTGACCAACTCATCGACGAGTCTGGCGCTTAAGGCAACGCTCCTGTCTGTCGCACCCTCTGCGACAAACGCGCGCAGATCGTTGCGCGGCTTGGGATTCAGGTCGTACCGGCGCCGGGTTTCAGAATCCGGAAGGCGACGAAGACCATGGCGCCCGTGACGGTCAGGCAGGCGGCCAGGAACAGCATGGGCGCCAGGTTGCTGCCGGTAGCGTCGCGGATGATCGGCACCACGTTCTGGGCGACGAAGCCGCCGAGGTTGCCAACCGCGTTGATGGCCGCGATCCCGGCGGCGGCGCGGGCTCCCGACAGGAAGGTCGGCGGCAGGCTCCAGAAGCCCGGCTGGCCGGCGAAGATGGCGGGGGCGGCGACGCACAGCAGGGCGAACTTGGCCCAGGTTCCGGGCACGACGACGCTGAGCACCAGGGCGACCGCGGCCACCAGGGGCGGGCCCGCGACGTGCCAGACGGTGAAGCCGCGCCTGGCCGCGTGGCGCGGGACCAGCCACAGGGCCGCGCCGACCAGGATCCACGGGATGATGTTGATCAGGCCGTTCAGGGTGTTGGACACGCCGAACGCCTTGACGATGGTCGGCAGCCAATAGCTGAGGCCATAGGCCCCCAGCGGCATGCCGACATACAGCAGGGCCAGCAGCAACACGCGCGGATCCAGGATGGCCTTCCAGGCCCCGGCGTGATTGATCTCCGCGCCGCCATGCTCGGCGGCCAGGGTCTGGGCCAGCCAAGCCTTCTGCTCGGGTTCCAGCCAGGCGGCGTGCTGGGGTCCGTTGGGCAGCTTCCACAGGACGTAAGGCGTCATCAGCACGGCCGGCAGGCCTGTGGCCAGGAACACCCACTGCCAGCCGGCCAGGCCCGCCAGGCCGTGCAGGTCCAGAAGGGCTCCGCCGACCATGGCCCCCACGGCGTTCGCCAGCGCCGAGGCGACCATGAACAGACCGACCATGCGCGCCCGATGGGCCTGCGGGAACCACAGCGTCAGGACGTACAGCACGCCGGGGAAGAACCCGGCTTCGGTCACGCCCAGCAGGAAGCGCAGGATGTAGAACATCGTCGCGTTCTGGGTGAAGCCCAAGGCCAAGGTGACCAGGCCCCAGGTGAACATGATCCGCGCGAACCAGACCCGCGCGCCGACCCTGGCCAGGATCAGGTTCGACGGCGCCTCGAACAGGAAGTAGCCGATGAAGAACAGGGATGCGCCCAGGCCATAGGCGGCCTCGCTGAGGCCCAGGGCCTGGACCATCTCCAGCTTGGCGTACGAGACGTTCTGCCGGTCGATGTAGGCGATCAGGTACATCACGCAGAACAGCGGCATCAGCCGCGCGGTGACCCGGCGGACGGTGGAGGCTTCCAAGGAGGAGGCTTGGGGGCTCATGCGACGCTCACGGGGGTCAGGAGGGCGGCGGCGGGCGTATCGCTCCAGCCGTCGGCGGTGATGGCGAAGGCGGCGCGGGCCCGGATGTCGTCGGACGAGGCGCCGACCATGAGCTCGATCTCGCCCTTCTGGATTCGCCACTTGCCGGCGTCCCAGAAGGCGCACTGGCGGGCCGACAGCTTGAAGGTGACCTTCTTCGTCTCGCCGGGCTTCAGCGTCAGGCGATGGAAGCCGCGCAGCTCCTTGACCGGCCGGGCGACGGCGGCGACCGGATCGCGCATGTAAAGCTGCGCCACCTCGTCGGCGGCCACCTTGCCGGTGTTGGTCACCGCCACGGTCACGGCGACAGCGCCATCCGGCCCCACCTCGTGCTTGTCCAGGGAGAGCTCGGAATAGGCGAAGGTCGCATAGCTCAGGCCGTGGCCGAACGGATAGACGGGGCCGATGTCGACGTCGTGGTAGCGGGCGGTGTCCTGGGCCAGGTCCGGGTTGGCGGGCCGGCCGGTCGGGAAATGGGCATAGGCGTACGGCAAGCTGCCCGACGATCGCGGCAGGCCCATCGGCAGGCGGCCGCCCGGCGAGGCCTCGCCCAGCAGGATGTCGGCCAGCGCCGGACCGCTCTCGACGCCCAGCAGCCAAGTCATCAGCGAGGCCGGGGCCTTCGCCAGCAGGTCTGGAATGGCCAGCGGCCGGCCGCCCATGACCACCAGCACCACGGGCTTGCCGGTCGCCATCACGGCGTCGGCCAGGGCCTTCTGGCCGCCGGGCAGGGAGAGGTCCGAGCGGCTGCGGGACTCGGCGCTGTGGTCGAAGTCCTCGCCGACCACCAGCAGGGTGACGTCTGCCGCCTTGGCCGCCGCAACGGCCGCCGGAACGCCCGACAGGTCGTCGCTACGAGGCGCCGCGCCCGGGACGTAGGTCAGGCCGGGCAGGCGGGCCTTGAGCGCCGCAAGCAGGGTGACGGCGTCGGTTTCTTCGCCGCGGGCCTTCCACGAGCCGATGGCGCTGCGGGCGTCATCGGCCAGCGCGCCGACCACGGCGACCTTGGCGGTCTTGGCCAGTGGCAGGACCCCACCGTCGTTCTTCAGCAGCACGACCGCCTTGCGGGCCGCATCGCGGGCGATGGCGCGGTGCGGGGCCGAGACCATGACCGTCTTCTCGCGGGCCACGTCGCCGAAGCGGTAGGGATCGTCGAACAGGCCCAGCCGCGCCTTGGTCAGCAGGATGTGGGTCACGGCCTGGTCGATCAGCGGCAGCAGGCTGGGATCCTGCGTCACGGCGGTTTTGAGGTGCGTGGCGTAGACCCCGCCGGCCATGTCCATGTCGACGCCGGCCTTCAGGGCGAGGGCTGCGGCCTGGACCGGCGTCTCGGCGATACCGTGGGAAACGAGCTCGGCGATGGCGTTCCAGTCGCTGACGATGATGCCGTCGAAGCCCCACTTTTCCCGCAGATGACCGCGCACCAGGGCGGCGTTGGCCGTGGTCGGCACGCCGCCGATGTCGTTGAACGCGGTCATGAAGCTGCCGGCCCCCGCCGCCTTGCCGGCCAGGAACGGCGGCAGGATGACCTCGTTCAGCGTCCGCTCGGAGAGATCGGCGCTGTCGTAGTCGCGTCCGCCCGCCACCGCGCCATAGGCGCCGAAGTGCTTGACGCAGGCCAGCACCGTATCCTTGCCGGCCAGGTCCCGGGTCTGGAAGCCCTCGGTCTGGGCCACGCTCATCGCCGAGCCGAGGTAGGCGTCCTCGCCCGCGCCCTCGACCACCCGGCCCCAGCGTGGGTCGCGGGCGACGTCGACCATCGGGGCGAAGGTCCAGTGCAGGCCGGCCACGCTGGTCTCGATCGCCGCCATGCGGGCGCAGGCGCGATAGCTTTCGGGATCGAAGGTCGCGGCCATGGCCAGCGGCACGGGGTAGAGGGTGCGGTAGCCGTGGACCACGTCGATGGCGAACAGCAGCGGGATCTTCAGCCGCGACTCCTCGATGGCGACCTTCTGGAGGTCGCGCAGAAACTGGGCGCCGGCCACGTGCAGGTAGCTCCCGACCCCGCCCTTGCGGACCAGGTCCAGCGCCGCCGCGTCGATCTTGGAGTTCAGCGCCTTCTGCCGACCGCCGGCCGGCTGGTGCATCTGGCCGATCTTCTCGTCCAGGGTCATGCGCGACAGCAGGTCCTTGACCCGCTGGGCATGGGCGGTGGTCAGGGGCGCGGCGCGGCCGGGGCGGGGCGCCAGGAGGGTGGTCGCCATGAGCGTGCTGGAGAGGGCCAGGCCGCCCGCCATCACATCGCGCCGCGTCGTCATGCGATCCCCATCCTTCGCCTCTACGGGTCTTCTGCTGGGATAGCGGTGTCAGGTTGAGGCGGCTACTCGAAACCATGCCCGCGCCCTTGCGACTTTGGTCGTAGAGCGCGGGCGTTTCGCGGTTCTATTTCCCGGCTTCCTTCTCCTTGTAGAAGCCCTGCAGCACGAAGAACGCCGGTTTGCGGCGGCCCGTCGGCGAGACCAGGCCCTTGCGGTTCCAGCCCTGCTGGTAGATCGGATGCTGACGCCGAGGGCTGCGGAAATCCTTGAGGATCCACGGCGACATGCCGCGCAGGGTCGGGATCTTGCGAGCCATGGCCAGGGTCTTCTCGTAGTACGTCTTCTGAAAGTCCTCGGAGAACTTGCGCATCAGCTGCGGATCGCTGAAGCCGGCCAGGGCGTCGGCGCCGAACTCGGAGAACACCAGGGGCTTGTCGGTGCTCTTCCAGACGATGTCGGGCAAGGCGTCCAGGGCGTCGTCGCTGTACCAGCCGTTGTAGGTGTTGGCCGAGAGGACATCCAGCTTGGCGGCCAGCGGGTCGTTCAAACCCATAACCCCGTCCTTGCGGTCGGTCAGCAGGGCCGCGGTGACCAGGCGGGTGTCGTCCAGAGTCCGGACGTCGTCCACCAGCTGGTACAGGAAGGTGTTGCGCGGATCGGTGATCGGCGTCTCGTTGGCAACGCTCCACAGGACGATCGAGGCGCGGTTGCGGTCGCGGCGGATGTTGTCGGCCAGCATGTCGCGGGCCAGCTTCAAGGTGCGCGGATTGCCGAAGTCGACCAGCCAGTAGACGGGGATCTCGGACCAGACCAAGAGGCCCATCTCGTCGGCCAGGCGGGTGGTGATCTCGCTGTGCGGATAGTGGGCCAGGCGCACGAAGTTGCCGTGCAGGCCCTCCTTGACCTCGGCCAGCAGGGCGCGGGCTCCGGCCTCGGTGATGGTGCGGGCGGGATTGTCGCCGAATTCCTCCTCGTGCACCGAGATGCCGCGCAGGAAGATCGGCTTGCCGTTCAGCAGGATCTCGCTGCCCCGGGTCTCGATGGTGCGGAACCCGATACGGTCGGTCAGGCGGTCCTCGTCGGTTTGGACGACGACGTCATACAGCTTGGGCGTTTCGGGCGACCAGCGGGCCAGGCGCTTCGGAGCGGGGCTCGAGGCGTTCAGCACGCCTTGCGCATCCGTCCTGCCGGAGACGTCGAGGCCGAGCTCGGCGATGCGGACGTGAACCGTCTGGCCTGCGGCCTTGGCGCCATCCAGCTTCACGGTGGCGGTGATCTTGCCGTCCTTGGTCAGGCGCACCCAGGCCTCGTCGATGAAGGTCCCGGGCGTGATGACCAGCCGCATCGGCCGGGTGACCCCGCCATAGGTCTCCCAGTCGGTGACCGGCGGCGGAACGCCATCGGCCCGGGGCGTGGAGTCGACCCCGACCGTCAGCTGATTGTTGCTGGCGCGCAGGGCGTCGGTGACCTCCAGCGAGAACGGCGTGAAGCCGCCCTCGTGCTCGCCGACGGCCTTGCCGTTCAGGAACACCTGGGCGGTGTAGTTGACGGCCTCGAAGCGCAGAAAGGCGCGCTGGCCAGGCTTCAGCGGCGCGGCGTCGAAGCGGCGCGTGTACCACATCAGGCCCTGGTAGTAGCGCAGGCTCGGATCGTGGCCGATCCAGCCCTGGGGCAGCACCGCCGTCGCCGACCGGTCCATGTCGTATTCGTACAGGGCCGTCGGCTTGGCCTTGGTCAGGGCGTCGACATCGACGTCGTCATAGCGCCGATGGCCCGCGCCCGGCGCGCCGCGATGGAAACCGGCCTGGCCGTCGCGATAGGGATCGACCGAGTAATGCCAGGTCCCGGACAGGTCCTGGCCGTCGCGGTTGTCGGCTCGGGTCAGTGTGGGGGAGGAGGCCAGCGCGCTCAAAGGCGTCAGCACGGCCATGGCGCATACGGCGCCTACGAAAGACTTCAATCCCATCGCGTCCTCCACCAGCCATTCCGGCTCTGTCGCGAAGGTTGAAGCATGACCAGTGGCCAGGGCGCAATCAAATTGGTCATGCCAATTGCGGCGTGGCGGCAGTGAAAAGAAAAGGCGGCCCGATCACATGGACCGGGCCGCCGCAGGTGGGGTCTTGTATCCGAGCCTTAGAAGCTCTTGCGGACCGTCACGCCGTAGGTGCGCGGAGCATTCGGATAGCCGCTGTAGCTGCCGTCCTGGGCCACGGTCGGGAAGGTCGAGATCAGGCTGTTGTCGTTGGTCAGGTTACGCGCCCACAACGACACCTCGATCTGCTTGGCCGTATTGGTCACGCCCAGGCTGGCGTTGACCACGTTCTGGTCCCAGCTGGACAGGTTCGGCGGCGTGGTCTCGGTCAGCTGGGTCTTGCTGACATAGTCGTATTCTACGCGGGCATAGCCTTGATAGTCGCCGCCGAAGTCGTGGTTGATCGTCGCCGAGGTCGAGAACGACCACTTGGGGATGCCGGCCGGCGTGTCGCCGGTCAGGTTCCGGAAGTTCGGGCGGCGGCCGGTGGCCGGGTCGACCGGGCAGCGGGTGGTGTCATAGTTCACGCAGGCCGCGCCGGTGAAGCTGTCGTACTTGGGATCCAGGTACGTCACGGCGGCCGCCAGGTTCAGCCAGTGGACCGGACGCCAGGCGCTGTCGAGTTCGAAGCCCTTCACCGACTCCTCGCCGGCGTTGACCAGGCTGTAGCCCAGGCCCGTGAAGGCGTTCGACTGGAAGCCCTTGATCGACTGCTTGAACACCGCGACGTTGGCGTAGCCGCCCGGGAAGTTGGCCTTCACGCCCAGTTCGTAGACGTCGACGTTTTCCGGCTGGGCGGTGCGGCCCACGCCGTTGGCGTTCGGTGGCCGGCTGTCGGACGACAGGTTGTAGGCCCCGGCCTTCCAGCCCGTGGAGTAGCTGACATAGGCGTTGATGGCGCCGAAGTCGTAGGCGGCGCGGACGGCGTAGGTGACCTTGTCGCCCTTGAGGTTCCCGGACTCGCTGGCGTTCGGATAGTTGACCGGGCCGTGGGTCGGGTCGTTGCCGTAGAAGAACTGCAGGGCGCCCAGGGCGCTATACAGGTTCCCCGGCAGACCCAGGGCCGGGAACTGCGGCACCGCCGCCAGGTTCAGCGACGAGAAGGGGTCCTTGAGGACGACGTTCGAACGGGCCTTCTTGTCGTCGTTCAGGTAGGCGAGGCCGCCGGTCAGGGTCAGCTTGTCGGTGACCTTGTAATCGACCTGGCCGAACAGCGAATACGACGTCTGCTTCATCTTGTAGTAGTCGTCGATGCCCTGGCCGGCCTGGAAGTAGGTCGAACCCGGACGCACCAGGGTCGGCGTGGCCAGGCTCTGCAGGAACTCCAGGGCGTAGATGTTCGACCGGCCGGTCAGGGCCGGGCGGATAGCGGCCGGCAGGGCGCCCAGCAGCGCCGCCGGCACTTGGCCCGACAAGGCGTCGGCGAAGGCGCGGATGTCGCTGCCGTAGGTGATGGTCCGGCCGGTATCCAGCTTTTCGTTCTGGTAGAAGGCGCCGGCCAGCCAGTTCAAGGGGCCGTCGCCGCTGGAGGCCAGGCGGATTTCCTGGGTGAAGGTCTTGATGCTGTTGGCGGTGCGGTTGTTGGAGATGTCCGCGCCCGTGAAGTCGATGTCCTGGAACGAGGCGTTCTTCTGGTTCCGATAGGCGGTGATCGCCGTCAGCTTGGCGAAGCCCAGGTCATGGTCGATCTGGCCCGACACGCCCTTGCCCGACAGCTCGTTGTTCGGGTCGGTGTTGAAGATGACGTTGCGGTCGAAGACCTTGGTGGTGTCGCTGATCGGCTTCTTCAGGATGCTGCCGATCACCAGGGTGGCGGGGCCGTTCAGGATCGAGGAGACGGCGCAGCAGGTCTCGTTGATCTTGTTGTAGTCGGCGATGATCCGCACCGAGGTCTTGTCGGTCGGCTCCCACAGCACGTCGCCGCGCACCGACCAGCGGTCGCGGTCGTTGACGTCGTTGCCGGTGGTCAGGTTGGTGAAGAAGCCGTCGCGCTTGTTCAGGCTGCCCGAGAGGCGCACGGCCAGGGTGTCGCTGAGCGGGCCGGTGAAGGTGCCCTTGATCTGGCGGGTGTTGTAGTTGCCGATCGTGGCTTCCAGCTTACCGCCCGCCTCGAACTGGGGTTTCTTGGTGACGATGCTGATCGCGCCGGCCGACACGTTCTTGCCGAACAGGGTCGACTGCGGGCCGCGCAGCACTTCGATGCGCTCGACCTCGGGAAGGTCGTCCAGCGCGGCGGCCGAGCGGCTGCGGTAGACGCCGTCGATGAACACGCCGACCGAGCTTTCGATGCCGTCGTTGCCATTGCCGTTGCCAAAGCCGCGGATGACGAAGTTGGTCTGGCCGGTGGCGTTGAATTGCGAAACCTTCAGCGACGGCACGACCGACTGCAGGTCGATCAGGTCGCGGACCTGGGCGCGCTCGATCGTCTGCTGACCGGTGACGGCGACCGAGATCGGCACATCCTGCAGGGTCTGTTCGCGCTTGGTGGCGGTGACGACGATCTCAGCGATCGAGTTGTTGTCGGCGGCCGAGGTCTGTTGGGCGTAGGCCGGTGCGGCGATGGCGAGCGCCAGGGCGGACACCCCCAGCAGGTGGACGTTTCTCATGAATAACTCCCTGATTTTCTTTTTTATCGGCCGCAGGTCTCCTCATCCCGGCTCGAGCAATCCCGGGTTTCTTTTGGAGGAGGGCGGTCGTCTTGACGTTGGGGAAGGGCGATCCTGGCCGGCCGGCCGAACCGCGAGACGCGGTCGACTGGGCCCAGCCGTGGATGGAGACGCTGTGCGTCATGTTTCCGCCCCAGTACGGCGGTCTTGCATCCCGCTCGTAACTAGGTGCGATTTTAATATGCTCTCGATATTCTAACGCAAGTTAGAATTTATCGGATTGATCCGGATCGGTTTCGGCGAGAGGTTTCCAAGATCGGTGATCGCCTGACGGCAGAATTGGGCGAGCCGGCAAGGGAGAGAGCGGTTGGCGAACGGGGAGCCGGCGGTCCTGACGCCCGTATCCGTCGGGGCGGCCTCCGTCGGGGACGAGGTCAGGCCGATGGCGCAAAGCCAGAAGTCGGTGAAGAAGCGCGAGGCCATCCTGCGCGCGGCCATCGAGGTCATCAATGCCAAGGGCTTCGCCGCGGCCACCATGACGGAGATCGCGGCGGCGATCGATCTGCGCGACGCGGCGCTCTATTACTATTTCCCGAACAAGCAGGCCCTGGCCTTCGCCGGACATCAGCGCTCGCTCGAGCGCTTCGAGGCGATCCTCGTGATGGTCGAGACGGGCGGCGGCATGGGCTTGTGCAAGCTGCGACGCTTCCTGCGGGCGCTGCTGGACGACGCGGTGACAAACGGGCCGCAGCTCTATTTCGGCGACAGCTCCTACCTGGCCGACGACCAGCGCAAGGCGATCGAGGCCTGGTCCGCGCGGCTGTCCCAGCGGCTGGAGCGGTTCCTGGAAGAAGGCATGGCTGATGGCTCGATCGTGGCCTGCGAGCCTCCCCTGGTCGTACAGCTGCTGGTCGGCATGCTGATCTGGCTGACCAAGTGGACTCCGACCACGCCGGGCCTGACCAACGAGCGCCTGCTGGAGGCGATCGAGACGACCGCGCTCCAAGGCTTGGCGAAAGGCAAGAGCCAAACAAACAGGCTCTAGTCCTATCCCCTAGATTGAGCGGAATCTTCGCCGTCTCACGGCCGGCCAACGCCAGGCGGACTCGTCGCAACGAGAAACTGGTGGTCGAGGTCAGTCGTGGGGCGATCCGATGCTCGATCACCAAGTTTGGATCAACGACCGCCGCCAACCTGCGTCGCGGTCGGCGTTTGCCGACCGGCCGCTGGCGTCTGGACGAGGTCGTCGCGAAGATCGGCGGACGACGGATGTTCATCTGGCGGGCCATCGAGCGCCGCGCTGAAGGTCTTGGGCCCTCAGCGGCGCCATCGCCCTGGCGGGATGCGATCTCCAGCCCCATCCCATCTCCCGATCCGGGCGTTGTTCGCTTCGCGCCAACGCAGAGCTTGCCTGGGCGGCCGCTACGATCAGCGCCGGATCAGGCCCGGCGGGTCGGACCCTTTCGCCGTGCGCGCTTAACTTGTCAGCACCCCATTTGAGCTGACCGCCAGATGTCGCGTCGACGAAGGCCTCTTCTATTGCATTGGTAGGATATTAGGGTCAGCCGCGATCCCGACAGAGCGGCCGACGATATCGCCGGCCGCCCACCTTCTATTCTTGACCAATGATCACTATTGGATCGGCTGGATTTGCCAACCTATGCTGAGATCCTTGATCTGGAATTAACTGAAGCATAGGCTAGAATTTGTGCATCTGCCGGTATTGGTAGCATCGCTGCAGTCGCCGGTATTTGTGCAGAAAAGATCATTAGTGCTTCCTTTGCACTTTTTATTTCCGTTTACGGCAGATATCTCAAAAGGATCATCAGAAGAGCCACCCGCAAGCGCGGAAAGCGCCTCAAGATCGGCGTCTTGGAGCACGACGCGCCCCGCATCGTCCAAGGCAATGCTTTGAATGTCGACCTTCTTCCGCATCACTAACCCCTTTGGTGTAAGTTTGTCATAACCACCTTAAGATGATCTGCTTTCGCTTGCCAAGGCAGCCATTACGACCTTAGGGTGTTTTTGCGGGTGATTGGGGGCGCATCCTGATGTGGCTTAGTGTGCGTAGGTTTGGCGGCGGGGGGCTCGCGCTCGCTTCGGTGCTGACTGCGACATCGGCCTTAGCTCAGCAGACCCAGGGCGCCGCTTCCGATACGCCAAATTCCGATACGCCAAACGCCGTCGGCGCTGTCGTGATCAATGCGCCACTCAAGCCGGTGAAGGTGCTGGCTGATCGCAAGGTCTACGATCTTGCAAGATCGCCCGCCTACGCATCGAGCGCGATCAGCGAACTGCTGGGTGATATTCCAGGCCTCAGCGTATCCGTGGACGGCGCCTTACAGGCCGTAGGCGGCAGAGGGGTCGCCATCTATGTGGACGGCAAGCCGGCGCCGCAGTTCGAGGGGGCCGCGGGCGCTGCGCAGCTATCGCAGACCAGGGCTCAGAAGTATGTCCGCGTCGAGCTGCTGACCAACCCCCCGGCCAGCTTTGCCGCAAACATCAGGGGGCCTGTGATCAACTTGATTACCCGCCAGATGGCGGCGGCCAACACGGGCGTCGGCGTGAAGGTCGGGCTGGCCAACGACGGCGGCTTTGAGGTTTCGCTAAGCAACGACCGATTGACCTCCCTTGGTGCGACATCGTTATCGGCCTCGACCAAGCAGACAAGGGTCAATCAGACGTTGTCGAGCGATGTCGTGATTGGGGGCGCGGGCGAGGCAGCGACGGTCGCGCGCCGCATGGCCACCACTAAGGGCTGGAATCGATCGAACCAGGCTACCGCCAGTATTAAGAAGTCTCCCCGCGAAGCGCTGACACTTTCGGCAGACTTGACGTTGGCTGAAACCGAGCGGAGCCGGCAAGGGCGGTCGGCCTACACTGTCAATGGGCGCGCTGATCGTTCCTATGTCGCCGACCAGCGCGGCCAGGATACATACAAGGCCGGTTTCGCTTCGAGTTCTGCGACTTACAAATCTAAACGTCACAATGTTTCTCTGAACCTTTCCGCTGCCCACCATGAAGGCGCAGAAAGGAGTCGCCAATATACGCGCTTTGGTGGCGCTCCTTCGGATGTCAAGGACTACCTAATTTACCAAGATAGCGACGCGAACTCTTGGGGCGCTCAAATTTCGGACGAGTTCACCGCTTCCAAAGCGCACACGCTCCAGACAGGTCTTGAGTATCGCGCCAAGCGAGAGCGACGTGTCGATGGCCTGGAAGGAGAGGTGGCCGGCGAGGTCGAGCCTTATGCAACGCGCTTTTCCTATCGCGAGGGCACGCTCGCGCTCTATGCGACGGAAAACTACAGTCGGAGTCGCACCGAAATCAGCGTCGGCGCTCGCTACGAAGACTATAGGGTTAGCCCCACCTACGATGGGATCTCGACCCGGAATGTCGCTTCAAGCGGTATCTATCCGAGCGTCAATATCGCCTATCATTTGGCGGAAACTCAGGACCTCTCTCTCAGCTATACGGAGAAAGTAATCCGGCCGTCGGCGGGCGATCTCAATGCCACGCTGAGCTATGACGCGCCAGGCTATGCTTCCATAGGAAATCCGTCGCTACGGCCGTCGCGGGTGCGGACCGCGGAGCTGAGTTATGACGCCGCGCCCAGCTTTGGGCAGTACGGTTTAAGTCTGCGCGTCGAGCGCATCGGCGACGACGTTGTCGCAATTCAGAGGGCCGGCCCCGACGGCCTTATTATTTCGACGAGCGCGAATTCCAGTAATACGCGGGACTTCATCGCATCCGGATATTTCAAGAAGAACCTTACCAAGCGATTGTCGGTGAGCGGTGATCTTTCATATTCCTGGAGAAAATACACCCCGATCACTGCAGATATACTTGATGTGCGCAGTGGCTCGTCGCCGGAAGCAAAATTGACGCTGGACTGGCGGGCAACTGATCGGCAACTCCTGCAAATCAAAGCTTACCTTTGGGGCGCGGACAAGGACACAATATCCAGAACCGCCGCGTACCAGGTTCTCAATATTGGATATCGATTCAAGATAAACCAAAAGACGACCTTGGTGGTAAGCGCCAATGATATATTTGGCGGATCGAGGTATAGAGAGCGAGTCTATGCAAGGTCTCTTTATTCGGACAGCTTGAGTAAATATGACACGAGAAGAGTTGTTGTCTCTATTGTTAAGTCATTTGGAGCGCCAAGGGACAGGGGCAGCGATAAGTTTGAATACTAGGGCAATCGACTGAATTTTGGGGCGGCAGCGCCTATCATGAAGGAGGGGCATATGCAGACGGAGCGAACGGAAGAACAAGCTTCGGCGGCCATTTCGCAGCGGCAGATTGCGCGTATTATATCGCCGCGCCGTCAGGAATTGATCCTGCTGCCGACCGAACGATGCAATCTCCGTTGCACCTATTGTTACGAAGACTTCGCGATCGGAAAGATGAGTGAGGAGACGCAGCAGGGTCTCGAGTCGCTTATCACACGGCGCGTTAGCGGCCTCGACGTCCTGCAGTTTAGTTGGTTCGGCGGCGAGCCGCTCGTGGCCAAGGACGTGGTTTTGCGGCTCTCGCGTTTTGCCCATCGCCTTTGCGCCGCAGAAGGCGTGCAGTTTCGCGGCGGCCTGACGACCAACGGCTATCTTCTCGACAAGCAGACGTTCGAGGACCTGGTCGAATGTCAGCAGGATTTCTACCAAATCACGCTGGATGGCTGGAAAGGGACGCACGACGCGGTGCGCCGTTTCGCGGACGGCCGTGGCAGCTTCGAGCGCATTTGGTCAAATTTGCTTGCGATCAGAAAAACCAGCCATCCTTGCGAAATCCTGCTTCGGATCCATGTCCGTCGCGACAACATAAAGACGCTGCCCGAGTTGATGGCGGAGCTCGGTCGAGAGTTTGGGGCCGATGATCGGTTCAGGCTCGATTTTGAACACGTTCGCGACATGGGCGGCGAGGGTGGCAAAACCGTTCTTAATCCGGTCCGTATCGGGGAGTTGAAGGCGATTGAAGGACCTTTGAGGGCCACTTTCGCTACGGCGGCGGGCATCGCTTCGCCGCAGGTCGCCGCACAGGAAGAAAGGGATGACGCCCTCTTGGAGCAGAAGCTCTCAGGCGAGTCCGCCGGCGGTCAACGCGCCTCGGATATTGCCGCGGGCGCCCCTTACATCTGCTACGCCGCCAAGCCTAACTCGCTACTGGTCCGGGCCAACGGTCGGATCGGCAAGTGTACGGTCGCGCTGTACGATGAGCGCAATGACATCGGTCGACTGAAGGCCGATGGCAGCATCGAAATCTTCCAAGACAAGTTCAGGACGTGGATTCGCGGAGTCGAGACCCTGGATCTCGATACGCTGGGCTGCCCATTGCAGGGCATGGCTCACTAATCCCGCCTCATCCAGCACAGTTTCGTGCATGTCAAACATGGAGGGACCATTGTCACGATTAAGGGCTGATCAGATTGAAATTGGCGCACTGGGCCAGGTTATTTTGGCCGATGAAGCGCTGTCGCACTTGGAAGCGTCTGAGACTTCACGACTGGCGGGCGGGGGATGGGACGACCCCGTTCCTAGCCGGACTACAAATGAAAGCTGTAGCAATACGAGCCGATGCAGCGGGACTAACTCATCGTGGTGCAGCAACTCGGGTGACTGCACGCGCACCAAGAACACTATTGTTTGCCAGAGTCCGA
Source organism: uncultured Caulobacter sp. (assembly GCA_966211605.1). Taxonomy (GTDB): domain Bacteria; phylum Pseudomonadota; class Alphaproteobacteria; order Caulobacterales; family Caulobacteraceae; genus Caulobacter. The sequence goes on from CBIHOB010000062.1 coordinate 23,616, forward strand.
TGTAGTGTCCTGGGCGGAGTGGTCAAATCTTCTGCTGGCCGCCGCGATCCGGTCACGGACCGCAGGCGCGCCGCGTTCGCGGATCAGGATGCGCCCTCCGCCCTTCCGGCCGGTCCTGGCTCTGCAGAGCCGCACCGCCGACTGCGGCTATATCTGCGTTAGCGCTCTGTGTGGCGTTTTTGGCGTCGAAGCCGATCTATCTTCTATCAAGAGTCGCGCCAGCGGAGGCATCCGTGGGGCGACCCTGCGCCAGGTGCGCGACATCTTGCGAGACTGGGGGTTTGGCGCCGAAGCTGTGGGTCACCGGAAAAAGCCCGACGACCTGCCCTGTCCTGGAATAGTTCTGCTGGAAGGCGGGCACTATATCGTTGTGATCGCGCGCCGCGGCGCAATATTCGAGTGCTACTATCCTGAGTATGGCTGGCAGCACACGGCATGGTCGGAACTGGCTGATCGGGTCACTGGATATGGGGTGACGGTTACCCCTCCAGCCTCGCCATCGGGGGCGCGCAATCGAGCGCCCTGGTCGCCCCGAACCTTACAGGCAATGCTGCGGGTGATCGCTGCGGAGCTCCGTGCGCGACGGACACGTCGTCGCGCCCTGATGGTATTGGCGATCGCCGCCATTTCTCAGGGGCTCACGCTTTCAGCACCCATTTTCTCGATGAAGCTGATCGACCGCGTTGATGTCGGGCAGACGGCCGGACTCTTCGAGAGGCTGGGCCTGGGCCTGGTCGCTATCTCGGTTCTGAGCGCGATGGCCGGCCTTGTGTCGACGCTGCTGTCCAACACTTTGGTCAACGACGTCACCACGCGCGCCGCAAAGCGTGCTTTCAATTCGCTTACCTACAAGGACGACGGCTGGTTTGACGACATTTCGCACCGGGCGATCTTCACGGCCCTGGCCTCGGGCGACCGCGTAATCCAGACCTTCGCAGAACTATTGTCGCTGTTGGGCGGCGTGGCGATCAACCTCGTGGTTGGTGCGATGGCGCTGCTTTTCTTCTCGCCTTGGCTAGTTGTGCCAGGCCTGGTCTTGACCGCGGTCAGATTCACGCTCGACCGCCTGTTCGATCATCGTCAATCGGCCAGCTACTCAGCCGCGTTCGCCAAGGCCAACATTCGAGATAGTTTCGCACTGGAGGTCACCGCCCGCGCTCCAATGGTGGCCCGCCAGGGCGATGCAAGGCGCGGCGCTTTGCGCTACATGCGCCTCGCCAGGGACGCCACGCACGCCTTGGGTCAAGCTCAACGGCTGCAGGCCTCGAAGTCGACGATCTTAGCCGCCCTCGGAGTCGTCGAGACCCTATGTTTTCTAGCGATCGGCGCCGTCCTCATGAAGAGTGGTGTCTATACGGTCGGAGGTTTCGTCGCTGCTGGTGTCTACAAGGATCTGCTGTCGCGTTCGCTGGACGGGCTGAGCGGCGGGTTGACGCGCCTAAAGCTCGCCGAGATGCATGCCTTGCAATCTCGTGAGATTATGGAGGATCAGGCCCGCATCGGACCGTCGCGCCGAATGTGCAAGGGGCGCGCGGAGTTCCGGGATGTTTGCTTCCGGTATCCCGGCGCAACGGCAGACACCTTGCGTGGCGTCAATCTGACGATCGAGCCTGGCCAGGTTGTCGCGCTGATCGGCGCCTCTGGCTCGGGAAAATCCACGCTCGCGCGGATCATAGCGGCGGGACGTCGGCCAGACCGTGGCGCGATCCTAATCGATGGCGAGCCTCCAGCCTACCCTATGTCAGGTCTGGCTTCGGTCCTTCAGGGAGACGTCCTTATTTCCGCAAGCGTACGCGACAATATTTGCCTGATGCGTAAAAATGTCAGCGACGACGACATTCTGAGGGCGCTCGACCTGGCGCAGGCCCGCGAGTTTGTGATGGCCATGCCGATGGGCTTGGACACCAAGATCGGAGATGCCGTCGGTGGTCTTTCGGGCGGGCAAAAGCAGCGCCTGCTGATCGCCCGGGCAATCCTCGGAGGCCCCCGGCTGGTCGTCATGGACGAAGCGACCTCAGCCTTGGATTTGGCGACGGAGGAACGCGTGCTTTCCAACCTGAGGGCCAGTGGCGCGAGCCTTCTGCTCATCTCGCACCGGCCCGAGGCGTGGATGCAGGCCGACGTCGTCTACTCGCTCGACCATGGTGAGCTGTCCAGAGTACGCCCACCCCTCATGGAAAGCTCGGCCGGCAAGGAAGATGGCATCCGTCTAGCAATGGGCTAA
>CBIHOB010000063.1:0-25582 GCA_966211605.1 uncultured Caulobacter sp.
TCGCGCTGCACGGCTTCCAGAACGTCTCGGTGCGCGACATCACCGCCGCCGCCGGGGTGAACCTGGCCTCGGTGAACTATCACTTCGGGTCCAAGGACGCGTTGCTGTTCGAGATCTTCAAGCGTCGCACGGCCGAGCTCAACCGCGAGCGGGCCAAGATGCTGCATGAGGCCAACGACCGGAACGGCGGCGCGCCGCCTGTGCGCGAGATCCTGGCCGCCCTGCTGACCCCGCCCCTGCGCTGGCTGGCGCCCGATCACGAACGTCGCATCTCGCTGCAGTTCCTGATCCGCGCCCGCAGCGAGGGCACCGACGAGATCCGCAATGTGCTGAAGACCGACGTCTCGCACCTGCGCCGCTTCTCCGACGCCCTGCTGCGCGCCCGCCCGGACCTGTCGCCGGAGGACGTCTACTGGCGGCTGCACTTCACCCTGGGCATGCTGCACAACAACCGCTTCGCCGAGTTCGACCGCCTGAACGTGCTGTCCGAAGGCCAGACCAGCGAGTCCGACGTCGTGGCGCTGCTGGAGCGGATGCTGGCGTTCGCCGAGGCCGGCTTCCGGGGCTGACGCCGCGGCGGAACCTGGGCCATGCCGGCGCGTTGAGGCTCCGGCATGGGAAGGCTGCGGATTCTTCACGAGACCCGGTACTACTATGAACGGCCGGTGCGGTTCGGACCGCAGCGGCTGCTGATCCGGCCGCGCGACAGCCATGCCCTGCGTATCGTCCAGGCCAGCTTGCGCCTGTTTCCGCCCGGCGGCACGCGCTGGAGCTACGACGCCAACGGAAACTGCGTCTGCATCTTCCAGCCGGACGGCCAGTCGGACGCCATGCGTGTGGCCAGCGAACTGGTCATCGACCGCTATCCCGCCCCGCTGGTCCCCCAGCGGATCGAGAATCCCGACACCTTGATGCCGATCGTCTATTCCCGCGAAGACCGGGCGACGCTGGAGCCGTTCATCGCGCCGGTCACCGACGATCCCGACGCGGTGCTGCTGCGCTGGCTGCGCGGCCTGACGGCGCACAAGGACGAACCGGCCCTGGCCTTCCTGCTGCGGATCAACGAACTGATCCATAGCCAGTTCGGCTATTGCACGCGCCACGAGGAAGGGGTGCAGACCCCGGTCGAGACCTTGCAGAAGCGCAGCGGCGCCTGCCGCGACCTGGCCTGGCTGATGGTCGAGGGCCTGCGCCGCCTGGGCTACGCGGCCCTGTTCGCGACGGGGTACATCCATTCGCCTGGAACCACGATCCGAGGCGCGGGCGCGACCCACGCCTGGTGCGAGGTCTTCCTGCCGGACCTGGGCTGGCTGGAGTTCGACCCGACCAACGGCCTGGCCGAGTCGCCTGACTTGATCCGCGTGGCCGCCACCCGGACGCCGGCTCAAGCGTTACCCGTGTCGGGCGCGATCATCGGCGATCCGGGGTCCTCGCGACTTCACGTCTCCGTGGACGTGCGTTTGGTCGACGAAATCGATCGCGCGGCGTGATAGGCTCAAAAGCTTGCGGGAGGAAAAAGCCATGACCAGCGGCTTTCAGCACCAAGACCCGATGACCAATTTCTGCTTCCCGAAGGCGGAGCCCAAGGCCCAGCACGGGCAGAAGCCCGCCGAACAGTGCGTGAAGCTCAAGGAAAAACGCACGTTCGAGCCGAAACCGGGCCATTGAGCCCTGGCGGCTGGCCTGGCCTGCTCGCGGTTCGGTTGTCAGGCGAGCGCTCTATACAGGCCGATAAGGGACCGTTAACTTAAGCTCCGGGGATAACGGGGAGCTGAGCGAGCATGCGCCGGGTCGCGCTCGTCTGTCTGCTGGCGATGGCCGGCGTCGCGGTGGTGGGAACCGCGACGGCGCTGTCGACTCATGTCCCCGAGGAATTCGATCAGACCCTGACCCTGGCCGGCGGCCCGGACGCCGCGCGTCCGGTCCCTTCGACATCGGCCTCCTCGGTTCCGACCCATGTCGACGATCCCGACGCCCCGATCGCCACGGCGCGCTACGGCGGCGAGCGCTCGCGCGCGTCCGCGGTCGAGGTCTACGCCGCGCCGGCGACCGCCACCGTGGCGCTTGCAGGCGGGCTTGACGAGACCGGCTTGTCCGGTGCGCCGACGTCGCCGCCCCACGCCTCGCAGATCGGCGCCGCGCAGGCTGCGCCTGCCCCGACGCCGGCCAAGGCCGAGCCCGCGCGTCCGACCGCCCGCATCCTGGCCGAAGCCCCCGCCCCTCGCCGAGCGCCCGTGCTGGCCCTGACCAAGGGCCATCCGATCCGGCCCTACGGCAAGGTGCTGAAGGTCGAGGTCAACGACCAGCCGCTGGCCTTCACCCCCATGGGCCTGCAATCCAGCGCGGTGCGCCGCCTGACGCTGAACGCCACGAACCTGATGTCCAAGACCCGGACCTCGGCCGAGGACCTGCGCCGCGGCCGCTGGATGCTGTTCGCCGCCAGCTCGGGCAAGGCCTACGGCCTGAACCTGATCCGCGACACCTTTGGCGGCTGGCGCAACGCCGGCTACAGCGAGGAGCGCGTGGCCCGCTTCGGCAGCCGCCAGATCGGCTTGGGCTGGCGCAAGGACAATCGCCAGGTCTCGCTGACGGCCACGCGCCGGAAATTGAACGCCATCGACTATTCCGACAAGGACACGGTCGTCGGCGTCACCGTCTCGGTGCGCGGCCGCTAGACCGCCACGTCGCGCGGGCGTAAAGCGCCTTCGTGCCTGAGACCCCCTCCGAGTCCGCCCTGCCCTTCCAGGCCCGCCTGGTCTCGATCGCGGTGGCCAGCGCCCTACTGATGGAGTTCATCGACTCCACCGCCCTCTCCACCGCCCTGCCCACCCTGTCGCGCGCCTTCGCGGTGGACCCGATCCACCTGAAGCTGGCCTTGACCTCCTACATCCTGGCCCTGGCGGTGTTCACCCCTGCCAGCGGCTGGGCGGCCGAACGGTTCGGGGCGCGGCGGGTGTTCCTATCGGCCATGACCGTCTTCCTGCTGGGCTCGGCCCTGTGCGGCCTGTCGCGCGACCTGGAAGGCCTGGTGGCTGCGCGGATCGCCCAGGGCCTGGGCGGGGCGATGATGACGCCGGTGGCGCGTCTGATCGTGGTCGGGGCCACGCCCAAGGAGAAGCTGCTGACCGCCATGGGCTGGTTCACCATGCCGGCCCTGGTGGGCCCGCTGATCGGGCCGCCGATCGCCGGCCTTGTGCTCAGCGTGGCCGACTGGCCGTGGATCTTCTACATCAACCTGCCGATCGGCGCGCTCGGCACGGCCGCGGTGATGCGCTTCGTGCCCCGGACCCAGCCGAACCGCGACCTGGGCCGCTTCGACACGCCCGGCTTCGCCCTGTCCGCCCTGGCGATCAGCGGCCTGGTCGTCGTGGCCGAGACCTCGGGCGTCGACCTCCTGCCGCCCTGGGCCCAGGTCGGCCTACTGGTGCTGTCGCTGGTCTGCGGCCTGGTCTACCTGCGGATCTGCAAGCGCACGGGCCGCCCGATCCTGGACCTTAGCCTGCTGCGCTATCCGACCTATCGCGCCAGCCTGCTGGGCGGGACGCTGGTGCGCCTGGGCATCGGGGCCAGCCCGTTCCTGATGCCGCTGCTGCTTCAAGTCGCCTTAGGCTGGAGCCCGCTGAAGGCCAGCTTCGTCACCCTGACCACCGGGGTCGGCGTGCTGGTCGCCCGGCCCTTCGCGGCGGCGGGCTTGAAACGCTTCGGCTTTCGCACCGCACTGACGGTGTTCGTCAGCCTGACGGCCCTGTTCACCGCCGCGCCCGGCTTCTTCGCCCCGACGACGCCGATGTGGCTGATGATGGGGATCCTGACCCTGGGCGGGTTCTGTCGCTCGAACCAGTTCATCGCCGCCAACACCATCGCCTATGCCGACGTGCCCGACACCTCGACCGCCGCCGCCTCGACCCTGTCGGCCGTGACCCAGCAGGTCGGCCTGGCCCTGGGCGTGAGCTTCGGCGGCATGATGCTCCACCTGGCGCGCGGAGCCGGCGGCGCGCTGACGCCCGACCGCTTCACCCTGCCGTTCGTAGCCATCGGCCTGGTGACCCTCTTAGCCCTGCCCGTCTATCTGGCGCTGGACAAGGACGCCGGCGCGGCGATCAGCGGCCGAAATCGGGCCGCCTAGCCCTTGCTGCGTCGGCCGCCGCGCGAGTGGTTGGCCGTCATCGGATCGGGCTTCTTCGGCGGGACCCAGCCCTCGGGGCGCTTGGGAACCGGCTGGTCCGTGCCCAGGCCCATCCGGCCCGGAACCTGGCGCTGGAAGTACGACGCCTGAGGCGGCGCATCGACGCCGCGCACCAGCGCGCTGCGCTGGACGCCCTCGATCTCGACGCGCAGCCTGGCGGCCGTCTCGAAGTCCTGAGCCGCGACAGCCTGTTCCAGCTGCTCCTTCAGTTCGTCGAAATGCGACATGGCGCTCTCCCGAGGATGGTCCCCCGGAAGAACGCGCAAGGTCGCGGTTTAGCCGCGCGCCGCCGCAATGCGGGCGCGGGCGATCTCGTCGGCGACCAGATTGGCCGGACGCTTCTCGGCGATCGACTGGTCGATGACCTCGGCCAGGGTCTGGGCCAGGCGGTCCAGCTTGCCAGCCACCCAGCCGCCGTCGAACGCGCCGCTGGCCTCCAAGGCCCGGATCTCGGCCGCCACGTTGATGATTCCGCCGCCGTTGATGACATAGTCGGGGGCATAGAGGATGCCGCGATCGAACACGGTCTGGCCGATCATGGCGTCGGCCAGCTGGTTATTGGCCCCGCCGGCGATCACCTTGACCTTCAGCCGCGGCAGGGTCGTCGCCGAGATCGCGCCGCCCAGGGCGCAGGGGGCGAACACATCGGCCTCGACGTCGAAGATGGCGTCGGCCGGAACGATCGTCGCCCCGGTCCTGGCGGCCACCTCGCTCAGCGCCTGCTGGTTGACGTCGGCGATGGTCAGGACCGCGCCGGCGGCGTGCAGCTTCTCGGCCAGATAGGCGCCGACGTGGCCGACGCCCTGGATGGCGACATGGACGCCGGCGAGATCGCGGTTCAGGGCCCGCTCAACGCACAGGCGCACGCCGCGGAACACGCCCTCGGCGGTGACCGGCGACGGATCGCCCGAGGCGGCGGCGTGGCCCTCCAGGCCGGCCACAAAGCGGGTCGTGCGGCGAGTGGCGGTCAGATCGGCCGGCGAGACGCCGACGTCCTCGGCCGTCCAGTACTGGCCGCCCAGGCTGTCGACCGCGCGACCGAAGGCCTCGAACAGTTCCGGCGTCTTCTGGCTGCGGCTATCGCCGATGATCACGGCCTTGCCGCCGCCGAAGTCCAGGTCGGCCATGGCGTTCTTGTACGACATGCCGCGCGACAGGCGCAGAGCGTCGGTCAGGGCCGCATCGGCGCTGGAATAGTCCCACATGCGGCAGCCGCCAGCGGCCGGGCCGCGGGCGGTCGAATGGATCGCGATAATCGACTTCAGACCAGTTTTTTCGTCGAAGAAAGCGTGTACGCCTTCGTGTCCCTCGAAATCGGGGGAATCGAACAAGGTCATGCTGCCGGTCTCGCCATAGCCAGAATGAATCTGGCGGGGGTGTACGCCCCCTTTCCGCACCTCACAAGCCCGCGCTTTGACGCTGCGACGACTTGCGTTTCCTGGGCTTGGGCGGGTCCAACGCTGTCATGGCCGCAACGCTGGCCGGGATTGGCGGCGCGCCGGAGGGCGGCCAGGGTCCGGGCGCGTCGCGCAGGAAGGCCTCGGCGTCGCCCCAGACGTTCGCGGCTTGCCGGTCGACCAGCAGCAGGTGATAGCCCTTGGCGTAGTAGGCGGTCCTCGCGCCTGGCTTCAGGCGACCCACGGCCTCGACGGTCGGCTCGCGCGGGATGACGTGGTCGTTGGCGCCGTAGAACCAGGCGGTCGGGACATCGACGCCGCCGGGCGACTTCCAGGCCCGCTCCATCAAGCCCACCAGGCCGTAGATCGTGTCGGACCGCGCGCCCCAGATCATCAGCGGATCGCGGCCCATGCGGCGCAGCTCGTCGACGTTGTCGCTGGCCATGATGTCCTTGACCAGCCAGTCCGGCGGCTTGACCACCCAGCCGCCCGTGGCGTGGGCGGTGATCCACAGGCTCAGGCGATTGGGCAGCGGCTGGTTCGACCAGCCCCAGACGGCGGGGGCGAACAGCATCAGCTTGTCGACCGGCGGCGGATGGGCCGAGGCCATGGCCGCGATCGCCAGCGCGCCGCCCATGCTGATCCCGGCCAGGGCGATCTTGGCGTTCGGGTAGAGCTCGCGCACGGCCGCGACCAGCGCCCGGACATCGTCGAGCACGAGGTCGGTCGGCGCCCAGACCCCGCGCGCGGGCGAACGGCCAAAGCCCCGGATGTCCAGGGCGTAGGTGGCGATCCCCCGCCCCGCCCACCAGGCGGCCGCAAGGTGATAGGCGTTCGAATAGTCGTTCATGCCGTGCAGGCCGACCACGACCCAGTCCGGATCCTGCGCCGGCAGCCAGCGCATCAGGCCCAGCCTGGTCCCGTCGAAGCTGACGAAGGCGTCGTCGGTGATCCGTGGACCGCGAAAGCCCAGGGCCGCCAGGTCCGGCCGCTGGGTCAGCGGCGTGCAGGCGGCCAAGCCGGCGGCGGACGCGGTCAGGATCAGGGCGCGGCGGTTCATGTCGCCAGAATGTCCGCGACACGCCGGCGAAGATAGGGCGCGACCTCTTCCTCGAACCACGGATTGCGCTTCAGCCAGGCGGTGTTGCGCCACGAGGGGTGCGGCAGCACCAGAACCTCCGGTCCGAACTCGCGCCAGCGGGCGATGGTCTCGGTCATGGTCTTGCTGGTCCGCCCCGGCAGCGCCCAGTCTTGCGCATAGCTGCCGACCAGAAGGGTCAGCTCGACCCTGGGCAGTTGGGCCAGAAGCGACGCCCGCCAAATCGCCGCGCAGCGCGGCGGCGGCGGATAGTCGCCGCCCTTGGGATTGGTTCCCGGAAAGCAGAAGGCCATGGCCGCCACGCCGATCTCGGGCCGGCCGTAGAAGGTCTCGCGGTCGATCCCCATCCACTGGCGCAGGCGATCGCCCGAGCGGTCGTTGAACGGCAGGCCGGTCTCGTGGACGATCCTGCCTGGCGCCTGGCCGGCGATCAGGATCTTCGTCTCCTCGCGCACCCGCACCACCGGCCTGGGACTGTGCGGCAGGTACGGCGCGCACGCCCGGCAGGCGGCGATGTCGGAGAGGAGCGTGTCGAGCGGCATCAGCGGGAATTTAGGATCGCGACCGCCGGCGCCAAGCGTGACTAGCCCTCGTCGCCGTCGATCTCGGCCTCAGGCGCTTCGTCGCCGACTTGATCTTCAAAGCTGGTCGGGTCGCCTTCCATCCGCAGGCGGATGCGGTAGACGCCCCGGAACTTCTCGGGATTGGTCGGCTTGTTGTGGCGCAGGATCACGACCTTGCCCTCACGCGCCAGCTCAATGGCGTTGGTGCGCACGTGGCCCAGCTGCTGCTGCCAGCGCTCGGGCTGGATCGCCTTGGCGACGTTCATCGGATCGATCGACTTGCCCTCGGGCAGCGCCGCAAGCTGGGACAGGATGGTGTCTTGGATCGGGGTGGTCATGGGCGCTCCCTTGCCACGGATTGTCAACAGAGGCGAGCCCAGCGGCTTGCGCGGCGGGCCGCCCCCTTCTAACTGAACATTGATAAGAACAAGCAACAGGGGATGGACGATGGACGGCGGCAACGACATCTGGAGCGGCCCGCGCTTGATCGAGACCGGCGAATGGGCTGGCTGGCGCACCTGGCAGGGCATGGATCCGTTCGAAGACCAGTCCGGCCCCTTCTATTTCCAGGAGGACGCCGAGGGCCGCGTCACCGCCGCCTTCCGCGCCGAGAAGAAGCACATGAACGGCGGCGGCTTCATGCATGGTGGCTGCATGATGACCTTCGCCGATTATTCCCTGTTCGCGATCGGCTGGAAGGCTTTGGCCGACAGCCGCGCGGTGACCGTCAGCCTGAACGGCGAGTTCATCGGCCCGGCCAGGCCCGGCGACCTGGTCACCTCGACCGGCGAGGTGGTCAAGGCGGGCGGCTCGCTGCTGTTCATCCGCGGCCTGATCTCGACCGGGACAGGGCCGATGCTGAACTTCTCGGGCGTGATCAAGAAGATCCGCGCGCGGTGAGGAGCCGAAAACCTCGTCCTTCGACAAGCTCAGGATGAGGTTTTCTATTGAACGGCCCTAACAATCGTCCTCACCCTGAGCCTGTCGAAGGGCGAGGACGGCCGCACCGAGCCTCCCCACTAAACCCGCGCCTTCGCGGCCGGCCGCTCCATCATCGCCTTCAACCAGCGGTTCACGTGAGTGAGCTCGGCGTCGGGCCGGAAGCGGACCATGCGGGCAAAGTCCAGGCCCGTGACGGCCAGGATGTCGGCGATGGTCAGGCGGTCGGCGATGAATTCGCTGTCGCACAGGCGGCGGTCGAAGACCTTCAGCGCCCGCTCGGCGGCCTTGCGGTTGCTCTCGGCGACCTCGGGGATCTGGGTCTCGATCGCGGCCAGCGCCGGGTGGCCATGGCGCACGGCCATCATCAGCGGCGTCGACAGCAGCATCTCGGCCCGGCGCGTCCACATCTCGATCACCGCCGTCTCGCGCGGGTCGCGGCCGAACAGGTTCGGCTCGGGATAGACGCTTTCCAAATAGCGGCAGATCGCCACCGACTCGGTGATGGTGGTCGTGTCGTCGATCTCCAGCGCCGGCACATTGGGCAGGCCCGCCTTGGCCAGGTAGTCCGGCTGGCGATGCTGGCCGCCGAAGATGTCGATGTCGACGATCTCGACGTCCTCGATCCCCTTCTCGGCCATGAACCAGCGAACCCGGCGAGGATTGGGCGCGCGGCGGCTGTCGTAGAGTTTCATGCGTGTCCTCCCGGCTTGTGACCGGGAGGATGATCTCATTCCCCAGCGGAACGGAAGCGGGGCTTACAACCCGAACAGCGCCCGGGGCATCAGGCCGATCAGCGAGCCGGTCAGGCAGGTCGCCAGGAAGCCGGCCATCATCGCCTTCCACACCAGGCTCAGCACCTCGGCGCGGCGTTGCGGGACCAGGACCGAGAAGCCGGCCACGTTCATGCCGACCGAGCCGATGTTGGCGAAGCCGCACAGCGCATAGGTCATGATCATGCGGGTGCGCTCGTCCAGCGCCGCGCCGCCCACCTTGGCCAGCTGGATGAAGGCGGTGAACTCGGTGAGGATCAGCTTCACGCCCAGCAGGCCGCCGGCCGTGCCGGCTTCCTTCCAGGGCACGCCCATCGACCAGGCCAGGGGCGAGAAGATCACGCCCAGGCCGCGCGCGATGCTCAGCGGTTCTCCTCCCACGGGGGGAAAGGCGCCCAGGATCTTGTCGACCATGGTGGCCAGGGCCACGAAGACGATCAGGGTGGCGCCGACGTTCAGCGCGATCTGCAGGCCGTCCGTGGTGCCCTTCATCACCGCGTCGATCGAGCTGCCGTAGGTCTTGTCCTCGGCGGCCAGGTCCAGGTCGCCGCCCTTCTCCATCGGATCGGACGGCACGATGATGCGGGCCAGCAGCACCCCGGCCGGGGCCGAAATGATCGAGGCGGTCAGCACGTGGGCGGCGGCGTTGGGCAGCACGTCGTGCAGGATGGTGGCGTAGGCGACCATGGTCGAGCCGGACACGCAGGCCATGCCGACCGCGATCAGCATGAAGAGCTCCGAGCGCGACAGCTTGTCGAGATAGGCGCGGATGAAGATCGGGCCTTCGATCTGGCCCATGAAGATGGTGGCGGCGGTGGCCAGGGCCGGCGGGCCGCGCAGGCCCAGCGTCTTCTGGAACAGGAAGCCGAAGCCCTGGGCCAGCCACTTCAGGATCCGCCAGTGCCACAGCAGCGCCGACAGGGCGCAGACCACCAGGATCACCGGCATGACGCGGAAGGCGAAGATGAAGCCGGCGCCCGGATTGCTGACCGGATAAGGCTGATCGCCGCCGGCCAGGAAGCCGAACACGAAGGCGGTGCCGGCCTGAGTCGAGCTGCCCAGGCCCTCGACCGCGCCGTTGACGCCGCGCATCAGCTGCTGAGCCTGCGGCAGGCCGAACAGGACCAGCACCAGCAGGACCTGGACGATCAGGGCGGCGATCGCCAGAACCCACGGGAATCGCTTGCGATTCTCGGAAACGAGCCAGCAGAGGCCCAAAGTGAGCGCCAGACCCGCCAGGGCCTGGACGTTCTCGGGACGGAACATCAAGACGAAGACCTTACAAAGAGGCGACGCCCCCGCGACGCCGACCAAGGGCGAAGAATGACACCAAGTCAGCCGTCGCACGCAAGCGCCTTGCGTAAGGAATGCTTAACGAAGGCGATCGACGCCTAAGTCAGAAGCTTATTACCGGCGAACCCGCCATCCCGGCGCAGACATGAACTGGCCCCGCCGGGATGGCGAAGTCAGCCTACGCCGTCACGCCGGCCCCGCTGCTCGCCGCGCCGGACGAGGACGAGGCGGTGAGCGCCGTGTCCAGCTGCGCCAACAGCTTCTGCATCAGGTCGGCCGCGGCCGTGGAGCCCGACATCAGGCTGGCCAGCGACGAGGCCGAGTCGGCGGCGCCGGCGGCCTCCTTGCCCTGGTCGAGCATGGCGTAGAACTCGCCGCCGCTCAGCGAGCCATCGCCGTCCTGGTCCGCAGCCTTGACCAGGTCGGAAGCAGCGCTGCTGGCTTCCGCGTCGTCGCCGCCGTTGGCGGCGGCCAGTTCGTCGGCCGAGACGACGCCGTCCTGGTTGGCGTCCAGGCTCTCGAACACGCCGCTGGAGCTTGACGAGCCGCTGGCCCCGCCGCCCGGCGGGGGGCCCGGCGGGGGACCGCGCATCGCCTGGGTCGACGCGCTGTCTGACGCGGCGTTGGAGATGGCGGTCGAGATCTCCTGGGTCGACAGGCTGCCATCGCCGTCCGTGTCGAGGGCCGACATGATGTCCGAAGCCATCCGGTCGCTGGCGTCGGCCGGCGCGTCCGCAGGCGCTTTGGCCGACAGGGCCGACGAGAGCTCGCTGGTCGACATCAGGCCGTCGCCGTCGCTGTCGCCCGCCGACATCACCGAACTGGCGACGTCGTCGACCGACTGGGTCGAGAGCAGCGCCGACAGCGTGTCGCCGGCGAAATTTCCGCCCGGCCCGCCGCCGCCACGCATGGGCGGCGGACCCTTGTGGCCGCCCGAGCCCTGCACATTTTGCCCGATGGACGAGAATTCGCTCTGCGACAGCTGACCATCGCCGTCAGCGTCGGCGGTCTTGAACATCGCCGCCTGCTGGAGCTGACGCAGCTGCGTCAGGCTTGTAGAGGACGTGAGGCTCGTAACGCTCATATCGCTCTCCCTTGGTTGAAGGCGCCGAAAGGCCGGCGCGGGAGAGATCCAGCTAAGACTGTTCCAGCTTTCCGCGTGTTGCGCGCATGAAACGAAGGCTCAGCGCTTGGTCAGCTCGTCGGCCAGGGCGTCGCGGCCATAGACCGTCTTCAAGGCCTCGAGAATGGCGACGGCCGAGACCGAGATCGTCCGGTTCCGCGTCCCGTCGTAGCCATAGGCCCCGCCCAGCGAGGGCAGGTTGCCGTCGAACGCCACGCCGATCAGCCGGCCCTTGGCGTCCAGCACAGGCGACCCGGAATTGCCGCCGACGATGTCGTTGCTGCTGACGAAGTCGAAGACCGCGCCGAGCTTCAGCCGGTCCTTGGCGTCCAGCCAACGCGGCGCGAGAGCGAAGGGCTCGGCGCCGGTCGCCCGATCATAGAGGCCGGCGAACGCGGTCGTCGCCGCGACCGCCCTGCCCGGCTCTTCCCAGCCCGCCACCCTGCCGTAGGACAGGCGCAGCGAGAACGTCGCGTCCGGATAGGCGCTTTCGCCCATCACGGCGAAGCGGGCCCGGGCGATCTGCTCGGCGGCGATGTCGACCGGCCCCGAGACCCGAGCCTCATAGGCCGCCCGGAGATCGCGGGCCGCCACGTCGGTGCGCAGCACGAAGCGGACCAGCGGATCGTCCGACGCCTGGATCGCCTTCAGACCGCCCTTCCAGAGCGTCATCCGGACCTCGGGATCGGACAGCCCGCTCCTGGCCAGGTCTTCGGCGACCTGCTCGGGGCTCTCGCGGCCCAGCAGCGCCCGGACCTGCGGCGCGTCGACGGTCAGGGCCTCGCGGGTCTTGAGCAGCCAGTGCTCCAGATAGAGCCGCTCAAGCTCAGGCTCGGCTGGCGGACCGTCGGCCAGCTTGCGCGCGATCAGCGGCAGGCGGGCGTCGGCGTATTCCGGCAGGCGCTCGGCCTCCGGCTTCTCGCGCTCCACGGCGGCCCGCACCAGCAGCCGCGCATAGTAGTAGAGCTCGGAGCCTCCGCCCGCGCCGCTCTCCAGCATCCGCCACGGCAGGAAGAGCTCGGCGGCGGCGGGCTGGGCGGCCGCGATCCGATCCCAGGCGCCCGAGACGTCGGCCAGCCTGGGGTCGGCGGCGACCTTGGCGCGCAGGGCGTCCTCGTCGGCCCGCTTGGCGTCCAGGAACGCCTTGCGGGTCAAGGCCGCCTGCTTGCCCTGGGTCAGCTTGTAGCTGTTCTGCACCCAGGCCAGGGCCTGGCTGGCGATGCGGGCGTGCTCGGCGCTCTCCTGCCCGAACTGGATCAGCCGGCCGCGCAGCTCGGCGCGCTGCAGCTGAAGGGTCGGCAGGACGAGGTCGCGCTGGGCCTCCAGCTGGGCGACCGTCAGCTGGCGCTCGGTCGAGCCCGGATTGCCGACGACGAAGGTCGGCTCGCCCTCGGTGGGCGGCGTTTCGCGCCATGTCAGATGGTCCGGCGTCGCGGCCGGCCTGTCGTCGACGTACAGCCGCACGAAGCCGACATCGAAGGCGTAGCGCGGAAAGTTGAAGTTGTCGGGATCGCCGCCGAACGCCGCCGCCGCCGCCTCGGGTGCGAAGACCAGCCGTACGTCGTTGTAGCGGTGATACTTGTAGACCTTGTACTGGCCGCCGCGGAAGAAGCTGATCGCCTGGCAGCGCAGGCTTTGATCCTGGCCGCAGGCGGCCAGCTCGGCCACCGCCAGGGCGCCGTCGCGGGCCCGCACGAAGTCGCGGCCGGTCTTGCCTTGGGCCGCCGTCCGGATCTGGTCGGTGACGTCGATGATGTTGAGCAGCACCTCGGCCTGCAGGCCCGCGCACCGGCGCTCGTCCTCGCGGCCGTCGGTCAGGAAGCCGTCGTGGATGTAGTCCTCACCGGCCGACGACAGCGCCTGGGCGCAGTCGGCGACGCAGTGGCCGTTGGTCAGGGCCAGGCCCTGTGCGCTGACCAGCCCCGCCGAGCAGCCGTTGGTCAGCCGCACGGCCGAGGCCTGGGCGGCGTCCAGCCAGGCCCGGTCTAGGCTCACGCCGTAGGCCGCCTTGATCCGCTCGGCCGGGATCCTGTCGAAGGTCCACATGCCCTCGTCCGCCCGCGCCGGAGCGCTGGCGGCGAGCGTCAGCGCCAGGGCCGCGGCGGCGCGAAGCAGGATTGTGGGCGGGTCGGATCGCTGCACTGCAGACGTCGCTTAGCCTCCGAAAGAGCCGCCAGCCAGCAGGTTCGCCGTCCAGCATGAAGATTTCATCCCGGAAACGCGTCTTACCCCGATTTAACTTGGGCGTTCGCCGATCGTCGGTCATTGCTGCAACCAACGGTTTGGGGGAGCAAGAGTCGGTATGTCGTTGGCCTTGGCCACTCTTCTCTACGAGTGGCGTCGTTACATGGCGGCCGTCGTCGCCCTGGCCTTCTCGGGCCTGCTGATCCTGGCCCAGGTCGGCATCTTCGTCGGCATCGGCAAGGGCTTCACCGCCCAGATCGACCGCGCCCGCGCCGACATCATGGTGCTAGGCCCCGGCGCCAAGGCGCTGTTCGGCGGTCCCTCGGGCCTGCCGCGCCGCATGATCCCGCTGGTCTACAGCCATCCCGAAGTCACCCAGGTGGCGCCGCTGGACGGTTCGGGCGGCCGCTTCCAGAACATCCTCACCCCCGAGCAGCAGGCCAAAGAAGAGGCCCGCGCCAAGACCAAGGGCAAGGGAAAGCCCGGCGGCTCGGCCCGCAAGAGCGAGTTCGTCAACGTCACGGTGATCGACGCGATCCCCGGCTACGTGACCGTGCCGACCGACTACACCCAGTCGATGATCGAGGCCCTGCGCCGCCCCTATGCGATCGCGGTCGACGAGACCGCCCTCAAGCGCCTGGGCGTCAAAAAGGGCGACAAGGCGCTCTACAACGGCAAGACGGTCTACGTCGCCGTCGTCACCAAGGGCTATCCGAACATCATCCAGCCGACCCTGGTGATGTCGCGCGACACCCTGCGGATGCTGGGCGAGGCCGACACCGGCCAGCGCGTCGGCCCGCTGATGGTCGAGATCCAGGACCCTTCCCGCGCCGAGATCGTCGCGGCCCAGCTGAACAAGAAGGGCGACGGCAAGTTCCGCGCCTGGACCCGCCAGGAACTGGCCGACGCCAATTCCGGCGCCATGCTGGACGACCAGATCATCGGCATCATCCTGGGCTTCTCGGCCTTCCTGGGCCTGCTGATCGGCGTGATCATAACCTGGCAGACCCTGCGCGGCGCGATCATGGCCAACATCAAGGAGTTCGCCTCGCTCCGTGCGCTCGGCGTGTCGATGGGCGACCTGCGCAACATCGTCATGGAGCTTTCCTTCTGGGTCGGCATCGTCGGCGTGCTGGCGGCGGGCCTGCTGACCTGGCTGGTGTCGCTGATCGCCGTGGCCGGCGGCGTGCCGATGTACTTCCCGCCCACCCTGATCGGCATCGTCGCCGTGTTCCTGGTCGTGATCGCCATGCTCTCCGGCTTCCTGTCGCTGGGCATCCTCAAGAACAGCCAGCCGGCGGACCTGCTGCGATGAGCCCCAATCCGTCCCAAGATCACAGCCACAAGCGCGGCGAGACCGCCCTGGAAGCCAAGGGCCTGGTCAAGCGCTTCAAGACCGGCCGCACCTATATCGAGGTGCTCAAGGGCGTGAACTTCGACGCCAAGCACGGCGACGTGACCATGGTCATGGGCCCATCCGGCTCGGGCAAGTCGACCTTGGTCGCCGCCCTCTCGGGCCTGCTGAAGCCCGACGAGGGCCACGTGGCGGCGCTGGAGGCCGACAACCTGTGGGCCCTCTCGAAGGGCAAGATCGACAAGTTCCGCCTCGACCACTGCGGCTTCATCTTCCAGGGCTTCAACCTGTTCCCGGCCCTGACCGCCAAGCAGCAGGTGATGACCGCCCTGAAGTACCAGGGCGTGGGCAAGGGCGAGGCCGCCCGCCGCGCCCAGGCGGCGCTGGAGTCGGTCGGCCTGGGCCCGCGCGTCAACCAGCGCCCGTCCGAGCTGTCGGGCGGCGAGAAACAGCGCGTCGCCATCGCCCGCGCCCTGGCCAAGAATCCGAACCTGCTGTTCGCCGACGAGCCGACCTCGGCCCTCGACGGCAAGAGCGGCGAGACGGTGATCAAGCTGCTCCGCGCGGCCGCCACCGACCGCGGCGCGGCGGTGATCTGCGTGACCCACGACCCGCGGCTGGAAGCCTATGCCGACCGCGTCATCCATATCGAAGACGGCAAGATCCTGGACGACGTGCGGAGAACGCCCGACGCCAATCCCGCGCCGCTCAGCCACTGATTTCCTGGGGGAATTTAGAAAATGCCCGCGTTCCTGCGCCGCCCCGCCTTCTACATCGTCCTCGTCCTCGCGGTCCTGCTGGGCGGCGGCTTCTTCTACATGAAGGGCCAGGCGGCCGAGAAGAAGAAGAAGCTGGAGGCCGCCGCCGCTCAGGAGGAGCCCTCCCCCTACGCCGCCATCGCCCAGGGCAAGGCCGACGTCGAGGGCGGCGTGATCCAGGTGGCCGCGCGCCGCCAGGGCATCGTCCGCGAGGTCTATGTCCAGGAAGGCGACATCGTGAGGACCGGCCAACCCCTGGCCAAGCAGGAGGACGACGACGTTCGCCTGGCCTCGCAGACCGCCGCCGCCAGCCTCGCCTCCGCCAAGGCCCAGCTGGCCCTCTTCCAGGTGCAGTTGCGCACGGCCCAGCGCGAGTACAACCGCCTGCAGAACCTGGCCGCCTCGAACTTCGTGGCCGCCCAGCGCCTGGACAACGCCCGCGACCAGATCGCCTCGGCCCAGGCCAATATCGGCGCCCAGCAGGCCGCGATCCAGGTCGCCTCGGCCCAGGTCGCCCAGGCCCGGTACAACCAGGAACTGACGATCATCCGCGCTCCGGCCGACGGCCGCATCGCCCGGCGCCAGGCGAATCCCGGCGCCGGCGCCTCGACCCTGAACGTCACCGCCATGTTCGACCTCGAGCCCAACACCCAGCGCATCGTCCGCGCCGAGATCGTCGAGGCCGACATCCCCAATGTGAAGATCGGCCAGGAGGTCGAGATCCAGCCCGAGAGCAATCCGGACCTGACCTACGTCGGCAAGGTCCTGCGCCGCGCCGCCGTCTTCGGCGCCCGCAAGCTGGCCTCGGACGACCCCAGCCAGCGCAGCGACGAACGCGTCGTCGAGGTGGTGGTCAGCGCCGACGGCGCCCCGCTGCTGGTCGGCCAGCGCGTGCTGGTCAAGTTCATGAAGCCCGGCCAGAAGGCGGGCGTGAAGCGCGACAAGCCGGCGGCGCCGGTGGCCGGCGGAATGACGAAGAAGAAGGCTTAGGGCGGAGCTGACGCAGGAGCCCCTCTCGCCAAGGGAGGGGGATTGGCGGCGTTCCATCCCGGCATTCGCGAGACCGAGCCCAGAGAAATCAAGCACTTCCCACTTTTACGCGCCGCTGAATGATCCGCGTTCAGCACAGCCCCACAATCATCCCACCTCGTCGCGAGGAAAGGGCGCATGGCCAGCGACCGTTGCGGCGGCTGGGGGTGGTCGAGCGGGGACAGGTCCGAGGGGGATACTCGGACGGTCCGGGGATGAGCTTGCTGGGCTCACCCGCCCGCCGTTGGCGTGGTCGAAGGCCAAGGGGCGTGTCTTGCTCTTGAGCCCGTCCTCTTCGACCGTCGGGCGCTTCCGGAAACGGAAGGGCCTGGGTCCCGGTAAGGCCTGAACAGGGCCACCTGCCGGGACGCTGGCGGATAACGGTCGCGCGGAGCGTTCGGGCTTCGTCGAAACGGTACTTGCAAACTCACACTCCGGACGCTGTCCGGCGCTCCGCGTCCCTTTCCAGAAACTTCAGCGGCAAGCCGCGTGAGGACGAAGACGCCTGTGCGGAGCAAAGGATCGCTCCCCTTGACCTCCCCTCTCCCGCGCCGCACAACACCGGCGAACCAAACACGCGTTTGAGGGAGACTTCGGCATGGCGGACATCCGCTTCGACGGCAAGGTGGCGATCGTGACGGGCGCCGGCGGGGGCCTCGGCCGACAGCACGCCCTGGAGCTGGCGCGGCGCGGGGCCAAGGTCGTCGTCAACGACCTGGGCGGCAGCGTCGACGGCTCGGGCGGCTCGTCCGAAGCGGCCCAGAAGGTCGTCGAGGAGATCAAGGCCTTCGGCGGCGAGGCCATCGCCAACGGCTCGTCGGTCACCGACGACGCCGGCGTGGCCAACATGGTCAAGCAGGCCATGGACGCCTGGGGCCGCATCGACATCCTGGTCGCCAACGCCGGCATCCTGCGCGACAAGACCCTGACCAAGATGGAGCTGGCCGACTTCGAGCTGGTCATGCAGGTGCACGTCTTCGGCACCTTCAAGCCGATCAAGGCGGTCTGGGACATCATGAAGGCCCAGAACTACGGCCGCATCGTCGTGACCACCTCGTCGTCGGGCATGTACGGCAACTTCGGCCAGAGCAACTACGGCGCGGCCAAGATGGCGGTGCTAGGCCTGATGAACACCCTCAAGCTCGAGGGCGCCAAGAACGACGTCAAGATCAACGCCATCAGCCCGGTCGCGGCGACCCGCATGACCGAAGGCCTGATGCCGCCGGAGGTGCTGGCCAAGCTGGCCCCGGAATATGTGACGCCCGGCGTCGTGTATCTGTGCTCGGACGAGGCCCCGACCGGCGCGATCCTCACCGCCGGCGCGGGCGCCTTCGCCCTCTCGCGCATCTTCGAGACCGAAGGCGTCTATCTGGGCGAAGGCGGCCTTTCGGCCGAAGAAGTTCGCGACAACTGGGACAAGATCACCGCCGAGGATGGCCAGAAGGCCTACTTCAATGGCGGCGAACAGGGTCAGAAGTTCTTCCGGAAGATGGCCGGCGGCTGACCTTAGGTAAAGCATTGCCGCAATTTCGCCAGGAATTGGGCAAGTTTTGACATAACGACGATTGATGCGGGGCCTTCACGGCCCCGCTTCTTTAACAAAACCGACAAAATTCACGTTCGGGACAATTTATAGCAACGCTATTTGAACGGATGCGTTAAACGCGGCGCTCCTCGAGCGCCCAAACGGGTGTTCGGCGAGCCTCTTCCTCCCCAAGAAGGTCGCAGTCCCATGTCTCTCTCGCGTACCAGCCTCGCCGCCGGCGTCGCTCTGCTGGCGCTCGCCGCCGCTTCCCAGGCCTCCGCTTCGGCCTTCTACCTGCAGGAACAATCGGTGCGCGGCACCGGTCGCGCCTACTCCGGCGAAGTCGCCGACAAGGGCGTCGGCAGCCTGTGGTGGAACCCCGCCGCGATCGCCGGCATCGACCGCAGCGAAGCCGTGTTCGGCCTGAACCTGATCCAGGTGAACTCTAAGGTCACCAACAACGGTTCGACGATCACCCGCCCTGTGCCGCCGGCCGGCCTGACCACCCCGATCGGCGGCGCCAACACCGCCTATGACCCGATCAACGACGGCGTCGTGCCCAACGGCGGCGCGGCCTTCAAGATCAACGACAAGCTGTCGGTGGGCGTCTCGATCGCTGCGCCGTACAACTTCACGACCGAGTACAACGCCGACAGCTGGACCCGCTACGACGCGCTGAAGTCGCATCTGCGCACGATCAATGTCGACGGCGTCGTCGCCTATCGCGTCAACGACATGATCGACCTGGGCGTGGGCGTGACCGCGCTCTACGCCGACGCCGAGCTGACCAACGCCCTGCCGAACATCTCGCCGCTGCAGCCCGACGGTTCGCAGGCCCTGAAGGGCGACGGCTGGGCCTATGGCTACACGGTCGGCGCCCAGCTGCATCCGTCCAAGAGCCTGACGATCGGCGCCAGCTATCGCAGCAAGATCGACCAGAAGCTGGACGGCACGGTCACCGTCGGCGGCCTGCTGGCCCCGATCCCGGCGGCCAACAACTTCTCGACCGACGGCCAGGCCAAGATCACCCTGCCCTGGATCGCCAATGTCGGCGCCCGCTGGGCCGTCAACGACCAGTGGACGCTGAACGCGTCGGTCAGCCGCGTCGGCTGGGGCGAGTTCGACGCCATCCGCGTCAGCTTCCCGGGCGGTTCGTCGACCAGCGTCCAGAACTACAAGGACGTGACGACCTACGCCGCCGGCGTCGACTTCCAGGCCTCGCCGCGTCTGACGCTGCGGGCCGGCGTCCAGTACGACCCGACCCCGACGCCGGACGTCGGCCGCACGGCCCGCGTGCCGGACGGCGACCGCATGATGTACGCCGCCGGCGCCACCTGGGCCGCGACGGACAACATCAAGGTCGACGCCGCGATCAGCTATATCAGCTTCGACGACACCAAGATCAGCCGCACCGACACGACCGCCACCAGCTCGGTGGTCCGCCTGAACGGCGATGTGACCGGCTCGGCCGTCGTGCTGTCGACGGGCGCCCGCTTCAGCTTCTGAGGCTGACGCACCGCTGAAACGAGAAGCCCGCCCGGATCGCTCCGGGCGGGCTTTTTGCAGTCATCGGCCGATGGTCTTCCACAAGGCCTGGGCCGCTTCGCCGAACACCTGCGCCGCCTGGCCCTTCGGCTCGGAGATCACCGCCGGGACGCCCTGGTCGCCGCCGATGCGGACGGCGATCTCGATCGGCACGCGCCCCAGCAGAGGGGTCTTCAGCCGCTCGGCCTCAGCCACGCCGCCGCCCTCGCCGAAGATCGGGATCGGGGCGCCGCTCGAGGGATCGGCGAAGAAGGCCATGTTCTCGATCAGGCCCAGGATCGGCGTGGCCGTCTTCTCGAACATCGCCGCGGCGCGGCGGGCGTCGATCAGGGCGATCTCCTGCGGCGTGGTGACCAGCACCGCGCCGTCGATGCGCAGCTTCTGGACCAGGGTCAGCTGGATGTCGCCGGTGCCCGGCGGCAGGTCGACGACCAACACGTCCAGCGGCGCGGCGTCCGAGCCCCAGGCCACGTCGTGGATCAGCTGGCGCACGGCCGACGAGGCCATCGGCCCGCGCCAGATCATCGCCCGGCCCTCGTCGACGATGAAGCCGATCGACATCACCTTGACGCCGTGGGCCTCCAGCGGCTGGAGCTTGTCGTTCTCGAACAGCGGGTCGCCGTCGATCCCCATCATCTTGGGGGCCGAGGGACCGTAGATGTCGGCGTCCAGCAGGCCGACGCGCAGGCCCATCCTGGCGAAGGCGACGGCCAAGTTGGTCGAGACCGTGGACTTGCCCACCCCGCCCTTGCCCGAGGCCACGGCGATCACGTGACGGACGTGGGCGGGCTTCTCGGCTTCCGGCGGCGGGACCATCCTGGCCTGCGGATCCTCGGTGACCTTGGCGCCCTTGCGCACCCGGGTCGCGCCCTCCGCCGCCTGGGCGGTCAGCACCACCTGGGCGGTGTCGACCCCCGGCAAGGCGGCCAAGGCCTGCTCGGCGGCCTCGCGGATCGGGGCATAGGAGGCGACGGTGGCGGCCGGAACCTCCAGCATGAAGCCGGCGCGGCCATTGCGGACCACCAGACCCTGCACCAGACCGGCGGCGACCAGCCCCCGGCCGCTGGCCGGGTCGGCGATGCGGTCCAGCGCCGCACGGGCGTCATCGAGGGTAGCGGGAGTTGCGCCGGTCACGTCAGTCGGGCCTCGTCTGCAAGGGGCCCTCATATCCGCGCGACCGACGGGTTTTACAAGCCTGGGCAGGCCCTTACGGACCTACCGTTCGACGATGTCCTTCTGCTGCGGGGCCAGCTTGGCCAGGAGCTTGTTCTGGGCGCGGAACGGCACGCCTTCCTTGTCCATGGCGAACTGCAGATTCTCGATCAGGGCGTTCATGTCCCTGTTCGTCGTCCCCTGGTCCTTGTGTGAGTCCCTCATGTTGCGGCCGGTGTAGTCGCACCCGCCGCCCAGGACGTAGCAGAACTGCTCCTTGAGGGTCCGCTTCAGGCGCACCTTGTCGGCGGCGGCGAAGAAGTCCTTGATCCGCGGATCGGCGAAATTGCGCTCGACCAGGGTCTCGACGATGCGGTCGACGCCCTCCTTGCCGTGAAAGGCCTTCCACACCGACGGATCGGTGATCGGCGTGGCGTCGGCGTTGGCGTTCGACTTCTCGTAGGGCTCGACCGGCTTTTCGCCGGGCGGCGTCGCCACGTCCTGGGCGAAGACCGAGCCGGCCAGGGTCAGGGCGGCGAAAGCGGCCGGGACAAAGATCTTTTTCATCGGCGCTCCCCCTAGAAGCCGGCCTGCAGCGACAGGTACAGCCCGCGCTGTTTCTTGAAGGTGGCGATCTCGCCCAGGTCCACATAAGCAGCCGTGACCGAGATGTTCCTCGTCACGGCATAGGCGGCGAACAGATCCATCCAGTCGTCTTCCTTGGCGAAGCCCAGATTGCTGGGCTTGGTCCGGTACTCGGCCCCGACCACCAGGCGCTTGCTCAGCAGATAGCCGGCCGAGCCTTCGAACTGGGGCTTGTAGCCAGCCGCCTTGTCGCCGCCGAAGCCCAGGAGGCCCGTCTGGTTGGCCTTGGTCAGGCGCACGGTCCCGTTCAGCACCAGCGACTTGTCCAACAGCACCTTGGTGGCGGCCACGTACCCGTCGACGCCGCTGTCCTTCCTGGCGCCGACGGCGCGGACGATGGCGTCCTGATCATTGTCTTTGTACTGGACCCCGACGCTGACCTGAGGGATCCAGCTGTCCTGCGTGTAGAGCGCGTCGCCCAGCACCCGGACCTTGGCGCCGAGCACGGTCTGCTTGAAGGTGAAGCCCTTGCCCAGGCCCAGCTTGGCGCCGGTCGGGCCGGTGTCGAATTCCTGGCGCGCGACCGACAGTTCGACGCGGTCGCGCCAGCCCACCGCGCCGCCGAAGGCGCGCAGCTTGTAGTCCGAAACATCGACATGGGTCGCGTGGACCTCGCCGCCGACGCCGCGATTGGTCTCGTTCCCCGCGATCACCGCCCAGGTCGCCAGACCACCGCCGGCGCCGCCTTCCAGGGCGCTGACTCCGTGGGTCAGCTTGAGCTTGCCGCCGATCTCGATGTCGCCGGCCCATGCGCCGGAGGCGCAGACAGCCAGCAGGAATGCGGCGCACGCCGCACACGAAAGTCGCTTCATAGCCCCCTCCAAGTGAGCTGGCGGCGAGCCCCCACTCCCCCGCCAACTGCGCGGACCGTGGTCAGCAAAGTTTTTACAGACGGTTTCCAAGTAATCCGGGGAACCCAAACCTGTTGTCGCACCCCCTGTCTCACTCAAGCCAGTGCGTTAACGCGCATTTCATCCAGCACACGCTAGGAGAAATTTGATGAGACAGCTGGCACTACTTCTCATGGTTGCGCTGTGGGGCGGAAACGCGCTGGCCGGAGATTTCACGGTCACCGTGCGCGGCGCCGACGGCAGGCCCGTACCCGACGCAGTGGTCAGCGTCTATCCGAACGGCCAGCCGACCAAAGGCCCGATCAAGTTTCCCTGGCCCTATCGCGTGGCCCAGCAGAACATCCAGTTCAGCCCGTTCATGCTGGTGGTCCCGGTCGGGGCGGACGTGTCGTTCCCGAACCTGGATAAGGTTCGCCACCACGTCTACTCGTTCTCTCCGGGCAACAAGTTCGAGATCAAGCTGTACGGCCACGAGGAGAACCGCACCGCCAAGATGAACACGGCCGGCGCCGTGGCCATCGGCTGCAACATCCACGACCAGATGGTCGGCTTCATCCGCGTGGTCGACACCCAATACGCCGGCAAGACCGACGCCAACGGCGTGGTCACGATCCAGGACGTCCCGTCCGGCGCGGTTGTCGCTCGGGTCTGGCACCCGTACCTGCGCGGCCTGAAGAACGAGAAAACCCTGGCGACCGCCAGCCTCGGCGCCGGCGCCGTTCGCGAAGCCGTGTCGATCGATCTGCGCGCCCCGGCCGGACATTGAGGATGTTCCAGCGCCTTCAGACCAAGCTCACCGTCCTCTATGCTGGGCTGTTCGCCCTGGCCCTGAGCTTGGTGGCGGTGACGGTCTATGTGGCGATCGCCAGCAACGCCCAGCGCGCCGTTCGCCAGGAACTGGCCGCGACCGGCACGGTTTTCGACCGGGTCTGGGCCCTGCGCACCCAGCGCCTGCATGACGGCGCCGAACTCTTGTCGCGCGACTTCGGCTTCCGCGCCGCCGTCGCCACCCATGACCGCCCCACCGTGGAATCGGCGGTGGCCAATCTGCGCCAGCGCCTGGGTCTCGACCTGGCCTTCACCGTCGGTGTCGACGGCGAGGTCGTTGGGCTGGATCCCGCCCGCCTGGATCTCGAGAAACTGTGGAGCGCGCTCGACGCCGAGGACGGCGCGCAAGGCGTCTTCGCGATCGACGGCAAGCCCTATCAGCTGATCTCCGCGCCCATCCTCTCGCCGACCCTCACCGGCTGGATCGTCTTCGCCGCCAAGTTGGACGAACGCGAGATGAAGGCTCTGGAGACGCTGTCGGCCATAGGGCTGGACGCCCAGGTCTTCGACCAGCGCGGCGACCGGTGGATCTCGGCCGATCAAGGCCCCGTCAACGCGGTTCTGGCCGCCTTCGTGGCCAAGGCCATGCACGACAAGAACCGCCAGCCAGCCCTGCTGCGCGACGGCGCCGACAGCCTGGTGCTGGTCAAGCCGATCCGGGCCCTGGACAAGGCCAGCGGCGCGGCCCTGGTGCTGCGCTATCCCGTCGCCCAGGCCATGGCCCCCTATCGCCCCCTGATGGCCGCCGTGATCGTGGCCGGCCTGATTGGCGCGGCGCTGGTCGCCGCCGCCAGCTGGGCCCTGTCGCGCGGTCTGGCCCGGCCGATAACCGCCCTGGATGTCGCCGCTCGCCGCCTGCAGCGCGGCGAAGACGTCACCGTCGCGGTCACCACCCGTGACGAAATCGGCCGCCTGGCCGAGAGCTTCAACCGGATGGCCAGCGAGATCCGCGAGCGCGAGGCGGACATGATCCGCCAGGCGCTGCACGACGGCGAGACCGGCCTGCCCAACCGCCGCGCCCTGGAGCGGGCCATCGAGATGCGCCTGGCCGAACTGGCGCCGGGCGAGCAGGTGGTGATCAGCGCCATCGGCTTCGATCGCTTTCCCCAGGTCCGCGCCGCCATCGGCTACGAGCTGGCCACCAAGCTGGTCGCCAAGCTGGGGCGCCGCGTCACCGACACCGTGCCCGGCGTGATGGTCGGCCGGCTGACCACCTCGATCCTTTGCACGATCTCAGCGTCCAAGGACCTTGAGGGCGTCCTGCGCCGCGCCGATGGCTTTCTGGCCGGACTGGAGGCGCCGATCCTGATCGGCGGTGAGCCGGTCGATGTCCACATCAGCCATGGCGTGGCCGCCACCGCGGCCGGCGGCCTGGACGCCGCGCGGCTGATCGAGCGCGCCCTGATCGCCCTGGACCAGGCCCGCGCCGCCCACAGGAAGCTGATGGTCTTCGACCCTGTCGCCTACGGCGATCCGGCCGCGAACCTGTCCCTGATGAGCGAGATGCTGGAAGCCGTCCGCAAGGGCGACCTGTTCCTCAATCACCAGCCCAAGCTCGACTTGCGCACTGGCGCGATCACCGGCGTCGAGGCGCTGGCGCGCTGGAACCACCCGACCCGCGGCTTCATTCGTCCCGACCTTTTCGTGGGCATGGCCGAGGAGACCGGCCACATCCGCGCCCTGACCGACTACGTCCTGGCCCAGGCCATCGAGGACCAGGCCCGCCTGCGCGCCGCCGGCCACGACGTGCTGATGTCAGTGAACATCTCGGGCCGCCTGATCGACGACCACGATTTCGCCGAACACGCCATCGCCCAGGTCGCCGCGTCCGGAGCGCGACTTTGCTTCGAGATCACCGAGACCGCCGTGATCGGCAATCCCGACGTCGCGCTCGGCGTGCTGGATCGGCTGGCCGAGGCCGGCATCCCGGTGTCGATCGACGACTACGGCTCGGGCCTGTCGTCCCTGGCCTATCTGAAGCAGATCCGCGCTGACGAGCTGAAGATCGACAAGGCCTTCGTCATGACCCTGGAGGCCGGCGGCAAGGACGCCCTGCTGGTCAAGTCGACCATCGATCTGGCTCACAGCCTGGGCATGAAGGTCACGGCCGAAGGCGTCGAGACCCGCGAAGGCCTGGCCGTCCTGCAGCTGATGGGCTGCGACCTGGCCCAGGGCTACCACATCGGCAGGCCGATGGGCCTGGACAGGCTGGTCGAGTTCCTGGGCGACTGGTCGATCGAACTGCCGACCGAAGCCGAGGCGCGCAAGAGCGCCTGAGGCTTCAGGCCGCCTCTTCCACCGACGCCTTCAGCAGATCCAGCACGTGGTGCAGGCTGTC
>CBIHOB010000064.1:0-25403 GCA_966211605.1 uncultured Caulobacter sp.
CAGACGGTTCTTCAAGGTCGCTAACGGCCCAGTCATGCGGAATCGAACGCCGTCTTACGGCAAGGGTTGCAAGCTATAGGTGGGCCGCGGGAGAGGCGCCGTCGCTTAGCCGACACAATTCAGTCAGGACCGCCGCAAAAATAATGGAGTCCTTAGAACGCGCTCTTTCACTTCATCATTTGATGTGT
The DNA here is from genome assembly GCA_966211605.1 of uncultured Caulobacter sp. GTDB lineage: Bacteria > Pseudomonadota > Alphaproteobacteria > Caulobacterales > Caulobacteraceae > Caulobacter. The sequence goes on from CBIHOB010000064.1 coordinate 189, forward strand.
TGCGACTTTGTCGAGTTCCCGACATAGCTACTCAGTGAGAGCGTTTTGCAACTTAAGGTGATTTGGTGTCGGTAAGAAAAAAGGCCGCCGAGGGTCGGCGGCCTCCGAAGCGGCGTGGCTGGGCGCTGGCCGCCCGGGGGGATCAAAAGCCCATGAGACGGGCGTAGCGGTCGCGATGGAAGCTGGCGCCGCCGAACAGGGCTTCGGTGACACGCGCGCGCTTCATGTACAGGCCGGCGTCATGGGCGTCGGTCATGCCGATGCCGCCATGCATCTGAACCATCTCGTTGCTCGCCAGGTGAACCAGCTCCGAGGCCTTGGCCTTGGCCAGGGAAGCGAGGGCGCGGCTGTCACCGCCGGCGTCGAGAGTCTCGAGCGCCGCTTCGACGCACGAGCGGGTGGTCTCGAGGTCGGTGAACCACTTCGCGGCGCGGTGCTGCAGGGCCTGGAACGTGCCGATGACCTGGCCGAACTGGGTGCGGGTCTTCAGATAGTCCAGCGTGATGTCGAAAGCCGCTGAGGCGCTGCCCAGCATCTCGGCCGCCAAGCCGGCATAGGCGCGGTCCAGCACCGGTTCCAGCACGGCCCAGCCCTGGTCGATCTTGCCGAGCACCGCGTCGGCCCCGACCTCGACGCCGTCGAAGGCGATCTGGGCCGCGCCGCGCGAGTCCAGCAGCGACAGGTGCGTGCGGTTGACGCCCGGCGCGTCGCCAGGAACGAGGAACAGCGTCAGCCCATCCGTCCCCGCGCCGCTGGTGCGAGCTACGACGATCAGCAGGTCGGCCGCTTCGCCGTCCAGCACGAAGGTCTTGGTCCCGTTCAGGACAAAGCCCGAACCGCCCTTGGTCGCGGTCAGGGCGGTGCGCGCCGGGTTGTGGTGCGAGCCCTCGTCGACGGCCAGGGTGGCCACGGCCGCGCCGGTCGCGATCTTGGGCAGCCATTGGCTCTTCTGAGCATCCGAACCGCCCAGCGTCAGGGCCGAGGCGCTAATCATGGCGGTGGAAAGCAGCGGAGAGGCGGCCAGGGTGCGGCCGGTCTCTTCCAGGATCAGGCCAAGGCCCAGATAGCCGAAGGCCGAGCCGTCATGCTCTTCCGGGATGATCACGCCCGCCCAGCCCATCTCGCCCATCTCGGCCCAGGCCGCGGGATCGAAGCTCTGCTTGGACTTGCTGTCGCGCAGCTTGCGCAGGGCCCCGACGGGAGCGCTTTCGCTGGCCCAGCCCTTGGCGGCGTCGCGCAGCATCGTCTGTTCTTCTGTCAGGACGGCCATCAGGCGTGCTCCCTGGATTGATGACGGACAGCCCAGTCGAGGGCCTGTTCCAGACGGTCGTTGCCCCAGAAGAGCTCGCCGTCGGCGGTGAGAAAGCTGGGCGCGCCGAAAAGACCGCGTTCCTTGGCCATGGCCACGTGCTGCTTGAGCCGGGCCTTGACCGGATCGGACTGGGCGGCGGCCAGGACGTGTTCGGGCCCCGCGCCGACCTCGGCGATCAACGGCGCCAGGACCTCGGGATTGCCGATGTCCAGGTCGTCGACGAAGTTGGCCTGGTAGACGGCGCGGCTGAAGGCCGGCGTCCAGCCGTCCTCGAGCCCGACGATCGCCATGCGGGCGGCCAGCAGGCTGTTGCGCGGGAACTGGCTGGGGTGATGCAGCGGCAAGCCCTGGCTGTCGCAGACCCGTTGCAGGTCACGCCACATGTATTCGCCCTTCACGGGCACGACATTGAACGGACTGTCGTTCAGCCCCTGCTGCTCATGGAACAGCGGGCCCAGGATGAACGGCCGCCAAGCCACCGCCACGCCCTTGTCGGCGGCCAGCCGCTCGATGCGCATGGCCGCCGGATAGGAGTAGGTCGAGGCGAACTCGTACCAAAATTCTAACATGGCCAGAACTCGATCCCGGCCTACTGGTGGTCCAGCAGGCCCAGGACGCGCTTGGCGACGACGTTGAGGTTCACCTCGCTGGTGCCGCCCTCGATCGAGTTGCCCTTGGCGCGCAGCATGGCGCGCGGGGCGGCCAGCTCCTCGGCGGCGAAGCCGTCGCCCTCCCAGCCCAAGCCTTGCAGGCCCAGCGCCTCGACCAGCAGCTCGGTGCGTTCCTGGTTCATCTTGGCGGCGGCGTACTTGATGATCGAGACGGCGGCGCTGGGACCCGAGCCCTGCTTGGACTCCGCCTCTGCGCGGCGCACGGTCAGCATGAAGGCGTGGGCGTCCATCGCATGGGCCGCGAGGCGGGCGCGGAAGTCGCCATCGGCGATCCGCCCGTCGGCGTCTACGCCGATCTCCTTCTTCGCCGCGTCGACGGGCGACAGGCCGCCGCCGCCGCCGAAGCCGGACGCCGAGATGTTCTGGCGCTCGTACTGCAGCAGGCGCTTGGCGATGTCCCAGCCGCCGTTCAGCTTGCCGACCAGCTGGTCCTTGGGAACCTTCACATTGTCGAAGAAGGTCTCGCAGAAGGGCGAGGAGCCGCTGATCAGCTTGATCGGACGCGCCTCGACGCCCGGCGAGGTCATGTCGAACAGCACGAACGAAATGCCCTCGTGCTTCTTGCTGGTGTCGGTGCGCACCAGGCAGAAGATCCAGTCGGCCTGGTCGGCATAGCTGGTCCAGACCTTCTGGCCGTTGATCAAATAGTGGTCGCCCTTGTCCTCGCACTTGGTCTGCAGGCTGGCCAGGTCGGAGCCGGCGCCGGGCTCGCTATAGCCCTGGCACCAGCGGATCTCGCCCTTCACGATCTGGGGCAGGAAGCGCTGCTTCTGTTCCTCGGTGGCGTATTCCAGCAGCACCGGGCCCAGCATCCAAATCCCGAAGCTCATCAGGGCCGGGCGCGCCTTCAAGCGGCGCAGCTCCTGCTCCAGCACCTTGTTCTGGGCCTTGGAGAGGCCGCCGCCGCCATATTCCCTGGGCCACATCGGGGCGGTCCAGCCTCGTTCGGCCATGCGGTCCAGCCACAGCTTGGCGTCGGGATTCTTCCAGACCATCTTGCGGCCGCCCCACGGGGCTTCGTCCTCGCCCATCGGGGCGCTCAGGGATTTCGGATAGTTGGCCTCCAGCCAGGCGCGGGTCTCGGCGCGGAAGGCGTCGAGTTCGGTTCCCCCGAAATCGGCCATCGTCTCATCTCCCTAGGCGGACATCTCGTTGCCGCCCACACTACGCTTGCGAACGGCGGCGGCAAGTCGATTCAAACGATCGTTCGCATCTTGAGCCGCGACCGTGTCACGGTTTGCGCGCTATACGAGGGCGCGCTGCTGGATCCCGCCGGGGATTCGTCACTTCTGGATCTGAATGTCCTCGACCGTTTTCAGGCCCGCGGCCCTGGCGATCGCCCCGACCCTGGCGGCGATCCTGACCGCGTCGGCGGGGGTCATGCTGCTGGCCTCGGGGGCCACGCCGTCCGAGCCAACCCGGTTCCTGCTGCTGCTGGCTTTCGCGCCCGACCTGCTGATCGAGATCAGCCACTTCTTCTCGTCGATCCTGGGCCTGGTTCTGCTGCTCCTGGCCTTCGGCCTGCGCGCGCGGCTGGGAGCGGCCTGGTGGGCGGCGCTGATCGTGCTGGCGGCCTCGGCGGTGCTGGCGATCTTCAAGGGCCTGAACTGGGAGGAGACGGCCATGCTGACCGTCTGCATCCTGGCCATTCTGCCTTTCCACGACGCCTTTCCGCGCAAGGCGGCCCTGACCAAGATGGAGATCACGCCCGGCTGGCTGCTGTCGGCTGGCGCCGCCGTCGCCGGGGCGGGACTTCTGGGCTGGTGGTCGTTCAACCACACCGAGTTTGCCGACAAGTCGTGGATTCGCGTCTTGCAGGACCATGACGAAGCGGCTCGCGCCATCCGCTCGTCGGTCGCGGCCGCCATCGTGTTGCTGGCCGTCGGCGTCTGGCGGCTGGTCGCCACCGCCGCGACCCCGGCCGTGGTCGACGACAGCGATCCGGAGTTCGATCGGGTCCGCGCCATCCTGGCCAAGGCCGAGGACGCCGAGCCCAGCGCCAATCTCGCCCTGCTGGGCGACAAGCGGTTTCTGTTCTCGGCCTCGGGCGAGAGCTTCCTGATGTTCGGCGTCCGTGGCCGCTCGTGGATCGCCCTGGGCGCGCCGATCGGCAAGAACGAAGAGCGCATGGAGCTGTTCTGGCGCTTCCGCGAGCTGGCCGACGCCCATGCCGCTCGCGCGGGCTTCTATGGCCTCGGCCCGGAGGATCTGCCCGACACCGTCGACCTGGGCCTGGCCATCCAGAAGACCGGCGAGAGCGCCGCCGTGCCGCTGGAGGCCTTCAGCCTGGTGGGACGCCGGCGCGAGGTGCTGCGCCGCAACTGGCGCAAGGCCGGGGAGGGCGGGGCGGCCTTCGAGGTGCTGCCGGTCGGCGCGGCCGTCGGGATCATGGACGAGTTGAGGGCCATCTCCGACGCCTGGCTCAGCCACCACGCCGGGGGCGAGAAGAGCTTCTCGATGGGCGGCTTCGATCCGCGCTACGTGGCCGAATTCCCGGTCGCGGTGGTGCGCGGCGAGGAGGGCAAGATCGTGGCCTTCGCCACGCTGTGGCTGACGGCCTGCAAGACCTCGTTCTCGATGGACCTGATGCGCTATTCCGACGAGGCGCCCAAGAACGTCATGGACTACCTGTTCGTCGAGCTGCTGCAGTGGGGCAAGGACGAGGGCTACCAGGCGTTCGAGTTCGGCATGGCGCCTCTGGCCGGCCTGGAAGACCGCCCCCTGGCGCCGATCATGTCGCGGGTGGGCCGGCTGCTCTACGAGCGCGGCGAGGAGATCTACAATTTCCAGGGCGTACGCCGGTACAAGGACAAGTACGACCCCGTCTGGCAGCCGCGCTACATTGCCGCGCCCCACAAGTGGGCGATCCCCTTCCTGCTCGCCGACATCGGTCTCTTGTCCTCGGGCGGGGTCTCGGGGTTGACGAAAAGGCCCAAGAAGGCTCCCGCGGCGCCCGCGACCTAGTAGCGCGGCTGGTTGCCGGTCTGGACCCCCAGAAGGTTCACCAGGTGCACCACCATCAGCATCAGGCCGACCACGCAGACCATCATCATCGGGCGCCACGGCATCATGCGCGGGCCCTTTAAAACGTTAACGGGGCGGGCGCCGAGCCAGCCGAACACGATGGCGAGAACGAGAAACGCGGCCGCAGCGGTGACGGTCAGGGGCAGGTCCATGGCCGCTAATAGGCCTGCGACAATACGCCTGGCAAATGGTTAACCCGCGTTAACCCTCTTGCGTTTTAACCACGCTACAGAACCTTGGGACTCCGTTCCGATTCCTCCACAGTGAATCGCCCCGCCACTACATCTGGCGTTTTGGTCGCGTTTACACCCCAGGAATCGGTGACTAGCGTTTTCCTCAGATGCGAGGAGATCGATTCGCAATGACTGCGGCGTCGCCATGGAGCGTTAAGGGGATCGACCCCAAGGCACGAGAGGTCGCTAAAGACCTCGCGCGTCGCTCCGGCATGACTCTGGGCGAGTGGCTCAATCGGATGATCATCGAGGGCGATGGTCAGGGTCCGGACCTCAACGCGGGTTCCGAGAACGCCCCGAACCGCGCCTATCTGGAAATCGTCAAGGACGACGCGCCTTCGCGCATGGAGATCGCCGAGCATCCGGCCGACGAGATCGGCCGCGTGGCCATCGCCCTGGACCGCCTGACCCAGCGCATCGAGGCCGCCGAAGGCCGCAACGCCGCCGCCATTTCCGGCATCGACCACTCGGTCCGCGACGCGCTCACGCGATTGGGACAATCGGAGCGTGAACAGATCGCCGTCGCCGCCCGTTTCGAAGGCGCTGTGGACGAGCTTAAGACCGAGCAAGCCCGCGCCGCCGAGCGCGTTCGTCGGATCGAGACCGAGGCGGCCGGGCCGCGTTCGGCCGAGGCCCTGCGCGCTCTGGAAGGCGCCTTGGGTAAGGTCGCCAGCCACCTCTACGACGGCGAGGCCCGCACCCGCGAAGCGATCGCGGCGCTGGAAGCCCGCCTGAACGAACAAAACGCCGCGGCGCCGCAGGATCCGAACGCCCTGGTCGAGGCCGTGGTGGCCCGCCTGAGCGAGCGCCTGGAGACCGCCGAAAACCGCACCAGCGAGGCTCTGCGCGAATTGGGCTCGTCGTTTTCGGCGCTGGACCAGCGCCTGGGCGCCGTCGAAGGCGCCAATCCGGCCGCTGGCGTCCAGGAGCGCCTGGACAGCCTGGCCGCCAGCCTCAGCCAGAAGATGGAGGCCGCGCGCCTGGAGATGGCCGCCAAGCTGCGCGAGAGCGCCGACGGCCGTTTCGATCGCATGGAGCGCAAGCTGGGCGAGATGGCCGCGCACGTGCAGGCGGCCGAGCAGCGCTCGGCCCAGGCCATCGAGCGCATGGGCCGCGAATTCGTCGGTGTCGCCGACGCCTTCAACCGCCGCGTCCAGGCCGCCGAGCAGCGCAACGCGGCGGCCATCGAGCAGGTCGGCGGGGAAGTGGCTCGCATCGCCGCCAGCGTCGAGCACAAGCTGAACCGTAACGACAGCGTCCAGGCCCAGGCCCTGGAAAAGCTGGGCGGCGAGATCGCCCGCATCACCGAGAAGCTGGCCGAGCGCATCAGCAGCGCCGAGCGTCGCAACGCCCTGGCCATCGACGACGTCGGCGAGCAGGTGGCCCGCGTCACCGAGCGCCTGAACCAACGTCACGAACGCTCCAGCCAGGAGCTGGTCGACCGCATCCGCCAAAGCGAGGAGCGCACGCTCCGCATGCTGGAGGAAGCGCGCGAGAAGATCGATACCCGCCTGCACGACGCCGCGCGCAAGCTGGAACAGGCTGCGCCCGCGCCCGTGACGACGCCGGCCCCTGCGCCGGCGCGTGCCGCGCCGCCGCCGGTCTCGCCGTTCGAGGAAAGCTACTTCAGCCAGGCCGCTTCGTTCAGCACCGCCCATCACGACGAGATCGAAGACGCCGACGACGTATTCGACGCGCCGCCTCCGCCGTCGCGCGTGGCGGCCTCCGCGCACGACTATGAGGTCGCCGAGTTCCCGGCCGCCGAGCCGGAGGATCCCAGCTTCGGTCACGACGACTACGCCATGGCCGACGGCTTCGAGCCGGAGGCGCCCCGCTACGGGCTGGAACCCGAGATTTCGGACTTCGCGCCTCCCGAGCCGCCGCGGCCGATGTCGACCCGCGACATCATCGAGCAGGCTCGGGCCGCCGCTCGCGCCGCCGCGGCCGCCGATGCGAAGGGCGCCGGCAAGGCCAAGCCGGACAAGAAGATCAAGGCCAAGGGCGAGAAGTCGGGGTCGCTGTTCAGCGGCTTTGGCGGATTCTCCAGCAAGAAGGCCAAGGGCCGGCTGGGCGCGACCGTGGCCACCGTCGCAGTCGCCGTCGGAACCGCGTCAGCCCTCGGCGCCGGCGTTGGCGGCCTGCTGCTGCTGAACACCGACGGCTCGGGCGCCATGCCCCCGCGTGTCGCCGCCGCCATCGCCGGCCGCCAGTCGGACGTCGAGATCAACGGGCCTGAGGCCGATACGACGCCAGGCGCGCCGCGCGCCGCTGTCGCTTTGACCGCCGGCCAGGCGACGCCGGTGCAGGGCGACGTCGTTCCCGCCCAGCCCTCGGACGCCGCCAAGGCGCAGTTCGAAGAGGGCGTGCGCAAGATCGAGACCGGCGACCGCTCGGGCCTCGAGACCCTGAAGCAGGCCGCCAACGGCGGCTATCCGGCCGCGCAGTTCTACCTCTCGAAGATGTACGAGAGCGGCAAGGGCGGCGTGAAGCAGGACATGCCTGAGGCCCGCCGCTGGAGCGAGCGCGCCGCGACCGGCGGCGACCCGCGCGCCATGCACAACCTGGCGCTCTACTACTTCAAGGGCGAGGGCGGCCCGCGCAACGTGACCACCGCCGCCACCTGGTTCCGCAAGGCCGCAGACCTGGGCCTGGTCGACAGCCAGTTCAACCTGGCCCAGCTATACGAAGGCGGCTATGGCGTCAGCCAGAACCCGGCCGAGGCCTACAAGTGGTACGTGATCGCCGGCCGCGCCGGCGACGCCACCGCCCGCAGCCGCGCCAACGCCCTGCGCGCCCAGCTGACCGCCGAGGCCCAGCAGACCGCCGACCGCTCGGCCCAGGCGTTCCGTCCTCAGGCCCAGTCCACGGCCGGCTTGTCCAGCGCCGCCCCGGCCGCCAACGCCAATCTGGGGCTGGCCCAACGGGTGCTGTCGCAGCTGGGCTACTACCAAGGTCCGCGCGACGGCGTCGCTTCGCCGGCCCTGCGCATGGCCATCGCCGCCTATCAGCGGGACCAGGGCCTGCCGGCCTCGGGCAATGTCGATGGCGAGACCCTGAACAAGCTGTCGGTCTACGCCCGCTAATTGACCTGCGCGCGCCCAGCCGGCAATCAGGGTTGAACCCTGACGCCGCAAGGGCCGCGCGAAGCTTTGCACTTTTACCTTCCCATCGCCGAGGTCTCGGTGAACGCGCTGCTGCTGGTGGTGCTGGGCGGGCTCGTGGGCTTCATCTCGGGACTGTTCGGCATCGGCGGCGGCTTCCTGATGACGCCGGTGCTGGTGTTCATGGGCATCCCGCCGGTCGTGGCCGTGGCCAGCGAGGCCAACCACGTCGCCGCCTCGTCGGTCTCCAGCGTCATCGCCTACAGCAAGAAGCGCGCGGTCGACTTCCGGATGGGGGCGGTGCTGGCCAGCGGCGGGGCGATCGGCTCGTTCGCCGGGGTTGAGGTGTTCCGCTGGCTGCGCCTGATCGGCCAGGCGGACCTGGCGGTGTCCGTCTCGTACCTGCTGTTCCTGGGCGTGATCGGCGGCCTGATGCTGACCGAGTCGGTCGGGGCCATCCTGCGCCGCCGCAGCGGCCAGCCGCCCAGGCCGCGCCGCGACCGCCGGCCGCTTCTGCTTTACGCCCTGCCGTTCAAGGTCCGCTTCCCGCGCTCGCGGCTCTATATCAGCGTCATTCCGCCCATTCTGCTGGGCGTGTTCGTCGGCGTACTGTCGGCGGTGATGGGCGTCGGCGGCGGCTTCATTCTCGTCCCGGCCATGATCTACCTGCTGCGCATGCCCGCGCCGGTGGTGGTGGGCACCAGCCTGTTCCAGATCGTCGTCACCACCTCGCTGACCAGCGTGCTGCAGGCCGGCCGCAACCAGACGGTCGACATCGTCCTGGCCACCCTGCTGCTGATCGGCGGCGTGATCGGCGCCCAGCTGGGCGCGCGGGCCTCGGGCCGCTTCCGCGCCGAGGAGCTGCGGGCGCTCCTGGCGCTGCTGGTGCTGGCGGTCGGCCTGCGCATGGGCGCGGATCTGTTCATCAGGCCCGAGGAAGCCTTCGTCCTGATGACCGGGGTCGCCCGATGATCCCGCTGGTCGAGGCCCCGCCGCTTGTCCAGGCGCCGTCCGCGCCGGCGGTGTCGGCCGCCCTGACCGATACCGAGATTCGGGTCAGCTCCGGCTTCCGGGGCGCGCGGATCGTGTTGTACGGCGCGGTCTTCGATCCCAAGGACCGGCCCAGCGACATCGTCGTCATCGTACGCGGTCCCGACACCCCGCTGCGCATCGCCCGCAAGACCCAGGTGGCGGGCCTGTGGCTGAACAGCCGACCGGTGGTGTTCCGCGGCGCGCCGGGCTTCTACCGCGTCGCCTCGACCCGGCCGCTGCAGGAGATCGCCGGCTTTGCGCCCCTGCGCCACCTGGGGGCGGGCCTGGAGCACCTGGCCATCGCCGCGCCGTTGGAGCAGCGGGTCGAGACCACGTACGGCGTCCGCGACGTGGTCGTCAGTCGACTCGGCGCCGACTATCTGGACTGGCGGCGCGCAGTGATCCGTCTGAAGGAGAAGGCGGGTCTCTATGCCGCCGATCCACAAGGCGTCCGCTTTGTGGACAAGGGCCTGTTCCGCGCCCAGCTGGATCTCCCCGCCGAGGCCCCCATCGGCCGGTACACCGCCCGGATCGTCCTGTTTCAGGACGGTAAGCCGGTCTCGATCCGCGACCGTACCCTGGTGGTCGAGAAGGCGGGCGCCGAGCGCGCGCTCTATCTTTTCGCGAAAGATCGTCCGTGGACCTATGGGCTTGTGTCGGTAATAGTCGCGCTCGGGGCAGGGTGGGCGGCTTCGGTCGCCTTCCGAAGGAGTTGAGTCATGAACGAGTCCGCTGAGGGGCGGACGCCGGTTCCGCCGGCGGTATGGGTCTTTGGTCTGTCGACCATCATCCCCTTCTTCATCGCATCAGGCCTGTTCTGTTACGGACCCGGTCCTATCCAAAAGCCGGCCCTGCTGGCCCTGCTGGCCTATTCGGCGGCGATGGTCTCGTACTTCGGCGGCGTTCGCAGCGGGCTCGAGATCGAGAACCCCAGTCCGCGCTGGTCGGTGCTGGGCATCTCGCTGCTGTTCCCGCTGGCCGGATTCGGCCTGCTGCTGGGCGAGCTGAAGTTCGAGCCGGCCTGGCAACTGTCGGGCTTCCTGCTGGTCTTCCTGCTGCAATGGGTCTGGGACGTCACCGACCACGACGGCCCCACCTGGCGTCCGCGCATGCGCACCCTGCTGACCGCCGGCGCGGCCATTTCCCTCGCCTTCTCGCTGGAGCAGGCGCTGCATATGTGAGGCGGCGCGCGGCCTAGTCCGGCCGCAGCGACTTCATTCCCACCGCGTGGACCCGGCTGGGACCCAGGGCCCCGGCCAGCATCGGGCCGGCGAACAGGTTCGAGAACGCCTCGTCCAGGATGTTCAGGCCGCCGGTGAAGGCGCCGAAGGCCGGCAGCACCAGCCGCTGGCCGTCGGTGACGAAGCAGCGGCGTCGCGTCGTGCCCCGGCCGCTGGAGACCTTGGCCGCCGGATGCAAGTGGCCGGCCACCTCGCCCAGCTGGACGCCGGGCAGGGGTTCGTGGCGCAGGGTCAGACCCGCGACCTCGGCTTCGTCGATGACCTCGCCGGGCAGGACCTTGGGACCGTCGGCGTCATGATTGCCGACCGCCCACACCAGCTCTCGGCCCAGGGCCAGGCCTTCCAGCCGCCGATAGTCGTCCGCCGCCAGCCGCGTCTCGCCCTCGCCGTCATGGAAGCTGTCGCCCAGGAAGATCAGCCGCGCGGGAGACAGCAGGGCGATCTCGCGATCCAGGCGGTCCAAGGTCTCACGGGTGTCGTAAGGAGGCAGCATCTGGCCGAAGCGCGCGGCGTAGCTGCTGCCCTTCTCGAAGTGCAGGTCCGCGACGACCAGGGCGCCTTCGCGCTCCAGCCAAAGGGCGCCGGACCAGCGCAGCATGACTTCGACGTTCGACAGGGCGATGCGCAGGCCGCCGCAGGCGGACGGGGAAAAGCGGGTCACGGCATGGCCTCGGCGATCAGATCTTCCTCGGCCTCGGCCAGGATCATCTCGCCGGCGGCGTCGCCCGGGGCGCGCTCGCGGCCGATCTCCAGCATGATCGGAACGGCGAACGGCGAGACGCGGTCCAGCGGCATGTGGCGGATGTGGCCCTTCACGCGCGCCAGCATGTCGCCCAGGCGCGCGATGTCGAGCATGCCGGTGGCCGCGTCGTGGCGGGCGCAGCGCAGCATCAGGTGGTCGGGTTGGTGTTTGCGCAGCACGTCGTAGATCAGGTCTGTCGAAAAGGTCACCTGACGGCCGGACTTCTCGGCGCCGGGATGGCGACGCTCGATCAGCCCGGCGATCAGGGCGCAGTGCTTGAAGGCCCGCTTCATCATGAAACTTTCGTCCAGCCAGGCCTCCAGGTCGTCGCCGAGCATGTCCTGGGCGAACAGTTCGTCGAGATCCAGACCGTCCATCGGCCGCAGCGACCACAGGTTCAGGGCGTAGTCGTTGCAGACGAAGCCCAGCGGCCCGACGCCCAGGCGGTCCAGCCGCTTCGTCAGCAGCATGGCCAGGGTGGTGTGGGCCAGGCGGCCCTCGAACGGATAGCAGACCAGGTGGAAGCGCTTTCCGTTCGGAAAGGTCTCCAGCAGCATCTCGCCTTCGTCGGGGATGGCCGAGCGGATCTTCTGCCAGGACAACCACTCCTGGACGTCCGGGGGCAGGGCGGTCCATTCGCGCTCGTCATGCATCATCTGGCGCACACGGCTGGCCAGATAGGTCGACAGCGGGAATTTCGAGCCGCCCCAGCTGGGCATTTTCGGATCGTCGTTGGGGGCGGGCGAGACGAAGGCGTCGGCGCCGACCAGGCTGTTGTAGCGCCAGACCTGGCCGGCGAAGATGAAGGTGTCGCCCGGCGTCAGCTGCTCGAAATAGCCTTCCTCGGCCTCGCCGATCTTGCGGCCCCCCATCGGTCTCTTGCCGCCGCCGATGCGGATATTGATCATGCCAGGCGAGACGATCGCTCCGACGTTCATCCGGTGCTGCTGCTTGGCCTGAGCGTTGCGGGCGACCCAGAGGCCTTCTGGCGCCTGCACGATGCGGCGGAACTTGTCGTAGGTGCGAAGCGCGTAGCCGCCGGTCGAGACGAAGTCGACGACGGTCTCGAAGTCTTCCCAGCTGAGCTCGGCATAGGGGCCGGCCGAACGGACCTCGTCATAGAGTTCGGTCAGCTTGAAGGGCTCGGAGCAGGCGCAGCCCATGACGTGCTGGGCCAGGGTGTCCAGCGTTCCAACGCGCGGCGGCTCGCCGTCCAGGTGGTTTTCAAGGATGGCGTCCGCGGCGGCGCGGCACTCCAGCATCTCGAATCGGCTGGCGGGCACGAACAGGGCGCGGCTGGGCTCGTCCAGGCGGTGGTTGGCGCGGCCGATCCGCTGAACCATCCGCGAGGCGCCCTTGGGAGCGGCCAGCTGGATGACGAGATCCACATCCCCCCAGTCGATGCCCATGTCCAGGGTCGAGGTGCAAACCACGGCCCGCAATCCGCCCTTGGCCATGGCGGCCTCGACCTTGCGGCGCTGCTCGGCTGAAAGGCTGCCGTGGTGCAAGGCGATCGGCAGGCCCTCGTCGTTCAGCTCCCACAGGCGCTGAAAGGCGAACTCGGCCTGGAAGCGGGTGTTGACGAAGATCAGCGCCGTCCTGGCCTGCTTGATGATCTCGTAGACCTCGGCCATGGCGTGTTCGGCCGTGTGGCCGGCCCAGGGCACGCGGCCGCCGGAGACCAGCACCTCCACGACCGGCTGGGCGCCGCCCGAACCGAGGACGAGGTCGATGGCGAAATCTTTCCTTCCCTCTTGGGGGAGGTGGCCCAGCGCGCTGGAGGGGGCTAGCGCTGAGCCCGCCGCGCTGGCCCCTCCGTCGCTCCGCAACGCCTCTCCCGAGAGCGGAGGAGGGGCGTGGTTCACCCCCAGCCACTTGCGCACCAGGTCCGGGTCGTCGACCGTCGCCGACAGGCCCACGCGCCGCATCTCCGGTGCGAAGTGCTGCAGCCGCGCCAGGCCCAGCGCCAGCAGGTCGCCGCGCTTGGACGGCCAGATGGCGTGGGCCTCGTCGATGATCACGCAGCGCAGGTCGGCGAAGTAGTCGCGCGCGCCTTCCCAGGCGCAGAACAGGGCCAACTGCTCGGGCGTGGTCAGCAGGATGTCGGGCGGGCGGATCCGCTGGCGGGCCTTGCGGCTTTCGCCGGTGTCGCCGGTGCGGCTCTCGGCCACGATCGGCAACCCCATCTCGCGGATGGGGGTCAGGAGGTTGCGTTCGACATCGACCGCCAGGGCCTTCAGCGGCGAGATATAGAGGGTATGGACCCCGGCCGGCGTGTTGCGCGGCGGACGTTCGGACAGCTCGATCAGGCTGGGCAGGAAGCCGGCGAGGGTCTTGCCGCCGCCGGTTGGGGCGATCAGCAGGGCGCCGCGGCCCTGGCGGGCCTTCTCCAGCATGGCCAGCTGATGCTCGCGCGGGCTCCAGCCGCGGGTGGCGAACCAGTCTCGGAACCGGGGGGGAAGGGCGTCAGCCGCGAGCATTGATCGCGATATAGCATGTTCCCTTTCTGTTTCACCCGTCTTTTGAACCCGTATCGGGCGAGTCCGGTTGCGTGGCGGCGTGTGTGAGGGTGTGTGGCTTGACGCCCCGGCGGTCGGTGCGACGATCGCGGGACGGTGGGGACGTGATGCGCGCCAGAGTGCTGTCCGGGATGTTGGCCCTGACGCTGTCGATGTCCGGCGGCGCGGCTTTCGCACGGGCCGACGCCAATGTTTCCGAGGCCAGGGCGGCCTTCGAGGCGACCCTGCGCCAGGCCCAGGACGGTGACGCCTCGCGCTATGTCGACCTGGCCAAGCTCTACCTGGAAGGCCAGGGCGTCTCCCGCGACGTGCCGTTGGGCATGGCCTGGCTGCGCAAGGGCGTGGCGCGCGGCGACACCGACGCCATGGTCGAGTTGGGCAATGTCTATTTCGACGGCGCGGACGGCGTGCCGGTCGATCGTCGCGCGGCCTTGAAGCTCTACGCCCAGGCTGCGCGACTGGGCGATCCGAACGGCATGTACAATGTCGGCGTCGTCCACGAGGGCGGCGGCGGGATCCCTGAGAATCCGCGTCTGGCCTTCGCCTGGTACCTGAAGGCGGCCAATGGCGGTCTGGCGCGCGGGGCCTACAGCGCCGGCGAGGCCTATCTGGACGGCTACGGCGCCCGCGTCGACACCGCCAAGGGCGTGGCCATGCTGCGCCGGGCGATCGAGATGGGCTCGGCCGACGCCATGAACGAGATGGGCCGACTGCACTCGGACGGGACGGGCGTGAAGCAGGATCACGCCGAGGCGCTGCGGTTCTACACCGCCGCCGCCCGCAACGATCTGGCGGCCGGCATGTCCAACCTGGGCGTCGTGCACCACAACGGCGAGGGCGTGCCGGTCAACTACACCGAGGCCATGCGCTGGTTCCAGTTGGCCGCGGACCGGGGCTACCTCGAGGCCTGGTACGACCTGGGCGTCATGTGCGAGCGCGGCCAGGGGATCAAGGCCGACGACGACCTGGCGCTGGCCATGTACCGCAAGGCGGCCGAAAGCAAGGACGCGGACCTGCGCCGCAAGGCTCAGAAGGCCGTCAACCGGCTGCTGGGCTTCGACGATGATGAGGACGACGGCAGGATCGGTTAGACGGCGGTCGGATCCGTCGCTGTTCCCATTCTGTTTCGCGCCGGTTTTTGCTAACAGACTCGCGTGACCGCTTTCCCGCCGACTCTGGACCTGGCTCCCGCCCTGGTCGTCCTGCCCGGGCCGCGCGCCGGCGTGGCCGATGGCGCGGGCGAGGGGCGGATGCTGCGCCCGCCGGACGCTCGAGACCTGTTCGAGCACGGTCCGGTCCTGGTGGCCCACGCGGCGATGACCGCTCGTCGCCTGAACCTGTCGCCGCCCGTGCGCCACGCCCGGCTATTCGACGTGCTGGAACTCTACGCCTTCGTCCGGCCGGCGACCTTCTGCGCCCCATCGGCCGTGGGCCTGGCCATGGCGCTGGGTCTGCGCGAGCCGCACGGCGCGGCGCAGCAGGCCCAGAGCCTGCGCGAAAGCGCCGACGCCCTGCTGCGCGAGCTGGCGCTGACGCCGGTCCCGTCGCGCGAAGAGGCCCTGGCTGTGGCCGAGACCCTGGCCAAGGCTGGCTGGTCCTGGGGGCCGGCCGCAATTGGCGCGCTGCGCTCGGCGCCGGTCGGAAACCAGTTCCGGGGTTCGGGCCTCGACGTCTGGGCCCGCCTCGTCGAGTGGGAAGACCAGGCGCCCCCCGGAGAGGCCGGTTCACGCCCGATCGACCCCGAACGCGCGGGGGAGCGCCTGACCCAATTGTTGCAGCGTTCCGGCCTGGAGGAGATCCGCGAGGCCCAGGCGACCTTCGCCAAGGAGGCCGCCTTCGCCTTCCAGCCGCGCGAGCGCGAGGGCGAGCCGCGCATGATGCTGGCCGAGGCCGGCACCGGCGTCGGCAAGACCCTCGGCTATCTTGCGCCAGCCTCGCTTTGGGCCGAGGCCAACGGACCATCCGTCTGGGTCAGCACCTACACCCGCGCGCTGCAGCGCCAGATCGAGCGCGAGAGCCGGTCGATCTATCCCGACCCCAAGGAGCGCGCCCGCAAGGCGGTGGTCCGTAAGGGACGTGAGAACTATTTATGCCTGCTGAATTTCCAGGAGCAGATCAACGGCGCCCAGTTGGGCAATGGCGACCTGATCGGCCTGGCCTTGACCGCCCGCTGGACCCGCGCGACGCGCGATGGGGACATGACGGGCGGCGACTTTCCGGCCTGGCTGCCGACCTTGTCCGCTGTGCCGCCCTCGGCCCAGGCCAGCCCGTCGAACCTGGTCGACCGGCGCGGGGAATGCATTCACGCCGGCTGCCAGCATTATCGCATCTGCTACATCGAAAAGGCTGTCCGAGCGTCCAAGCGCGCCGACATCGTCATCGCCAACCACGCCCTGGTCCTGACCCAGGCCGCCTTCGACGGCGCGCGGACGGCGCGTGGGCTTAAGGGGGACAACGAGACGACAAGCCTCAAGCGCATCGTCTTCGATGAGGGGCACCACCTGTTCGAGGCCGCCGACAGCGCCTTCTCGGCTGCTCTGTCCGGCGCCGAGGCAGCGGAGCTGCGCCGCTGGATCCGGGGTCCCGAGGGGCGTGGACGACGGGGCAGGGGTCTGGAAGCGCGCCTGCTCGACATCCTGGGCGACCGCGAGGGTGCGCGGGGGGCGATGAACCAGGTCATCCAGGCCGCCGCCGCCCTGCCGGGCGAGGGCTGGTCGGGCCGGGTCGCGCCGCCGGACGGTCAGATCAATCCGATCGGCCCGATCGAGAACTTCCTGGTCGCGGTGATCGAGCAGCTGCGCGCCCGCACCAGCGAGCGGGGCGGCGCGGACCTTGGCCTGCAATGCGACGCCCGTCCGCCGATCGACCTGGTCCGCGAGCGCGCGCCCGAGGCCGCCAAGGCCCTGGCCGCCATCGAGGCCCCGCTGCTGGCCCTGGCCCGCGCGCTGGAAGACGTGCTGGACGAGGACGCCGAGCACCTGGGTCCTTCCGAACGCGCCCGGATCGAAGGCGCGCTGCGCGGACTGGACCGCCGCGCCCGCATGACCCTGCCGGCCTGGCGCTCGATCCTGAAGGCGATCGAGGACGACGACATCGAGCCGACCGAGAGCGACCCCGACTTCGTCGACTGGTTCGAGGCTACGTTCCTGTACGGCCGCGTCGTCGACGCCGCCTGCCGCCGCCACTGGGTGGACCCGACCGAGCCATTGCGGGCGGCGGTGCTGTCGCCGGCGCACGGGGTGCTGGTGACCAGCGCCACCCTGGTCGACCCGGCCCTGGAGGATCCGTTCGCTCTGGCCGAGATGCGCACCGGCGCCGCGCGCCTGCCGTCGGCGCCCAAGGTGCTGCGGCTGGTCTCGCCGTTCGACTACGAGAACAACGCCAAGGCCCTCGTCGTCACCGACGTGAACAAGGAAGATCCCCGACAAGTCTCGGCCGCCATGCGCGAGCTCTTCTTGGCCGCGGGCGGCGGAGGTCTGGGACTGTTCACCGCCATCCGCCGGCTGAAGGCGGTGCATGAGCGCATCGCCGCGCCGCTGGCCGACAACGGCCTTGCTCTGTACGCCCAGCACGTCGATCCGCTGGAGGTGGGGGCGCTGGTCGACATCTTCCGGGCCGAGGAGGACGCGTGCCTGCTGGGCACCGACGCCATCCGCGACGGCGTGGACGTGCCGGGCCGCAGTTTGCGCCTGCTGGTCTTCGACCGTGTCCCGTGGCCGCGCCCGGACGTGCTGCACAAGGCTCGCCGGCTGCGCTTCGGCGGCAAGGGCTATGACGACGCCGTGGCGAGGGCCCGGATCAGCCAGGCCTTCGGGCGCCTGATCCGCCGGGCCGACGACCGAGGCGTGTTCGTCATGCTCGACGCGGCCGCGCCGACGCGGCTGTTCTCCAGCTTGCCCGAGGGCGTGACCCTGGAACGGGTAAGCCTGGTGGAGGCGATCGAGGCGACCGCCGCATTTTTGTCGAAGGATCAGCCCTAAACAGCGCAGCTTGTTTCAGGATTATGATTTGTGATCCGACTATCCGGTCCCATCCTCGCCGCGGCTCTGCTGGTCGCGGGCGCCGCCGACGCCGCTTCCAGCGGACAGGAGTTCGTGCGCGGCGATTGCCGCAGCGTCGTCACGCCCAGCACCGGCCTGAAGTACGACACGCCGGAGCATGCCCGTTGGTACAAGCGCTTCTGGACCGGCGAGTGCGACCACCTGACCCTGTGCTTCCCGGGCGCGCCGAACTGGAACGAGGTCGTGGGCAAGCTGCTGGCCAAGGGTGGTCCCAAGGAGCAGCCGCTGCTGCTGCCCAAGGCTTGCCGCCTGGGCCAGCTGATCGGCCTGGACTGGTCGCGCGACAAGAAGGTCAAGCGCATCACCACGGGGGACCTGAAGATTTTCAGCAGCATGCTGGAAGCCTCCGGCGACGCCCTGCGCGGCGTCGACCAGGTCGACGCGAAAGCCCGCGCTATGACGGCTACGCGCTGACTCAAAGTCGTCGAATTTCTGCAATCGGGTCGTCCTAAAACACGCGCAGAGGGGAAGCCGTCAGTTCCAGGAGCGTACCGATGATGACCCGACCCGCCGACCCCGCCATCGACGAAGCCGCCGCCCCCTCGCGGTCGCGTTCGGCCCGGGCCCTGGTCCAGGCGGTGCGTTGGCGAACAGGGCTGTCCCAGGCCGATTTCGCGCGCGTCTTCCACATCGATCTGACGCTGCTGGAGGATCTGGAGCACGGTGATGTCCGGCCCGACGCGGCCCTGACCGCCTATCTGCGCGTCATCGACCATGCGCCCGAGGTGGTGCGCGCCGCCTTGGGGCGCGCGTCCTAACCCGGGCGTCCAAACATCGTCGCGCTCCGTACCGGAAGGGAAAGGAGCCGCGCATGCGACGATGGATCATGATCTTGGCCTTGTGGTCGGCGCCGGCCGCGGCGAGCGCATTCGAACTGACGCCCAAGGCCCAGGCCGCGCTCGAGCGAGGGCAGGCCTATGCCGAGGTCACCCCTGATCCGGACGGGATTTCCGGCCGCGTGCGTGCGGTGGTCGACGTCGACGCGCCGCCGCAGCGGGTCTGGCGGGTGATGACCGACTGCGCCTCGGCCAAGGTGATGATCTCGACCCTGGCCAGCTGCCGGATCGTGGAGGGCGACCAGGCGCGCGGCTGGGACGTCCGCGAGCACGTCACACGCCGCAACCTGATCTTCCCCGGCATGCGGATCGTCTTCCGCTCCGACTACGAACCCTTCAGCCGGATCCGTTTTCGCCTGGTCGAGGGCGACCTCAAGGTGGAGCAGGGCGAGTGGCGGCTGCTGGCCCTGGATGGCGGGCGGCGCACGCGGGTGTTCTATGACAACCGCCTGGCGGTGGATTGGCCGGTTCCCAAGGCGCTGATGCGCGAGGCGCTGCGGAAAGACACGCCGAAGGTCCTGATGAACCTCCGGCGCGCCTGCGAGTAGCCGCCTCAGGCGGCGTCGATATATTTGATCAGCGTGGCCATGTTGGCGATGAACGCGCCGGTCGAGATGCCGATCGCGGGGTGCGGATCGGGATACGGCGAGGTGTCGTACTTGTCGCCCACCTTGGTCTCCGAATAGTCGCCGGGCGTCGGGGTGGCCGGGCCATCGCCGATATACGGCTGGCTGGTCGAGGTCAGGGGCGTGGGCCACCAGCCTTCGGCGTTCAGCTCGGCCGTCAGCTTGGCCACCTTCTCCGGATCGGCCTCTACCCCCTTGGTCGCCGAGCTCGAGAGATCGCCCCCGACCGTCAGGTCCTCGACCGAGAGGTCCTTGACCATGAAGTACTTGGGCAGCGGGCGTTGGCCTTTCAGCGGCGAGTGCTTGCTGGCCTCCTCCGGCGGGGTGGCCTTCAGCTTTTCGTAGCGGGCGCGGAGGCCGGCGACATCGACATTGCGGAAGGACGAGTAGTGGGTGACCGTCTTCTGCGGGTTTTCGTCGACATAATAGCGGCCGTTGACGACGTTCGAGCCGGTGCGGTGCACGAAGAGCGGTTTGTTCGTGCCGATCTGGACGAAGGTCGGATAGCGGGCCTTGCCGGGCATGACATCATCGGGCAGACGCGTCGAGGCCAGCCAGTCCAAGGCTTCCGGCACGCGGGCCAGGTACTTCGGGTCGCCGGTCAGTTGGTAGAAGGTCAAGAGCTGCGATACGCAGCTGGCCGAGGCGTGGGTGGCGAAGGCCTTGGGCTCGTAGGTCCGGGCGCTGGCCGGCTTCAGGTCGGCGACCGTGTGCTGCAGGCCCCAGCCGGCCTGCGGCTTGGGCTGCTGGCAGGCGAGATAGCAATCCATGGCCCGGCGGATCGGCTCCAGGACGGTTTTGTCGCCCAGGGCCTGGTAGACCATGATCAGGAACTCGATGTTCTCGCCGACAACGTCGTCATTGAAGGTGATGAAGCTGGTGTAGTCCGGGTTCCCGTGGTGGTGGAACTCGTCCTTCAGCGGATAGCGCTGAGGCCAGCCGCCGACCGGGTACTGGCTTTCCAGGACGAACTTCAGGGCCTTCTCGAAGGCGGCCTTGTACTTGGGATCCTTCTTTTCGACGTACATGCGCAGCATGAACTTGCAGCACTCGGCGGTGCCTTCGTCGTCGAAGGTGCAGTTGCCGTAATAGTGCTGGAATTCCTCCAGCCGCCAGCCGTTCTTGCCGATGGTGTCGTACCATTTCTTCAGCGAGGCCTCGCCGGCCATGTCGCCCAGATAGTTCCAGCCGCCGGCCGGGTTCTGGATGGCGATCAGGGCGTCGGCGGCCTTGCAGGCGGCGTCGTAATAGTACTCGTCCCGGGTGGCGTGATAGGCGTCCAGAAACAGATGGCCGACCGTGCCGGTGCCGGGCGGCTGCACCCAGATCATCGTCGGGAACGCTTCCATCTCGCCCCAGCGGCGCGAGAAATCGGGCAGGTAGCTCCACACGTAGCCGCCCTTGTAGGCGGCCTTTTCGACCATGAACGTCGAGGCCTTCTTCATCACGTCCAGCGCCTGGGCCTTGCTGGTGGCCTGGGCGAAGGCGTTTAGGGGCTTAAGCGCGCCGGCGGCTGTAAAGGCGGCGGCCGAGGTGGCCATCAGGCGGCGGCGGGATATGGGGCTGAGCGGCATGGGATACTCCGACGGACGCGAAGCCGACAGCCGGCCCGGAAGGGGCATGTTTCAAGCGTTCCTCCCGGGCCGATGACGGCCCCGTCGTCTTGCAGCGACGATCTAGATGCAGTTTGCTACCGGTGTCATCGATTTGGCCATCCATTTTTGCCACCGGTCCCACTTCAGCGGGAAAACTGCGACGCCTCGTCGCGGTCAAAACGGGCGTTTCTGTTTGAGTCCTTGATTGGAAACGGTTTCTAGCTTGACCATGTCCTCAAAGTGAGGCCTGCGACAGGGGGACGCGTTGCCTGTCGATCCGCGTTCGGCGAAATGAGGGTCATCAAGTTTCTGAGGCGACGCCGCCGCGCTCGAGTTCAGCGCAGCCGACGCCGTCCTGTTGGGGAACAGGACGACGCCCCTCGGACCGCAAGGTCCGGGGGGCGTTTTCATTCGCGGCCCTGTTTAGCTTTTACAATCCGTGACAATCGGGCGCACGCCAAACCTTGGTTAGCGAACAGTGTGCGGCCAGCGGTCGCATGGTGGTTGCGTTCATGTCCTATAAACGTTTGCGCCATGGCGACCCGATACGAACATCTGAGCGAAGCCGAGCGTCTCGAGCGACAGGCCGAGATCGCCGACAACGCCCACGCCCGGGCGGCGCTGTTGCGCATGGCGCAAGCCTCGCGCGGCGCGGCGGCCCTGGTCGGCATGTTCGAGGCCTGCCGGGACGAGGCCTTGCCGACGCTGACGCGCTAGACGCTCTCGCGGCCGAGACAGACGGCCACGCAGCGCTTGGCGAGCTCTTCCGTGGCGTCCAGGAAGGGAACCGACAAGTCCGCCGCCGACAGCACCAGCGGCACTTCCGTACAGCCCGCCACGACGCTCTGCGCGCCCTTGCCGACCAGACGATGGGCGAGGGCGGCCATGGTCTCGCGAGAGTCGGCGCCGAGATCGCCGTGCTTGATGCGATAGAGCAGCGCCATGAACTCGACCTGCTCATGGTCGTCCAGCGTCACAACCTCAAGACCCATGTTCCAGAAGCGGTCGCGATAGAGCGACAACGCCAGGCCCGTGCCCACAACGCCGACCGTCGTCGCGCCCCGCCCCTTGGCCGCCAGTCCCGCGGTTTCCAGCATGTCGACCAGCGGCAGGCCGCTGGCGCGGACTTGCTCGGCATAGGCGTGGGCGGTGTTGCAGGCGATGGCCAGCACCTGGGCCCCGCCGTCGCGAAGCCCCGCCGCCATGGCCGCGAGCGCGGGCCCTGGATCTGATGCGTCGACATTGCGGTCCGGCACGTGCGGGTTGATGTCCACCAGCACCCGCAGATGATCCTGCTCGCGCTTGACCGGCGTGGCGGCCTGCAGCTTGGCCAGGAAGTCCAAGGTGGCGGCCGGGCCCATGCCGCCGAGAACCCCGAGGATCTTGCTCATCAGAGGGCGGGCTCCAGCACAGACTGGTAGCCGAACAGGCCCTGGGCGCCGCCGGTGTGCAGGAACACCACCCGCTGGCCCTCGAACGCGCCCTGGGCGGCCTGGTCGATCAAGCCCTTCAGCGCCTTGCCCGAATAGACCGGGTCGAACAGCAGGCCCTCGGCGCGGGCCGCCAGGGCCAGGGCGTCGATCACGCCCTGATCGACCAGGCCATAGCCCTCGCCCACATAGTCGCAGTCGGCGACGACGGCCTCGCGCTTGACCCGGCCGGCCGCGCCGATCCTCTCGGCGGTGGCCACGGCCAGGTTGAAGACGTTCTCCTCCTGCTTGGGCTGGGGTGCGCGGACGCCGAAGCCCAGGATCGGAATGTCGACCGACAAGGCCGCGAAGCCGGCCACCAGGCCTGCGTGGGTGCCGGCGCTGCCGGTGGCGGTGACCAGGCGATCGATCCTAAGGTCCATCTGGTCGGCCTGGACCACCAGTTCGCGGGCGCAGTCGACATAGCCCAGGGCGCCGACCGTGTTCGAGCCGCCGCCGGGGATGACATAGGGCTTGCCGCCGCGCCGGCGGACGCTCTCGGCCGTGCTCTCCAGTTCGGCGACCATGTCCGCGCCGCCCGGGACATAGCGGATCGCTGCGCCCATCAGCTTGTCCAGCAGCACGTTGCCGTTGCCCATGTAGTCGGACGCCTTGGACCCGGTGCGCTCTTCCAGGATCACCTCGGTCTTGAGACCGAAGCGCGCGCCGGCGGCGATGGTCTGACGCACGTGGTTGGACTGGACCGCGCCTTGCGTCACCAGGGTGTCGGCGCCCTGCGCCAGGGCCTCGCCCAGCAGGAACTCCAGCTTGCGGGTCTTGTTGCCGCCGCCAGCCAGGCCTGTGCAGTCGTCGCGCTTGACCCAGAGGTCGATCCCCAGCGCCGCGCCCAGGCGGGGCAACGGCTCCAGCGGCGTCGGCAGGTGGGCGAAGCGGGCGCGGGGAAAGCGGGCGAGATGCATGAGACGCGGGTTCCTCAAAGGACTCGCCGCCTCTGTTAGCACGCCCCAGGCAAAGCGGGAGCTAGGGCGTCGTCGCCTCGGCTTCCTGGCGCTCGCGGGCCCGGTCCATGGCGCGCAGGCGGTTGGCCGACTTGGCGTAGTAGCCGGTGATCAGGTCGATCAATTCGGTCGGCGGTTCGTCCAGCGGCGCCTCGCCATGCTGCCGCTGGCGCGCGAACTGCTCGCGGTATCAGCCGCGCAGGGTGTCGCATTGCGGGCGGCGGATCCGCGAGCTGGTCGAGGCGCGCTGGACGCAGACCACACGGTCCGGCTGGGTCTTGGCCAGCCTGTTCCACTGCGAAATGATCTCGCCCACGGGCGGCGGGGGCGGCGCCGTGCGGTTTGGCTGGATGAGCAGCGGATCGATCAGGTTGGCGTCTGGCGGCTGGCCAGAAGCCTGGAGCGCCAGCAGGGCGGCGAGCGCGATCGCCAGCATGTCAGCGGCGCTGCTCGCGAAGAGCCCGGAGCTGGGCGGCCTTGCGGGCGTATTGCGCCTGGACGGCGGCGACCAGTTCGGTGGGCGGGGTTGTTTCAGGCGGTCCTTCTCGGTAGCCCACCTGGAGCTGGAACCTGTACCAGCCCGCTAGCGTGTCGCATTCCAGGCGCGGGATGCGCGAACCCGTGGGCGTTCGCTCGAGGCAGACCTTCCGATCGGGCTCGCGCTTGAGCAGGTCGTTCAACTGGGCGGCGATCTCCTCGTCCGTTGGGATCTTCCGACCCTTGATGACCAGCGGATCGACGACGTTCGCGTCGGGAGGCGCGGGCGCGTCCTGGACGACGAGCAGCGCGGCGAGGGCGAGGAGCAACATGATGGCGCTTCCCTAGAGTCTGCGGAATCGTGAACCTTCGCCGCGTCGTGCGCAACCTTGAATTTAGTGTCGAGTTCTCAAGCGTGGCATACGGAAACCATGTCCGGTCCGGCGGCGCGGTGCTATGATCGGCCATGGACGGCTGGCCAACGAGACCGGCCGACACGGGAGGACGACATGACCCGTATGATCCCGTTCGCCGCGCTGGGCGCGGCGGCGCTTCTGTCCGTCGCCGGCGCGGCTCACGCCTCGAACTTGGTGATCGGCAGCGGCTCGGCCCAGGAATGCTCCGACGCCGCCAAGAACGGCCGCAACGACAACCGCGCGGTGCTGGCCTGCACGACGGCCTTGGAGGTCGAGACCCTGAACTTCCGCGACCGCGCCCGCACCTATGTGAACCGCGGCGTGCTGCAGATGCGCCAGCGCCAGTTCGAGGCTGCGCGCGCGGACTTCGACGAGGCCGCCAGCATCGATCCCAACCTGGGCGAGGCCTATGTGAACCGCGGCGCGACCTTCGTCGGCGAGGAGCGCTATATCGAAGGCGTCGAGCAGATCGACAAGGGCCTGGCCCTGGGCGTGAAGGATCCGGAGAAGGCCTTCTTCAATCGCGGCCTGGCCAACGAGGGCCTGGGCGACCTGAAGGCGGCCTACAAGGACTATTCGCGGGCGGCCGAGCTGAAGCCAGACTGGCTGGCGCCGAAGACCGAGCTCGCGCGTTTCACGGTCAAGCGGCCCTGAGACTCTGCCTATCATCGGGCCGTCCGTGACGAGGTTTAAGTCCGATGATGCGTGGCGTTCTTTTGCTGTCGGCGAGCTTGGCGGCCCTGAGTGGGGGCGCATCGGGCGGGGCGGCCTACGCCCAGGACTTGCGCGCCGTGCAGGCGCGGCCCCCCCCCCCCCCCGCGCGGGAGGACGCCCCGCGCGCCCCCCTGGCCGGGGCGCAACAGGCCACCACCGCGCAGACGATTGAGCGGGCCTGGCGCGC
>CBIHOB010000065.1:0-25293 GCA_966211605.1 uncultured Caulobacter sp.
AGGGCGGCGGCGGTCTCTTCCAGGCTGGCGGCCTGCTGCTCGGTGCGACGCGACAGGTCGTCGGCCGCCACGCCGATCTCGTCGGTCCCCGCGCGAATGCCGTCGGTGGCGCTCGACACGCGGACCATGGCCTGTTCGAGGATGCCGACGGCGTTGTTGAAGTCGTCCTTCAGCTTCTGGAATTCCGGCGTCACCTCGGCGTTGAGGCGACCGACCAGGTCGCCCTGGGCCAGGCGATCCAGCGCCTCGCCCAGCGCCTGGACCATGGCGTTCTGGCTGGCCTCGTTGGCCTGGCGGACGCTTTCCAGCCGCTGCCGCTCGGCGTCGATCGTCTCCAGATAGATCGAGATGGCGAAGTCCATGTCCAGCATGATCGCCTTGAGCAGGGCGCTCAGGCTGTCGCCCGCCTTGCCGGCGTCGCCCTTGCTCATGAAGCCCTTGGGCCACTGCTCTTCGATCACGGCGCGGACCAGATGCTCGCCCACCACCGCATAGCCGCCGATATACCAGCGCGGCTCCAGGCCGATGCGGGCGTGGGTCTGGCCGATCGTCCGCACGGCGTTGACATAGGTGTCGTCGAAATCGCCGCGGGCGATCACGTCCCAGTGCGACTGCTGCCGGGCCGAGGCCGAGGCGATGTGCTGTTCGCCGCTGAAGAACTTGCGGGTCTCGGGCGTTGCCCGGACCTTGTCGTAGAAGGCCGCCAGGGCCGGACCGATGGTCTTGCGAATGACGGGCTGCAACTCGCGCAGGGCGCTCCGCGCCTTGCCATCCAATCCCATGAACGCCACTCGTTCGCTGATCGCGTGATCTTGGCTCATGGCCCCGCCCCCGTTTCAAAATGCGGAGAGCAGGCTCGGCCGGCATGCTTAATGACGGCTTAAATCTTCACACCGCTCAGAAGACAAGGTGCCGCACACGCGCAGAGGACGAGCCGGTCGTTTCGCGCCAGCGATACGCGCGAAAGCCTTGCCGTACCGGAGAAACCTCGCGGCGCGCCTTTCGGCCCTCGCGGCGCGGTATAGCGGACCGCGTCATCCTGCCGCAGCCGGCGCGCCGGCCTAGCCGCCGCGCTTCAGGGTCTCGCGGGCGATGACCAGTTGCTGGATCTGGCTGGTGCCCTCGTAGATCCGGAAGATTCGCACATCGCGGTACAGGCGCTCGATCCCATAGTCGGCGACATAGCCGGCGCCGCCGAACACCTGCACGGCCCGATCCGCCACCCGCCCGACCATCTCGGAGGCGAACAGCTTGCTGGCCGCCGCTTCCAGCGTGACGCCAACGCCGGCGTCGCGCTTGCGAGCGGTGTCCAGCACCAGGGCCTTGGCGGCCAGGGCCTCGGTCTTGCTGTCCGCGATCATCGCCTGGATCAGCTGGAAGCTGGCGATCGGCTGGCCGAACTGCTTGCGCTCGCTGGCATAGGCCACGCAGTCGGCGATCAGCCGCTCGGCCACGCCTACGCAGACGGCGGCGATGTGCAGACGCCCTCGGTCCAGCACCTGCATGGCCACCTTGAAACCCTCGCCCTCCTGACCCAGACGGTTCTCGACCGGCACGCGGACGTTGTCGAAGGTGACGTCATGGATGTGGGCGCCCTGCTGGCCCATCTTCTTCTCGGGCTTGCTCACGGAAAGCCCCGGCAGGTCGCGCGGCACGAGGAAGGCCGAGACCCCGCCCCCGCCCTTCACGTCGGGATTGGTGCGGGCCATCACCGTGAAGAGAGACGCCTTGCCGGCATTGGTGATGTAGCGCTTGGCCCCGTTCAGGACATAGGCGTCGCCGTCCAGCGTGGCGCGGGTCTGCACCGCGGCGCTGTCGGAGCCGGCTTCCGGCTCGGTCAGGGCGAAGGAGGTGATGGTTTCGCCCGAAGCGATCCCCGGCAGCCACCTGGCCTTCTGGTCGTCGTCGCCGAACATGACCAGCCCCTGGCTGCCGATGCCGACATTGGTGCCGAACACCGAGCGAAAGGCCGGCGAGGCGCGCCCCAGCTCGATGGCCACCAGCGCTTCCTCCTCCATGTTGAGGCCCAGACCGCCGAACTCTTCGGGGATGGAAAGGCCAAAGAGGCCCAGCCCCTTCATCTCCTCGATCACGTCGGGCGGAACGGCGTCGTCCTCGGCGACCTTGGCCTCGATCGGACGCAGGCGCTCGGCCACGAAGCGCGCCACCGTCTCGAGCAGTTGCTCGCGGGTCTCCAGATCGAGGGCCATGCGCTTCACCTCCCAGCTTCAAACGCTTGTTTTGAAGCGGACTGTAGCGATGGCCCCCGAGAATGGAAGCCTACCCTTGAGCTTTCTCGGCGCGCGCCAGCACGCTCTTGCGAACGCCGTAGGCGAAGTAGATCGCCGCACCGATCAGGTGGGCGTACAGGAAGTAGAGCTGGGTCTTGGCCGGCAGGCTGTAGAACAGATACAGGCACCCCAGGATGCCGGCCGGGGCCACGACCTGCCAGATCGGCGTCGAGAACGCCCGCGGGCGGTTGGGCTCGCGACGGCGCAGTACGATCACCGACAAGCCCACGGCGATGAAGGCCGCCAGGGTGCCGGCATTGGCCAGTTCGGCGATGTCCTTCAGCGACAGGAAGCCCGACAGCACCGCCGACAGGGCGCCGGTCAGCAAGGTCATGACCACCGGCGTGCCGGTCTTGGCGTTGACCCGCGACAGGGCGCGCGGCAGCAGGCCGTCGCGAGCCATGACGAAGAAGATCCGGCTCTGGCCGTACATGAAGGCCAGGATCACGGTCGGCAGGGCGACGACGGCCGCCAGGGCGACCACCTGGGCCAGCTTGCCGTGCTGCAGGCTCTCCAGGATGAACACCAGCGGCGCCTCGCTCCTGGAGAACACCTCGGTGCGCGAGGCTCCGATCGAGGCGGCGGCGACGATCATGTAGATGGCCGTACAGGCGGCCATCGAGCCGACGATGCCGATGGTCAGGTCGCGCTTGGGGTCCTTGGTCTCCTCGGCGGCGGTCGACACTGCATCGAAGCCGTAGAAGGCGAAGAAGATCAGGCTGGCGGCGGCCATCACCCCGACCTTGGCGGCGTCGGGTCCGGCGCCGGCCGGCACGTGGGCGGCGAAGCCGTTGGGCATGAACGGCGTGAAGTGGCTGGCGTCGAAGACCGGCAGGCACAGGGCCACGAAGATCACCAGAGCGGCGATCTTCACGAACACCAGGATCATGTTGACCGTGGCGCTCTCGCGGGTGCCGAGGGCCAGCAGGCCCGCCACCGCCATCGAGATGATCACGGCCGGCAGGTTGACGACGCCGCCGGCATGCGGACCGGCCAGCAGGTACTCGGGGAAGCCCGCCGCCTTGAACAGGCCGTGGGCGTGGGCCGACCATCCGACCGCGACGGCCGCGCAAACCAGGGTGTATTCCAGGATCAGGCTCCAGCCCACGAACCAGGCGACCGGCTCGCCCATGGCCGCGTAGCTGTAGGTGTAGGCGCTGCCCGCCGCCGGCATCATCGTCGACAGCTCGGCATAGCAGAGCGCGGCGCAGGCGCAGACCGCGCCGGCGATCAGGAACGACAGGATGACGCCCGGCCCGGCCAGGCCCGCCCCGACGCCGGTCAGGGTGTAGATGCCGGTGCCGACGATGGCCCCGACGCCCAGGGCCACCAGATGATACCAGCTCAGGGTCTTCTTCAGCTGGTGGCTGCCTTCGTGTCCGGCGGTGATGGTGTCGATCGCCTTGCGGCGCGTCCAAAAGCTCACTGTCAGGGTTCCTCCGACTCTCGCGGGGGACCATGACGCCGCTTTTGTTTCACGCCAAGCCCTTGTTGTTAGAAGAATATTCTCGTCAGGGCATAGGCCAGGACCGCAACGGCCAATGTGACCGTTCCCAGCATCATGGCCAGCTTGGGCTTCACCTCCAGCAACGCCTTGGGTCCCAGCTTGGCCGAAATCGCTCCAACCCCGGCCAGCAGCAGGAAGCTGGAACAGGCCATCAGGGTCGAGACCAGGGCTGGCGAAAGCCATCCCAGCCCGCGCGCCGCGGCGAGCGCCGCAAAACCCAGGACAAAGAGTGGCGGGGCCTTGAGGCCGCCGACCACGCCGCCCGCCTTGCTGCGGGTCAGCATGAAGCCGATCAGCACCACCGCCGGACCCAGCCAGACGATGCGGGCCAGCTTGGCCAGGGCCGCCGCGCCGGCCGCCTCCGGCGAGACCGAGGCGCCCGCGCCGGCGACCTGGGCGACGTCATGAATCGAGAGGCCGAAGAACACCCCCGCCTGGTGGGCGGTCAGGCCCAACGCATGCGCCAAAGGCGGATAGGCCAGCATGGCCACGGTCGACAGCAGGTTGACGCCGACGATGACCAGGGCGGTCGTGCGCTGATTGGCCGGGCTGGCCGGCGCGGCCTGCGAGGCGGCCAGGGCGGCGGAGGCGCCGCAGATCGAGCAGGCGGCGGCGGCGATCAGGGCCTCGGCGAAGGGCAGGCCCAGGGCCACGCCAGCGGCCGCGCCGATGGCCAAGCCGCCCAGCACGACCACGCCGCTGGCCAGGACGGCCGGACCGCCCAGGGCGGCGAACTCGGCCCAGCTGATCTGGGCCCCCATCATCGCGACGCCCAGCCGCAGCCCGGGCTTGGCGAAGACGTCGAGTCCCGCGCCCAGCTGCGCCTGCAGGCCCAGGGCGCCCAGCATCATGCCCAGCACCACCGCGACCAGCGGGGCTGGGGCGTGCAGGCTGGTCGCCAGCAGCTTGGCCAGCACCGCCAGCAGCGCGCCGGCCAGCAGGCCGGGGCCCAGGCGGCCGGCGCCCAGCTTGAGCGCGGCGGCGGTCATCCTCGGACCGTTTCGCCTGAGAAATGCGCGTCAGCCGCATGAGCCTTGGCTTGGGCGCAGCGGTTCGACAGGCGTTCGTTGAGGCGGCGGACCGTCTGGCTGCCGGTGCGCTCGAAGGCGAAGGGCAGCAGGCCGTGGACCAGGCAGGCAAGGCCCGCGCCGATCAGGGTGAAGCCGAAGCTCCAGGCCACGCCCATGTGCTCGCCATAGGTCTCGCCGACCGACCGCGGATGACGGGTAAAGGAAAGGTCCATGGACGCCTCGCTGCTTTGCCGAGGCTCCCCATCATGGCGACGATTCGAAGAAAGGCATTACTGGATCGGTCGCCATTCTCGGCGTAGGGAGAATTTCATTCTTCGGTAGCGGGGCAGTGGAGATGATTGATCTCGATCAAGTCGATCGACGCATACTGGCCATCCTGCAGGAAGACGCCACGGTCGCGATCGCCGACATCGCCGAGCGGGTCGGTCTGACCCAGACGCCCTGCTGGAAGCGGGTCAAGCGCCTGCAGGACGCGGGCGTCATCACCGCTCGCGTCGCCCTGCTGGACCGCGAGGCCCTCGACCTGGGCCTGACCGTCTTCGTCGCCGTCAAGACCGGCCGCCATGACGAGGAATGGTTGGCGACCTTCGCCGCCGGAGCCCGCGCCCTGCCGGAGGTGATCGAGTTCTACCGGATGAGCGGGGACGTCGATTACCTGCTCAAGGTCGTGGTCCGCGACATCGCCGCCTATGACCGCTTCTACAAGCGCCTGATCGCCACCGCGCCGCTCACCGACGTGTCGTCCAGCTTCGCGATGGAGCAGATCAAGTTCACGACGGCCCTCCCGATCTGTCCGACTTGAAGGTCGTCGCGCGGCTGTCATCGTCGCGCGGCAACTAGGTCCCGGTTTCGAGCGGAGGCGATGATGGACGCGACCCGGCGTGGACTTCTGATCGGCGGCGCGGCCTTGGCGCCCGGCATCGCCATGGCGGCCGAGACCTCGGTCGACCCGACCGCCGCGCCGGCGGTCCGCGCCCACCTCGGCGTGACCGAAAACCCGTTCGGCCCCTCCCCCGCCGCCCGCAAGGCCGCGGCCAAGGCCATGGAAGACCTGGCCTATTACGGCTGGGAGCTGGAACCGCCGCTGGTCAAGCTGATCGCCCAGCGCGATGGCCTGGGGCCCGAGCAGGTCGGTCTGTGCAACGGCTCGTTGGAGGCCCTGTCGCTGCTGTCGACCGCCTTCGCCAAGGCAGGCCCGATCGTGTCGGCCCAGCCCAGCTACGCCACGCCCCTGCTCTACGCCCAGCGCCAGGGGGCCAAGCTGGAATGGGTCCCGCTGGCCGCCGACCAGCAGATCGACCTGGCGGCCTTGGCGCAGCGGGCCAAGGCGTCCAGCGCCGGCGCGGTCTATGTCTGCAATCCCAACAATCCGACGGGCCTGCTGCTGGACGCCGACGCCTTGCGAGCCTTCTGCGTCGAGGTCGCCAAGGCCCGGCCGGTGATCGTCGACGAGGCCTATATCGAGATCAGCCCCGATCCCGTGCGCAATTCGATGATGGACCTGGTCCGCGCCGGCCACGACGTGATCGTCGCCCGCACCTTTTCCAAGGTCTACGGCATGGCCGCCTTGCGGGTGGGCTTCATCGCCGCCCGCCCCGACCGGGTGAAGACGCTGAAGAGCATGATTCCGACGCACAAGGGCCGCCCGGGCCTGGCGGCGGCCGCCGCCTGCTACGGCGACCAGGCCTATCTGGCCGGCGCGAAAAACTACCTCGAGACCTGCCGCCGGAAGATCTACGCGATCTGCGAGGCCAACGGCCTGAGATACACGCCCTCGCACGGCACCTATGTCTTCGTCGACTGCGGCAAGCCGAACCTGGCGTTCCAGAAGACCCTGGCGGCGATGGGCGTCGAGGTGCGGGTGTTCGACAGCCCGGCCCATCCGACCTGGATCCGCGTCGGCACCGCCACGCCGGCCGAGCTCGACGTCTTCGCCGAGGTCCTGCCCAGGGCGCTGAAAGCCTAGGCGTCCAGCCGGGGACGCCCTATTGGTCGGTCCATGGCTATTGTCGAAATGACCGCCGTCGACGCCGACCGCTTCCACGGCGAAATCGTGCCCGCCGCCCGGCCGGTCGTGTTCCGGGGCCTGGTCGCCCACTGGCCGGCGGTCGCCGCCGCGCGCCAGGGCGATGCGGCCCTGTTCGACTATCTGGCCCGCTTCGACCGCCAGGAGCCCGTCGGCACGCTGATCGCGCCGCCCGAGGCCGGCGGGCGGTTCTTCTACAACGAGGATCTGACCGGCTTTAACTTCCAGGGCGGCCGCGCCCGCCTCGCCAAGAGCTTCGACTTCCTGCTGGCCAATCGCGAGGTCGGGCGTCCGGCGACCCTGGCCGCCCAGTCGATCCCGGCCGACACGCACCTGCCCGGCTTCAGCGCCGAGAACGTCTCGCCGCTGCTGGAGCCGGACGTCGAACCCCTGCTGTGGCTGGGCAACCGGGTGATCGTCGCCGCCCACCAGGATCCGTACGAGAACCTGGCCTGCGTGGTCGCCGGCCGCCGCCGCTTCACTCTGTTTCCGCCCGAGGCCGTCGCCGACCTCCATGTCGGCCCGTTCGAGAAGACCCCCGGCGGCCCGCCGATCAGCCTGGTCTCGTTCGACGATCCGGACCTCGACAAGCACCCGCGCTTCGCCCAGGCCCTTGCGGTGTCCCAGGTCGTCGAGCTGGCGCCCGGCGACGCGCTCTTCATCCCGTACCTGTGGTGGCATCACGTGCGGTCGCTGGAGCCGGTGAACCTGCTGACCAACTATTGGTGGACCAGCGAACCCGCCGGACGCGGCCAGGCCATGGACGCCTTCCTGCACGCCGTCCTGGCCCTGCGCGCCTTGCCGGCCCATCAGCGGGCGGCCTGGAAGGCGACCTTCGAGCACTACGTGTTCGGCGATCCCCAGGTCGCCACGGCGCACCTGCCGGCGGCCGTCCATGGCATGCTGGGCGAGCTTTCCGAGGAGGACGCCAGTCACATCCGCCGGGTGCTGGGCCAGAAGCTCTGCGGCTGAGCCGGCTATTCCGGCCAGAGGTCCTGGATGTCCCCCTTGCGGTTCAGCATGTGGGTGGCGCGCTTGATGACCTGCAGCAGGCGTTCCTTGCGGCCGTCCTTGTCGTAGGTCAGGGTCGAGCGGGCCAGGCCTTCCAGCATGAAGCGGGCCAGGTCGCGGCTGGCCTGGAAGCGCGGGCCGGCGCCGGCGTGCAGGATCTTCAGGAAGTGGTCGCCGGCCTGGGCGCGGTCGAACTCGGCCTGGGCCGGGGCCAGCAGCGCGTGGATGGCCGGATCGGTGCGGCCGGCCGCCTCCAGCTCGGCGAAGGCCTGGAAGGGCACGCTGTGCAGCAGGTCCCAGTAGCTGTCGATCGCGTGCTCGGTGACGTCGGCGCCGGGCGGCAGGCTGTCGGCGGCGGCGCGGAACAGGGTCGAGCGCTCGGCCTGGACGTGGGCCACCGCGGCCTCGACCAGGGCCTCGCGGGTCGGGAAATGGTACAGCATCGCCCCGCGCGTCAGGCCGGCGGCGTCGGCGATCGCAGGATTGGTGGCGGCGTGATAGCCGACCTCGGCGATCAGATGCATCGCGCAGTCCAGAATCCGGGCGCGGGTCTTCTGCGACTTCGGGGTGTCCTTGGCAAGGCGGGCGGCGTCCATCGGCGTGATCTAGTGCGATGAATGTTGCACCGCAACAGGCTTGCGGGGGTCTAGCCAACCCCAGGCGTCAAAAGGGGTTGCTATTGCGTCCAGTTTTTTGACGACTGCGCCGAAACTGATCAGTTTCGAGGCTGACGCCAGGGAAGCTTGGCCGAAGCGCCGCTGAATCCGCCGCATCGCCATTTCATCAAAGCGACATGCAATCAGCTTAATCGCCAGCCGTTGGCCGCTGTCGTTCCGATCCGGGGACGGAATGATCTGGCGGCGCACAACGGGGGTTCGACCATGAGCGCCGACGTCGCCGTTCGCCGTTACCGTTCCGTCTTCATCAGCGATCTGCATCTGGGCACGCGGGGGTGCCAGGCCGAGCTGCTGCTGGACTTCATTCGCCACATCGAGTGCGACAAGCTCTATCTGGTCGGCGACATCATCGACGGCTGGAAGCTGCGCAGCGGCTGGTACTGGCCGCAGAGCCACAACGACGTGGTCCAGAAGATCCTGCGCATGGCCCGCAAGGGCACCGAAGTGATCTACGTCCCCGGCAATCACGACGACCGCGTCCGCGACTTCTGCGGCGTCCACTTCGGCGGAGTCATCGTGGCCCGCGACGTGATCCACGAGGCCGCCGACGGCAAGCGCTACCTGGTCGTCCACGGCGACGAATTCGACGGCGTCGTCCAGCACGCCAAGTGGCTCGCCTTCCTCGGGGATTGGTCCTATAGAACCATCCTCATGCTGAACACTCTGGTGAATCGCCTCCGGCGTCGCCTGGGGTTCGGGTACTGGAGTCTCTCGGCCTATCTGAAGGTCAAGGTGAAGAACGCGTTGCAGTTCATCGAGAACTTCGAGGCCGCCGTGGCCGACGAGGCTCGACGTCGGGGGGTGGACGGCGTGATCTGTGGTCACATCCACAAGGCCGAGATGCGCGACATCGACGGCGTTCGCTACATCAACGACGGCGACTGGGTGGAGAGCTGCACGGCTCTGGCCGAGCACGCCGACGGTCATCTTGAAATCCTCGAATGGGCCAAGCTGCGCTCGTGGTCGGTGATCGATCGCGCCCGCTCGGTCGGCGCGCCCATCGGTGACACGGTCGACGAGCCCTTGCCGGAGCCGGCCGCCGCCTGATGCGAATTCTGCTTGCTACCGACGCCTGGGAACCTCAAGTCAACGGGGTGGTCCGCACCCTGACCCGGGTGGTCGAGGAACTGCGCGCCATGGGCCACGAGGTCGATGTCGTCAGTCCCGAACAGTTCCCGACCTTTCCCCTGCCGACCTATCCCGAGATCAAGCTGGCCATCGGCGCCTACGAGCCGGTGCAGGAGCGTTTCAAGTCGTTCGAGCCCGAGGCGATCCACATCGCCACCGAGGGTCCGATCGGCCTGGCCGCCCGCCGGATCTGCCTGGAGTGGAAGCTGCCGTTCACAACCAGCTATCACACCAAGTTCCCCGAATACGTCTCGGCCCGCCTGCCGCTGCCGCTGGCCGCCGGCTACACCTACATGCGCTGGTTCCACAAGCCGTCGGGCCGCCTGATGGTGGCGACGCCGACCATGCGCGACGAACTGGCCAAGCACGGGTTCCGCAACCTGTCGCCCTGGTCGCGGGGCGTCGACACCGACGTCTTCAAGCCGCGCACGGCGGCCGATCCGGACATCTTCGAGGGCCTGGCCCGTCCGATCTTCCTGAATGTCGGCCGGGTGGCCGTCGAGAAGAACATCGAGGCCTTCGCCAGCCTGGATCTGCCGGGCACCAAGGTCGTCATCGGCGACGGCCCGCAGCGCGAGGAACTGGCCGAGAAATATCCCGAGGTGAAGTTCCTGG
This sequence comes from uncultured Caulobacter sp., assembly GCA_966211605.1. Taxonomy (GTDB): domain Bacteria; phylum Pseudomonadota; class Alphaproteobacteria; order Caulobacterales; family Caulobacteraceae; genus Caulobacter. The sequence continues at coordinate 10,287 of CBIHOB010000065.1, forward strand.
GCGCCAAGTTCGGCGACGAGCTGGGCCGCTACTTCGCCGGCGCCGACGTCTTCTGCTTCCCGTCCCTGACCGACACCTTCGGCCTGGTGATCCTGGAGGCCATGGCCGCCGGCGTGCCGGTGGCGGCCTTTTCGGCCCCCGGTCCGGTGGACATCATTCCCGGCTCCAACGCCGGCGTCCTGGCGCCGGGCCAGACCGACGGGCTGAAGGAGGCCTGCCTGGCCTGCCTGGACCTGGACCGCGCCGTGGTCCGCAAGTTCGCCGAAAAGTTCTCGTGGCGCGCCTGCGCCGAGGAGTTCTTCCGCAATCTCCAGCCCTATCCCGAGCCGGAGAAGACCCGCTTCTGGCGCCGCCTGCGCCGCCTGGCCCGCCTGCGCAAGAAGGCGGCGGCGTAAGCTCAGAGCGATTCACGGTTTCAAGTCGACACGGCTTCGCCGCTTCACGCGGCGGGCCGCTGAAGGCGTGGAAAGGGAGGCGGAGCGCCGGACGACGTCCGGAGGATGGGGTAGTGATTACCGTTTCGACGAAGCCAGGACGCTCCGCGTAGCCGTTATCCGGTGAGCCCGCGAGGCGCGGGGTTTTAACCCGCTCCCACGAGAGGCCCCCGACGGGCGGGCCGGGGCGACGACCCCGGTCCCGGACTGCCCGGGCGATTTCAGCCCAGACCTGTCGCGCCGCCGAAGCCTTCACCGCCAGGGCTTTGTCCTGTGTTTCAAGGAACCCGCCACTGGATCCGTCGCGAAGACGCCTTCCCGAAAGAAGACCGGCGAGCGCATCCCGCTCGACCACACCCGACAGCCGTCTCGATCGCCGGCCGGACGTCCCTTCCGCGCTATCGGGTGAGACCAGTATGAGGGCGGGTTTGAGCGCGGATCATTCAGGGCTGCATAAAATCGACAAGTGATTGATTTCTCTACGTTCGATCTCGCGAATTCCGAGGATAGGGCGCGCTGAATCCCCGTCAGATGCTCCGCGCGTCGCGTGGGAGAATCTCAGCGACGCGGTCCCGTATGGCGTTCGGCGACGATGAAGCCCCAGGCGAGGGCCGCTAGGAACAGGCCCGCTCCGACCCAGCGGTTGTGAAGCCGTTCACCTAGGCCGTGGCCGGTGAGCGCGGCGGCGGCGCACACGAGAAGGACCACCACCCCCTTCCAGTGGACGGCCGTGGAGCCCCACAGGAAGGTTCGGCGGAACCAGATCTCGCGCTGCCCGTCCGCCATGCCCTTCGCCCTTACCCCTCGGCCTCGCCCTTCTTCCGCTTGCACGGCTTGACGATGATCTTGTCGATCCGCGAGCCGTCCATGTCGACGATCTCCAGGTCGAAGGCGCCGATCTCGACGTGCTCGCCTTCGTCGGGGATGCGGCCCAGGCGGTCCAGGATCAGGCCGGCCACGGTGTGATAGCCGCCGTCGGCCTCGAAGTTCTCGCCGAGGTGATCGTTCAGTTCCTGGATGTCCAGGCGGGCGTCGATCAGCCAGCTGCCGTCGTCGCGGCGGATGATGCGGGTCTCGTCGTCGGCGTGGTCCTCAGGGAAGTCGCCGGCGATCATTTCCAGCAGGTCCAGCGGCGTGATCGCCCCCTGCAGCGAGCCGAACTCGTCGACGACCAGGGCCATGTGCAGGCTGGTCGACTTGAAGACGGCCAGCGCCTTGAGCAGCGACATGGTCTCGGGGATCGCCACCGGCTGCTGCACGTGCGCCTTCAGGTCCAGCGGCTCGCTGGAGAGGCAGGCGTCCAGCAGGTCCTTCTTGAGAACGACGCCGATGTCGCCGTCCAGGTCGTCCTCGGTCGCGACCAGGATGCGCGAATGGGCGCTGGTGCGGATCTCGTTCAGGATGGTCTCGGGATCGTCGGCCAGCGACACCCAGAAGAGGTCGCGGCGCGGGGTCATGGCCACGCGGACGGGACGGTCGCCCAGGCGCAGCACCTCCTGGATCATCGAGCGCTCCTCGGGCTCGATCAGGCCGGCGTCGGCGCCTTCGGCCAGCACGGCCTCCACCTCTTCGCTGGTCACGCCGCTGTTGCGCTCGTCGCGCACGCCCATCAGCTTCAGCACTGCGGCCGTGGACACCGTCAACAGGGTCACAAAGGGGCGCAGCACCGTGGCCACCACGGCCAGGAATGGGGCCATCTTGCGAGCGATGACGTCGGGGAACATCAGGGCCAGGCGCTTGGGCACCAGCTCGCCCAGGATCACCGAGACATAGGTCAGGCCGACGACGACCACGCCGGTCGCGATGGCCTCGGAATATTTGGCCAGGGCCGGGATACGGCCTTCCAGCCACGCATCCAGCGCGCCGGCGATGGTGGCCTGGCCGTAGGCGCCGGCGAAAATGCCGATCAGGGTGATGCCGACCTGGACCGCCGACAGGAACCGCGTCGGGTGCTCGGCCATGTCGAGGGCCAGCTTGGCCCCCTTGTCGCCCCGCTCGGCCAGGCCTTGCAGGCGGGCCTTGCGGGCCGAGACGACGGCCAGTTCGGACATGGAGAAAACCCCGTTCAGCAGAACGAGGAGGAGGACGACGGCGAGCGCGACGAGAATCATGGCCCTTCAGGGTCGGGGACGCGTCGCCGGACGGCGGCCGCGGCGGGGCATGGGGGGAGGCCCGGCGGGTTCACTATACAAAGAAAAACGCCGCGGCCCATAGAGCCGCGGCGCTCGTCATACTTTGAGACGTTCCGTCGCCTTATCAGGCGGCCGGACGGGCCATCGTGGTCTTCTTGGCCACGACGTCCTTCTGGGCCTGGTGCTGGCCGGGGGGCAGCGGGATCAGGCCACGGCCCTGCAGGTAGCCGCCGCGGCCCGTCGCGGCGTCCGAGGTGAACTCCTTCAGGAAGTCTTCCAGGCCGGGGGTGACGCCGATGTTGGCCTTCTTCACATAGATGAAGAGGGTCCGCGACAGCGGGTACGAACCGTCCGAGATGGTCTGGGCCGAGGGCTTCACGCCGTTGACGGTCGCGCCCTTGATCTTGTCCATGTTCTCTTCGAGGTACGACCAGCCGAAGACGCCCAGCGAGCCCGGGGTCTTGGTCAGGGTGCCGACGATGGCGTTGTCGTTTTCGCCGGCGTCGATCCAGCCGTCGTTACGCAGCGGGTCGACCAGGCTCTTGAACTTCTTCTCGTTGTCCGAGCGGATGGCGTCCAGGGTCGGATACTTGCGGGCGCCGGCCTCGATGGCCAGTTCCACGAAGGCGTCGCGGGTGCCCGAGGTCGGCGGCGGGCCGTACACCTGGATGCGGTTGCCCGGCAGGCCGCCGGCGACGTCATCCCAGTTCTTGTTCGGGTTGGCCACGAACTGGCCGCCCTTCAGGACCGTCTTCGAGAGACCCATGTACAGGTTCTCGGTCTTGAAGTTGTAGTCGGCGCCGTCCTTGTCGGTGGCGATGACGATGCCGTCGAAGCCGATGCGGATCTGGATGATGTCCTTGACGCCCTTGCTGGCGCAGGCGTCGAACTCGGCCTTCTTCATCGGACGCGAGGCGTTGGCGATGTCCGGGAAGCCTTCGCCGTTACCCGAGCAGAACAGCTTGATGCCGCCGCCGGTGCCGAGGCTTTCGACCTTCGGAGCCTTCTTGCCGGACTTCTTGGCGAAGTTCTCGGCAGTGCGGGTGGCGAACGGGAACACGGTCGACGAACCGGCGGCCCAGACGTAGTCGCGGGCGGCGTGGGCGGGAACGGCGGCCATGCCCGACAGGGCGACGGCGGCGGCCGCGCAGGACAGGAGCTTCTTCATGGTGAGGTCCTAGGGAAATGAAGGGACGGGCGAGCCCGAACGGCTCGCCCCGATTTCAAGTCGGGCTTAGAAGTCCAGCTGAGCGCGCAGCTGGATTTGCTTGATGTCGTAGTCCTGGTTCAGGCCGATGTTGTCGACCTTGCCGTCGGTGTAGTTGACCTGGAAGCGGACGTAGGACGTCGGATAGTAGTTCAGACCCGCGGTCCAGCTGGTGTACTTGCCGGCGGTCGAGGTCGCCGGCTTGGTCTTCAGCGTGTCATAGGCGTCGCCCAGGTCGGCGTAGTCGTAGCGCAGGGCCAGCTCGACGCCGCCCATGCCGCCGGCCGTGACCGGGTTCAAGATCTTCGGACGCTTGAACTCGCCGGCGGCCGGGTCGTAGTTGCGCATCTCGCCGGTCGGCCAGAAGCTGACGAAGGCGTAGCCCACCTTGACCTTCGGATCGCCGCCGACGTTCGAGCCGCCGATGCGGGTCACGTCGATGTTCGAGTACTCGCCCTGCACCGAGAACGGGCCCTGGACCAGCGCGCCCTCGACGGCCAGCGTCTTGTCGCGGTTACCGATGGCGCCGGTGGTGTAGTAGGTGGTGCCGTTGGTGTAGTTCGACACCGTGCGGCCGGTATAGGCGAAGGCGCTTTCGTCGCCGCGGTTGCGATAGCGGTACGAGGCCGCGACGTGCACCTTGGTCATGTCGGTGTTGACCGGGGCCCAGTGGGCGCGGGCGGTCATGCCGAAGCGTTCCTTGCTGTCGGCCCCGGCGTTGGCCACGTCGGCCGAGTTGATGCTGTTGCCCTGCACGGCGAAGGTCGCCGAGTAGTTGAAGCCCTGGTACTTGGCCACGGCGCTCAGCAGGTAGCTGTCGACGCCGAAGTCACCGTACGGACCCCGGTCCATGAAGGTGGTGAAGCGGGTCGAGGTCAGGTTCTCCAGGCCGGCGGCCTTGATGTTCCCGAACAGCAGCGAGACCTGTTCGTTCGGCTTGTACTCGATGACCACGTCGTCCCACGAGGCCGCGCCGCCGTTCACCCAGCCGCCTTCGGCCTTGTAGGCGAAGTAGTTGTTCAGCTTGCCTTCGACGCCCAGGAACACCTGGCGGCCGCGCCAGTTGCTGGTCTTGAAGTCGCCGCCGGGGCCTTCCTTGTTGACGTCCTGGTTGACGTAGTCGACCAGGATCCGGCCACGGAACTTGAACGCGACGTCGTCATTGCTGAACTGCGGAGCGCCGCTCCACTTGTAGCTCATGTCCTGGGCTTGGGCCGCGACGCCCAGGCCGAGGGCGAGCGCGACGCCCAGCGCCGAACCGGCGACCAGCGAGGTCTTGCTGCTCATCGTGAGATATCCCCTTGAAAGCCCCCCTGTCCTCTCGCCCGTCGTGGGTGGGATCAGGTTGATCGCGGGCTTAACGAGGGGCCGTGACGGTTCCGCCACCGATTTGTGACAGCCGGACGACAAGCGTTTTCAACGCCTTAAGCTGTGTCATCCGCGCAACAAGGGCCGCGCCGAAATATCCGTTCACCGACGGCTACGAGGTGGAAAAACAAAACCGCCTCCCCCGCATGGCGAGGGAGGCGGCAAGCTTCGCAAAGCCTTTTGACGTCTACAGAAGCCGGGTCCGGATGATCTGCGACAGCAGGTCGATCAGCGACACGGCGACGACGATGACCAGCACGATGCAGCCCGTCTGGTCGTATTGGAACGCATTGACGCTATCGAGCAGCACCTGGCCCACGCCGCCGGCTCCGATCAGACCCAGGACGGTCGCCGAGCGGCTGGACGATTCGAAACGGTAGAGGGCGTAGCTGGTCCACAGCGGGGCCACCTGCGGGATCACGCCCCAGACGACTTCCTGCAGCTTGACCGCCCCCGTGGCGCGGACGCCCTCGACCGGGCCCTTGTCGATCGACTCGACGGCCTCGGCGAACAGCTTGGCCAGCACGCCGCCGGTGTTGAACATCAGGGCCATCACCCCGGCGAAGGGGCCCAGGCCCACGGCGGTGATGAAGATCAGCGCCACGACCAGGTCGGGGATCGAGCGGATCAGGTCCAGCACGCGGCGCACCGGCTGCTGGATCCACACCGGCGTGATGTTGCGCGCGCCCAGCAGGCCCAGCGGGATGGCGACGATGATCGCCAGGAAGGTGCCCCACAGCGCCATCTGGATCGTCTGCCACATCTTGCCGATGTACAGCCCCCAGTCGGCGGCCATGAACGCCTTGGGATCGGTGAACGGCGAGAAGAAGCCTTCCGCGAACTCCCGCATCCGCCCCGCCTCGCTGAACAGCTGCGGGAACTTGTCGATCTCGGCCGGCTTGAAGCTGACGATCAGCAGCATGGCCACGCCGCCCCAGATCAGGGCGTCGAAGGCCAGCGCCGTCGTCGAGCGCTTGGGCGGGGCGAGAGAGGGCGGGGCCGGAATGGTCTCGCTCATGAAGCGCCTCAGTTGGCGGCCGGGGCGGCGAGACCCGCCTTGCCCTCGGCGGCGATGCGCTCGGCCTTGACGCCGTCGAGGGTCTTCTGGGCGGCGGCGATCTTGGCGGCGTCGCCGCTTTCCTTGGCCAGGCCCAGGTTCTCCAGCGCTTCCATCTCGCGCACGACCAGCAGGTGGCTGTCGTCGGCCGGCTTGAAGCCGCCCATCGACAGCTTGGCCAGGTTGGCGCGCTGCTGGGCGGCCTCCGGCGTGTCGCCCTGGCCGTAGGTCAGGAAGAACTGGCGCAGCTTTTCCTTCACGACCGGATCCAGGTCCTTGCGCCAGACGATCGGATCCTCGGGCAGGGTCGGCGATTCCCAGATCACCTTGACCTTCGAGGTCTTGTTGTCCGAGCGCTCGGCGTTCAGGCGCAGGGCCGTGGTGTTGTTGGTCGAGGCGTCCAGCTTGTGGTTGGCCACCGCCGCCAGGTTGGCGTCATGGCTGGCGCTGAGCACGGTCTTGAAGCAGGTCTCCGGCTTCTTGCCGGCCGGGATGAAGACGTAGGTCATCGGCGCCAGGGTGCCGGAGGTCGACTTCTTGTCGCCGATGCCGAAGTTCAGGGTCTTGTCGCACTTCAGCAGGCCTTCCAGGGTCAGCTTGCTGTCGGCCGGGACGATGATCACCGACTTGTAGCCGTCGGTGCCCGACGGATCGAAGGTGCGGGCGAAGACCTCGCCGCCCGAGCGGCGCACGGCTTCCAGGCCCGACTGGTTCGAGAACCAGCCCAAGTCGGTCTGCTTGGCGCCCATGGCCACGATCAGCGACGAGTAGTTGGATGAGAAGAACGGCTTCACCTTCAGGCCGGTCTGCTTCTCCATGTCGGCCAGGATGGGCTTCCAGTAGCCTTCCATGTTCTGGGCCGACTCTGTCGACAGGATCGAGAACACGACGGTGTCCTTGGCCGAGCCGGTGGTCGCCGGCTTCTGGCCGCACGAGGCGAGGGCCAGGGCCGAGAGGCCAACGACCGACAAACGGGCGGCGGCGATGGCGAAAGCCGAACGGCGGCTGATCATTGCGGGGCTCCTTCCCAGAACACGTCCTCGAATTCCGGGCCGTAGATATCGATGAGTTTTTCACGCTTCAGGCCGGAGGCCGGTCCGTCATAGACCTTCCGGCCGGCCTTCAGGGCCACGACCCGGTCGCAGTAGCGCAGGGCGTAGTCCACCTGGTGCAGGGTGACGACGACCGTCAGGCCGTCGCTTTGATTCAGATCACGCAGGATCTCCATGACCTTGCGCGCCGAGACCGGGTCCAGCGAGGCCACCGGCTCGTCGGCCAGGATGATCTTGGCCTTCTGGACCAGGGCGCGGGCGATGGCGCCCCGCTGCTGCTGGCCGCCCGACAGGGTGTTGGCGCGCTGGGCGGCGTAGTCGGCCACGCCCACGCGGGCCAGGGCCGCCATGGCCGCCTCGCGCGTCTCCCTGGGCCACCAGCCGAACAGGCCGCGCACGAACGGGATGCGGCCCAGCGAGCCCAGGGCCACGTTGGAGAACAGCGACAGCCGGCCGACCAGGTTGAACTGCTGGGCGATGAAGCCGATACGGATGCGGGCCTGGCGCACCTCGCCCGACACCTTGCCCCTGGCCTGCACCGGGCCGCCGAAGGCGCCGATGGTTCCATCACCGTCATCGATGGTCTGCAGACCGTCGATGGAGCGCAGGAGCGTGGATTTCCCCGAGCCCGAAGGGCCGATGAGCGCGATCATCTCGCCTCGCGCCACGTCGAGGGAGACTTGGTCCAGCGCCCGGCGCGACCCGAAGGTCTTGGACGCGGCGCGGATCGAGAGAACAGGGTCCGACGTCATGGTCGGGGCGAATCCTTAACGTGGTTTCGAAACTTGGGAAATGCGATCTCCGGTTTGAGGGAGGTTCGCAATGGATTTGTGACGCCCCGGGCCCCTTATCGGGTTCGGATGAAGCCATCCGAACCCGATAAGGGCTCAGCTTTTTGGCTTGGAGCGCGTCCAGGCGGCGAAACCGCCCGCACTTTCGCCTGACGCGCTCCCTGCAGCAATTCGTCCCAAAACGGGGGGTGCAAAAGGGTCTTTACATCCCCGCCAATCACCCCTATTTCGCACGGCTCCGGCGGACCCGAAGTCCTCTAAACGCTGCTAACGCCGGCCTGGGTTTAACTTCCAACAGGGGGTTACGTGAATTGCACACGTACCATTCTCCCCTGGACCTGGTCCGTGAGCGGTCACCGGAACGTCCCGTCGCACTCGTGCGGCCCGACGCGGTTTCCGTAGCTGCGCGCTGGTTCCAGTCCGAATTTAAAGGCGACGTCTTCTACGCGGTGAAGGCCAATCCTTCGCCGTGGGTGATCCGTGAGCTGGCCCAGGCCGGCGTGCGATCCTTCGACGTCGCGTCGCTGAACGAGGTCGAGCTGGTGGCCAACGAGGCCCCGGGCTCGCGCATGGCCTTCATGCACCCGGTCAAGAGCCGCGCCGCCATCTCGGCCGCGTACTTCGACCACGGCGTGCGGACCTTCTCGTTCGACACCCACGAAGAGCTGGCCAAGATCCTGGACGCCACCGGCCAGGCCAAGGACCTCAACCTGATCGTCCGCATGGGCGTGCAGGCCGAGGGCGCGGCCTACAGCCTGTCGGGCAAGTTCGGCGTCGAGATGCACAACGCCCCCGCCCTGCTGCTGGCCGCCCGGCGCGCCACCCAGGACCTGATGGGCGTCAGCTTCCACGTCGGCAGCCAGTGCATGCGCCCGACGGCGTTCCAGGCGGCGATGGCCCAGGCCTCTCGCGCCCTGGTGCGCGCCGGCGTGCTGGCCGATGTCGTCGACGTCGGCGGCGGCTTCCCGTCGATCTATCCGGGCATGGTCCCGCCGGATCTCTCCGAGTATCTGGCGGCCATCGACCGCGGCTTCGCCGAGATGATGGTCCACGAGACCACCGAACTCTGGTGCGAGCCGGGCCGCGCCCTGGTCGCCGAGGCCTCGTCGCTGCTGGTCAAGGTCGAGCTGAAGAAGGGCGACGCGCTGTATCTGAACGACGGGTCGTACGGCTCGCTGTTCGACGCCGCGCACATGAAGTGGCCCTTCCCGGTCAAGCTGTACCGCAAGAATGGCGAAGTCGTGGAAGAGGGCCTCAAGCCCTTCCGCTTCTACGGCCCGACCTGCGACAGCGTCGACCACATGCCCGGCCCGTTCTACCTGCCGGAAAGCGTGGACGAAGGCGACTACATCGAGATCGGCATGCTGGGCGCCTATGGCGTGGCCATGTCGACGCGCTTCAACGGCTTTGGCGAAACCGACACCGTCGAGGTGCAGGACGCGCCGATGGCCTCGATGTACGGCCTGGCCAAGCGCTCGATCCCGCTGGTCCGCCAGGAGGCGGAGGAGCGCAAGATCGTCCGCTTCTCGCGCCCCAAGGGCGCGGCGGGCAAGCGCAAGCGCCGTCGCTGAGACCAGGCGGATCTTCGAAAGAGGCGGGATCAAGCGGTCTCCGCCTCCTTTTTTTGCCCTGCGCCGCACCCTAAGGTCGCGAACGGCGAGCGCGCGACCTCCGCGACCGCCCTTTCGTGACGGGCGAGGAGCGTGGCGTGAAGCGTGGACTAGAGGCGATGCGAGGCTGGCCGCTCGCGATCGTGGTCCTGCTGGCGGCCACCGGCTTGCTGCTGGGCCCGTCGCTGGTCCACGGCGCGGGCTCCAGCCACAGCTATCTGTTCAACGCCGCCTGGACGCTGGAATTCAGCGACGCCCTGGCGCGAGGCCAGTTCCCGCCGCGCTGGCTGCACGGCGCGTTCCATGGGCTGGGCGCGCCCTCGTTCTACTATTATCCGCCCCTGGCCTTCTACGTGACCTCGGCGGTCCGGGCGCTGCTGGGCCCCGGCGCCGACCATGCCCACATCCTGGCCTGGGCGTCCTACGCCATGACCGCGGCCTCGGGCCTGACCCTGTTCGCCTGGCTGCGCGGCAAGGCCGGCGACGGCTGGGCCCTGGCCGGCGCGGTCGCCTATGTCATCGCGCCCTACCACCAGGTCGACTACTTCGTGCGCGGCGCCCTGGGCGAGACCGCCGCCTATGCGGTCGCGCCCTTCGTGATGCTGGCCCTGGAGCGGGCGGCGGCGTCCTGGCGATGGATTCCCGGATTGGCCTTCGCCTACGCTCTGCTGATCACCGCCCACCTGGTCATCGCGATGCTGATCAGCGTCGGCGTGATCTCGATCTTCGCGGCCTGGCTGGTGCTCAAGGCGCCCGGCGGCCAGCGACTGGCGGTCGCCGCACGCGGCGCGGCCGGCGCCGTTCTGGGCGCGGCCATGGCCACCAGCTATCTGGGTCCCGCCACCCTGATGCAGCCCTTCGCCTCGGTGGGCTGGATGTGGAACAGTCCGCCCTACGATCCCTACAACTGGGCCCTGCTGCGCCCGGATCTCTGGCCTTTCCGCCCCTTCTCCGAGGCCATGGCCTGGCTGGGCTGGGGCACGGGCGCCCTGGGCCTGGCCGCTCTCGTCGCCGTCGCCGGCCGTACCGTCCCCGAACGCCTGCGCGAAGCGGCGCTGTGGGGAGCGGTCGCCTTGGCCGGATGGCTGCTCTACGCCCTGCCCTGGGTCTGGCATGGCCCGACCGGACTGCTGCTCGGCAAGGCCCAGTTCGCCTACCGCGTCCTGCTGGGCATGGAGTTCGCGGCCGTCACCGCGATCGTCCTGGCCGCGGCCGGCGGCCGCTGGCGTCGCGTCCTGCTGCTGGCGGCCCTGTGCCTGATCCCCCTGAAGCATGGGCTGGACCTCACCGCCGAGGACATGGCCATGAATCGCCGGGGTTCGGGCGACCACAACAGGACGATCGGCGCCCAGATCTCCGCCCGCTTCACGCCGCAGGAGCACTTGCCGGCGGGCGTCGACCTGAGCGCGCCGCGTTTCAGGGACCTGCAGATGATGAGCGGCTTTTCCGACCTCCCGGACGCCGCGCCGACCGATCCGTCCGCCGCCCGGATCGTGCGGACCGGCGTCACGCGCGACGGCACGATGATCGTGGCGGTAGACGCCGGCCGGCCGGCGACGATCGTCGTCAAGCGCTTCTATTTCCCGACCTGGCGAGCCTATCGCGTGCAGGATGGCCGCGATCCCGAGGTCGCCGTCAGCGTCCATGGCCGCGAGCGCCTGCTGGCCTTTCAGGCCGACGCCGGGGCCCACACCTACCGGATCAGAATCGAGCGCTCGACGGTGGAGAAGGTCTGCGACGCCCTCTCCGTCCTCGCGATCCTGGTCGGCCTGGCGCTTTTGGTCCCATCCCTCGCGGAAGGACTTAAAAAAATTCGCAAAGCCGCTATATAGCCGCCTCCATTGACGAAATCCCCTCGCCGGTCGCTCCGTCCCGGCGGGTCTTAGGGTCACGACGGGCGCTCACCTTCAGAGGATCCTCTGTCATGAACGCTCCCGTTCCGAACAACCGCAAGGCCGAGCTGCTGCAGTCCACCGTCGAGCACGTCGACATCACGTCGTACGACGCCCGTCCGATCATCGACTCGATGCGCAAGATGTCGTTCAGCTCGCGCGACACCGCCCGCGCCGCCGACATCTTCAACATGGCCCTGGCCGACAAGGGCTGCTCGACCTGGCTGATCCTGGCCGGTTCGACCTCGGCCGGCGGCTGCATGCACGTGTACCGCGACATGGTGAAGAACGGCATGATCGACGCCGTGGTCGCCACCGGCGCCAGCATCGTCGACATGGACTTCTTCGAGGCCCTGGGCTTCAAGCACTATCAGGCCGCCGGCCCGGTCGACGACAACGTCCTGCGCGACAACTACATCGACCGCATCTACGACACCTATATCGACGAAGAAGAGCTGCAGGCCTGCGACCACACGATCCTCGAGATCGCCAACCGCCTGGAGCCGCGCGGCTATTCCTCGCGCGAGTTCATCTGGGAGATGGGCAAGTGGCTGGCCGAGGGCAACGCCAAGAAGCCGGGCTCGCTGATCCAGACCGCCTATGAAGAAGGCGTGCCGATCTTCTGCCCGGCCTTCGTCGACAGCTCGGCGGGCTTCGGCCTGGTCAAGCACCAGAAGGAGCGCGCCGCCGAGGGCAAGCCCTATCTGATGCTGGACGCGATCGCCGACTTCCGCGAACTGACCGACATCAAGATCGCGGCCGGCACCACCGGCCTGTTCATGGTCGGCGGCGGCGTGCCCAAGAACTTCGCCCAGGACACGGTCGTCTGCGCCGAAATCCTCGGCGTCGAGGCCGACATGCACAAGTACGCCATCCAGATCACGGTGGCCGACGTGCGCGACGGCGCCTGCTCGTCGTCGACGCTGAAGGAGGCCGCCTCGTGGGGCAAGGTCTCGACCACCTACGAACAGATGGTCTTCGCCGAAGCCACCACCGTGGTGCCGCTGATCGCCTCGGACGCTTACTGGCGCAAGGCCTGGGAAGGCCGTGAAAAGCCGCGCTGGAACAAGCTGTTCGGCAAGTAAGCTTGATCCGACTCCCCTGAAAATGCAGGGTCCCCGAAGTTACTTCGGGGACCCTTTTCATATGCGCGTTCTAGCCGTCGCCGCCGTCTTGACCCTGACGGGCTGCGCCACGCTGAGCGGGGACGCGGCGCCGGCCGATCGCTACCTGGCCAAGAGCGTGTTCGACGCCCGCGACCACTTGGGACCGCCGCCGGCCAAGGGCTCGCCCGCCGCCGAGAAGGACCGCCAGATCTTCCTGGCCACCCGCGCGTTCAAGGACACCCCGCGCTGGTCGATCGCCCAGGCTGACAATGTCGAGGAGAACGTCCTCGAGGCCTATACGTGCGCCCTGGGCTATACGCCGACCCGCCAGTCCAACCCCAAGCTGGCCGCCATGCTGTTGCGCATGAGCCGTGACGTCCGCTCGGCCGTCTCGGGCCCCAAGCTGAAATACCTTCGCGCCCGGCCGTTCCGCTCCGAGAAGGGACCGCTGTGCATCAAGCCAGGCCTGGGCTTCTCGCTGTCACCCGACTATCCGTCCGGACATTCGACCTGGGGCTGGAGCGTGGGCCTGCTGCTGGCCGAGGCCGCGCCGGACCGCTCGCAGGCCATTCTGGCCCGGGCCCGGGCCTATGGCGAAAGCCGGGTGATCTGCGGCGTTCATAACGCCAGCTCGGTCGAGGCCGGCAAGACCAACGCCGAGAACCTGTTCGCGGCCCTGTGGAGCTCGGAAGCCTTCAAGGCCGACCTGGCCGGGGTGCGGGCCGAGCTGGACGCCGCCCGCCTCAAGGCCGCCCCGCCGGATCCGGCCCGCTGCACGGCCGAGGCCAACGTCCTGGGCACGCCGCTGCAGTAACCCCGGAACCCCTCCGGAGTTGCGTCCGCGCCCGCGCGCCTCTACCTCTTGGCCATGGCCCACGGCAGTTCTTGCGGACACGATCATCACAACCATGGCGTCGCCGGCAGCGCGCTCGCGGCCGAGCTCGCGGCGGCCGAGGCCCGCTGCACGGCCGCCGACCAGCGCCTGACCGCCCCGCGCCGCCGGGTGCTGGAGCTGCTGCTGGAGGCCGGCCAGCCGGTGAAGGCCTATGACCTGATCTCGACCTTCGGGGGCGACGGCCCGCCGGCCAAGCCGCCGACCGTCTATCGCGCCCTCGACTTCCTCGAGAAGCAGGGCTTCGCGCACCGCATCGAAAGCCTCAACGCCTATGTCGCCTGCCGCAAGGAGGCCGACGGCCACGCCGCCGCCTTCCTGATCTGCGACTGCTGCGGCGCGACCCGCGAGATCGAACCCAAGGCCAGCGCCGAGATCATCGCGGCCGGCGCCGCCGCCGGCTACGCCCTGACCGGCGTGACCATCGAGGCCCACGGCCTTTGCGCCGATTGCAGAGGCTGAGCCAAGGCGGCTAGACTCGAACGACCGTTCACCCCGTTCGAGAGACGCCATGACGACCGCTGAGCCGCTTCCTGGCGTCGAGATCTGGAGGGGAGGCGTCAACACCTGGGACTGCGACGAGATGGGGCACATGAACGTGCGCCACTATGTCGTCCGCGCCCAGGAGGGCCTGGTCGGCCTGGCCGCCGAGCTGGGTCTGCCGCAGGCCTTCACGCCGCACGCCAACGCCACCCTGCTGGTCAAGGAGCACCACATCCGCTTTCTGCGCGAGGCCCATGCCGGCGCGCCGCTCTACATGCTGGGCGGGGTGATCGCGATGGGCGAAAGCGACGCGCGGCTGCTGCAGCTGCTGATCCACCCGGCCTCGGGCGAGCTGGCGGCGACCTTCCAGACCACGGTCGTCCACGCCACGCCGCGCGACGGCCAGCCCTTCCCCTGGCCGCGCGTCGCCCGCGAAAGGGCCGAGGCGCTGAAGGTCGAGGTCCCGGAGAAGGCGAGCGCGCGAAGCATCGACCTGTCGCCCTTCACCCCCACCGCCAGCCTGTCCCGCGCCGAGCAGCTGGGCCTGACCCGCATCGGTCTGGGCGGCCTGCTGCCGTCCGACTGCGACGTGTTCGGGCGCATGCGGGCCGAGCAGTTCATCGGCCGCGTCTCCGACGGCATCGGCGCCTTCATCCATCCGTTCCGCGACGTGGTGGTCGAGCATGCCGAGCGGAGGCCGGCGCGCACCGGCGGCGCCGTGCTGGAATACCGCATCGCCTACCTGGCCTGGCCGCGCGCCGGCGACCGGGTGGATATCCGCTCGGGCCTGATTGGCGCGGACGCCCGCACCATGCGCGTGGCCCACTGGATGCTGGACCCGGCGACCGGCGAGCCCTGGGGCACATCCGAAGCGGTGGCGATCACCTTCGACCTCGACGCCCGCAAGGTGGTGGCCGTGTCGGACGCGGCGCGGACCGCGCTGGCGAAGCATGAGGTCGAGGGGCTGGCGCTTTAGCACCGGC
>CBIHOB010000066.1:0-25069 GCA_966211605.1 uncultured Caulobacter sp.
GGAGGTCTTCGGCAGAGCCGGCAGCTTCTAAAGAAACCACCAAAACCAGTCAAGCGATTATTTTGAAGAAACTTCAAAACGATTACTTGTCTAGCCTTCCATCGCGCCTCTGATTTCTTGCGAAATCTTGGCGGCGATGTCCGGAGCGGCGCTTCTAAAGAGGAGCCATTCCGAAGTCAACCAACTCTTTTCGACTTTTTCGAAGACCCGGGAAACCCGGACGAAAGAGACAAAAAGAGGATCCCTGGGCCGCCGTGGCCGCCCTTGCGGATCCGTCATCGAGTCGATTGGAGCGCGGTATCTAGCGAAGCGTCTGAACCGATGCAACTCCCTTTCGGGGGCCGCGTCGTCCGGTCGCGATGCCGTTCCGAGCGAGGCGGTGATCTAGTCCTCCCTCGGACGACTGGCAACCCCCTCGCGACAATATAACGACGCTCTTTTTACAGCGCCGGGAACTTTCCGGCCCGATCGGCGCCGCGGACCGGAAACGCCGGCCTCAGTGCTGACTTTCCGGCAGCCGCACAACCAGGCCGTCAAGCGCGTCGCTGACCTTGATCTGGCACGACAGGCGGCTGTTGGGCTCGACGTTCTCGGCGAAGTCCAGCATCGACTCTTCCATGGCCGACTTGTCGCCGGTCTTGTCCAGCCAAGCTTCATCGACATAGACGTGGCAGGTCGCGCAGGCGCACGCGCCGCCGCAATCGGCGTCGATGCCGGGGACGTTGTTCTTCACCGCGCCTTCCATGACGGTCAGGCCCGGCTTGACGTCCAGCGCGTGTTCCGTGCCGTCGTGTTCGATGTAGGTGATCTTGGCCATGTGCTTCTCTTGTTCCCCTCGGCGATCTTAAGCCGCCACTTCCTTCATGGACACTGAAGTATCGGCGAGCCTTTCGGCGCTTACCGGCGTGCGTCTGGCGATCAGCAGCTTGCCGGCCATGAACTCGGGCGGCGCATTGACCGCCTCGACGGCCTGCAGCAGGTCGCCCTTCAGGTGGAAGACCGCGAACCTGGCGGCCGCGACGTCGCCGCGCACCACCTGGCGATCGGCCTCGAACGGCAGGCCGGCGATCTGCAGCTTCAGGTCATACTGGTCGGACCAGAACCATGGCGTCTCAGGCGGCGGACCAGGCCGGCCCAGGATCGCCGAGGCCGCTTGCTTGGCCTGTTCCAGGGCGTTGGGCACGCTCTCCAGGCGGAACTGGCGTTCGTAGAGAGGGAGCGGCCGATGGGTGACATCGCCGATCGCGAAGATGGACGGATCGGCGGTGCGCGCTTCCAGGTCGACAACCACGCCGTTGGCGGTGTCGAGCCCGGCATCCTTGGCCAGTTCGTCATTGGGAACCGCGCCGACTCCGACGAGAGCGACGTCGCAAGCGATCACCCGGCCATCGGAGAGCCGTACGCCCGTGACATGGCCGTTCGCGCCCTCGAAGCCCGCCACGCCGGCGTTCAGCTCGAACGCGACGCCATGTTTGCCGTGATAATCCTGGAAGAACAGCGACAAGGTCTCACAGGCGACGCGGGCCAGGACGCGGCTCTCACGCTCGATGACGGTGGCGTGGCTGCCCAGGGCGCGGGCCGAGGCGGTCGCCTCGAGACCGACATAGCCCCCGCCGATCACGGCCAGACGCTTGTCCGGACCCAGCGCGTGCTTGAGCAGCTCGGCGTCCGCCGCGGTGCGCAGGGCCAGGACGCCGGCCAGGTCCGATCCCGGAAGCGGCAATTCGCGGGCGCGGGCGCCGGTGGCCAGGATCAGAAAATCGTAGGGTATGACTTCGCCGGACGCCAAGGTCACCGTCTTGGCCGATCGATTGATCCGCTCAGCCACGCCTTCGAGGCGCAGCATGACGTTGTTCTCGGCGTACCACTCCGCGGGCTTCAGCGAGAGCGAGTCGGCGTCGGCCTCGCCCTTCAGCCAGGCCTTGGACAAGGGCGGGCGCTGATACGGCAGCAGCGGCTCCTCGCCGATCAGGACGATGCGGCCTGCGTGACCGTACTGGCGCAGGAAGGCGGCGGCCGAACCGCCCGCGTGGCCCGCGCCGACGATGACGACGCATGCGTTCTGATTGACGTTAGCGTTCAACGACGCCCTCCCGTTTCGTCAAAAATGACGCCGGCGTCACCTATTGGCAAGCGCCTTGATCCAAGCCGCATATAGAACGGGGCGGCTCGTTCCCGAAGCCGCCCCGCGCCTGTCCTATCTAGAGAGCTCGTCAGACGACGCGCTCGACCATCATCTTCTTGATCTCGGCGATGGCCTTGGCCGGGTTCAGGCCCTTGGGGCAGACCTGGGCGCAGTTCATGATCGTGTGGCAGCGATACAGCTTGAAGGGATCCTCCAGCGCATCGAGGCGGTCGCCGGTGGCTTCGTCACGGCTGTCGATCAGCCAGCGATAGGCGTGCAGCAGGGCCGCCGGGCCCAGATACTTGTCGCCGTTCCACCAGTAGCTGGGGCACGAGGTCGAGCAGCAGGCGCACAGGATGCACTCGTAGAGGCCGTCGAGCTTTTCGCGGTCCTCGGGGCTTTGCTTCCATTCGGTCTGCGGCTCGGGCGTGTCGGTGTGCAGCCAGGGCTCGATCGAGGCGTACTGGGCATAGAACAGCGTCAGGTCGGGGATCAGATCCTTCACCACCGGCATGTGCGGCAGCGGGCTGATCTGGACGGCCTTGCCCGGCACCTCGGCCCAACCGTGGGTGCAGGCCAGGGTGTTGCGGCCGCCGATGTTCATCGAGCACGAGCCGCAGACGCCTTCCCGGCACGACCGGCGGAAGGCCAGGGTCGGGTCGATGTTGTTCTTGATGTACAGCAGTGCGTCCAGGACCATCGGCCCGACGGCGTCCATGTCGACGTCGTAAGTGTCCCAGCGCGGGTTGCCGCCCGCTTCCGGGTCGTAGCGGTAGATCTTGAAGGTCTTGACCTTCTTGGCGCCCGCGGGAGCCGGCCAGTGCTTGCCCGACTTGACCTGCGAGTTCTTGGGGAGTGCAAGTTCGACCATCGGACCCTCAGTAGACCCGTTGCTTCGGCGGGATGTAGGCGATGTCGTCGGACATCGTGTAGCTGTGCACCGGGCGGTAATCGATCTTCACCTTGCCGGACTCCAGATCGAGCCACGCCAGGGTGTGCTTCATCCATTCGGTGTCGTTGCGGTCCGCGAAGTCCTCGCGGGCGTGGGCCCCGCGGCTCTCGGTGCGGTTGGCCGCGCCGTTCACCGTCACGACCGCCTGACCGATCAGGTTGTCGAACTCCAGGGTCTCCATCAGGTCGGTGTTCCACACCAGGCCGCGATCGCTGACCTTGAGGTCGGACTTCTTGTCCCAGACGGCCTGCAGGCGGGAGACGCCGCTGTTCAGGCTCTCGCCGGTGCGGAACACGGCGGCGTCTTCCTGCATGGCCTTCTGCATCTCAAGACGCAGCTCGGCGGTCGGGGTCGCGCCCGAGGCGTTGCGGAACCTGTCGAAGCGGGCCAGGTGGCCGTCCGTCTGAGCATCCTTCAGTTCGGGCTGCTTGGCGCCCGGCTTGACGATCTCGGCGCAGCGCAGAGCCGCGGCGCGACCGAACACCACGAGATCGATCAGCGAGTTCGAGCCCAGGCGGTTGGCGCCGTGCACCGACACGCAGGCGGCTTCGCCCACGGCCATCAGGCCCGGGATCACCTGGTCGGGATTGTCGCCCGACTTGGTGACGACCTCGCCGTGATAGTTCGTCGGAATGCCGCCCATGTTGTAGTGGACGGTCGGCAGCACCGGGATCGGCGCCTTGGTCACGTCGACGCCGGCGAACACCTTGGCCGTCTCCGAGATGCCCGGCAGGCGCTCGGCCAGAATCTTGGGATCCAGGTGGTCGAGATGCAGGAAGATGTGGTCCTTGTTCGGACCCACGCCGCGGCCTTCGCGGATCTCGATGGTCATCGCGCGGCTGACCATGTCACGCGGCGCCAGGTCCTTCACGGAGGGGGCGTAGCGCTCCATGAAGCGTTCGCCTTCCGAGTTGGTCAGGTAGCCGCCTTCGCCGCGAGCGCCTTCGGTGATCAGGCAGCCGGCGCCGTAGATGCCGGTGGGGTGGAACTGCACGAACTCCATGTCCTGCAGCGGCAGGCCGGCGCGCAGCGCCATGGCGTTGCCGTCGCCCGTGCAGGTGTGGGCCGAGGTCGCCGAGAAGTAGGCGCGGCCGTAACCGCCCGTGGCCAGGATCACCATCTGGGCCTGGAAGCGGTGCAGGGTGCCGTCGTCGAGCTTCCACGCCGTCACGCCTCGGCAGACGCCGTTGTCCATGATCAGGTCGAGGGCGAAGTACTCGATGAAGAACTCGGTGTCGTGAGCCAGCGACTGGCCGTACATCGTGTGCAGCATGGCGTGACCGGTCCGGTCGGCCGCCGCGCAGGTGCGCTGGATCGGGCCCTCGCCGTAGTTCTTGGTCATGCCGCCGAAGGCGCGCTGGTAGATCTTGCCGTCCGAGGTGCGCGAGAAGGGCACGCCCCAGTGCTCGAGCTCGTAGACCGCCGCCGGCGCATTGCGGGTCAGGTATTCGATGGCGTCTTGGTCGCCCAGCCAGTCCGAACCCTTGACGGTGTCGAACATGTGCCAGCGCCAGTCGTCCTGGCCCATGTTGCCCAGCGAGGCCGAGATGCCGCCCTGCGCGGCCACCGTGTGGCTGCGGGTCGGGAAGACCTTGGTGATGCAGGCGGTCTTGAGGCCGGCTTGAGCGCTGCCCAGGGCGGCGCGCAGACCCGAACCGCCGGCGCCGACGACGACGACGTCGAACTTGTGGTCGATGAACTTGTAGGCCGACATCAATGGGCTCCGGTCACGGTCAGGGCGACCTTGAGGATCGAGAAGATCCCCACGGCGCCGGCCAGCACGCAGACGAACAGATTGCCGATCACCAGGGCCGACTTGCTCGTGAAGCGGTGGATGTAGTCTTCGATCACCACCTGGACGGCGTTCGACAGGTGCACCAGGGCGGAGGCCAGCAGCAGGACCAGCAGCACGGCGTTCACCGGCTGGCCCAGCCAGGCGGCGACCGTGTGCTGATCGGCGCCGATCAGCTTCAGGGCGCTGTACACGCCCCACAGGCTCAGCGGCGCCAGGGCCAGGCCCGAGACGCGTTCGGTGATGAAGTGGCTGACGCCGTGGCGCGAGGCGCCCAGGCCGCGGGCGCGCGACAGCGGCGTGCGGAACTGCTGGGGCTGGAAGAGTTCGTTCTTGCTCATGATCAGAACGCTCCGTTCGCGCCGGCGATGACCCAGGTGACGATCGTCGCCACGACCGCGAAGGCGATCGCCATGGCGCCGGTCATGTCGGCGATACGCGGCTGGAAGCCCTTGCCCGTATCCCAGAAGGTCTGGCGGATCGTGTAGGCGACATTGAAGAAGACCGCGAAGGTTTCGCCCAACAGCACCAGCTTGCCGATCGGCGAGCCCAGGATGCTCAGGAAGCCGGCATAGGCCTCGGGACCGGCGGCCAGGGCGGCGGCCCAGGCGGCCAGGATCACGGCGCCGACCCACAGGCCGACGACGCAGGCGCGGTGCAGGATCGAGCAGGCCATGGTGATATGCCAGCGCCACACTTGCAGGTGCGGCGACATCGGGCGCTCGGGCAGCCCCCGGCTCGTGTCGGTCATGGGAGGTCCAACCTCAGTAGCCTTTGTGCGTTGCGGGACGCTTTTAAGCGCGAAGGCCTGGGTGTCAATTAAACGGCGCCCTCTTGAGAAACGTTCGCAGTTCCCGTCGCGGGTATGCCCGGGAACCCCAAAAGCCAAGGTTGCGTTACCGTCCGTCGCTTATGGGGGAAACTAGAGCGTCCGATGTCCAGTCCGATCGATTTCAAGGCGGTGTTCGACCGGCTTCCGACGCCATACATGATGATGGATCGCGACCTGACCATCGTCGAGATGAATCGCGCCTATCTCGAGGTCACCGGCCGCACCCGTGAGGACATTCGGGGCCGTCCGCTCTTCGAAGCCTTCCCGGCCGAGGGCGAGAGCCGCCGGCTTTTGGAAGAGTCGCTGCTGCGGACGCGCGACACCGGCGAGACCGATGTCATCGCCCTGATCCACTACGCCATACCTCGCGCCAACGGCGAGGGCTTCGAGGATCGCTACTGGAGCGCCACCCATACCTATGTGCCAGCCGAAGACGGCCAGGGTTTCATCCTGCAGAACACCCAGGATATCACCGAGCTGCGGCGCCTGAAGGACGCGGCCTTCCGGCCCGAAGCCCCGCCAACCACCACGATGCTGGGCGACTCCGTGCTGCGACGCGTCGAGACGCTGCAGTCGCAGAGCGTGCAGATCCGCCGTCTGTTCATGCGCGCCCCAAGCTTCGTCGCGGTGCTGCGCGGCCCCAACCACGTCTTCGACTTCGCCAACGAGGCCTATCTGCGGCTGATCGGACGCCACGACATCGTCGGCCGCACCCTGATCGACGTCCTGCCCGAGATCGAAGGGCAGGGCTTTCTCCAGCTGCTGGACGAGGTCCAGCGCTCGGGCGAGCCCTACCTGGGCCGCGAAGTCAGCGTCATGCTGGCCCGGGAAAAGGGCGCGCCGCCCGAGGAGCGCTTCCTCGACTTCATCTATCAGCCGATCGTAGAGGCCGACGGCTCGGTCTCGGGCGTGTTTGTCGAGGGCGCGGACATGACCGACCGGGTGCTGGCCAACCAGCGCCAGCGCCTGCTGCTGGACGAGCTGAATCACCGCGTGAAGAACACCCTGGCCACGGTCCAGGCCATCGCCCAGCAGACCCTGCGCGGCGCCTCGACGCCCGAAATCTTCGCCGCCGCCTTCGAAGCGCGGCTGCTGGCCCTGTCCCAGACGCACAACGCCCTGACCGACAGCCAGTGGGCGGGGGCGGGCCTGCGCCAGATCCTGGTGCAGGAGTTAGGGCCCTACGGCGCCGAACGCATCCGCATCGACGGGCCCGACGTGCACCTTCCCGCCCGCGTGGCCCTGTCCCTGGGCATGGTGTTCCACGAACTGGCCACCAACGCCGCCAAATACGGCGCTCTGTCCACCAGCGGTCGGCTGCTTCTGGACTGGTCCCTGTCCGACGACGGCGAGATCCTGCGTTTCCGCTGGCGTGAAACCGGCGGTCCGCCGGCCCGCAAGCCGGATCGCAAGGGCTTCGGCTCGCGGCTGATCGAGCGCAGCATCACCGCGGAGCTGCGCGGCAAGATCGACGCCGATTATGGCGAGGAAGGCCTGGTCGTCCGCTTCGAGGCGCCCCTCGCCCGCGACTTCGCCTAGGGTCGAAACACCGTCAGCGCCAAGTGCTGCAACAGCATGATGGTCTTGGCGTCGCGGATGCGGCCATCGGCGATCATGGCCAGGGCCTCGTCGATCGTCGGCTCCAGCACCTCGATGTCCTCGCCCTCGTCGGGATGGCCGCCGCCATCGCCGATGCGCATCGAAGCGTCGTACTCGGCCACGAAGAAGTGCAGGATCTCGGTGACCGAGCCGGGGCTCATGAAAGCCTCGAACACCTTGCGGACGTCGGCCAGGCGATAGCCCAGCTCTTCCTCGACCTCGGCGCGGATGCGGACCTCGGGCGCGGCGTCGTCCAGCAGGCCGGCGGCCGCCTCGATCAGCAGGTCGTCATGGCCATTGACGAAGGCCGGATAGCGGAACTGGCGCACCAGCAGCACCGTCCGGTTGGCCAGGTTGTAGGGCAGCAGCACCGCGCCATTGCCGCGGTCATAGTGTTCGCGATGCTGGGTCTGCCAGGTCCCGTCGCGCCGCTTCCAGTCGAAGGTCGTCGTCTTCAGGACGTACCAGTTGTCGGAGAGCAGCTTGGTCTCGTGGATCCGGAGGCGATCTTTGACGGTCATGCCACGCGAGGTAGAGGTCGCGCTTGACCGAAACAAGGCCTAGAAACCGGGATCGTCGCAAGTGTCGGGAGAAAGATCCGTGCGTCGTGCGTCCTTGCTGCCTGTCCTGGCCCTGTTGGCCGTCGCCGGCGTGGCCGAGGCCGCGCCGACCGCCTGTCCGGCCAGCCATCAGGGCCAGCGCTTCAATGGCGGCCAGGTGTTCGACGGACCGCCCGAGGAAATGGCCGACCTGCGGCCCGACCACGATCGCCGCGTCGGCCGCGAGCGCCGAGCGACCTGGGCCGTCGCCTATGTCGCGAAGGCCGGACGCCGGGTCCATCTGCTCTGCCACTATGCCGGCCAAGCCGCGCCGGTCGCGGTGAAGGTCCCCGCTGCGGCGAAGACCTGCGTCTACCGCACCGACTTGCACTGGGTGGGCCTGTCGCTGCGATGCGACTAGTCGCGGACGCGCGCCACGTAGTCGGCCGAGCGCATCTCCTGCAGGCGCGACACCGTGCGCTCGAACTCGAAGGCGCCGTCGCCCTCGGGATATAGCGCCTCGGGCTCGGCGTCGGCCAGGGCCACCAACTTCGCGTCGGCTTCGTAGAGGGCGTCGATCAGGGTGTTGAACCGCTTGGCCGCGTCGCGCCGGGCGGGCGTCAGGCAAGGCACGTCTTCCAGGAAGATCGTGTGGAAGCGCTCCGCGATCGCCAGATAGTCCTGAGGTCCCAGGGCCTGCTGGCAAAGGCTGGCGAAGGACGAGCGCACCAGGCCGCCGGCGGCGCGTGGCAAGCGCATCTTCCGGCCCAGCACCTCCAGCGTCGCACCGGTCTCGGCCGCGCCGTCCAGCATGTCGGCCCACAGCCGCTCGAACTCGGCCTGGTTGGCCCCGTCGTTCGGCGCCAGCCAGGTGCGGGCCGCACGCAGGCGGTCCAGGCGGAAGTCGACCGGGCCGCGCACGGCCACGATGTCCAAGGCCTGTTTCAGCATGTCGATGAACGGTAGGAAGAGTTGGCGGTTGAGGCCGTCCTTGTAGAGGTCCTCCGGCGGCCGGTTCGAGGTGGCCACCAGGGTGACGCCCCGTGCGAACAGCGCCTCGAACAGCCGCCCAAGGATCATGGCGTCGGCGATGTCGGTGACCTGCAGCTCGTCGAAACACAGCAACCGGGCGCTCGTCGCGATCAGCTCGGCGGTCGGGGCGATCGGGTCGTCGCCCTTGTGCTGACCGAAGCGGGCCTTGCGCGCCGCCGCATCGCCCCTGCGCCAGGCGTCGATGTCGGCGTGGACCTCGGCCATGAAGGCGTGGAAGTGAATGCGGCGCTTCTTGGCGACCGGCGCGCTGTCGAAGAACAGGTCCATCAGCATGGACTTGCCTCGGCCGACCGGGCCCCAGAGATAGACGCCGCGCTGGCTCTTGGGCTTGCGGCCGAACAGCGAGAAGCCGGGCTCGCCGGCGTTGTCCAGGTCGGCCTCCAGCCGCGACAGCGCCTCGACCGCGGCGGCCTGGGCCACATCGGGCTTGATCTCGCCCTGGGCCAGGCGCTCGCGATAGGCGGTGCGGAGAGATGTCGGCATCGAGACGTGCGGTTAGCGCGTGAGCGGTCCCAATGGAAGCCCGCCCGTACGTCATCAGCCGGCTGACAGTCCCGTCGACGCGGCCTAAGCTCTCGTCATGGTTCATGTTCCGGCCGTCGGGGAGGTCGGGGCGCGCAAGACGCCCGAGCCCCACATCATCGACACGCTGATCGCCGAGCGCGCCCCGCGCCTGACCGGCTCCGCGATCTGGCCGCCGCTCCGTCCCGTCGTCTATCGCCTGCTGGACTATCGCAAGGCCCGGCGGATGGCGGAGACCATCTGCCAGCTGGGCGGCCGCGCGGCGCTGGATCACGTCTCTGACCTCCTGGCCCTCAAGGTCGAGGTCAAAGGCCTCGAGAACCTGCCCGCCAGCGGCCGTTGCGTCATCGTCGCCAACCACCCGACCGGCATCGGCGACGGGGTGGCGGTCTACGACGCGATCAAGGCCCGGCGGTCGGACGTGATGTTCTACGCCAACGCCGACGCCCATCGCATATGCCGCCGCTTCGACGAGGTGCTGATCCCGGTCGAGTGGATCGAGGAAAAGCGCAATCGCGAGCGCATGCGCCTCACCCTGTCCATGACCCGCGAGGCGATGGAGACCGAGCGCGCCCTGATGATCTTTCCGGCCGGACGCCTGGCGGTGAAGGACGCGAAGGGTCGCCTGACCGATCCGCCCTGGATGGCTTCGGCCGTCTCGATCGCCCGCAAGTACGGCGCGCCGATCGTTCCCGTTCACCTGACCGGCCCCTGGTCGACCCTGTTCCACCTGTTCGACAAGCGCTGGAAGGAGTTGCGCGACATCACCCTGTTCCACGAGTTGCTGAACAAGAAGGGCCGCCGCTTTTCGCTGATCGTGGGCGCGCCGATCGACGCGGAGACCTTGCCTGGCGACGCGGCGGAAGCCACGGAGGCGCTGAAGCGCTATGTGGAGCGCATATTGCCGATTGATCCGACGAGCGCTTTTCCGTGACTGCCGTTTTTCTCGCCGACGAAGCCGCGACCCAGGACCTGGGCCGCCAGCTGGCCGCGTCCCTCCGGCCCGGCGACGCCCTTTGCCTGACCGGGCCGCTGGGCGCTGGCAAGTCGACCCTGGCCCGCGCCTTGATCCGCGCCCTGACGACGCCGGACGAGGAGGTGCCCAGCCCCACCTTCACCCTGGTGCAGTTCTACGAGACCGCCGCCTTCCCTCTGGCCCATTTCGACCTCTATCGCCTGTCAGATCCCGACGAGGCCTACGAAATCGGCCTGGACGAGGCTCTGGACGGCGGCGTGGCGCTGATCGAATGGCCCCAGCGACTGGAAGGGCGTTTGCCCGCGAACAGGCTCGATATAGACATCGCCCTCGACGGCGACGCGCGGCGCGCGGTCGTCGTGGCGCACGGTAGTTTCGAAGGACGTTTCCTTGAGTTCTGAACGCGAGGCGGCCAAGGCCGCGTTCCTTTCCGCCAACGGCTTCGGCGATGTTCGACGCGAGCCCCTGGGCGGCGACGCCTCGACGCGGTCGTACGAGCGACTGCATCGCAGGGACGAGAGCTTCATCTTCATGGACCAGCCGCCGGCGCTGGAAAGCGTCGTCTGCCCGCCGGACGCTACCGACGCCGAGCGCGTCGCCTTGGGCTACAACGCCGCCGCCCGTCTGGCCGCAGGCTCGGTCGCCGCCTTCGTCGCCACCGCCGACTATCTGACCCGGCGCGGCCTCTCGGCCCCACGCATCCTGGCCTACGACGTCGCCCAGGGCCTGGCGGTGCTGGAGGACCTGGGCGACGGGCTCTATGCCACCTTGATCGCCGAGGGCCAGGACGAACGCCCGCTGTACGAGGCCGCCGTCGACCTGCAGGTGGCCCTGCACGCCGAGACGCCGCCGGACGTGCTGGCCGTCGACGACGTGCGCTGGCCGCTGCTGACCTACGACACCCTGGCCTTGAAGCACGCCACCGACACCTTCCTGGAATGGTGGCCGCAGTTCGCCGGCGGCGGGGCGTTCAGCCCCGAAGCGGTGGCCGAGTGGGACGCGCTGTGGGCGCCCGTCTGGGTGCGCGGCGAGGCCGGGGCCAGCGTCTTCACCCATCGCGACTATCACGCCCAGAACCTGCTCTGGCTGCCCGAGCGCGAGGGCGTGGCCCGCGTCGGCCTGCTCGATTTCCAGGACGCCCTGCGCGCCCACCCCGCCTGGGACCTGACCCACCTGCTGCAGGACGCCCGCCGCGACGTGTCGCCCGGGCTGGAAGCGGCTATGCTGGATCGCTACCTGACCGCCCGGCCAAGCGTCGACCGCGAAGCCTTCATCGCCGACTACCGGGCTCTCGCCGCCTCGAACGCCGCCCGCATCCTGGGCCGGGTCTTCGCCCGCCAGGCCCTGCTCGGCCGCCGCCAGTACGAGGCCTACATGCCGCGCACCTGGCGCTACCTGGAGCGGAACCTGAACGACCCGGCCCTGGCTGGCCTCAAGGCCTGGTTCGACCGCTACGTGCCGGCGGAGGCGCGCCGATGAGCGGCCCGAAAGTCGCCATGGTGCTGGCCGCCGGCCTCGGCACGCGCATGCGCCCGCTGACCGACGACCGGCCCAAGGCCCTGGTCGAAGTCGCCGGCAAGGCCCTGATCGACCACATGCTGGACCGCCTGGCCGCGGCCGGGGTCGAGACGGCCGTGGTCAATGTCCACTACTTCGCCGACCTGGTCGAAACCCACCTGAAGGCCCGCGAGGCCAAGGGGCTGGGCCCCCGCATCGTGATCTCCGACGAACGCGACCAGGCGCTGGAGACCGGCGGCGGGATCAAGCACGCCTTGCCGCTGCTGGGCGACGGGCCCGTATTCGTGGCCAATATCGACTCGATCTGGATCGAGCACGGCGGCGCGGCCATCGACGCCGTGGCGGCAGCTTGGGATCCGGCGCGGATGGATGTCTGCCTGATGCTGGCCTCGACCAACGGCTCCCTGGGCTTCCACGATAGCGGCGACGTGTTTCTGGACGACGACGGCGTCGTGCGCTTCAAGGACCCCGGCGAAATGGCGCCGCTCGTCTATGTCGGGGTCCACATCTGCAAGCCGACGATCACCGTTGACGGACCGGAAGGACCGTTCTCGCTTCTGCCGCTGTGGAAGCGGCTGGCCACCGACCACCGCGTCCACGGCGTCGCCCCCGACGGCCTCTGGATGCACGTCGGCGATCCGGACGCCAAGCTGGCGGCGGAGGCCAGGCTTTCTCAAGAATGAGCGGCCCGGCCCCCTTCTTCGACCGTGAGGGGCCGCGCTGGTTCTCGATCCCCGCCCACCGACCATTCGTCGACGACCTGGCGCGTGGCCTGCTGAATGCACTGGAGCCGCTGGGCCCCGAGGCCCTGCCCCGCGCCACCGTGCTGACGCCGACCCGCCGCGGCGCCCGCGCCCTGGCCGACGCCTTCCTGGCGGTCGGCGGCGGGCGGGCCCTGCTGCTGCCGCAGATCCGGCCGCTGGGCGACCTCGACGAGGGCGAGCCGCCGTTCGAGCCGGGCGATCTGGCCCTGGACCTGCCGCCGGCCATCTCCTCGCGCCGCCGCCGCTTCGAACTGGCGCGGCTGGTCGTCGACCACGGCGACAAGCTGTCGTTCAAGCCCGGTCCGGTCCAGGCTCTCGAGCTGGCCAAGGCCCTGTCCGACTTTCTGGACAGCTGCCAGATCGAGGAAGTCGCCTTTGACGACAAGCTGGACGGCCTGGCCGAGGGCGACCTGGCCCAGCATTGGCAGGTCTCAGCCCGTTTCCTGAAGGCGGTGCTGACCGCCTGGCCCAAGCGGCTGGAAACCCTCGGCCTCATCGACGTCTCGGAACGTCGGGTGCGACTGCTGCGGGCCCTGGAGAAGCAGTGGTCGGAAAGCCCGCCGACAGAGGTGCTGGTCGCGGCCGGCTCGACCGGCACCGCCCCCGCCACCGCCGACCTGCTGCGCGTCGTAGCCGCCGCCCCGAAGGGCGCCGTGGTCCTTCCCGGTCTCGACGAGGACCTGGCCGACAGCGCCTGGGTCCAGATCGAAGGCACGCCGGGCGAGCAGCATCCGCAGGGGGCGATGAAGCGCCTGCTGGACCGGGCCGGCGTCTCGCGCGCCGACGTCCGCGCCTGGGTTCCCGACGTCGACAGCCGGGGCCGCTGGCGGCGGCGGATCGTCAACGAGGCCCTGCGCCCGGCCGAGGCCACCGCCGACTGGCTGGCCCAGATCGCCGCCCTGCGCGCCGAGGCCCCGGACCTGGATCCGATCGCCGAGGGCCTGACCGGCTTTTCGGTGATCGCCGCCCGCGCCGAGGAGGAGGCCGCCGGCGCCTGCGCCTTGCTGCTGCGCGAGGCGTTGGAGGACCCAGAGCGGACAGCCGCCCTCGTCACGCCCGACCAGACCCTGGCCCGCCGGGTGATGACCCGGCTGCAGCGCTGGGGCGTCATCCCTGACAGCTCGGCCGGCGCGCCCCTGGCCGCCGCCGGCTCGGCGATCCTGGCCCTGCACCTGGCGCGACTGGTCGAGGAGCCGCTGAACCCGGTCCGCTTGCTGGCCTTCGCCAAGCATCCGCTGGTGCTGGGCGAGGACGAGGCGCCGGCCGCCGCCCTGCTGGAGCGCAAAGGCCTGCGCGGCGCCGCGCCGGGTTCCAAGGACGTGCTCCGGGCCCGACTGAAGGATGCGCCCGACGCACTGGCCTTGTGCGAGCGCGTCCTTGCCGCTGTCGACCATGCCGCCGCCCCCTATGTCGGCGGCTATGCGCCGCCCTGCCGCGCCGCTCAGGCGCTGGTCGAGGCGTTGGAGGGCCTGATCGCGGTCGACCGCCTGTGGGCCGGGGGCGCGGGCGAGTGCCTGGGCAGCCTGATGGCCGCTCTGATTCAGGACGGCGAGCCTCTGCCCGACGCCTCGCCCCAGGCCTTCGCCGACATTCTCGACCGCCTGGTCAACGAGGAGACCGTCCGGGTCGGCGGCGCCACGCACCCCCGGCTTCGCATCCTGGGGGCCATCGAGGCCCGCCTGGTGCGCGCCGACCGCCTGGTGCTGGCCGGCTTGGAGGAGGGGGTCTGGCCGCAAGGCGCGCCGATCGACCCGTTCCTGTCGCGACCCATGCGCCAGCGTCTGGGTCTGCCGCCGCCTGAACGCCGGGTGGGGCTGACCGCCCACGACTTCGCCCAGGCCGCCAGCGCGCCCGACGTGGTGCTGGTCCACTGCGAGCGGCGCGGCGGCGCGCCGGCCGTCGAGTCGCGTTGGCTGTGGCGCCTGAAGACCCTGGCCGCCGGCGCGGGCCTGGCCCTGCCGCGCCGCGATGACGTGCTCGATTGGGTTCGCGCCCTGGACGCTCCGGCCCCCTACGCGCCGATCGGCCGCCCGGCGCCGGTCCCGCCGGTCGAGGATCGTCCGCGCAAGATGGCCGTGACCCGCGTCGAGGCCCTGACCCGCGACCCCTACGCCGTCTGGGCCCGCGACATCCTGCGGCTCTATCCGCTGGAGCGCCCCGACGAGCCGGTCGAGGCCCGGGCGCGGGGCACGGCGATCCACGCGGCGTTCGAAGCGTTCGCCGAACGTTTTCCAGACGCCGTGCCGGCCGACGCCGCCGCCGTATTCGAGAAACTCTATGTCGACGCCCTGGTCGGCGCGGGCATGCCGCCCACGGCCCTGGCCCGCGAGAAGGCTCTGGCCCGCGAAGCCGCCCTATGGGTCGCGGAGTGGGAACGCCAGCGTCGCCAGACCGCTCGCAAGATCGTCGTCGAGGCGGCGGGCGAGCTGACCTTGTCGATCAACGGCCGCCCCTTCACCCTGACCGCCAAGGCCGACCGCCTGGAGACGACCGCCGACGGGACCGCCCACATCCTCGACTACAAGACCGGCGCCGCGCCGTCGCAGAAGCAGGTCGACACCGGCTTCTCGCCACAGCTGACCTTGACGGCGGCGATCCTGATGCACGGCGGCTTTCCGGACCTGGGCAAGCCGACGCCCGGCGACCTGACCTATGTCCGCGTCACCGGCAGACGTCCGGCTGGCGAGGAACAGGTCCGCGCCCTGGCCGGCGAAGAGTCCAGCGCCGCCGCGACCAAGGCGCTCGATGGTCTGGCGCAGCTGATCCGGCGCTATGACGACCCCGCAGAACCCTACCGCTCGCGCGTCGCGCCGCAGTTCGTCAAGGAGCACCCGGGCGACTACGCCCACCTGGCGCGGGTGTTCGAGTGGTCGACCAGCGGCGACGATGGGGAGGGCGAATGAGCGCTTACGATCCCCAGCGCGTCGCGGCCGATCCGGCGATCTCGGCCTTCGTCACGGCCAACGCCGGGTCGGGCAAGACCAAGACCCTGATCGACCGGGTCGCGCGGCTCCTGCTGGCTCGCGTCAAGCCCGAGGCGATCCTGTGCGTGACCTATACCAAGGCCGCCGCCGCCGAAATGCAGCGGCGGCTGTTCGAACGCCTGGGCAAGTGGTCGGTGACCAGCGACGCCGACCTGCGCGCCGAGCTGGTCAAGCTGGTCGGCGAGCCGGAGGGGACCTATGACGCCCGGCGCCTGTCGGAGGCCCGCGCCCTGTTCGCCCAGGCCCTGGAGACACCCGGCGGCCTGAAGATCCAGACCATCCACGCCTTTTGCGAGAAGCTGCTGCGGCGCTTCCCGCTGGAGGCCGGCGTCTCGCCCGGCTTCACGGTGATGGACGACCAGGCCGGCGCCGCCATCGCCCGCGCCGCCCGCCGCGCCACGGCCGCCTGGGTTGACAGCCACGAGGACGCCTTCGCCGAGGCCTATGCCCGCTTCTCGGTGGCGCTGGACTTCCAGAGCTTCGAAAACATGTTCGCCGGCTTCGAGACCCGGCGCGGCCAGATCATGGACTATGTCCGGCGTTGCGGCGGCTTAACGGAGGCCATCGCTGACGCGTGGACGCGCTGTGGCTTCGCAGCGCCGACCTCGGCCGCCGATCTCGCGGCCGCGGCCCTGTCGCGGCTGGACCTCGGCGCCTGGCGGGCGGCGGCCACGGTGCTGTTCGACGGCGGCGGCAAGCAGGACGCCAAGTATGGCGAGGCTCTGGCGGCCGTGGCCCGCGATCCGGACGCGACGCTGGACCTGGCGCTGCGGGCGCTGTTCACCGAAGGCGGCGAGGGGACGCCGGCGACCTGGCCGGCCAAGACCTCGGGCCTGAAAAGCCGCGAGGATCTGCGCGAGGCGCTGCTGCTGGACCAGGCCAAGCTGGAAGCCGCCCGGGAACGGGTGCGCGCCGCCAAGGTCGCCGAGGACACCGCCGACGCCCTGCGCCTGGCGGTGCTCTACGTCGAATCGCATCGGATCGAGA
Organism: uncultured Caulobacter sp.; assembly: GCA_966211605.1. Lineage (GTDB taxonomy): Bacteria > Pseudomonadota > Alphaproteobacteria > Caulobacterales > Caulobacteraceae > Caulobacter. The sequence goes on from CBIHOB010000066.1 coordinate 16,644, forward strand.
AAGAGGCGCGCGGCGCGCTGGACTTCACCGACCTGATCGACAAGACCCGCGTCTTGCTGACCGAAAAGGTCGAGGCCGCGTGGGTGCTCTACAAGCTGGACGGCGGCGTCGACCACATCCTGCTGGACGAGGCCCAGGACACCGCGCCGGAACAGTGGGAGATCCTGCGCGCCCTGACCGCAGACTTCTTCGCCGGCGAGACCTCGGAGGGCTGGAGCGGTCGTCGGGCCGAGCGGACGCTGTTCGTGGTCGGCGACGAGAAGCAGTCGATCTATTCGTTCCAGGGCGCCGATCCGACGCGCCTTCTTCAGGAGACCCAGGGCTATATCGAGCGGATCACCTCCGTCGGCGCGGATGGCCAGAGCGTACCGCTGACGATTTCTTACCGCTCGACGCGAGAGGTGCTGGCTTACGTCGATGCGGTGTTCTCCGATCCGGAAACACGTCTGGCGGTGCCTCCTCCGACCGGGCTCGACCTGGTCCGCCACGAGCCGTTCCGCAAGGACGGCCCCGGCTGCGTCGACCTGTGGCCCCTGACCCGCGAGCTGCCCGGCGAGGAGCGCGAGGCCTGGGAGGCGCCGGTCGATTCGGAAGGCGAGCGCAGCGCCAACCGCCGCCTGGCCGAGGCGATCGCCGCCGAGGCCGCCGCCATCCTGCAACGCGGCGACGCCATCTTCGACAAGGAGATCGGCCGTCACCGCGCCGCCCATGCCGGCGACATCCTCGTCCTGGTCCGCCGCCGAAAGGTGCTGTTCGAGGAGATCCTGCGGGCCCTGAAGCGACGCGGCGTGCCGGTGGCCGGCGCAGATCGCCTCTCGCTGTCCAGCCATATCGCCTTCGAGGACCTGCTGGCGCTGGGCCGATTCATCCTGTTTCCGGACGACGATCTCACCCTGGCGGCCCTGCTGAAGGCCCCGTTCTGCGGGCTGGCCGACGAGGACGTCTACGCCCTGGCCAAGGGTCGCCGCGCCACCCTGTGGGCCGAGCTTCGTCGCCGGGCCGACGAGCGTCTGGAGTGGGCCTCGGCGAAGACCGTGCTGGACTGGGCTCTGACCGAGGGCCGCAAGCGCCAGCCGTTCGAGTTCTTCGCCGGCTGGCTGGGTCTGGCCGACGCTGACGGCCGCTCGCACCGCGCCAAGGTGCTGAGCCGCCTGGGCGCCGAGGCCGAGGAGGCGCTGGACGAGTTCCTGGCCCAGGTGATGGAGGCCGAGCAGCGCGGGGTCCGCGACCTCGAGGCTCTGGTCGCCGACTTCGCGGCGCTGGACATCGTCGTGAAGCGCGAGATGGAAGGCGCCCGCCGGGAGGTGCGGGTGATGACCGCCCACGGCTCCAAGGGCTTGGAGGCGCCGATCGTCTTCCTGCCCGAAACCACCGTGAAGCGCGGGGCGGGCGGCTCGCCGCTGCTGGTCACCGAGGACGGGGCCTTGCTGTGGTGCGGCTCCAGCAAGGGCGACTGCGACGCCTCGGCCCAGGCTCGAAAGCTGCGCGAGGACAAGGAGAGCCAGGAGGCGTTGCGCCTCCTCTATGTCGCCCTGACCCGGGCCCGGGACCGACTGATCCTGTGCGGCCGCATCGACGCCCGGACCAAGGACGACAAGGTCGGCGGCTGGTACGCCGCCGCCCGCGCCGCCTTCGCCCATCCGGACATCGCGGCGGACGTGCGGACGATCGGCGATGCGGAAACCGGCTTCCTGCGCTATGGGCCGGATCCCGTCCCGGCGCCCCGCGTCGATGAAGCCGAGCGCGACGCCGCCGCGGCGCCGGCCTGGACCAAGGCCGCCGCCCCGCCCGAACCGGCCGCCGCGCGCTACGCCGCGCCGTCGCGGATCGAGGACAACGCCCGGGTCCCGGCGCCCTCGCCGCTGGCGCGGGTCTCGGGCCTGGGCCGCTATCGCCGGGGCGAGATCGTGCACAAGCTGCTGCAGCTGCTGCCCGACGTCGCGCCGGATCAGCGCGCCAACGCGGCGAGCCGGCTGCTGGCCGGCGAGCGCGACCTGACCGACGACCAGCGCGAGGAGATGGCGCAAGCCGCCTTTGGCGTGCTGAACGACGCGATGTTCGCCGCCGTCTTCGGCCCCGGCTCGCGGGCTGAGGTGGCCCTGGCAGGAACCAGCGCGCACCTGCCCAAGGGCTTGGCCGTCTCGGGCCGAGTCGACCGGCTGGTGGTCGACGCAAGCCGCGTTTTGGTGGTCGATTACAAGACCAACCGTCCTTCGCCCGACACGATCGAGGACGCCGATCCGGCCTATCTGGCCCAGATGGCGGTCTATGCCGCCGTGCTGCGCGAGGTGTTTCCCGGCCGGACCGTGGAGGCGGCGCTGGTGTGGACGGACGGCCCCAAACTGATGCCGGTTCCAGAAAAGGTGATGGCCGAGGCGCTCGCCCGCCTGGCTTAGGGCGTTGCCGGGCTGGCTGCGTGACCCTACATCTTCGGCAAGCGATCGGAACGAATCCGGTCACATTGATCTTATCGCGTCCTCCGCGCCGAGCGCGTGACGCCAGACTGGAGCAAGCCATGAGCACCGTTGTGGTGACCGACGCCTCTTTCGAATCCGACGTCCTGAAGGCCAGCAAGCCCGTGCTGGTCGACTTCTGGGCCGAGTGGTGCGGGCCCTGCAAGCAGATCGCCCCGGCCCTGGAGCAGATCTCGGAAGAGCTGGCCGACGTCGTCACCGTCGCCAAGGTCAATATCGAGGACAGCCCGACGACCCCGTCGCGCTACGGCGTCCGCGGCATTCCGACCATGATGCTGTTCCGCGATGGCCAGATGACCTCGATGAAGGTCGGGGCCATGCCGAAGCAGAAGATCCTGGAGTGGCTCAACGAGGCTGGCGTCCAACCGGCCTAGTTCGCCTTCAAAGGTGATTTCAAGGCGCCCGCCCCGGTCCGTCGGGGGCGGGCGTTTTCGTGTCAGGTCGGCCAATTAGCGCGGCCAGGTCTCCGGGCTCATCGCCAGAATCTCGCCGGCCAGGTAGAGCGAGCCGCAGATCAGGATGTGGGGCGTCGGCTCCAGCCGGAGCGCGCGCTCCAGCGCGTCCTCCACCGAGTCGCAGGCGGCGGCCCTGAGGCCGGCCAGCTCCGCCGACGCGGCGGTCTCGGCGGCGCTGGCGGCGGCGTGGCCTTCGAAGGTGACGGTGAAGACCTTGGCCGCCACGCCCCGGAACGGGCCGAAGAAACCCGCCGCGTCCTTGTTGGCCAAGAGGCCCGAGATCAGCGCCACCGGCCGGCCGTCGCGGGCCGCCAGGCCGGCGACGGCGCGAGAGACTGCGCGGCCGGCATGCGGATTGTGGCCGCCGTCCAGCCAGAGGTCGGCGCCCGCGGCCTTGGCGCGCTCGGCCAGCGGGCCGGCGGTCAGGCGCTGGAAGCGGGCCGGCCAGACCGTGTTGGCGAGGCCCCGCCCCATAGCGCCTTCGTCGATGCGCGGATCGCCCAGCGCCAGCAAGGCGGCGACGGCCAGGCCGGCATTGGCGAACTGATGCTCGCCCGGCAGGGCCGGCGCCGGCAGGTCCAGCAGACGGTCAGGCGTCTGGACCAGCAGCCGGCCGCGCTCGTTCCAGGCGTCGAAGTCGCGGCCCATCAGGGTCAGCTCGACGCCGGCCAGGGCGGCGGTCGTGTCGAGCACGTCCTCGGCCTCGGGATCCTGCCGCGCCGACACGACCGGCGCGTCGGGCTTGATGATCCCGGCCTTCTCGACGGCGATCTGACCGATGGTGTCGCCGAGGAATTCGCGATGGTCGATGTCGATCGGGGCGATGACGCTGACCGCCGGCCGCTGGATGACATTGGTGGCGTCCAGGATTCCGCCCAGGCCCACCTCGACGATGCACAGATCGGCCGGGACCTCGGCGAAAGCGACGAAGGCCGCGGCCGTGGTGATCTCGAAGAAGGTGATTTCCTGGCCGGCGTTGGCGGCCTCGACCCGGTCCAGCACGTCGGCCAGGCGCTCATCGGTGATCAGGGTCCCGGCCAGGCGGATACGCTCGGCGAAGCGGACCAGGTGCGGCGACGTGAAGACGTGGACCTTGAGGCCCGCCGCCTCGGCCATGGCGCGGAGATAGGCGACCGTCGAGCCCTTGCCGTTGGTGCCGGCCACGTGGATCACCGGCGGCAGGCGGTCTTGCGGGTCGCCGAGCGCCGCGCACAGCCGCCGCATCCGGTCCAGCGACAGGTCGATCAGCTTGGGGTGCAGCGCCCGCAGCCGCTCCAGGGCGGCGTCATGGGCGCGGAGGTGGTCGCTCAAGGTCGCGCTCAGGCGGCCTTGCGGTTGCGGCCCATCATGAGCGTGCCCAGAATCGAGCCCAGCACTTCCGGCAGCTCCTTGCGGTGCGTGACGCGGTCGACCATGCCCTTCTCGACCAGATACTCCGAGCGCTGGAAGCCCGGCGGCAGGGTCTCGCGGATGGTCTGTTCGATGACGCGGGGACCGGCGAAGCCGATCAAGGCGCCCGGCTCGGCCAGGTGGATGTCGCCCAGCATGGCGTAGGAGGCGGTGACGCCGCCGGTGGTCGGGTCGGTCAGGACCACGACATAGGGCAGGGCGGCGTCCTTGAGTTCGTTGATGGCCAGGGTCGTGCGGGCCATCTGCATCAGCGACAGCGCGCCTTCCTGCATGCGGGCGCCGCCGGCGGCGGTGAAGGCGATCAGCGGGACCTGGCGTTCGAGCGCGGCCTTGGCGGCGGCGATGAAGCCTTCGCCGGCGGCCATGCCCAGAGAGCCGCCCATGAAGGCGAAGTCCTGGACCAGCACCACGGCGTCGACGCCGGCGACCTTGCCGTAGCCGATGGCCATGGCGTCCGGCTCACCGGTCGACTTGCGGGCGGCGGCCAGGCGATCCTTGTAGGACTTGCCGTCCGAGAAGTGCAGGGGATCCTCGACGACGGCCGGGGTCGGCAGGGCCTCGTACTGGCCCTCGTCGAAGGTGAACTTGAAGCGGGCCTCCGGCCCGATCCGCATGTGGCGACCGGCCGGCGTGACCCACAGGGCCGCCTCCAGGTCGGAGCGGAAGATCATTTCACCCGTGTCGGGGCATTTGACCCAGAGGTTCTCGGGCGTCTCGCGCTTGGCGAACGCGCCGCGCACGCCGGGCGCGATCCGCGACAGCCAGCCGCCGCCCCGGCGGTCGGTCGCTTGTTTCTTGTCGCCCTTCTTCGGGTCCTGGGGTTCAGCCATAGCCATAGCCTTAGAGCCTCACTTCGTCCCGACTCGCGCCGATCGCACAGCCTTAGCCAGCTGCGACGCCTTGAGAAGAACCTTCTCGGTCACGTTTTCGTTCAACTTGGCCGCCGACTCGATTTCATCGACCAGGGCCGAGCCCACAACGGCGGCGTCGGCGACCCGGGCCACCTCGGCGGCGCGCTCCGGCGTGCGGATGCCGAAGCCGACCGCGACCGGCAGGCCCGAGGCCTTGCGGATGCGCTCCACGGCCGGAGCCACGGCGTCAGCGTCGGCTTCCTTGACGCCGGTCACCCCGGCGACCGAGACGTAGTAGACGAAGCCCGAGGTGCGGCGGATCACGGCCGGCAGGCGCGCATCGTCGGTGGTCGGCGAGGCCAGGCGGATCAGCGACAGGCCCTCGGCCTCCAGGGCGTCCGATAGCGGATCGGCCTCTTCCGGCGGGCAGTCGACCACGATCAGGCCATCGACGCCGGCGTCGTTGGCCTGTTTGGCGAAGGTCTCGAAGCCGCGGTTCACCAGCGGATTGAGGTAGCCCATCAGGATGATCGGCGTGTCCTGGTCGCCTTCCCGGAAGGCCCGGACGATGTCCAGCGTCCCGTTCAGGGTCATCTTCTTGGCCAGGGCCCGCTGGCTGGCGCGCTGGATGGTCGGGCCCTCGGCCATCGGGTCCGAGAACGGGAAGCCCAGCTCGATGATGTCGGCCCCGGCGGCCGGCAGGCCCTTGACGATCTCGAGCGCCGTCGCCGCGTCCGGGTCCCCGGCCATGACATAGGCCACGAAAGCGGCGCGGCCCTCGGCCTTCAGCGCCGCGAAGCGACGGTCGATACGGTCCTTGGTCATGTCGTCCCTAGATCGCCACAGCCTAGATGGAACGCCCGAGGGCGTCGGCCACGGTGAAGATGTCCTTGTCGCCCCGGCCCGACAGGCACAGCACGATCACCCCGCCCTCGCCGATCTCCTTGGCCAGCTGAGGCAGCTTGGCCAGGGCGTGGGCGCTTTCCAGGGCCGGGATGATGCCCTCGAGTTCGGCGCACAGCTGGAAGGCCTTCAGGGCTTCGTCGTCGGTGCAGGTCAGGTACTGGGCCCGGCCGATATCATGCAGGAAGCTGTGCTCCGGCCCGATGCCGGGATAGTCCAGTCCCGCCGAGATTGAGTGGGCGTCCAGGATCTGGCCGTCCTTGTCCTGCAGCAGATAGGTCTTGTTGCCGTGCAGCACGCCCGGACGGCCGCCGGTCAGGGACGCGGCGTGCTTGTCGGTGTCCAGGCCATGGCCCGAGGCCTCGACGCCGTAGATCTTGACGCTTTCGTCGGCCAGGAACGGATGGAACATGCCGATGGCGTTCGAACCGCCGCCGACGCAGGCGACCACCGCGTCAGGCAGGCGTCCCTCGGCTTCCTGGATCTGCTCGCGGGTCTCGGCTCCGATCACCGCCTGGAAGTCTCGAACCATGGCGGGATAAGGGTGCGGCCCGGCGGCGGTGCCGATCATGTAGTAGGTGTCGTGGACGTTGGTGACCCAGTCGCGCATCGCCTCGTTCATGGCGTCCTTCAGGGTCGCCGCGCCCGAGGTCACCGGACGCACCTCGGCGCCCAGGAGGTTCATGCGGAAGACGTTGGGCTTCTGCCGGGCGACGTCGACGGCGCCCATGTAGACGACGCAGGGCAGGCCGAAGCGGGCCGTGACCGTCGCGCTGGCCACGCCGTGCTGGCCGGCGCCGGTCTCGGCGATGATCCGGGTCTTGCCCATGCGCTGGGCCAGCAGGATCTGGCCCATGCAGTTGTTGATCTTGTGCGCGCCGGTGTGGTTCAGCTCCTCGCGCTTGAAGTAGATCTTCGCGCCGCCGAGATGCTTCGAAAGCCGCTCGGCGAAATAGAGCGGGCTGGGGCGGCCGACATAGTGCGTCAGGTAGCCCTTGAGCTCTTTCTGAAACGACGGATCGTTCTTGGCTTCCGTGTAGGCGCGGTCCAGCTCCAGAACGAGCGGCATGAGGGTCTCGGCCACATAGAGGCCGCCATAGTCGCCGAAGCGACCCTTGGCGTCCGGATAGGCGGACCAATCGTTGGGCTTGTTGGGGGCGTTCACGAGCTCTTCCAGCCTCAAGCACGTTTGACGGCGTCGAGAAACGCCGTGATCAGAGCGGGGTCCTTTAGGCCCGGACCGCGCTCCACGCCAGAGGAAACGTCCACGATCGGGGTTCCGGATGCATGGACGGCCTCGGCCACGTTCCACGGATCCAGCCCTCCGGCCAGGAAATGCGGGCGAGAAAACCGCCGACCTTCGAGCAGCGCCCAGTCGAACCGTGCGCCCGTTCCGCCCGGAAGGGCGGAACCTTCCACGGGCTTGGCGTCGAACATCAGGTGCTCGACGACGCCGTCGAAGGCGTTCGCCTGGTCGACATCGGTGCGGGTCGAGACCGAGAAGGCCTTGATGACGCCGACGCCGGACCGGAGGGCGATCTCGCGAACCCGCGAAGGCGTCTCCTGGCCGTGAACCTGGATCAGGTCGGGCTTCATCGTCGCCATCAGGCGGTCGATCAGGGCGTCGTCGGGATCGACGGTGACGGCCACCGTCTTCACGCCGCGCCCCCGCACAGGCTCGATCAGCCGCGCGGCGGTTTCGGGCGCGACGTTGCGCGGGCTCTTCGCGAAGAAGACAAAGCCCAGGAACGCCGCCCCGCCGTCGGAGGCGGCCTTCACCGTCTCGGGCGTCGACAATCCGCAGATCTTGGCCCCGATACGGGGAAGAATGGTCATCGGGCGGGAGTTACGGTGGGGAAGGCCCCGGCGCAACCCCAGCAAAACTCACTGCAGCGTGAAGACCCCGTTCACGGCCCGCCATTCCCGGGGGCTGATCAGGCGATTGTGGGCGACGCGCACCGAGTGCAGGACCCCGTCCAGCTCCTTGGCCCAGAAGTCCAGGAACCCCTTCAGGGTCGGGAACTTCGGAGCCAGGTCGTACTCCTGCCAGACATAGAGCTGCAGCAGATGGGGGTGGTCGGGAATGTGGTAGTGGATCTCGGCCGTGGTCAGGCCGTAGCCCTGCATCTGCAGCTCGAACGCTTTACTCGCCATCGAAGAACCTCCGACAAAACGCGCCGATGACGGAACGTTCGATCGAGCCCGCGAGTCGCGCAAGTGTCGCGATGTCGCACGATGGCGCCGCTTCACGCGGCTGGCCGCTGAAGGGACGGCAAGGGACGCGGAGCGCCGGGCGACGCCCGGAGGATGAGCAGATTGATACCGTTTCGACG
>CBIHOB010000067.1:0-24564 GCA_966211605.1 uncultured Caulobacter sp.
CGACTTGCGGCCGAAGTTCGGGGTGCGGAGCATCTCGGCTTCGGTCTTCTGGATCAGGTCGCCGATGTAGACGATGTTGTCGTTCTTCAGGCAGTTGGCCGAACGGACCGACAGTTCCAGCTCGTCGACCTTCTTCAGCAGGGCCGGGTTGAACGGCAGTTCCGGCTTGGACTCGTCGGCCGACTTGGCCTTCGGTTCCTCGAAGGTGATGAAGATCTGCAGTTGGTCCTGCAGGATCCGGGCGGCGTAAGCCACGGCGTCCACCGGAGTGACGGCGCCGTTGGTTTCGACTTCAAGGATCAGCTTGTCGTAGTCGAGCGACTGGCCCTGACGGGTCGGCTCGACGCGATAGGCGACGCGCTTGACCGGCGAGTACAGGGCGTCGACGGCGATCAGGCCGATCGGCGCGTCTTCCGGACGGTTACGGTCGGCCGGGACGTAGCCCTTGCCGGTGTTGACCGTGAACTCCATGCGCACCGAAGCACCGTCGTCCAGCGTGCACAGCACGTGGTCGGGGTTCAGGATTTCGATGTCGGCCGGGGTTTCGATCTGACCAGCGGTCACAGGGCCGGGGCCCGTGGCGCGCAGGGTCATGCGCTTCGGACCTTCGGCGTGCATCCGAACGGCCAGTTGCTTGATGTTCAGAACGATGTCGACGACGTCTTCACGGACGCCTTCGAGCGAGGAGAACTCGTGCACCACGCCATCGATCTGGATGGCGGTGACGGCGGCGCCTTGCAGCGACGAGAGGAGAACGCGACGCAGGGCGTTGCCGAGCGTCACACCGAAACCGCGCTCGAGCGGCTCGGCGACGATACGGGCCTTGCGGGTCGCATCGGCGCCGGTTTCGATTTGCGGCTTCTCAGGACGGATCAGCTCGTTCCAGTTTCTTTCGATCACGTGGTCGGGTCCCTTGAACGCGGCTCGCCGGCCGCGTTTTGCGCAGCCGGCGAAGGAGATTAGTGGTCTAAAAAGTACTAGACGCGACGACGCTTGGGCGGACGGCAGCCGTTGTGCGGGATCGGCGTGACGTCGCGGATGGTCGTGATGGTCATGCCCGCGGCTTGCAGCGCGCGCAGGGCCGATTCACGGCCGGAACCCGGACCCGAGACGTTGACTTCCAGGGTCTTCACGCCGTGCTCGGCGGCCTTCTTGCCCGCGTCTTCCGCAGCCATCTGAGCGGCGTACGGGGTCGACTTGCGCGAGCCCTTGAAGCCCATCATGCCGGCCGAGGACCACGAGATCGTGTTGCCCTGGGCGTCGGTGATGGTGATCATGGTGTTGTTGAACGAGGCGTTCACGTGCGCCACGCCCGAGGTGATGTTCTTACGTTCGCGGCGTTTAACGCGACCCGGTTCCTTGGCCATCGGTCAGGCTACCTTACTTCTTCTTGCCGGCGATCGGCTTGGCCGGACCCTTGCGGGTACGAGCGTTCGTGTGGGTGCGCTGACCGCGGACCGGCAGGCCCTTACGGTGACGCAGGCCGCGATAGCAGGCCAGGTCCATCAGGCGCTTGATGTTCATCGAGTTCTCGCGACGCAGGTCGCCCTCGACGGTGTAGTCACGGTCGATCGTCTCGCGGATCTGCAGGACTTCGGCGTCGGTCAGTTGATTGACGCGACGGGCGTCCTCGATGCCCACCTTGGTGATGATCTCACGAGCCGACTTTTGGCCGATGCCGTGAATGTACTGAAGCGCGATCAGAACGCGCTTGTTCGTCGGGATGTTGACGCCTGCGATACGGGCCACGTCTAATGTTCTCCTAGTCACGCACTAAAGACGCGAACGGCGCGCCCGGCCGGATCGAAAGACCCAAACCGGCGCGCACGGATCGCGCCCTTTCGCGGAAGCGCCCCGTTATAGGGATCGTTTCGCTTCCGTCAACAACTGAATCCACGGGAGTTCCCATGGACTAGGGCTTTTTTAAGCGACGACGCTGAGGGCGCTGTCGATGGAATTGGCGACGGCTTCGACCGAACCCATTCCGTCCAGCTCCGTCAGCTTCCCCTGCCCTTCATAATAGGGCAGCAGCGGCGCGGTCTGGGCGTTGTACTGGGCCAGGCGAGTCACGAAGACTTCGGGATTGTCGTCGGGCCGTCCCTGTTCTTCGAACCGCTTCTTGATCCGCTCGATCAGGGCTGGCTCGTCTACCTTGAGTCGGAGAACGGAGTCGATCCGCTGTCCGCGGGCCGCCAACATCTTGTCCAGGGCTTCGGCCTGGGCGACCGTGCGCGGGAAGCCGTCGAAGATGGCGCCGCCGGCCGCCTCGGCCTCGGGCAAGCGCTCCTCGATCAGGGCGATGACGATCTCGTCGGTGACCAGCTCGCCGCGATCCAGCACGCCCTTGACGCGCTGGCCCAGCTCCGAGCCCGAGGCGATCGCCGCCCGCAGCATGTCGCCCGTCGAGAGCTGGACCATGCCGCGCTCGGTCACCAGGCGCTTGGCCTGAGTGCCCTTCCCCGCCGCCGGCGGACCGAACAGGATCAAGTTCATTTAAGCCCCTTCGCGCGTCTGCCGAGTCTGCGCCCGGCTCATCTCCCGAAGCAGACCTAGAGCCCCGGGAATGAAAACGGAAGCCGGTTTGTCACAAACCGGCTTCCGACGCTTCCAATTAAATTGACGCCAAGCTTAGCGGTTGCGACCGCCGCGCAGCTTCGACTTCTTGATCAGACCCTCGTACTGGTGGGCCAGCAGGTGCGACTGGATCTGCGCCACGGTATCCATGGTCACCGTCACGACGATCAGGATCGAGGTGCCGCCCAGGGCGAACTGGTTCGACTTGATCGCGATCATCACCAGCTCAGGCGCGACGCAGACGGCGGTGATATAGGCCGCGCCGATCACGGTCAGGCGGGTCAGCACGTAGTCCAGGTACTCGGCGGTGCGCTTGCCCGGACGGATGCCCGGCAGGAAGCCGCCGTACTTGCGCAGATTCTCGGCCGTCTCTTCGGGGTTGAACACGACCGAGGTGTAGAAGAATGAGAAGAAGATGATCAGCAGCGCATAGAACACCAGGAACGCCGGGTGGCCGTGCTGCAGCGCGCCCACCACGCCCGGCAGCCACGAGGCCCATGCCGGCAGGTTGGCGGTCTGGATGAACTGCAGGGCGGTCGTCGGCAGCAGAAGCAGGCTGGAGGCGAAGATCGGCGGGATGACGCCCGCGGTGTTGATCTTCAGCGGCATGAACGAGCTTTCGCCGCCGATCATGCGGTTGCCCTGCTGCCGCTTGGGATAGTGGACCAGCAGGCGGCGCTGCGAGCGCTCCATGAACACGATGGCCAGGATGGCGGCCACGGCGCCGATCAGGATCAGGAACAGCGGGGTGTAGTTGCCCGAGGTCTGGGCCTGCACCAGCAGCTGGCCCAGGCTGATCGGCAGGTGGGCGACGATGCCGGCGAAGATGATCAGCGAGACGCCGTTGCCGACGCCGCGGCTGGTGATCTGCTCGCCCAGCCACATCAGGAACAGGGTGCCGCCCGTCAGGGTGACGACGGTCGAGATGACGAAGAAGGCCGGGCCGACGCCGCCGGCGACTACGCCGGGCTGGGCCTGCAGGCCCATCGCGATCGAGGCCGACTGCACCACGGCCAGCACCACGGCCAGGTAGCGGGTGTACTGGTTGAGGGTCTTGCGGCCCGCCTCCCCGCCTTCCTTCTTCAGCTTCTCCCACGGCGGATACACCGTGCCCATCAGCTGCACGATGATCGAGGCGCTGATGTAGGGCATCACGTTCAGCGAGAAGATGGCCATGCGCTGCACGGCGCCGCCCGAGAACGTGTTGAACATGCCAAGGATGCCCTCGGCGTTGCCGCTGAACAGGCGCGAGAACGCGGCCGGGTCGACGCCGGGGATCGGAACGTAGGTGCCAAGGCGGTAGACGATCAGGGCGATGATCGTGAACCAGATACGCTTGTGAAGTTCGGTCGCCTTCTGGAACGACGCGAAATTCATGTTGGCTGCGAGTTGTTCGGCGGCCGAGGCCATTCAGATCCCCACGACTCAGGAGCGTGACAGTCGAAAACAGAGATACCGCTTTCGACGACGACCACGCTCTGAAATTTGCTGTCTCGGACCGATTGGTCCAAGCAGAGCGCCACAAATAGGTGAGGCCCGCCGCGATGTCACGGCGAGCCTCCCATTTCTGTCATCCCGATCGAGAACGAGGTCCCGAGGAGCGCCTGGCGCTCACCGGGATGACATATGCTTTAGGCTTCGGCTTGCGCCTTGGCCTTCTTGGTCACGGTGACCGAACCGCCGGCGGCCTCGACGGCCTTGATGGCGGCTTCGGTGGCCGAGTAGACGGTCAGCTTCAGGGCGGTCTTGATCTCGCCCTTGCCCAGCAGCTTCACGCCGTCCAGTTCGCGACGGATCACGCCGGCGGCCACCAGGGCGGCGGCGTCCAGCTCGGCGCCCTTCTTGATCTTGCCGGCGGCGACGGCCTGTTCCAGGCGCCACAGGTTCACTTCGGCGTAGTCGGCGCGGAACGGGTTGTTGAAGCCGCGCTTCGGCATGCGCATGTGCAGCGGCATTTGACCGCCTTCGAAGCCGTTGATGGCGACGCCCGAACGCGCCTTCTGGCCCTTCACACCGCGACCGGCGGTCTTGCCCTTGCCCGAACCCGGGCCGCGGCCGACGCGCATGCGGCCCTTGGTCGAGCCTTCGCGGGGAGCCAGTTCGTTCAGCTTGGTCATATGTGCCTCTCCTTGGAGATCTGCGCCCGGCGGATGGCCGGACTCGGCTGTTGAATTTCGGAGCGCGCTTAAAACCCCAAAACGCAAGAAAACTCAATGGGGAGAAAGCGCGATTTCAAACGAAAACCACCCCGGATCGCTCCGGGGTGGCGTATTTCGCATCGGGTAAGAGACTTACTCGACGATTTCCAGCAGGTGCTGGACCTTGCGGATCATGCCGCGGACCGACGGGGTGTCTTCCAGCGTGGACGTACGGCCCAGCTTGTTGAGACCCAGACCGGCGAGCGTGGCGCGCTGGTCCTTTTCACGACGGATCGGGCTGCCGGTTTGGCGAACCGTGACGGTCTTAGCTTCAGCCATGACTTAGCCCTCGATGGCTTCCGGCGCCGAAGCGCCGTCGGCGCGACGGCCGAGGATGTCGCCGACCTTCTTGCCGCGCTTGGCGGCGATCTGGCGGGGCGACGATTGGACCTTCAGGGCCTCGAACGTGGCGCGAACCATGTTGTACGGGTTCGAGGAACCCGTCGACTTGGCCACGACGTCCTGGACGCCCAGGGTTTCGAGAACCGCGCGCATCGGACCGCCGGCGATGACGCCGGTGCCGGGAGGCGCCGCGCGCATCATCACCTTGCCAGCGCCCCAACGGCCAGCGCCGTCGTGGTGCAGGGTGCGGGATTCGCGCAGCGGAACGCGGATCATCGTCTTCTTGGCTTCTTCGGTCGCCTTGCGGATGGCTTCCGGCACTTCACGCGCCTTGCCATGACCGAAGCCGACGCGGCCCTTCTGGTCGCCAACGACCATCAGAGCGGCGAAGCTGAAGCGACGACCACCCTTCACGGTGGCGGCGACGCGGTTGATGTGGACGAGCTTTTCGACGATGTCGCTGTCGACCCGCTCTTCGGGGGCGTTGCGGTCGCGACGGTCACGGCGTTGACCGCCTTCACCGCGCTGTTGTTCACCACGAGCCATTTTCGTTCCCTTAGAAGTTCAGGCCGGCTTCGCGCGCGGCGTCGGCCAGGGCTTTCACCCGGCCGTGGAAGATGTAACCACCACGATCGAAGACGACGTCCTTGACGCCCTTTTCGATGGCGCGCTCGGCGACGAGCTTGCCGACAGCGGCGGCGGCATCCTTGTCCGCGCCCTTGCCTTCGGACTCCAGAGTGGAGGCCGACGCCAGGGTCACGCCGCGTTCATCGTCGATGATCTGGGCGTAGATGTTCTTCGACGAACGGAAGACCGACAGACGCGGGCGACCGTTGGCGAGGCTCTTGAGGCGGGTGCGAACGCGCTGAGCGCGCTTGGCCGCCGATTCACGAGGAGAGAGCGCCATGGCTTACTTCTTCTTGCCTTCCTTGCGGCGAACCTTCTCGCCAGCATAACGCACGCCCTTGCCCTTGTACGGCTCAGGCGGACGAATGCGGCGGATCTTCGCGGCAATCTCGCCGACCGCCTGCTTGTCGATGCCGGCGATCTTGATTTCGGTTTGCTTCGGCGTCGCGAACGTGATGCCGGCCGGAGCCGCAACGTCCACATCGTGGCTGAAACCGAGTTGGAGGCTAAGGGCGGTGCCCTTCATGGCCGCGCGATAACCGACGCCGACCAGTTCGAGGTTTTCCTCGAAGCCAGCGGTGACGCCCTGCACCATGTTGGCCACCAGCGTGCGGGACAGACCCCACATGCCCTTGGCGCGCTTCGTGTCGACGCGCGGAGCCAGCAGGAGCTCGGAGCCCTCTTGCTTGACTTCGACCTCGTCGGCGATCGTCCACGACAGTTGACCCTTGGGGCCCTTCACCGTGACCGTCTGGCCCGAGAGCGTGACTTGCACGCCCGAGGGGATTGCGACGGCTTTCTTACCGATCCGTGACATGTTCTCTTTCCCTCCCGCGCCTTAGTAGACGCGGCAGAGGACTTCGCCGCCGACGTTAGCGTCGCGTGCAGCGGTGTCCGACATGACGCCCTTCGGCGTCGACAGGATCGAGATGCCCAGGCCGTTCTTGATCGGCTTCAGGTCCTTGATCGACGAATAGACGCGACGGCCAGGCTTGGACACGCGGCTGATCTCGGCGATCACGGGCTCACCGTCGAAGTACTTGAGCTCGATCTCGAATTCGGGGAACGCACCGGGCTTCTCGATCAGCGAGTAGCCGCGGATGTAGCCTTCGTCGGCCAGCACGTCGAGGACGCGGGCGCGCAGCTTGGAAGCCGGCGTCGAGACCTTGGAGCGCTTGCGCGTGGCGGCGTTCTTGATGCGAGCGATCAGGTCGCTCAGGGGATCGTTCATCGACATCTGATCGTCCTTACCAGCTCGACTTGACGAGGCCGGGGATCTGACCCTGCGAACCCAGTTCGCGGAGCGCGATACGGCTCATCTTCAGCTTGCGGTAGTAGGCGCGCGGACGGCCCGTGACTTCGCAGCGATTGCGGATGCGGATCGCGGCGCTGTTACGCGGCAGCTTGGCGAGCTTGAGGCGAGCTTCGAAGCGTTCCTCGAGCGGCAGGCTTTCGTCGTTGGCGATCGCCTTCAGCGCGGCGCGCTTCTCGGCGAACTTCTTGACGAGAGCCTTGACGGCTTCGTTGCGGTTGACGGCGCTTTTCTTGGCCATGGTTTCTTTCCCTTCCCGCCCTTAGTTCACGAACGGGAACTGGAATTCCTTCAGGAGAGCCTTGGCTTCCTGATCGGACTTCGCAGTGGTGCAGACGATGATGTCCATGCCCCAGATCTGCTCGATCTGGTCATAGTTGATTTCCGGGAACACTAGGTGCTCCTTCAGGCCCATGGCATAGTTGCCGCGGCCGTCGAAGCTCTTGCCGTTCAGGCCGCGGAAGTCCTTCACGCGCGGCAGCGCGATCGTGACCAGGCGGTCCAGGAATTCGTACATCCGGTCCTTGCGCAGGGTGACCTTGGCGCCGACCACCATGCCTTCGCGCAGCTTGAAGCCGGCGATCGACTTGCGGGCCTTGGTCGCGACGGGCTTTTGGCCGGCGATCGCTTGCAGGTCCTTCAGAGCGGTCTGGGCCTTCTTGGAGTCGGCCACGGCCTCGCCGATGCCCATGTTCAGGACGATCTTGTCCAGCTTGGGGATCTGCATCTCGTTGGTATAGCCGAACTGCTCCTTCATCGCGGCGCGGATGCGCTCGCGATAAACGGTCTTCAGCCGGGGCTCGTAAGCTTGATCAGCCATTGATCACCTCGCCGGTCGTCTTGGCGACGCGCACCTTCTTGTCGCCTTCGATCTTGAAGCCGACGCGGGTGGGCTTGCCCTTGGAGTCCACGATGGCGACGTTCGAGACGTGCAGCGCGGCTTCCTTGTTCTTGATGCCGCCTTGCGGATCGGCTTGGGTCGGCTTGGTGTGACGCGAAACCATGTTCACGCCTTCCACGACGACCCGGTTGTCCTTCGGCAGGACCTGCAGGACAGCGCCTTGCTTGCCCTTGTCCTTGCCGGCCAGAACGACGACGCGGTCGCCCTTCTTGATCTTAGCGGCCATTACAGCACCTCCGGAGCGAGGGAGATGATCTTCATGTGGTTCTTGGCGCGCAGTTCACGGGGAACCGGGCCGAAGATCCGCGTGCCGACCGGCTCGCTCTGCTTGTTCACGATCACCGCGGCGTTCTTGTCGAAGCGGATGACCGAGCCATCCTTGCGCTTCAGGTTCTGGTTCACGCGAACGACGACGGCGCGCAGCACGTCACCCTTCTTCACGC
Source organism: uncultured Caulobacter sp. (assembly GCA_966211605.1). Classification (GTDB taxonomy): domain Bacteria; phylum Pseudomonadota; class Alphaproteobacteria; order Caulobacterales; family Caulobacteraceae; genus Caulobacter. The sequence continues at coordinate 8,398 of CBIHOB010000067.1, forward strand.
GACCACGCGGGATAGCTTCCTTCACGGAGACGACAATGACGTCGCCGACGCTGGCGTAGCGACGGCCTGCGCCGCCCAACACCTTGATGCACATGACCCGGCGAGCGCCAGAGTTATCAGCGACTTCCAGGTTAGTTTGCATCTGGATCATGGTCTAAACCTTCCAGATTAAGCCGAAGCCTTGGGAAGGACTTCCCAGGTCTTCAGCTTGGACTTCGGAGCGCATTCGACGATGCGAATTGCTTCGCCAGCCTTGTACGCGTTGGATTCGTCGTGCGCGTGGTACTTCTTCGACTGACGCACGATCTTCTTCAGGATCGGGTGAACGATAGTCCGTTCCACCTTCACCACGACGGTCTTATCGCCCTTGTCGGAGACGACGACCCCTTCGAGGATACGCTTGGGCATATCGTTCTCCTTAAGCCGCGGCCTTGGCGCGCAGCACGGTCTTGATCCGCGCGATATCCTTGCGGATCTCGTTGACGCGGTGGGTCTTCTCGACCTGGCCCGTGGCGGCCTGGAAGCGCAGGTTGAACTGCTCCTTCTTCAGGCTGATCAGGGTTTCGGCCAGCTGGTCGGGGGTCAGGCCCCGGATGTCAGCGATCTTCATGAGCCTCAAGCCTCCACGGCCACGCCCGCATCGATGCGGGTGACAACACGGGTGCGGATCGGCAGCTTGGCGGCGCCCAGGCGGAGAGCTTCACGCGCGATATCGTCCGGCACGCCGTCGATTTCGAACATGATGCGGCCCGGAGCCACGCGAGCGGCCCAGTAATCCACGGCGCCCTTACCCTTACCCATCCGGACTTCGGCCGGCTTGCCGGTGACCGGCACGTCGGGGAAGATACGGATCCAGACGCGGCCTTGACGCTTCATCTGGCGGGTGATGGCGCGACGGGCGGCTTCGATCTGACGGGCCGTGATGCGCTCCGGCTCGACGGCCTTCAGGCCGTACGAACCGAAGTTCAGCAGCGTGCCGCCCTTCGAAGTGCCGTGGATGCGGCCCTTGAACTGCTTGCGGAATTTGGTCTTCTTCGGAGACAGCATGGCGATCTAATCCTTAGGCGCGATCGCGACGGTCACGACGGTCGCCCCGGTCGGGACGATCGCCGCGCTCACGGCCGCCACCTTCGCCGGCGGGGCCGGACTCGGTGGCCAGGCGCTTGTCGAGCGCCATCGGATCATGCTCCAGCACCTCGCCCTTGAAGATCCAGGTCTTCACGCCGATGATGCCGTAGGTGGTCTTGGCTTCGGCGAAACCGAAGTCGATGTCGGCGCGCAGGGTGTGCAGCGGCACGCGGCCTTCGCGGTACCACTCCATGCGAGCGATTTCAGCGCCGCCGAGGCGACCCGAGACGTTGATCCGGATGCCCTTGGCGCCAAGACGCACGGCCGACTGGATCGAACGCTTCATGGCGCGGCGGAAGGCGATACGGCGCTCGAGTTGTTGAGCGATCGACTCGGCCACCAGCTGAGCGTCGGTTTCCGGCTTGCGGATCTCGACGATGTTCAGGTGGACTTCGCCCTCGGTCTTGATCGACAGGTCCTTGCGGAGCTTGTCGATGTCAGCGCCCTTCTTGCCGATGATGACGCCCGGACGAGCGGCATAGATCGTGATGCGGCACTTCTTGTGCGGACGCTCGATGATGATGCGCGAGACACCGGCTTGGTACAGGCGCTTCTTCAGGGCGGCGCGGATCGCGAGATCCTGGTGCAGCATCTTGCCGTACTGGGCGCCGTCGGCGAACCAACGGCTGTCCCAGGTGCGGTTAACGCCGAGCCGCAGCCCGACCGGATTGACTTTCTGACCCATTAGGCGGCCTCACCCAGTTCGCGGACCACGATCGTGATCTCGGAGAACGGCTTCTCAACGCGCGTCGCGCGACCGCGAGCGCGGGGCGAGAAACGCTTCATGATCAGGTTCTTGCCCACATAGGCCTCGGCGACGACCAGCGAGTCGATGTCGAGGTTGTGGTTGTTTTCGGCGTTCGAGATCGCCGAATACAGCGCCTTGCGGACGTCCTGAGCGATGCGCTTGTGGCTGAACTCGAGCTCATTGAGAGCGCGCTGGACGTTCAGACCACGAATGGACTGAGCGACCAGGTTCAGCTTGCGCGGGCTGGTGCGCAGAGTGCGAACCTTGGCCATCGCTTCGACGCCGTCCAGGCGGCGAGCTTGCTTTTGCTTGGCCATGATTACTTCCTCTTGGCCTTCTTGTCGGCGGCGTGACCCGGGAAGTTCCGGGTCGGCGCGAATTCGCCGAACTTCATGCCGACCATGTCTTCCGACACCAGCACGGGAACGTGCTTGTGGCCGTTGTGCACGCCGAAGGTCAGGCCGACAAATTGCGGCATGATCGTCGAGCGACGCGACCAGGTCTTGATGACGTCCTTGCGGCCCGACGACAGAGCGGCATCGGCCTTCTTCAGGAGGTACCCGTCGACAAACGGGCCTTTCCAGACGGAGCGGGTCATGGCTTAGCGGCCCTTCTTCGCTTTGTGGCGCGAGCGGATAATGAACTTATCCGTGGCCTTGTTGACGCGGGTCTTGGCGCCCTTGGTCGGCTTACCAGCCGGGGTCACCGGGTGGCGACCGCCCGAGGTGCGGCCTTCACCACCGCCGTGGGGGTGGTCGACCGGGTTCATGGCGACGCCGCGAACGTGAGGACGACGGCCCATGTGACGCGAACGACCGGCCTTGCCGAGGTTCTGGTTCATGTGGTCCGGGTTCGACACGGCGCCGACGGTGGCCATGCACGAGTCGAGCACCATGCGCAGTTCGCCCGAGTTCAGGCGGATCTGGGCGTAGCCGGCGTCACGACCGACCAGCTGGGCGTAGGCGCCAGCCGAACGGGCGATCTGACCGCCCTTGGCGGGCTTCAGCTCGATGTTGTGGATGATCGTGCCGATCGGCAGCGTGCGCAGCGGCGAGGCGTTGCCCGGCTTCACGTCGACCTTCTCGCCGGTGACGACTTCGTCGCCGACCTTCAGGCGTTGCGGGGCCAGGATATAGGCCAGCTCGCCGTCGGCCTGATACTTGATCAGGGCGATGAAGGCGGTGCGGTTGGGGTCGTACTCGAGACGAACGACCGTCGCCGTACCTTGCTTGCGACGCTTGAAGTCGACCAGACGGTACAGACGCTTGGCGCCGCCGCCGCGGAAACGGACCGCGATACGGCCGTTGCCGCCGCGACCGCCCGACTTGGTCAGGCCTTCGACGAGCTTCTTCTCGGGCTTGCCCTTGTGAAGTTCGCTGCGGTCGATCAGCACCAGGCCGCGCTGGCCGGGGCTGGTCGGGTTAAAGTGCTTCAAGGCCATGTCTTAGAGACCCGTCGTGATGTCGATCGACTGGCCGTCGGCCAGGGTCACGATAGCTTTCTTGACGTCGTTGCGACGCCCGACGATGCCACGGAAGCGCTTGGTCTTGCCCTTGGTCACGATGGTGTTGACCTTGGTCACCTTGACCTTGAACAGCTCTTCGACGGCGGCGGCGATTTCGTCCTTCGTCGCGTCGTTGGCCACCTTGAAGACAACCTTGTTCTGCTCCGAGAGCAGGGTCGTCTTTTCGGTGATCACCGGCGACAGGATCGTGTCGTAGTGGCGAGCGGTGGCGGCCATTAGGCGGCTTCCTTCTCAGCGAAACGGGCCGAGATCGCTTCAACCGCGTCCTTGGTCAGGACGAGGGTCTGGCGACGCAGCACGTCGTAGACGTTCAGGCCGGCGTTCGGCAGGACGTCGACGTTCGGAATGTTGCGGGCGGCGAGCTTGAAGTTCGCGTCCACTTCCGGACCGGCGATGACCAGGGCGTTCTTCAGACCGATCTTGTCGAAGTTGGCGCGCAGGGCGGCCGTCTTCGCTTCGGCCAGAACGGCGCTGTCCAGAACAACCAGCGAACCCGACTTGGCCTTCGACGACAGAGCGTGCTTCAGGGCCAGGGCGCGGATCTTCTTGGGCAGGTCAAAGGCATGGCTGCGGACCACGGGACCGTGGGCCTTGGCGCCGCCGACGAACTGGGCCGCACGGCGCGAACCGTGACGGGCGCCGCCGGTGCCCTTCTGCTTGTACATCTTCTTGCTCGTACGAGAGACCTCGTTACGAACCTGAATCTTGTGGTTGCCCGAGCGGCGCTTGGCCAGCTGCCAGGTCACGACGCGCTGCAGGATGTCGCCGCGGATGTCGTCGATGCCGAAGATGGCGTCGTCGAGATCAACGGAGCCGGCCTTGCCGCCGTCCAGTTTGATGACGTCGAGTTTCATTAGCCTTCGCCCTCTTCGGTCGCAGCCGCGGGGGCCTCTTCAGCGGGGGTCTCAGCGGCGGCCGGAGCGGCTTCGCCAGCCTTGCGGAAGGCGCCCGGACGCGGAGCGTCGGCGGGGATGGCCTTCTTCACCGCGTCGCGAACCTTCACGTAGCTGCCTTCGTGGCCCGGGACGGCGCCCTTGACCAGGATCAGACCGCGCTCGACGTCGACCTTCCAGACGGTGACGTTCAGCGTGGTGACGGTTTCTTGACCCAGGTGACCGGCCATCTTCTTGCCCGGGAACGTACGACCCGGATCCTGGCGGTTACCGGTCGAACCGTGCGAGCGGTGCGAGACCGAGACACCGTGGGTGGCGCGGAGACCGCCGAAGTTCCAGCGCTTCATGGCGCCGGCGAAACCCTTACCGACAGTGACGCCTTGGATGTCGACCTTCTGGCCGGCGACGAAGTGGTCAGCGGTCAACTCGGCGCCGACTTCGATCAGGGCGCTTTCTTCGACGCGGAATTCCGCGACGACGCGCTTCGGCTCGACGGCCGCCTTGGCGAAGTGGCCACGCAGGGCCTTCGAGGTGTTCTTGGCCTTCTTGACGCCGGCGCCGAGTTGCAGGGCGGTGTAACCGTCCTTCTCAACGGTGCGCTGGCCCGTGACCTGGCAACCGTCGAGCGACAGGACGGTGACCGGCACGTGCTGACCGGCTTCATCGAAGAAGCGGGTCATGCCCAGCTTCTTGGCGAGGATACCCGTGCGTTGGGTGGGGAGAGTCATGGATCGGCCCTCCTTACAGCTTGATTTCGACGTCAACGCCGGCCGACAGGTCGAGCTTCATCAGCGCGTCCACGGTCTGCGGAGTCGGGTCAACGATGTCGAGAACGCGCTTATGCGTACGGATCTCGAACTGCTCGCGCGACTTCTTGTCGACGTGCGGCGAACGGTTGACGGTGAATTTCTCGATAAGCGTGGGCAGGGGGATGGGGCCCCGCACCGTCGCGCCCGTGCGCTTGGCCGTATTGACGATCTCGCGCGTGGAATGATCCAACACGCGGTGATCGAAGGCCTTGAGCCGGATGCGGATGTTCTGACGATCCATATCGCTCGGTTTCCTAGTGGGCTGCGCCCGCGTCTCGAACCATTTCAAAGACCAACTCGAACTCCCGAGGGAGCTCGTACGCAGCGTCCGCAAAACAAATGTCCCCAACAGCGAACTGTCAGGGGTGATGACCAGATATTGCGCCCCTTCCGAGGAAGGTTATTGGCGCTATGTCCGGGCGTCTCGCGAACCGCGTTTGAGCCCAAGAGCTCACAGCCGGTCCAACAGAGGCGCGCTTGTACGTTCCGGAATCGGTTTCGTCAAGCGCTGATCCGGGTCGTCTCGTCCTTGCGGGACTCGAGTCGTCGGGCGGGTTCTGAATAGGCGCCCTCACCCGGCCGCGCAAGAGGCGCGGAAACATAACGCCGGTCCGCTTTTAACGCTTTCAGGTCAAGACAAGACAAGAACGTGCCCGCGCTGGCGCGTAGGCGAAATTCTCGCCTACGCAAGTGTCACAAAAATGCATTGATTGCCTCGCAAGCGCCGCCGGACGTCTTGAGCGGCCGCCCGAAGCTCCATAGATGCCGGCCCTCCTCGACGGACTGGGCGGCCCTCCCCCCAACAACGACCGTCCAGCCAGCCGGGGAGCCACTGTTGTGTAAGGGGATAGACCCAAATGAATACCAAGCTTTTCGCCACCGCCGCCCTGATCGCCGCCGCCGTCTCGGCCCCGGCCTTCGCCCAGAACATCGGTTCGGTCGGCGCCGCCGTGAACTACACGGACCTGAACACCCGCTTCGGCGGCAATGACGGCACCTCGGCAGTGATCGACGGTTCGGTCGCCATCCCGCTGCAAGGGGCTTGGACCGTGACAGCCAATGGCGACGTCTCGATCTCGGACAACGATCTGTCGGACGAAACGGTCGCCTCGGGCGCTGCTCACCTGACGACCAAGATCGGCGACACGGTGCGCGTCGGCGGCTTCGCCGCCCTGTCGCGCCCGTCGAACGACACCCTCTGGGCCGTCGGCGCCGAAGCCCAGAAGTATCTGGACAAGGTCACCCTGACGGGCCTGGTCGCCTACGGCCAGTCGAACGACTTGGACGCCGACCTGTACAGCGTCCGCGGCGAAGCCCGCTACTTCGTGTCGGATAACTTCCGTCTGAACGCCGGCGCCGGCTGGTCGCGCATCGACACCAACGTCAACGCCGACCTGTGGGACGTGAACGCTGGCGGCGAATACAAGTTCGCCAACAGCGGCTGGTCGACCTTCGCCAAGTACACCCACGCCGAATCGAAGGACTTGGCCAAGCTGAACTCGGACGCCGTCCGCGTCGGCGTCCGCTACACGTTCGGCGGCAGCCTGAAGGATCGCGACCGCGCCGGCGCCGACCTGGCCACGGCCGGCGACCTGTTCGGCTTCGGCGTCCGCTAAACGGACCCATCCGATCGGACATGAAGAAGGCCCTGGGAGCGATCCCGGGGCCTTCGTTCTGTGTCTCTATATATAGAGTGTGTAGCGCGCCCCGCTCAGCGGCCGCCGATGATCACGTCGCCCGAGCCGGCGACATGCTTCTTCACCGGTCCGTTGACCTTGGTGATGCGGACGTCGCCCGAGCCGGCCACCGACACGTCGACGGAGTCCGCCTCGCCGTTGAAGTCGACATTGCCCGAGCCCATCACATTGACGTCGACCGAGCGGGCGCGGCCGCTGGCGACGGTGATATTGCCCGAGCCGGCGATGTTGCCGTCCAGCTTGCCGGCGATGCTGGCCGCCGTGACGTTGCCCGACCCGGCGATATTGACCTCGAGGTCGCCGCCGATGGCCTGGGTGCTGACGTCGCCCGAACCGGCCAGGTTGATGTCGGCCGAGGCGGACGTGCCGGCCTTGGCGTCGCCCGAGCCGGCCTGGTTCAGCTTCAGCTCGCCCTTGGTGTTGGCCACCGTCCAGTCGCCGCAACCGCCATTGCTGAGCTCGACGCTGTTGGAGCGACCGACGTCGCCGAACACCGCGCCGCCGGCCTTGACCTTGACGTCCATCGGCACGCGCACGGCGATCTGCGGGAAGTTGTCGTAGGACACCTCGCCGACGCCGCGGACCCGTACCGACGGCTTGCCGTTTCGGTTGTTGCAGCCGTTGATCCTGTTCATGCGCAGGTTGCCGTCGATGACGGTCTCGTCGCCATTCTTGCTGATCTCGAGCGGCAGGCTGGCGTTGGTGGTCAGGAACTCGACCTTCACGTCGGCGCGGTTCTCGGGGATCAACACGACGCGCGCGACAGCGTCCTTGATCTTCACGGAGGGCGCGGCCTGGGCGGCGCCAGCGGCGGAAACGGCGGCGGCCAGAACGGCCAGGGTGGTCAGAGCGCGCATCGGTCAGTCCCCTCGGATGCGTTGAATGCGATGGGGGGAAGCTAGCGAGGGATCGTCCGGGCTTCGACTTAAATCGAGGTCATGACGTCGAAGTCATCTAACATCGGTCGGTCAGTCGACCATCAGGGCGGCTAGTCCGAGCCCGAGCCCGAGGCCCAGCCCCACACCCGCGCCCAGGCCCGGATGGCGACGCGTCATGGCGGCCATGAAGCTGGCCCCGCCCCGCAACTGGCCGACCAGGCTGGGTTCGCACGCCACAATCCTGTCGAAGCGGCGAGCCAGGCGCGAGGCGCCGATCCGCCGCATCCGGCGACCGCGCGAGGACAGCCGCCGCTCCACCAGCCCCTCGAACACGATCTCGGCGGGATCGGCGAAGTCGTGCTTGTAGGCGTCGGCATCGACGCCGAAGTCCACGCGGGTGATCCCCCGCGCCGCCAGGGTCTCCAGGGTGTCCAGCGTCATCAGTCCGCCTGGCGAGTATCTGGCGTAGGCCGGCTCGTAGATCGGAAACCATAGGTGATGACGCGCGCCCGAGGTCAGTCCCAGCTCGGCCGCGACCAGGTCGCCGCCAGCCCTCAGCGTCGCCAGCCGCAGGCCGAAGTCCGCTGCCTCGACCTGGGCCAGGGCATGCACCAGTTCGGTCGTCCAGCCGCAGGCGAAGACATCGTACTGATGCGTCCGCGCGATCTGGGCCCGCTTGCGGCCAAGGACATAGTCGACCTCCGCCAGCGTCGGTCGCGCGAAGCTGAAGGCCAGCGGACCATGGTCCCGCTCCAGCGCGCGGCGGCGACGGCGCTTGTCCTTCAGGAACCGCGCGTCACGACCGGCCAGGTAGGCGTCGAAGCCTTGCGCGAGATCGGCCGCCATCGCCCGGCGCGGCGAAAGACCTTGCAGATCCGCCTCTCCTGCTCCGGCCAAGCCGCTGAACCGCGCGCGGCGCACGCCGGTCAGGCGCGGCAGCAGGGTCGCCACCGAAACCCCGGGATCGCCAATCACGCCATGGAAGTCGCTGAGCGGCGCGGCCAGCGGCTGCAGCAGGCCGCCGCGTTGCTGGAACGGCAGGAAGCCGCGAATCGTCCCGCCCTCGCGGATCACCGCCAAGCGCGCGCCGGGCGTGACCGCGCTGGCGGCCTCGACGAAACGCAGGTCGAAGTAAGGACTGCCCAGCCGTGGGTCTGCCGCGCGAAAGCCGCGCCACAGCTCACGCTCGGCGTCTCCCAGGTCCGAGACCGCGATGGTCTCGACGACGACACTCTCCCGCTGCACGACGCCACTCCCGTTCGGGTTGCCGCCATTAAGCCTGCCGGCTCCTAACAATCGCTTTAGTTGCGAAGTGTGTCCGCCGTCCCTTTCGGCGGCCAAGCCGCCTGGTGCTTGCGCAACCGCACGGGCGCGGACTTGTAGGCCGGCGTGCCCGAGCGCTGGTCGTGGTCGTCCAGGGCGATCACGACATTGGTCTCGGGATAGTAGGCCGCCAGGCAGCCCGGCGGGATGTCGCGGGCCACGACGGTGAAGGCGCGCACGATACGCTCGCCCGTCTCGTCGAAAGCCGCGCCCAGGTCGACCAGGTCGCCCTGCGCCAGGCCCAGCCGCGCCAGGTCGTCGGGATTGGCGAAGATCACGTCGCGGCGGCCGAACACTCCGCGGTAGCGGTCGTTATCGCCATAGATCGTGGTGTTGTACTGGTCGTGGCTGCGCAAGGTGGTCAGGATCATCACGTCCGGATCGCCCCGTCGCGGATCGCCGCCCTTGGGATCGTGGACGATGAAGTTGGCCTTGCCCGTCGCCGTCTTCCACACCCGGTTGGACGGCCCCACCGGCAAGCGGAAGCCGCCCGGGACGCGGACCCTGCTGTTGTAGCCCTCAAAGGCCGCGGGGAAGACCCGGGCGATCAGGTCGCGAACGGCGTCGTAGTCGTCGGCCAGGCCCGGCCAGTCGACCAGCCGGTCGTGGCCGAACAGCGCCGAGGCGATTCCGCAGACGATGGCGGGCTCGGACATCAGATGCTCGGACGCCGGCGGGTTCAGCCCGCGCGAGGCGTGGACCATCGACATCGAGTCCTCGACCGTCACCGACTGGCGCACGCCGCCCCTGACGTCCATCTCGGTGCGCCCCAGGCACGGCAGCAGGATGGCGTCCTTGCCGACCAGCAGGTGCGTGCGGTTGGGCTTGGTGGCGACATGAACGGCCAGGTCCAGCTTGCGCATGGCCGCAAAGGTCCGCACCGGGTCGGGCGCGGCGACCGCGAAGTTGCCGCCTAGGCCGATGAACACCTTGCTGTCGCCGCGCTCGATGGCCTCGATCGACTCCACGACCGTGTGGCCGTGCTCGCGCGGCGGTTCAAAGCCGAAGACGTCGCGGATCGAGTCCAGCATCGCCGCGGACGGCTTCTCCCAGATGCCGACGGTGCGATTGCCCTGGACGTTGGAGTGGCCGCGTAGCGGGCAGATCCCCGCCCCCGGCCGGCCGATGTTGCCCTTCAGCAGCAGCAGGTTGACCAGTTGCTGCACCGAACCCGAGCTGTCGCGGTGCTGGGTTAGGCCCATGCCGTAGCAGAGGATGGCCGCCTTGGCCTTGGCGTAGGTCGCGGCCGCCTCCTCGATCCGAGCGCGCGGCAAGCCGCTGCCGGCCTCGATCACGTCCCAGTCCAGCGCCTCGACCGAGGCGACGACCACTTCGAAGCCAGCGGTGTGCTCGGTGATGAAGTCGTGATCCAGGACGCCGCCGTCACGCGCCTCCATGGCCAGCAGCGCCTTCATCATGCCCTGCACCAGCAGGGCGTCGCCGCCGATCCTGACCTGGAAATAGGCCGAGGCGATCGGCGTCGAGGACAGGGTCGCCATCTCGAGCGGATCCTGCGGCGAGGCGAACTTTTCCAGCGCCCGCTCCTTCAGCGGGTTGAAGGCCAGGATCGTCGCGCCGCGCCGGCTGGCCTCCCGCAGGGTGGCCATCATCCGCGGATGGTTGGTGCCCGGGTTGTGGCCGAAGCACATGATCAGGTCGGCGTGGTCGAAGTCCTCAAGGGTCACCGATCCCTTGCCCAGGCCGATCGAGTCCGGCAGGCCGACGCTGGTCGGCTCGTGGCACATGTTCGAGCAGTCGGGGAAATTGTTGGTCCCGAAACGGCGCGCCATCAGCTGGTACAGGAACGCCGCCTCGTTGCTGGCCCGGCCCGAGGCGTAGAACTCCGCCTCGTTGGGATCCTTCAGCGCCTTCAGCCCCGCCGCCGTCCGCGTGAAGGCGGCCTCCCAGGTGATCGGCTTGTAGCGGTCGTCGGCCGGGTCATAGGCCATAGGCTCGGTCAGTCGGCCCAGGTCCTCGATCGCGTGATCGGTCCAGGTCAGGAGTTCGCTGACCGTATGCCGGGCGAAGACCTCGGGCGTGGCCCGCTTGGACGTCGCCTCCCAGGCCACGGCCTTGGCCCCGTTCTCGCAGAATTCGAAGGACGACGTGTGCTTGGGATCGGGCCAGGCGCAGCCAGGACAGTCGAAGCCCTCCGGCTGGTTGGCCCGCATCAGCGTCTTGCCGCCCTCGACGATCGTCTCCTGGTCGGCCAGGGCTCCGGCCACGGCCTTCAGCGCGCCCCAACCGCCTGCGGGCTGATGATAGGGGCGAACGCCCGGGACCTTGGCCCCCTCGACCTTCTTGTCGGACATCAGGCCGGCTCCAGCTCGGATTGAACAAGGCGATCGCCGCCGGCGAACACCGCGTGACCGTCGGCGCGGGCCAGGGCCACCAGGGTCAGGTGGGCTTCTTCGGCCTTGGCGATGGCCAGCTCGGTCGGCGCCGAGACCGCCACCAGGATCGGACAGCCCATGCGCACCGTCTTCTCGACCATTTCGAACGAGCAGCGGCTGGTGACCACGACGAAGCCCGTGGCCGGGTCTCGCCCCGTCCGCGCCATCGCTCCGGCCAGCTTGTCCAGCGCGTTGTGGCGGCCGACGTCCTCGCGAACCAGGACAAGCGCGCCCTCGGCGTCGAAGAAGGCGGCGGCGTGGGTAGCGCGCGTCAATCGCCCCAGCGTCTGCTCTTGTTCCAAAGTCGCCAGCGCGCGAGGAATCGCGTCGTGTCGGATGATGACCCCGGCGCCCAGCACCGGCAACGGACGCACCGCGTCGGCCAGACGTTGCACGCCGCACAGCCCGCAGCTGGAGCGGCCCTCGAGATTGCGGGGCCGCGCCTTTCTGGCCCCCTTGCCGGGCGCCAGACGGACGTCGACCAGGATTCCCTGCTCTTCTTCCTTGACGGTGATCGCCAGCACGTCCGCAGCCTGGGCCACGGCCTCGGTGACCACGAAGCCCAGGGCCAGGTCCTCCAGGTCCCGCGGCGTGGCCATCAGCACGGTGTGCGGACGGCCGTCGAACGAGAGCCCCACCGCAATCTCGCGCGGCAGGTCGCGGGCGAGACTTTCCGGCGCGCGCCCAGCGCGCCACTGCACGGCCGGACGTCTTTCTGAAGAGGAACGCGACATGGCGTCAGCCTACTCTTCGGGCGCCCGCCGGTACAGCCAATGACGCCATCGCAGGAATGTTCAAAAACGTCATCGTTCGACGCGTGACCGCCGCGCGATCCTGGCGCAATCTCCGATCATGGCTGGCACAACCTTCGACACCCGACGCGCCCAGATGTTTCCCCGGCTGGAGGCGGCCGAGATCGACCGCCTGCGCCGCTTCGGCCAGATCGTCCACGCCGCGCCAGGCGCGGCCCTGGCCACGGCCGGCGTGGCCTCGCCGGGCCTCTTCGTGATCCTGGCCGGCCGCGTGGCGATCAGCCGCCGCGACGCCCACGACGAGAGCCAGCCGATCGTCGAGCACGCCGCCGGCCAGTTCGTCGGCGAGATCGCCCAGCTGTCGGGCCGTCCCTCGTTGGTCGACGTCAAGGCCATCACCGCCGTCGAGGCCCTGCTGATCGCGCCGGAGCGCCTGCGCGCCGTGCTGGTCGCCGAGGCCGAACTGGGCGAGCGGATCATGCGCGCCCTGATCCTGCGCCGCGTCAGCCTGATCGAGACCGGCGCCGGCGGCCCGATCATCGTCGGCCGCGAGGCGGACGCCCAGGTCATCCGCCTGTCCGGCTTCCTGGCCCGCAACGGCCATCCGTTCCAGCAGCTGGACCCCGACCAGATGGATTGCGCCAAGGTGCTGATCCAGCGCTTCGAGGTCGACGAGAGCGAGCTGCCCATCGTGCTGTGTCCGAACGGCCAGATCCTGCGCCAGCCGACCAACCACCAGCTGGGCCGCTGCATCGGCCTGGTCGGTCCGATCGACGCCAGCCGCATCTATGACGTCGCCATCGTCGGCGCCGGCCCGGCGGGCCTGGCCACCGCCGTCTACGCCGCCTCCGAGGGGCTGTCAGTGCTGGTGCTGGATAGCCGCGCGTTCGGCGGCCAGGCCGGCGCCTCGGCCCGGATCGAGAACTATCTGGGCTTCCCGACCGGCATCACCGGCATGGCCTTGATGGGCCGCGCCTATGGCCAGGCCCAGAAGTTCGGCGCCGAGCTGGCCATTCCCGACGAGGTCGCCTCGCTGGTCTGCGAGGACGATGGCGCGCATCGCTATCGCCTGAGCCTGGCCAGCGGCGAGACCGCCCAGGCCCGCACCGTCGTCATCGCCAGCGGCGCCCGCTATCGCCGGCTGGAGGTCGAGAACCTGGACCGTTTCGAAGGCGCCTGCGTACACTATTGGGCCTCGCCACTGGAGGCCAAGCTGTGCGCCGGCCAGGAGGTCGCCTTGGTCGGGGCTGGCAATTCGGCGGGCCAAGCGGCCGTCTACCTGGCCAGCCAGGTCAAGAAGGTCTGGATGATCGTGCGGGGCGAAAGCCTGGCGGCGACCATGTCGCGCTACCTGATCGACCGCATCGAGAGCACGCCCAATATCGAGGTCGTGGTGAAGAGCCAGGTGGTCGACCTGGACGGCGAGGAGGGCCAGCTGTCGGCCGTGCGCTGGCGCGGCCCGAACGGCGTCGAGACGACCCAGACGATCAGCCACCTCTTCCTGTTCATCGGCGCCGCGCCCAACACCGCCTGGCTGACCCATTGCCATGTCGAGCTGGACAATCACGGCTTCGTCCGCACCGGGACGGACCTGGCGCCCGGCCACCCGCTGCTGCAGACCAGTCGCAAGGGCGTGTTCGCGATCGGCGACGTGCGGGCCGGCTCGGTCAAGCGGGTCGGCGCCGCCATAGGCGAAGGCGCCCAGGCGGTCGCCGCCATCCACGCCTATCTGGCCGAGGCTTGAGGAGAACGTCCGATGACCTGCACGCACGGCGACGCCATCCGCCTGGTCACGCCCGGCTCCAAGGGCTGCGAGGAATGCCTGAAGTCCGGCGGCTGGTGGGTGCACCTGCGCCTGTGCCGGACCTGCGGTCATGTCGGCTGCTGCGACGACAGCCCCAGCAAGCACGCCACCGCCCATTTCCGCGCGACCAAGCACCCGGTCATCGAAGGCTATGATCCGCCCGAAGGCTGGGGCTGGTGCTTCGTCGACGAGGAATTCGTCGAGCTGCCGGACCAGACCGAACAGGTCGGGCCGATCCCACGGTTCGTGTAGAGCTAGCGCTCCATGGCGCCCTTGCCCGCGATGATCTTGTCGCGGAACTTCTCGATCCGCGCCACGCGGGTGGCCGATTGCTTGGCCTGGTTCAGGGCGAACAGGTAGCTCTTCTGGCGGCCTCGCGTCAGGGCGTGGAAAGCCTCGGCCAGTTCCGGGTCGGCGTCCAGCGCGTCAGTCAGTTCGTCCGGCACGTCGATCTCGCGATCGGTCTTGGCCGGCCTGGTCCCTGCCTCGGCATGGTCCATAAGCTGTCGCAGATACGCCCGGATCACCGGCTCCCTCTCGCCCACCTGTTCGACGGCGGTGAAGCGGATCATGCCGGGCGTCTGGCTGTTGGGGCCTTGCGGCTCCAGCACGCCTTCGCGGTCGACCAGCAGGCCGGGGTTCAGGAAGCTGAGCCGGAAGTCGCCCCGGAAGGCGCCGAGCAGCGCGATGTTGCGACCGGCGTGCATGTAGCACGGATGGGCCCACTTCACCGTCTCCTCCAGTCCCACGTCCAGGCAGATGCGGCGCAGGGCGTTGAGCCCCTCGATCCACGGCCGGGTCGAGCAATCAGGCGTCGCGAACCGGTCGCACCGGCCGCAGCCCTTGGTGAAGAAGTCGTCGGGATCGGTGATCATCGCCATGCCTTCTCCTGCCACCTTTTGCGTCCTGAAGAGAAGTGGTCTTGATCGCGGACGCGGCGCCGCGCCCTTCCGCCGGTTTTTGCCGGCGGGTTTGGGGGAAGCGGCGGAGCGTCCGGGCAGGGCCCGGATCAGGGGATAGAGGGATACCGTTTCGGCCGAGGCCAAAGGCAAGGTGCTGATCTTGCTCAAGTCCGACGCGCCTATTCCCGCATGGCGATGGGGAAACGGTCTGCTTTCGCCCTGTCGCCGACCTTCGCCGCGTCAGTTGTTGATGGTGCTTGAATGTGGCCATCCTTGTCGCGCAAGGGGCCGATGGTTCGGCTACGGCGAAGACATCCAAGTGAGCTTTCCACCCGTTGTGGATGTTCAGTCCGTCCGCTTACCGTGGCGCGGGGGCAAGAAGGAGCGAGCGTATGTTGCCAAAGTTCTTCAAGCCCAAGACGGCCAGCCCCACGCCTGAGCCCACAGGTAATGAAGACCCGCTCGTTGCGGTGCCCATCCCGCCGCTAGTGACGCTTCTCGTTACACTTGAAGAACGGAAAGGCGCTCCGCTCACGCAGGAGGAAGTTCTCCAGACGCGGGACGGCGCAGTCTGCATGACGATGCGCCGCTCCATGGCATGGAGGATGGCGGAGCAGCGTGGTTATCGGGACTTTGACCCTGAGAACGTCTGGGACGAGTGGCAGTCGTTTCACCGTTCGGGCTGATCAACGGCAGCTCCCCACCCGTGGCGGACGCGTCGGAGGTCTGCTCCCCCTCAGGGGGAGCTGTCGCGGAGCGACTGGGGTGGGGAATCTGGGCATAGGCCGCGCTGCCCCCTCGGGCCCTCTGGGCCACCTCCCCCGGAGCGGAGGATCAACAGCGCATGTCCGCTGCCACTCATCGCGGACCTTCCGCAGGCGGCTAAATCCCGTCCTTGAAACCTGCGATGAGCCCGCCGACAAAGCCGATCCCAAACTCGCTTGCCAGCCTTGCAGCCACGACTGCGATCACCACGAGGACCATTGTTTTGAGCGGCTTGTTTTCGAGGCGGAACAGCAGGGCTTTTAGGGACACGACCCGTCTCCTTCGTTTCAGGAAACAACGATAGAGAACCGGGGGCCCGTCATCCACCCATCTGCGACATCAGCATCGCCCAAAGCAAAAGGCCCCGGAGTTTCCTCCGGGGCCTTCGCTTTGTCAGCCGAAGCTAGAACCGTTCGAGATTACTCGACGATCTTGGCCCACCAGAAGCGCACGCGCTTCCGGCGAACTGAGCATGGTCGCGAATACCGTTATTCAACGATCTTGGCGACGACGCCGGCGCCGACGGTGCGGCCGCCTTCACGGATGGCGA
>CBIHOB010000068.1:0-24358 GCA_966211605.1 uncultured Caulobacter sp.
GGCGCCACCCCCCCACAAAAAAAAACTCCCCGCTTCCTAGATTTCCCCGCTTGTGTGTCCGGGGGGGGCGGCCCCCACCACCCCCCCCCCCCCGCCAGATCAATCGTCGCCGTCGGCGAGGTCGGCGATCATGCCGCTGATCGGTTCGCCGCCGAAACCGGTGACGTTGTGGCCTCGGTCCACCACGCCGACCTTGGCCGGATGCGGGGCTTCGGTTTCGGCTTCTGGAGTGTCGTCCTCGGGAGCGCTCATGGAGATGTTCTCACGCTAACGCCAGGCGATGATCGCCGACGTGACGGCCGGAGCTTGCCACCGGCTTCGCGGTCTTGTCAGGGCGTGATTGCTTCGCTTCGGAGATTTTACGTCAGGCCGGTCGCCGGGCGCGCAAAGCCTGGGCGATGGTGCCGTCGTCCAGCCAATCCAGGTCGCCTCCGACCGGCACGCCGCGCGCCAGCATGGTCACCGGCACGTTGGTGCGGGCCAGGCGGTCGGCGACGTAGTGGGCGGTCGTCTGGCCGTCGACCGTGGCCGGCAGGGCCAGGATCACCTCGGCGATCTCGCCCTCGGCCACGCGCGCGACCAGCTCGCCGATGCGCAGGCTGTCGGGCCCGACGCCGTCCAGCGCCGACAGCAGCCCGCCCAGCACGTGATAACGGCCCCGGAAGGAACCGCCGCGCTCCATGGCCCAGACCGAGCCGACCTCCTCGACCACGCACAGCAGGCGCAGGTCGCGGCTGCCGTCGGCGCAGATGGAGCAGGGATCGGCGACGTCCAGCGAACCGCAGACCGAACAGGTGCGGACCTTGGCCTGGGCCTCGGTCATCGCCTGGGCCAGCGGCGCCAGCAGCGTATCCCGCTTCTTCAGGAGGGCCAGCGCCGCCCGCCGGCCCGAACGCGGCCCAAGCCCCGGCAGCTTGGACAGCAGGGCGATCAGGCGCTCGATCTCGGGTCCGGCGGAGGCTCCCACTCTTTTCCCTTCAATCCTCTCCAACGGAAAGGCGGCTTAGAACTTCATCCCGGGCATGCCGCCCATCAGGCCCGCCATCGGACCGGCGGCTTCCTGCATCATCTGGGCCTGCTTGGCGTCCAGCTTCTTCTTGGCGTCGGCGTGGGCGGCGACGATCAGGTCGGCGATGACCTCGCCTTCGCCCGGCTCGATCAGGCTCTCGTCCAGCGTCACCTTGGCCAGCTCGCCCGTGCCCTTCAGCACGACCGTGACCATGCCGCCGCCCGAGGTCCCCTCGACCGTGCTCTCGGCCAGGCGCGCCTGGGCGTCGGCCAGTTTCTGCTGCATGGCCTGGGCCTGCTTCATCAGGCCGCCGAGGTCTTTCATCTCAAAACTCCAACTTCAAAAACGCGGGCGTTCAGCCCTCTTCCTCGTCCGGCTCCAGCGGCGGTGTCTCCGGCGTCAGGAGCTTGCGGATCTCAACGATCTCGGCGCCGGGGAAGGCCGACAGCACCGAGGCGACGAAGGGATCGGACTTGATCTCCTCCAGGGCCTCGCGCTCCTCGCGCTTCTGGCGCTCCATCAGGCTCTCGGCCCCGCCGCCGCCCTCGGCCGCCACCAGCCAGGGCTGGCCGGTATGCTCCTTGAGGAAACGGACCAGGCGGCCGGCCAGGTTGCCGGGCGCGCCGGGGGCGGCCTCGAAGGTCACGGCGCCGGGGCGGAAGCTGATCGGGCGGACATACTGCTCGACGTCCAGCCGAAGCCCGATGTCGCGCTTGGCGGCGATCAGGGCCAGCACGTCGTCGAACGAGGCGACCACCGGCGCGGCCTGGGCGCCGGGCGCGGCCATGGTCATGGGCGCATGCGAGGCCGAGACCGCGCCTCCTCCACCCACCGCGACGCCGCCGCCGGAGCCGCCGCCGCCAATTCCACCTGGCGGCGCACCGTCGCGCAGGGCCTTCAGCGCCTCTTCCGGTCCCGGGAGGTCGGCGGCGTAGCACAGGCGGATCAGGGCCATCTCGGCCGCGGCCATGGCGTCGGGCGCGCGGCGCACCTCGTCATGGGCCTTGAGCAGCATCTGCCAGAGCCGGGAAAGCGTGCCGGCCGAGGTATGGGCCCCGATCGCGGCCAGGCGCGCGGCCTGCTCCTTGGGCATCGACAGCGCATCGGGTCCGAGCGCCTTGGACACCGCCGAGGCGTGGCAATGGTCCAGCACGTCCAGCATCACCACCGCCGGATCGGCGCCGAAGCCCCACAGGGCCCGGAACCCTTCCAGAGCGTCCTTGGTCTTGCCGGCCATGACATGTTCGAACAGCGCAATGGTCTGGCCGCGGTCGGCCAGGCCCAGCATGTCGCGCACCACGCTGGCGGTTACGGTCGCGCCGCGATCGGTCTGGACGATGGCCTGGTCCAGCAGAGACAGGCCGTCGCGCACCGAGCCCTCGGCTGCGCGGGCGATCAGGGCCAGGGCGTCGGTCTCGATCCGCGCGCCTTCCTTGGCCGAGATGCGGTCGAAGTGCTTGACCAGCACGTCCGGCTCGACCCGGCGCAGGTCGAAGCGCTGGGTGCGGGACAGGATCGTCACCGGCACCTTGCGGATCTCGGTGGTGGCGAAGATGAACTTGGCGTGCGGCGGCGGCTCTTCCAGCGTCTTCAGCAAGGCGTTGAACGCCGCCGTCGACAGCATGTGGACTTCGTCGATGATATAGACCTTGTAGCGCGCCTCGACCGGGGCGTAGCGCACCCCGTCGAGCAGTTCGCGCATCTCGTCGACCTTGGTGCGGCTGGCGGCGTCCAGTTCCAGCACGTCCATGTGCCGGCCCTCGATGATGGCGCGGCAATGGTAGCCTTCGGTGGTCAGGTCGACCGAGGGGCCCTTGACGGTGTCGGTCTCGTAGTTGAGCGCGCGGGCCAGCAGGCGCGCGGTCGTGGTCTTGCCGACGCCTCGGACGCCGGTCAGCATGAAGGCGTGGGCGATGCGTCCGGTCGCGAAGGCGTTGGCCAGGGTGCGGACCATGGCCTCCTGGCCGATCAGGTCCTCGAAGGTGCGCGGACGATACTTCCGCGCCAGCACGGTATAGGCGTCGCCCGTTTCCGCAGGCGGGTCCTGGACGACCGGACGCAACTCTTCGGAAGCGGCGGCGGGCGCCGGCGCGTCGCCGAAGATGTCGGCGGTGTTCTCGTCGCGCTCGGCCAAGTCTTCCTTGGCGGGCGGTTCGTCCCACGGCGGCGCGGAATCGGTCGAGAGGTCGTCGTGGTCGGCCATGGCCTTCAGTGTAGTGGGGCGAAGGGCGCAGAAAAAGCCTCGCGCCCGTCCGAGCGCGCATCTGCTGACAAATTTTCAGGGGAAAGGAAGGTGGAGACCGGACAGCGACCCAGAGGTGATCTCGTTGTGGCTGCTGCCTCTCGGCCCTGACCAGGTTGGCGAGGCTTCCGTCCGCGCCGATCTCCGAGGCCTATATCGCGACTCCTCGCGGCGGATGCAAGACACATGACGCACATGCGACGTCGTGACGAGCGTCCGGAGCCGCGCTAGAGGTTCGCTCATGCCTCTCTCGATCATCACCAACACCTTCGCCGGCAACCCCCTGAACCGCGACAGCGAGCGCCGCGGCGACGACGCCTGGCTGGCCGAAAAGCTGGCCGACGCCGAGTCGCTGGCCGTGGCGCTGTGGAACGGCAAGCCGCTGGTCGAGGACATCCTGGGCGAGGACGGCCAGCCTAGCGGCGTCCAGATCGCCTATCTGCGCGCCGACATGGCCCAGGACCTGGCGGGCGGCGCCGAGAAGCTGCTGTACATGGGCCTCTGGAAGGACATCGCCGTCTTCGCGGTCGACATCGAGGGCTCGGCCGATCCCTCGGAGGGCGTCCTGCAGGGGCTGGGGCGTTTCGAGGAACTGCGCGGCGCGGCCGCGACCATGCCGCCGGCCGACGCGGGCATCCTGGCCACCGCCAAGTCGATGTTCGAATGGCGCCGCCGCCACCGCTGGTGCAGCGCCTGCGGCCAGAAGACCGAGGTCGCCGACGGCGGCTGGAAGCGCGTCTGCCCCGCCTGCGAGGCCGAGCATTTCCCGCGCACCGATCCGGTGGCGATCATGCTGGCCATCCATGACGGCAAGTGCCTGCTGGGCCGCCAGGCCGCCTGGCCGGCCGGCATGTTCTCGGCCCTGGCCGGCTTCATCGAGCCCGGCGAGACCATCGAGGAGGCCTGCGCCCGCGAACTGCACGAGGAGGCCGGGCTGAAGGCCACGGCCGTCCGCTATCACTCCAGCCAGCCCTGGCCGTGGCCCTCGTCGCTGATGATGGGCCTGATCGCCGAGGTCGACAGCGCCGACGCCGCCCCCGACCAGACCGAGCTGGAAGCCGTGCGCTGGTTCACCAAGGACGAGGCCGCCCAACTGATCAAGGGCGAGCTCGAGGGCGTCTTCGCTCCGCCGCCGCTGGCGATCGCGCACCAGCTGATCAAGGCCTGGGCGGAGGGGTAGGCGGGGGAATCTGCTCCCCCTGGGGGAGCTGTCGCGGAGCGACTGAGGGGGCTAATGCGGCCTCCGCCGCGCTGCCCCCTCCGGCCCTCTGGGCCACCTCCCCCAGAGGGGGAGGAGAATCCGCCGCTCTTACCTGAACGGCGGCTCGTCGAACGCCCGCAGCTTGCGCGAGTGCAGGTTCGGCCCCTCGGCGTGCAGCAGCTTGCAGGCCATGATGCCGATCTGCAGGTGCTGGCTGATCGCCCGCTCGTAGAAGGCGTTGGCCTGGCCGGGCAGCTTGATCTCGCCGTGCAGCGGCTTGTCCGACACGCACAGCAGCGTCCCGTACGGCACCCGGAAGCGATAGCCCTGGGCCGAGATGGTCGCCGACTCCATGTCGATGGCCACCGCGCGGCTCTGGTTGAAGCGCAGGGCCGAGAGGCTGTGGCGCAGCTCCCAGTTGCGGTCGTCGGTGGTGACCACGGTGCCGGTGCGCAGGCGCTTCTTCAGCTGGTCGCCGCTGTCGCCGCTGATCGCCTTGGCCGCGTCGTAGAGGGCCCGCTGCACCTCGGCGATCGAGGGCACCGGAATCTCGGGCGGCAGCACGGCGTCCAGCACGTGGTCATCGCGCAGATAGGCGTGGGCCAGGACGTAGTCGCCGATGGTCTGGGTGTCGCGCAGGCCGCCGCAGTGGCCGATCATCAGCCAGGCCTGCGGGCGCAGGACGGCGAGGTGGTCGCAGATCGTCTTGGCGTTGGACGGGCCGACGCCGATGTTGACCAGGGTCACGCCCGAACCGCCCGGAGCCATCAGGTGGTAGGCCGGCATCTGGTGCTTGCGCCAGGTCGACTCCGCCACCGCCAGTTCAGGATTGGCCGTGTTGGCGGTGATCGTCAGACCGCCGGCGCAGGACAGGGCCGTGTAGGGACTGTCCTTGGCCTTCAGCTGCTCGATGCCCCAGCGCACGAACTCGTCGACATAGCGGTTGTAGTTCGTGAACAGGATGAACTGCTGCACGTCCTCGGCCGGGGCGCCGGTGTAGTGCTTGAGCCGCGCCAGCGAGAAGTCCGTGCGCAGGCCGTCGAACAACGACAGCGGACGGGTCTCCTCCAGGGCCGGATTCCAGACCCCGTCGGCGATCTCGTCGCCGATGAAGGCCAGGTCCGTGGTCGGGAAGAAGCGGGCGATGTCCTCGCTGCGGACGTCGGCCTGGTTCAGGTCGATGCTGGCGTCCAGCACGTAGGGATAGGGGATCTCCTGGCGCGAGCGGTCGATCTCGACCTCGACGTCGAAGTCGTCCATCAGCAGGGACAGCTGCTCGACGAGATAGTCCTTGAACTGGGCCGGCTTGGTGATCGTCGTGGAATAGACGCCGGGCCGGCTGACGCGGGCGTACGAGCGGGCCAGCTTGGGCGGCAGGGCCTCGGGGTCGTAGGTCAGGCGCAGCTCGGGATAGGCGAACGTGCCGTCGAACCGCGTTTGCGGGTCCGGGCGGGTTCCATTTTCGAGATAGGCGCGCAGGGCGGTCCGGAGAGCGTCGACGGCGCGTTCATATTCGTCATTGAGCCGTTCGACGACGGCGATTGCTTTTTCTTGGTTTGACATGGGTCCTTATAGCGGCGTTTCGCGACATTGGCGAGACACCCGGCCCGCCAAATGGGAATGATTTCTTACTTATCCGAGGTGAGGACGCCGGCGCGCCTTCCGTCTCTACAGACTGAGCCTGTTTCGACGGCTTGCCCGCAAACTACCCAGACCCGCCTCGCCGAAGGGCATGGACGAACCCGCGCAGGTCGGCCACAAGGGCGGAAATGCTCAAGGAAGGCGCGAATGGCGGCGCGGGCGTTCTCGCGCGTCGTTCCTTCCGTAAACCAGAATACGCCGTCGACGCCGCAAGAAGGCGCCAGGGGGACCGAATGAACAAACGCTTCGCTTTGCTGATCGTCGCGGCCATGGTGCTGGGCGTCACCGTCGGCTGGGCCTGTAACCAGTACCTTGACGCGGCCCAGGCGGCCGAAGCGGCCAAGTGGTTCAAGCTGGGCACCGACCTGTTCTTGCGCCTGATCAAGATGATCATCGCGCCGCTGGTCTTCACCACTCTGGTGGCCGGCATCGCCCACATGGAAGACGCCGCCTCGGTCGGCCGGATCGGCGTCAAGACCATGGGCTGGTTCATCAGCGCCTCGGCCGTGTCGCTGCTGCTGGGCCTCTTGATGGTCCATCTGCTGCAGCCGGGCGCGGGCCTGGTGCTGAAGGACGTGGCCTCGACGGCCGCCGCCCCCGCCGCCTCGACCGAGGGCTTCACCCTGCAGACCTTCATCACCCACCTGGTGCCGACCTCGATCTTCGACGCCATGGCCAAGAACGAGATCCTGCAGATCGTGGTGTTCAGCCTGTTCGTCGGCACCGCCGTCGCTTCGCTGGACAACAAGGCCCCGCAGATCATGGAGCTGGCCGAGCAAGGCGCCCAGATCATGCTGAAGGTCACCGGCTTCGTGATGAAGCTGGCTCCGCTGGCCATCTTCTGCGCCCTGGCCTCGGCCATCGCCACCCAGGGCATCTCGATGCTGGTGGTCTACGGCAAGTTCGTGCTGGGCTTCTACGCGACCATGGGCGTGCTGTGGGCGCTGCTGTTCGTCGCCGCCTTCCTGGTGATCGGCAAGCGCGTCTTCCCGCTGTTCGGGGTGATCCGCGACCCGGCCCTGCTGGCCTTCTCGACCGCCTCGTCGGAAGCCGCCTATCCGCGCATCCTGGATGGCCTGCCCAAGGTCGGCGTGCGCCGCCGCATCGTCTCGTTCGTGCTGCCCCTGGGCTACTCGTTCAATCTCGATGGCTCGATGCTGTACTGCACCTTCGCCACGATGTTCATCCTGCAGGCGCACGGCGTGCACCTGTCGATCCAGCAGCAGATCTTCATGCTGCTGCTGCTGATGGTGACGTCCAAGGGCATCGCCGGCATTCCGCGCGCCTCGCTGGTGGTGATCATGGCCACCCTGACCCACTTCGGCATGCCCGACGCCTGGATCGCCCTCGTCCTGGGCGTCGACCACCTGCTGGACATGGGCCGCAGCGCCACCAACGTCGTCGGCAACAGCGTCGCCGCCGCCGTGGTCGCCAAGTGGGAAGGCGAGCTGGACGAGGTCGAGCCCGACGAGGCCTTGGCCGCCAAGGCCTGAGCCCCTTTCGGACCACGATTTTTCGGACGGCCCGCTTCCCACCGGAGGCGGGCCGTTGCCTTATGTTAGGCAGCTGTACAGTAAAAACTTGACAGCCCTCGGGAGAGGCACAATCTCTTGATCCGAGGGACTTTTAGGACGACCACGCCATGAGCAAGCTCACCCATGTCACGCGCACTGCGCTGATCGGGCTCGCCATCGCCGCTGGCCTGAGCGCGACGGCCGCTTCGGCGGCTCAAGGCGACGCTCCGACCAAGGCGGTCAAGCCTGCCCGCCAATGCTTCTACCTGTCCGACTGGCGCGGCTGGACCGCCCCCGACAAGGACACCCTGTACATGAAGGTGCGGGGCCGCGACGTCTATCGCGTCGACCTGGCCTGGGGCTCAAACCAGCTGACCTGGCCGGGATCTCACCTGGTGTCGATCGTGCGCGGCAGCGACAGCATCTGCAATCCGCTGGACCTGGACCTTCGGGTCTCGGACGGCTCGGGCTTCGCGATGCCGATCCGCGCCAAGACGATCACCAAGCTGACCCCCGAACAGGTCCAGGAGATCCCGAAGAAGTATCGGCCGTAAGCGCCTCGGTTCACTCCAATTCGCTCATCCCCGCCTTCGCGGGGATGAGCGGGTTTGGGTGGTCCGGATATCTAAATGGATCTTAGCTCGCCGCCGCGTTCAGAAGAGCCACGATCATGGCGTTGGCAGGCGTCTCGATCCCATGCGCCGCGCCCTTGCGGACGATGACGCCGTTGCGGGCGTCCAGCTCCATCGGCCGGCCGGCGGCGCGGTCGGCGTGCAGCGAGTTCATCGAGTCCGGCGCGTGGCTGCGATAGCCCTCGATGACCTGCTCGGGCAGATCATCGGAGAGGTCCGCGCCCTCGGCCCGCCCCACGGCCACGCACTCGCGCACCAGGGCCCGCATCACCTGGGCCGCACCCTCGTCATGGACGATGCGGGCCGGCTTGAGCGTCAGGGCGTTGACCGCCCCGGCGCAGTTCAAAGCCAGCTTCTTCCAGGCCTCGGTGGTGAAGTCCTCGACCGTCTGGACCTCGATCGGCGTGTGAGCGAACAGGGCGACGAACGCTTCGCCGGCCGCCCCCGCCGGGACCTTGATCCAGCCGCCGCGCCGCTGCAGCACCCGCCCTGGCGCCGAGCGCTCGGCCGGGATGTCGACCACCGCCGGAACCAGGTCGGCGGCTGCGACCTTGCCCTGGAACGGAACGGTGTGTTCGACGCCGTTGCGCAGGATCGCCACCCGCGTGTCCGGGCCGACCAGGACGGCGAGCCAAGCCATGGTCGCGTCGGAATCGTAGGCCTTGGTCGCCACCAGCACCCAGTCGACGGGCGACAGCCCCTCGGGTGAGGTCGCCACCCGCGGCGCCGCCGTGATCGGCCCCACGGGCGTCTCGACCTCCAGCCGCGCGAACGGCGTACGAACGCAGACCGTCAGGTCGTGCTCCGGGTTCTGGGCCAGCCAGGCGGCCACCGCGCCCCCGACGGCGCCCGGGCCGATCACCGCGATACGGGTCATGCTTGAAGCTCTCCGACTGTCGGCCCGTCCTAGACGAGCGCTGCCCGGACTTCTAGCGCTTGCGGACGCTGGCCTCGGGCGCGATGAAACTGCCCTGCAAGGGAATGGCGCACGGCGAGCGGCCCAGCCGCACCTCGCCTTGGCGATCCTTCCGCTTCTTGCCGCCGCCGAACTGGATCGAACAGTTGAGGATGCGGAAATAGTCGCCGTCCGGCGCCGCGCCCTGGGGCTTGGGGTCGCCATAGCCCCCGCCCGTCGGTCCCGCCGCGACCACCGCGTCGTAATAGGCCCGCTTCCCGGGATCCATCGGCGCATCGTAGCTGGGCGTCCCGGGAGCCAGACGCCCCAGCCGCTCCTCGCAGGCCTCCCGCTCCTCCCGTGAACGCGCCCGCGTGCAGCCGCCGCTCCCGGCGTTTCCGGCGCGGAGGGCCGCCTGCAGCCTGTCCGGCGAGACGCCGGCGGCCGACGGCGACGCGGCGGGCGGCAGGTCGCTCTCGGCCGGCGGGGCCACTGGCGCAGGCGGGCTCGGCAATGGCGCGGCTGAAGAAGGCGGGGACGGGGTCGGCCGCGGCGCCGCCGCCTCGCGAGACTCCGGCCGCGCCGGCGCCAGCAGCTCGACCGACATCAGCGACAGGTCGGGACCGTTGGTGAAGAAGTCCGGCGCCCTGGGCCAGGCCAGCCAGACCAGCACGGCCCCGTGCAGCGCCAGCGACGCCGCCGCGATCAAAGCCAGCCGTCGCCGCCGAAAGCCCCGCATTCCGCCCGCCCCAACCTCAGGCTGCGAAGATGCCCTTTCAGTTGTGTCGGAAGCGCGGCCGCACCAAGGCGCGATTGGTCAAGGTTCGCACGACTTGAACGATCCCCCGATCCGCGCACTATCACCGGGTGAGAGGACGCATCCGCTTTCCCGGCAACCCGTGGCCCGACGGCCATCCCGTCGCCGCCTTCACCCTGGGCGCGGCGCTCGACGCCCGTCACGGCGTGGGCCTGCTGCTGCACCTGGAGAGCGCGCCCTACGACGCCGAAGGGCCTGGCGTCGAGATCGACGGCGACGCGGACTGGACCTCTCCCGACGTCTGGGCGAACTACGGCGAGGCGACGCTGTCGAACACCCATTGGGGCTATCTGAACGAGCAGCTGGTTCGGCTTCCAACGCCGTTCGATCCCGGCGATCTGCCTGGCAGGACGTTCGCGCTCGACCCGGTCGAGGCCCTGGCCCGTGACTGGTCGCCGGGGGATCAGCCATTCCAGATCTATCTGCTGGGCCACGATGCGGTCGCCGAGCACCAAATCGCCTTCGCCGCCGGGTCGGCGCCGGGGCTGTTCGACATCACGTGGAGCGGCCGCATCACCCTGCTCTACGCCGGCCAGGAAGACTTCAAGCACGGTTTCACAGCCCGGCTCCACGACGCGCCGTTCAGCCACGTCGAACTGGACACCGACGCCGACATCGCCGCCCCGCGCCGCGAGGCCGCCGCCCGGGCGCTGCTGCGGAAGTTCGTCGCCCGTCCCGACGCCTGGCGGTTCATCGCCGGCACCAGCCAAGGCGATAAGGACCGCTTCGTCCCCGTCAGCTGAAGCGCCCGAAACGACGAAGGGCGGGACCCTCCGGCCCCGCCCTTCCCCACGCCCCTTGAAGGCCGCGCTATTCCGCCGGCGTCAGGTCCGAACGTTTGCGCATCATCTCGTCGAAGCTGGTCCACACGCCGTCGGCGCCGTGCCACGAGCCCTTGGTCGCGGCCTTCGAATATTCGGTGGCGCGGGCTTCGAAGAAGTTGGCGTGCTCGACGCCCGACAGCAGCGACTGCAGCCAGGGCAGCGGGTTTTCCTTCACCCCGTACACTTCGGGCAGCTGCAGCTGGCGCAGGCGCCAGTCGGCGATGAAGCGGATATAGGCCTTGATGTCGTCCGGGGTCATGCCCTGGATCTCGCCGGCCTCGAAGGCCAGGTCGATGAACTTGTCCTCCAGGCCCACCACGTGCTTGCAGCAGTCGACGATGTCGTCGGCCACGGCCTTGGTCACCGCGCCCGTCTCCTTGTTGAAGGCGTGGTACAGCTTGATGATGCCGTCGCAGTGCAGGCTCTCGTCGCGGATCGACCACGAGACGATCTGGCCCATGCCCTTCATCTTGTTGAAGCGCGGGAAGTTCATCAGCATCGCGAACGAGGCGAACAGCTGCAGGCCTTCGGTGAAGCCGCCGAACATCGCCAGGGTGCGGCAGATGTCGGCGTTGGTCTCGACGCCGAAGGTCTGCATGTAGTCATGCTTGTCCTTCATGGCCTCATATTCCATGAACGCCGAGAACTCGGTCTCGGGCATGCCGATGGTCTCGAGCAGCAGGGCGTAGGCCGCGATATGGATCGTCTCCATGTTCGCGAACGAGGCCAGCATCATCTTCACCTCGGTCGGTTTGAAGACCCGACCGTAGCGCTCCATGTAGTTGTCCTGCACCTCGACGTCGGACTGGGTGAAGAAGCGGAAGATCTGCGTCAGCAGGTTCCGTTCCTTGTCGTTCAGCTTGACGGCCCAGTCCTTGAGGTCCTCGCCCAGCGGCACCTCCTCCGGCATCCAGTGGACCTGCTGCTGCTTCTTCCAGAAGTCGTAGGCCCACGGATAGCGGAACGGCTTGTAGCCGCCGGAGGGGGTCATCAGGCCGGGCAGGATGAGCGAGGAAGCGGACATGGCGAACCCTGGGAGGCTAGAATCGTTGAGCGCGATAAGGCGCCTTCACCCTACCAAAGCCATTCCGATCATCTAGTGGTTCTGATGTCGCAGCCATACAAGATGTTGTGAGTGCGTGTGGATAAGTCACGGAGCTTGACCATGGCGACCTACCGGATTTTCAGCGCCCTCGGCTCGGGCGGCGTGCCCGTCGAGGCGGCTATGTCCTTGATCGGCCTGCCCTACGAGATCGTCGAGGCCCCGACCTGGGAAGGCGAGGCGCAGCAGGCCAAGGTCGCGCCGGTCAATCCGCTGAAGCAGATCCCGGCCCTGGTCACCCCCGACGGCGAGACGATCACCGAAAGCGCCGCCATCCTGATCTGGCTGGCCGACCGCTTCCCGGAAGCGCGGCTTGGTCCGGCGATCGACGACCCGCGCCGGGCGCAGTTCCTGCGCTGGATGACCTTCATCCCGGCCTCGATCTACTCGCTGTTCTGGGTGCGGGACGACCCGTCGCGCCTGGGCGGCGAGGATCCGGAAGTCCAGGCGCGGATCAAGGCCGCGACGGCCGAGCGGATCCTGGATTGCTGGCGGATGATGGAGAGCCAGCTGACGCCGGGTCGGTACCTGCTGGGGGATGAGCTGACCGTGCTGGACCTCTACGTCACCGTCGTCAGCCGCTGGGGGCCGCGGCGGGTGCGGTTCTACGACGTCGCCCCGAGAATGAGCGAGGTGGTGAAGCGGGTGGATGCGGATCCGCGGCTGGCGGGGTTCTGGGAGAAGCGGTTCCCCTTCTTTGACGGGTGGGAGCGGTTGGGGCAGCAAACCTAATGCTGAGGGGCCTCGCAGCGTCTAGGAACTCAAGCGACATAATCATGTGTCGAGTGACGCCAGCCTCGGCCCGAACAACCTACTCGGACGTCGGCGGGCACATTCTTGCGCCAGCCACGCCCCTGCGCCGCCCCGCCGCATAATTATTCCCCACGCCGCCCTTTACGCGGCCCAGCTTCGCCGCTATGAACCCCGCCGATGCAATTGTCCGCGACTAAAATTATTACCCGCAAAACGACCCGCTTCGGTGGGGCGGCGGGTATGCGCGCGATCTAGCGGCATCCTCGAACCAGCCCCGCCGATGGCGCGGGGCCGGCTTTCTCTCACCGAGATCTGAAGCTCCCCGCGCTCCCCCCACCAGGAGACGCCTTCAAATGAGCTTCAAGTTTTCCCGCGCCAATCCCCCCCGCGTCGGTGTCGTCGGCGCCACCGGCCTCGTCGGCGGCATGATGCGCGAGCTGCTGGCCGAGCGGGATTTCCCGGTCGCGGGCTTGCGCCTGTTCGCCTCGGCCCGCTCGGCCGGAACCAAGGTCGACTTCAAGGGCCAGCAGGTCGTCGTCGAGGACGCCTCGACCGCCGACTTCGCGGGCCTGGACATCGTCTTCTTCTCGGCCGGCGGGAGCACCTCGCGCGAGCTGGCGCCCAAGGCCGCCGCGGCCGGGGCCGTGGTGATCGACAACAGCTCGGCCTGGCGCTCGGACCCCGACGTCCCGCTGGTGGTGGCCGAGGTCAATCCGCATGCGCTGGCGAACATCCCCAAGGGCATCGTCGCCAACCCCAACTGCACCACCATGGCCGCCATGCCGGTGCTGAAGCCCCTGCACGAGGCCGCCGGCCTCAAGCGCCTGACCGTCAGCACCTACCAGGCCGCCTCGGGCGGCGGGGTCGAGGGCATCCAGGTGCTGTCCGAGCAGCTGCGCGCCGGGGCGGCAGGCGACCTGGACGGCCTGGCCCGCTCGCCGGCCGCCGCGCCGTTGCCGCAAGCCCGCAAATGGGCCGTGCCCCTGGCCTACAACGTCGTGCCGCTGAACTACGTGCTGGGCGAGGACGGCTACACCGAGGAGGAGCTGAAGCTGCGCGACGAGAGCCGCAAGATCCTGGAGCTGCCGGGCCTGCCGGTCTCGGGCACCTGCGTGCGCGTGCCGGTCTTCACCGGCCACTCGCTGTCGATCAACGCCGAGTTCGAGCGGCCGCTGTCGGCCGCCGAGGCCACGGCGCTGCTGGCGCAGGCGCCGGGCGTGGTGCTGGACGACGTGCCCAACCCGCTGGCCGCCACGGGCCAGGACCCGGTGTTCGTCGGCCGCCTGCGCCCTGACCCGACCGTCGCGCACGGCCTGGCCCTGTTCGTCGTCGGCGACAACCTGCGCAAGGGCGCGGCCCTGAACGCAGTGCAGATCGCCGAGGTGATGCTGGGCGCTTGAGCCCGCGAGGGGCTGGCGCTACGGCGTCCGCCCCATCGGCCAGTCCACGTCGACTTCCGCCGCCAGGAAGTCGATGAAGGCCCGCACGCGCGCGGGCAGCGGCCCGGCGTGGCCGACATAGACGGCGCTGATCGTCTCGACATCGCCGGGATTGAAGTTTTCCAGAACCGGGACCAGCCGGCCGGCGGCGATCTCGTCGGCGACATGGTGCATCGACAGCCGCGCGATCCCCTGGCCGGCCATGGCCAGGCGGGCGGCGCTCTCGCCGTCGCCGACCAGGGCCCGGCCATGCGCCGCGCGCCACACCCGCGTCCCGTCGACCAGGAACGGCCACGCGTCGCAGTGGCGGGCGAAGTTGAACACCACGAGGTCGTGGCCGGCCAGGTCGTCGGGATGCCGCGGCGTCCCGCGGCGCGCCAGGTAGTCGGGCGCGGCGACCAGGGCCATGCGGCTGTCGCCCAGCTTCCGGGCCACCAGCTGCGAGGGGCGCAGGGGGCCGACCCGGATCGCCAGTTCGGCGCGCTCGTCCAGCAGGTCGATGACCTGGTCCGTCAGGGTGACGTCGACCTGGACCTCGGGATAGGCGGCGGTGAAGCGAGGGATCAGCGGCAGCAGGTGGCGCAGGCCGAAGGGCACGCTGGAATTGATCCGCAGCCGGCCCCGGGGCGCGGCGCGGGCGGCGACCGCGCGCTCGACGTCGTCGAGGTCGGCCAGCACGCGCAGGGACCGCTCGTGGAAGGTCGAGCCCTCGGCCGTCAGCTGCAGCTTGCGGGTCGAGCGGTTGACCAGGCGCGCGCCCAGCCGGGCCTCCAGGCGCGCCACCAGCTTGCTGACCGCCGACGGGGTCATGCCCAGGGCCTTGGCGGCGGCCGTGAAGCCGCCCGCCTCGACGACGCGGACGAAGACCTCCATCTCGCCGGAGCGGTTGACGTCCGCGCGCGCCATCATTCCCTCAAGTCACAAGTGGAGGCCGTGCCGGCAATCTAATTCATCGAGGCGGTCGGCGCCATTCCGACGCCCTCCGCGCTGTCGGGCTTTTGGGGGGCCAGCGCGTTTTTCGGCCTGACCTGTTTCCTCCGCGCCGGACAGGCTCTAAGCACCGGCGCATGCTGACCGATCCGATCTTCTACGCGGTGGCGATCCCCGCCGTGATCCTGCTGGGCCTGGCCAAGGGCGGGTTCGCCGGCATCGGGGTGGTGGCGGTGCCGATGATGGCCCTGGCGGTGTCGCCGGTCATGGCCGCCTCGATCACCCTGCCCATCCTGCTGGTCCAGGACGTGGTCAGCGTCTGGGCCTTCCGGAAGAGCTGGGACAAGGGCCTGCTGCTGCTCATGCTGCCCGCCGCCGCCGTCGGAATCTTCCTGGGCTGGGCGCTGGCGGCCTTCGTCAAGGAGGCGGCGGTCGAGCTGGCCGTGGGGATGATCTCGGTCGTCTTCGCCCTGCAGCGCCTGTGGGCCGAACGCGCGGTCAAGGCCGCCGAGCAGGTGGAAGCGGGTCCGGCGCGGCCCTGGCTGGGCGCGATCTGCGGCGCGGCGGCCGGCTTCACAAGCCAGATCGCCCACGCCGGCGGCCCGCCGTTCCAGATCTATGTCCTGCCCCGCCGCCTGGCCCGCGACACGTTCATCGGCACCAGCGCCATCTTCTTCGCCGTCGTCAACTGGATGAAGGTGCCGGCCTATGTCGCGCTGGGACAGTTCACACCCAAGGTGCTGATGACCGCCGGCGTGCTGCTGCCCCTGGCCATCGCCTCGACCTGGGCCGGGGTCTGGCTGGTGCGGCGGGTGCCGGCCGAGGGCTTCTACAAGGTCATCTACGTCCTGCTGGTGGCGGTCGGCGGCAAGCTGGCCTTCGACGGGGCGCGCGGTCTCTTCTTCTAGAATCGCTTTTCCCGCCGGTCGTGTCCGAACCGCCCTTTCGCGGCCACGATGATCACCGTTTATATGTCACGGAACGAACCTACGCTCCCAAGCGTAGTTGCCATACGAATGGGCGGGCCATGACTGCGAACAGCAACACCGACATCGTCGTCGCGCCAACGACCACGCCGGCGGTCACGACGCACTATCCCACGCCGGCCGCCAAATGCGCCGACCTGGTGGTGCACCTGGCCGGCCTGGCCTGCGCCCTGCTGGGCGGCGGCATCCTGCTGGGCTTGGCCTTCGGAATGGGCGACCTCAAGCAGGTCGCCGCGGTCAGCGTCTACACGGTGGGCCTGATCCTGATGCTGTCGCTGTCGACCGCCTACAACTTCGCCAAGGCCCGCTGGCGGCCGCTGCTGCGCCGCTTCGACCATGCCGGCATCTTCGTGATGATCGCCGCCTCGTACACGCCCTTCACCACCCAGAACCTGCATGGCTGGTGGGCGATCGGCATGACCACGGCGGTCTGGACCGTCGCCGGCGTCGGCGTGGCGGCCAAGCTGTTCCTGCCGGGCCTGGACAAGCGTTTCTGGGTCGGCCTGTACCTGGCCCTGGGCTGGCTGGTTCTGGTCGCCATCAAGCCGATGATCGACGGCCTGTCGTGGGTGGCCCTGCTGTTGCTGGCCATCGGCGGCCTGGTCTATTCGACCGGCACCATCTTCTACCTGATGCGCCGCCTGAAGTTCCGCCGCGCCATCTGGCACGGCCACGTGATCGGCGGCGCGGGCCTGCATTACGCGGCCGTGCTGGTGGGCGTGGTGCTGGCCAGCGCGCGCTAGAGGCCGTGGAGGGCTTTCGGCTTGGATAAGGACCCTAACGGCAAGATCAGCCTCCAGGGCTTCTTCAAGGACTGGAAGACCGCCGATCCGCTGCGCGGCAAGCGCCTGCCCGCGCCGCCGTCGGACCGTCCCGTCCAGGCCGCCGGCTTTCCGGGCGTTCGGCTGACCGTCGACCAGGCCGACGACGCCTTGCGCCAGGCGGCCGACCGCCTGGCCCCGCTGCGCTCGCTGATCGGGCGCGACGAGTTCAACATCCTGGCCCTATCGGGCGGCGCGGCCGGCGGCGCCTATGGCGCGGGCGTGCTGGCGGGCCTGACCAAGGCCGGCCGACGGCCCGACTTCGCCATCGTCACGGGCGTCAGCACCGGGGCCCTGATCGCGCCGATGGCCTTCCTGGGCTCGGCCTGGGACGACCACCTGACCGAGGCCTATGTCGGCGGCCACGCCACCGAGCTGCTCAGCCTGCGTCGCCTGGCCCCGGCGCTGGGCCCCAGCATCTTCAAGGGCGAGTCCCTGGACGCCCTGGTCGAGACCTTCGTCGACCAGGAGATGGTCGAGGCCGTCGCCGCCGAACACGCCAAGGGCCGCCGCCTGCTGATCGCCACCACCAACCTCGACAGCCAGCGCGCCGTCGTCTGGGACATGGGCGAGATCGCCACCCATGGCGGCGACGAGGCGCTGAAACTGTTCCGCGCCCTGCTGGTCGCCTCGTCCTCGGTGCCGGGCATCTTCCCGCCCAAGCTGATCGAGGTCGAGGCCGACGGCCGGACGTATCAGGAGATGCATGTCGACGGCGGGGTCGCCGCGCCGCTGTTCCTGATGCCCGACGCCCTGCTGCACTGGCGCAACCTGGGCCCCCGCTTCCGGCGCGGCCGGGTCCACGTGATCGTTAACACGGTGCTGGATCCCTCGACACAGTCGACCCCGCCGGGCGTCGCCTCGATCATGACCCGCAGCTTCGACACCATGCTGCGCTTCTCGTATCGCCAGGCCCTGAGCCTGGCCGCCGGCTTCTGTTCGCGCCACAACCTGCCGCTCAGCGTGGCCTCGATCCCCAACAGCTTCGAGGGCATGAACCTCCTGAAGTTCGAGACCGACCTGATGCGCGGCATCTATGACGCCGGCGTCGAGCAGGCCATGCGCGGCACGGTCTGGACCAGCGCGGTGGAAGAACAGAGCCTGTGGCGCGGCCTGTTCAAGAAGCAGGTCCCGTCGATCTCGGCCGGCACGGGAGTCATCGTCCGCGACGAGCCCGGCCCGGTCGGCGTCGAGGCGCCGCTGGAGCCTTAGCGTCGCGCTTCGCCGCCGTGATCGAACATCGTTCAGTCGCGGTTCATAAAGCCAAGCTCTAAGCTCCTCCAGTACAGCCTGGGGGAGCAAGCCAATGCGAAATCTACCGAAGCGCGGCCTCGTCGTCGGGACGCTGGTCGCGATGGCCAGCCTGGCGACCGTCAGCTGCGCGACGATGAGCCAGGAGCAGTGCCTGCGCGGCGACTGGCGCGCGGTCGGCTATGGCGATGGCGTCGACGGCCGGCCGATGAGCCGACTGGACGACCATGCGAAGGCCTGCGCCAAGGCCGGGGTGACCCCCGACGCCAAGCTCTATTTCGAGGCCCGTGAGGAAGGGCTTCGCCGCTATTGCACCGAGGCGAACGGCTTCCAGGTCGGGCGCGGGGGCCACAGCTACGCCGGCGTCTGTCCGCCGCCGGCCGAACCGGCGTTCCTGGGCGGCTACAGCGACGGCCAGCGGGTCTACGCCGCGACGCAGCGGCTGGATTCGGCGCGTTCCGAGCTCAGCTCGGCCGACGCCCGGGCCGACAAGCGCGCCCGCCAGGCCGACGAGGTCGAGAACGAGCTGCGCAATCCCAAGCTTACCGACGAACAGGTCCGCGAGCTGCGGGACCGCCTGAACCGCCTGCGCCGCGAGCGTCGCGACGCCATAGAGGACGGCCGCCGCGCCGACGCCGCGATCCGCGACGCCGAGCGCGAGGTCGACGACCTGCGGGCCCGCTTCGGGCCGCACTATGGACGCTGGTGAGGACGCCCGCCGCGAGATCTTTCGCCGCCCCCTGTAAGAGTTCGTCGCGGCCGGCGACTAAGGGAAACATGGGCGAACCGATCCCTTCCTCTTCCAAGACCTCGCAGGACGAGCGCTATGTCCGCGCGGCGGCCGCGTTCGGTCCGGCGCTGGAGCGGCTGGCGCGCGCCTGCGAGGCCGATCCCGACCAGCGGCGCGACCTGCTGCAGGAGATCCATCTGGCGCTTTGGCGCAGCCTCGCCGGCTATGACGGCCGTTGCTCAGAAGCGACCTGGGTCTACCGGATCGCCCACAACACCGCCGCTTCACATGTGCGTCGCGCGCGCAGGGGCAAGCTGCTGACCCTGGACGAGCTGGAAGCCACTGGCGATCCGAGCCAGCCCGATCCCGAGCTGCAAACCGCCGAGCGCCACGCCGTCGCCAAGCTGACCGCCCTGGTGCGCGCCCTGGACGCGCCCGACCGGCAGATCGTCCTGCTGCACCTGGAAGGCCTGGAGGCCAGGGCCATCGGCGAGATTTGCGGCCTCTCGCCCGGCGCCGTCGCCACCAAGCTGTCCCGCCTGCGGACGGTGCTGATCAGACGCTTCAACACGGGAGGTCCGGATGACCGGTGATCCCCCAGATGGCCGTAAGCCAGACGACCTCCAGACCCTCTGGAAGGCCCAACCCACGGAGCATGCGCCCATGAGCCTCGCCGATATTCACCAGGCCGCGCTGACGTTCGAGCGCAAGGTTCGCCGCCGGAACCTGATCGAGTACGTGGCCACGGCCCTGGTCGTTCTGGCCTTCATGTCGGTCCTGTTCAAGTCCACGAGCTGGATGATGCAGGCCGGCGCGGCCCTGGTCATCGTCGCGGCGCTCTGGGTCGCGCGGCACATGCACAAGACTGCGTCCGCTCGGGCGGCGCCCGAAGCCGACGCCGCGATCTTCGACTTCCATCGCCAGGAATTGATCCGTCAGCGCGACGCCCTGCGCTCGGTCGGCCGCTGGTATCTGGGGCCGTTCGTTCCGGGCATGGTCCTGATGATGGCGGGGCGCTGGTTCCAGGCGCATGCGCCTGGCCGCTCGGTGGAGGTCGACCACCTGTTCATCCTGGCGGGCAGCGCGATCGTCGTCCTGATCTTTACCGGCGCCTGGGCGCTGAACCAGTGGGGCGCCCGGCGACTGCAACAACGGATCGACGACCTGGACCGCTAGCGCCCGGGCCGTCGCCCAAACCTCGGCGCGCGCTCCGAAGGAAAGCCGGCCTCAGGCCTTCTTC
This sequence comes from uncultured Caulobacter sp., assembly GCA_966211605.1. GTDB lineage: Bacteria > Pseudomonadota > Alphaproteobacteria > Caulobacterales > Caulobacteraceae > Caulobacter. Next base: position 20,028 of record CBIHOB010000068.1, read on the forward strand.
AAGTGCCGGGCGCGCAGCTTGGCCAGGTTCGGCGGATCGCTGCGGAAGTCGGCGGCCAGGCCCAGGCGCGCATTGCACGAGGGGCAGCGGACAGAGTCCTCGTCGGCCAGGTCGGTCGGTGGGTCGAAGCGCGTGCCGCACGGCTTGCACTTCCAGTCCCCCACCGGAGCCGGAGGGGGCGGGGGCGGAGCGGCCGGTTGCGGGGCCGGCGTGAACACCGTGGTGCGGGCCGACGGCTTGACCATGCGCTCGAGCGGCGGCGGTCCGCCGGGGGCGGCGACCGGGCTCTTCAGGCTCAAGGTCTTGCGGCGCGGGGGCTCGCTCTCGCTCATGATCTCGCTGGCGGCTGTGAGTTGACCGGCGCTTGCTGCATGAAAGCGGCCGGAAACACAAGCTTAATAGGGAAAACGCCTACCAGTGCGGCTTCAGGCTGAAGGACAGGGCCACCACGTCGTCCTTCTGGGTGGCCAGGCCCAGGATGCCTTCCTTGGCCCGGATCTCGCGGTGGATATAGCCCAGCGACGCCTGCATGGGGCCCTTGCGCCAGGCGACGCCCGCCTGGCTGTCGCCGATCAGGCGGCTGGTCGTGTCTTGCGTCAGGCCCGCGCGGCTCCAGTCGCCGTTCTGGCCGCGCAGCATGTTCAGGCCTACGGCCCGGCCGCTAGCGGCGGCGAAGATGTACCAGCGTCCCCGGTCGCCGAAGGTCTCGTCGCCCTCGCGCACGCCCAGGGCGTCGTTCACCCGGTCGCCCATGTTCCTCTTCTTGCCCAGGCGCACCGTGGCGCCGGCCTCGGCCGAGCCGCCGGCCCCGCCATAGCCAATGCCGGCATGGGGCGTGACGTCCAGGGCGAACTTGCGGCCTTTCAGCGACACCGCCGAGGGCCAGCCGCGCGTCACCGTGACGTCGACGTCCTGAACGTCGTAAGCGTCGCTGTCGGGACGAACCAGGGTCAAGGGCGCGACGGCCGCGGTCCTGGCGACGCCAGCCACCGAGACGCGGACGCTGTCGATCGGACCGCCGGCCTGGGCCTGGCGGGTGAAGGCGTTCGAACGCCAGGTCACCGGGCCCGCGCCGTCGTAGTAGCGGTCGGTGTCGAGGATGCGGGCGTCGCCGGCGAAGGCGGCGGCGGGCGACAGGGCGAAGCCGCCGTCCAGCTCGGCCTCGGGCGCGGCGACCTCGGCGGCCGCGAAGCCGGTCGAGGCGGACGACAGGTCCAGCGGCCGGACGGTCTCGGGCTTCACCTGGAAGGAAAACTGGGTCGGGCTCTTGCCGGCGTCCGGGGCGCGCCTATCTGCCGCCTTGGCGATCTTGCCGGCCTTCTGCGCCGCGCAGGCCGAGGTCGCGTGACCGGCGGCCACGGCCAAGAGCATGGCCGCGAGGCAGAAGATGCTACGCTCCCCAGCGGTACGCATCGCGGATTCCCCAATCCCAACGGAAGTCCAGCCTACGCGCTTCTCGACGTCTGTCCACGGCGACGAATGCGCACATGGTGAACCGCCGTGAACGCCGCCGGGTTCCGGCTCCCCGCCACAAAGTCGCCGCAAACGAAAACGGCGGCGCGATCCCCATCGCGCCGCCGTCTGGATATCAGAGGTGTGTGACCGTTCTTACTGGCAGGCCAGGCATTCGTCGTAGTCGGTCTTTTCCGGAACGTCGAAGCCGCCCGTGGCCGCTTCGGCCTTGCCTTCGGCGCCGGCATAGGCCGCGCGCTGCACCGACTTGGAGCGCAGGTAGTACAGCGACTTCACGCCGCGCTCCCAGGCCATCCAGTGCAGCATGTGCAGGTCCCACTTGTCGACGTCGCCCGGCAGGAAGACGTTGACCGACTGGCTCTGGCAGATTTCCGGCGTGCGATCGGCCGCCAGTTCGATCACCCAGCGCTGGTCCAGTTCGAAGGCGGTCTTGTAGACGTCCTTCTCGTCCTGGCTCAGGAAGTCCAGGTGCTGGACCGAGCCTTCGTTCTCCAGGATCGAGCCCCACACCGCGTCGGTGTTCTGGCCCTTCTCCTCGAGCAGCTTCTCCAGATAGGGGTTCTTGACCGCGAACGAACCCGACAGGGTCTTGTGGGTGTAGATGTTCGCCGGGATCGGCTCGATGCCCGCCGAGGTGCCGCCGCAGATGATCGAGATCGAGGCGGTCGGGGCGATGGCCAGCTTGTGCGAGAAGCGCTCCTTGGAGCCGCGCTCGGCGGCGTCCGGGCACGGGCCCTTCTCCTCGCCCAGGGCGATCGACGCCTTGTCGGCCTCGCGGCGCAGATGCTTGAACATCCGCATGTTCCAGCTCTTGGCCAGGGCGCTCTCGAACGGCACGTTCTGGCTCTGCAGGAAGCTGTGGAAGCCCATCAGGCCCAGGCCCACCGAGCGTTCGCGCATGGCGGCGTAGGCGGCCGCCTGGGCCGCGTCGGGCGCGCGGTCGATGAAGTCCTGCAGGACGTTGTCGAGGAAGCGCATGACGTCCTCGATGAACGTCGGATGGTCACGCCATTCCAGGAAGGTCTCGGCATTGACCGACGACAGGCAGCAGACGGCGGTGCGCTCGTGGCCCAGGTGGTCCGTGCCGGTGTGCAGCATGATCTCGCTGCACAGGTTCGACTGGCGCACCTTCAGGCCCAGCTCGCGCTGGAACGACGGCATGGCTCGGTTCACGCTGTCGGAGAAGATCAGGTAGGGCTCGCCGGTCTGCAGGCGCAGCTCCAGGATCTTCTGCCACAGGGCGCGGGCGTCGACCTCGCGCAGGACCTCGTCGGTCTTGGGCGAGCGCAGGCCGAACTTGGTCCCGTCGCGCACGGCGTGCATGAACTCGTCGGTGATGTTCAGGCCGTGGTGCAGGTTCAGGGACTTGCGGTTGAAGTCGCCCGACGGCTTGCGGATCTCGAGGAACTCCTCGATCTCCGGATGGTGGACGTCCAGATAGACGGCGGCCGAACCGCGGCGCAGCGAACCTTGCGAAATGGCCAGGGTCAGCGAGTCCATCACGCGGATGAAGGGGATGATGCCCGAGGTCTGGCCCTGGCCCTTGACCTTCTCGCCGATCGAGCGGACGCCGCCCCAGTAGGTGCCGATGCCGCCGCCGTTGGCCGCCAGCCAGACGTTCTCGTTCCAGACGCCCAGGATGCCGTCCAGGCTGTCGTTGACGGCGTTCAGGAAGCAGCTGATCGGCAGGCCGCGGTCGGCGCCGCCGTTCGACAGCACCGGGGTGGCCGGCATGAACCACAGGCGGCTCATGTAGTCGTAGACGCGCTGGGCGTGCTCGGCGTCGTCGGCGAAGGCCGTCGACACGCGGGCGAACATGTCCTGATAGGACTCGCCCGGCAGCAGGTAGCGATCTTCCAGGGTGGTCTTGCCGAAGTCGGTCAACAGGGCGTCGCGCGAGCGATCCACCTGGACCTTCTGCACCAGCGCCAGCTGCGGGCGCTTGGCCGGCTTGATGGCCGCCAGCCGGGCTTCGTTTCGGACGCTCGTCTTCGCCGCTTCACTGCCGTTCATGACCAAATCCATTGCTCAATCAGCGTGTTCCGGAGAAGGGAATTGCCCCGCCCAGCCGCTATATCTTGTGGCCGAGGAGCCCCCTCAGCCCAGATATGGGGCCATACTGGTGAATGACTCGTCAACGGCCCGAACTCGAGTTTTTCGTTAACAACCTGTGAACGGCCCGAACTTGCGTAGGCGGGACAAGGGGTTGCCTGGGCGAACTTTTTTCAGCCGCGACAGGACGCCGCAAGACGGCTCCAGACATCCGCCCCCGGACAACGCCGTTCGCTAACAGCTAGGCCACAAGGGATAGTGGTCGGCGGTGGAGAACGCCCGCGATCGCCCTCCGGAGACGATCGCGACGAAAGCCCCGGAAACCGGGCTTTCGGATCAGATGTGGGGCCGGCGGCGCCGGTCTCCAAGCGTCGCCGGCCGAGATTCGGAGCGCGCGGTCCGGGCATAGAGAAAGGGCCCGGTGTTTCCACCGGGCCCTCCCAAGTCTTCAGTCGATTCGATCTTAGAAGTTGATCGAGATCGTCGAACGGCGGTTCAGCGGTTCCTTCACACCGTCGCCGGTGGCGACGGCCGGAGCGCTTTCACCCTTCCAGTCGACGCCCAGGACGTTCTGCGGAACGCCTTGCGAGACCAGAGCGTCGGCGACGGCGCGAGCGCGACGTTCCGAGAGCTTCACGTTGTACTTCGGCGAACCCGACGTGTCGGTGTGGCCGACGACAACGATCTTGGTCGCGTGACCGTCGTTGGCGTACTTCGCGGCTTCCGTGACCACCGATTGGGCTTCCGGCGTCAGGACCGATTGGTCGAACGGGAAGTAAACGATGAACTCGCGGGCCTCATACTGC
>CBIHOB010000069.1:0-23846 GCA_966211605.1 uncultured Caulobacter sp.
TGGCCCGGCTCGCCATGGGCGGGATTGAGGAAGTCCGGCTCCAGCTCGGTGATCCGCTCCAGGTCGAAGCTGTGCTTGCCGATGATGGCGTCCAGCGGAACGTTCGAGCGCTGGGCGCGGTGGATCGGGGCCAGCGGATTGATGCGGCGGATGCGGCTCTCGACGTGACGCAGGTCGTCCTCCGAGACCAGGTCGGTCTTGTTCAGCACGATCTGGTCGGCGAAGGCGATCTGCTCGACGGCTTCCTTGCTGTCCGACAGGCGCAGCATGATGTGCTTGGCGTCGACGACCGCGGTGACCGAATCGAGGGCCGTGCGGGCCTTGACGTCGTCGTCGACGAAGAAGGTCTGGGCCACCGGGCCCGGGTCGGCGAGACCGGTCGTCTCGACGATGATGGCGTCGAAGCCCCCCTTCCTCTTCATCAGGCCTTGCAGAACGCGGATCAGGTCGCCGCGCACCGTGCAGCAGACGCAGCCATTGTTCATCTCGAACACTTCTTCGTCCGCGCCGACCACCAGGTCGTTGTCGATGCCGACCTCGCCGAACTCATTGACGATCACGGCGTAGCGCTTGCCGTGCTCCTCGGTGAGGATGCGGTTGAGCAGCGTGGTCTTGCCGGCGCCGAGATAGCCGGTCAGCACGGTGACGGGGATCTTCGAGGAAGCTTGGGTCATGGCCGCTATTTAGGAGCGCGCGGCGCGGAGTGAAAGCGGCTTGAAGCGCTTACGTCTTGAAGAAGGCCACCGCGACGCCGACCGCGATCAGGGCCGCGCCAAGAATGGTCTCCTCATAGCGCTCGACCCACTGCAGGCCCAGGCGCTTGAAGCCGGCCAGGGACAGGCTGGTGAAGATCAGCATCCCGGCCGAGGTGGCGGCCATCAGCACCGCGCTCAGCACCAGGAAGGCCTGCCAGCCGTGCTGCATGCCGGCCAGATAGTAGGGCAGGAAGGCCTCGCAGGGCGACAGGGTCAGCAGGGTGACCAGGGCGATGATCGCCGCCCGGTCCGAGGCGTAGGCGCGCCGCCCCGCTTCCGGAACCGCGTGGTTGTGCCGCCCGCGCACCATATAGAAGAGCCCGACGGCGACCATCAGCCCGCCGACCACCCAATGGAACAGCCCGCCCAGCTTGGGCTCCAGGGCCAGGCCGGCGACCACCAGGCCCAGACCCAGGGCGATGGTCAGGCCGACATGGCCCAGCCCCGCCAGCAGGGTGACGCCCAGGGTGCGGCCGGTCGACCATTTCTGGGCGCGTCCGACCAGCACGAACGGCAGCCAGTGCGTCGGCAGGGCCGCGTGCAGGAAGGCCACGGCGAAACCCGTGACGGCGATCGAGGTGAAGAAGGTCGAGTTCACGTCACGGCCTATAGCGTGTTATAAAGTAACACACCAGAGGCTTCTTGGGGTCTATTCGCGCTTAAGCGCGACGATCGCCGGAATCCGCGGTCACGGCGTTGACTCTCGGGCTCTCGGCTGTATAAGTCGCGCCCTCTTCGCCCGCCGGGTTCCCGAGCGGGCGATCCCTATTTTGCGAACGCACGTTTTTAAGGCGCTAAACCTATGTACGCGGTGATCAAAACCGGCGGCAAGCAGTACCGGGTTCAAGCCGGCGACCTGCTGGTTGTCGAAAAGCTCGAAGGTGAACCCGGCGCGGCCGTGGCCTTCGGTGAAGTCCTGATGCTTGGCGAAGGCGAGGCCGTGACGGTCGGCGCCCCCACCGTGGACGGCGCTGTCGTCTCCGGCACCCTGATCGAAACCCGCAAGGGTGAGAAGGTGAAGATCTTCAAGAAGATCCGCCGTCAGGGCTATCGCCGCACCCGCGGTCACCGCCAGCTGGAATCGGTCGTGCGCGTCACGTCGGTCGTCGGCGCCGGCAAGGAAGCCAAGTGGGAAGGTTCGATCGACCTGACCCCGAAGGTCATCCTGGACGCCCGCGCTCGCGGCCTGGGCGACGCCGCCGTGCCGTTCACCGTTCCTGGTTCGGCCCCGGCCGCCGTCGAAGCGACCCCGGTCGTGAAGAAGGCTTCGAAGGCCAGCCCGAAGGTTGAAGCCGCCGTCGTCGAGCACGCCGACGCCGTGGCCGAGGCCCCGAAGAAGAAGGCCGCCCCTAAGAAGGCCGCCGCCAAGACGGAGGAAGGCGAAGCCTAAGGGCGACGCCTTCTAAAGGTAGGAGAGCACAATGGCTCACAAGAAATCTGGCGGCTCGTCGAGCAACGGTCGCGACTCAGAATCGAAGCGCCTTGGCGTGAAGAAGTTCGGCGGCGAGAAGGTTCTCGCCGGCAACATCCTCGTGCGTCAGCGCGGCACGAAGTTCTATCCGGGCGCCGGCGTCGGCATCGGCAAGGACCACACCCTGTTCGCCCTCGTCCAGGGCGCCGTGGGCTTCGTGACCAAGAAGCATAACCGTACGTACGTGACGGTGACTCCGGCCGCTCAACCGGCCGAGTAAGCACGAACCAGAGTTCTTCAGGATCGTGCTTCTCACGCAGAAGACGATCCGGACAGACGATCTCCAGCGGGGAGTCCGGAACGCCGGGCTCCCCGCTTTTGTTTTGTCTCGCCGCCCCCGGATTTCGGAAGTTGAAACAAACTTCGCCATGGCGGCGTCACGGTCCGCCATCAGAAGGGGCCGAGGAACTCTGGGAGGCGCCGATGTGCGTCATCGAAGAAAGACCCGTCATCGAGACCCAGCGGCTGACGCTGCGGGTTCCGGCCAAGCCCGACGTCGAACGCGTGGCGGCCTTCTGCGTCGATCATGACGTCGCGCGCATGACCACGCGCATGCCCTCGCCCTATACCCGCGGCCATGCCGAGGACTTCGTGGCCCGCTGCGGCGCGCAGGACCGCTCGCGCGACAACACCTTCGCCATCGAACTGGCCGACGAGGGCCTGATCGGCGTCGTCGGCATGTTCACCACCGCCGGGGGCGAGGTCGAGCTGGGCTACTGGATCGGCCGGCCCTACTGGGGACGCGGCTACGCCACCGAGGCGACCAGGGCCGCCCTGGACTGGGCGCGGTCCCGCTGGAAGAAGCGCTACGTCATGGCCGGCCACTTCGCCGACAATGACGCCTCGGGCCGGGTGCTGGTCAAGGCCGGCTTCCTCTACACCGGCGTCGTCGAGCACAAGCCGTCGATCGCGCGGGGCGAACCGGCGGCGACGCGGATGATGGTGTGGCTGGCTTAGGTCCTAGCTCTCCTCCCCCCCTTGGGGGAGGTGGCCCGGAGGGCCGGAGGGGGCTAGCTGGGCGTAGGCCGGCGACGCCCCCAGTCGGGGGAGCAGCGTCCTTCCTTAAGCCGCCCGGTGGGTGTGAATCACCTTCTGCGGGCCTTCGCGGAAGCGCTTCTCGGCCGTGGTGATCCGCTCGCACAGAGCGTCCAGGTCGCTGAGCAGCGAGTAGGTGGCGTAGATGGGGATCTCCATCATGGCCACCTGCGCCCGGGGCATGAACTCGGTGTATTTCTTCCACGAGACGTGGTTGTCGCGAGCGTTCAGCGCGCGCTGGCCCAGCGGATTCCACAGGTCCAGGTCCATCAGTTCGTCGCGGCACTGCTTCATGACCGGCAGGGCAATGTAGAGGAACAGGAAGGTCGGGGTGGCGGCGCGCGCGAACTGGGGCTGCACCTGCAGGTGCCAGATGCGGTAGGCCTCGAAGAAGCCCGCCTTCCGGGCCGGATCGGGCGGCAGCCAGGTGGCCTGCTCGTTGATCAGTTCGTTGACGACGCCCGAGCGCTTGACCAGCTCATCGGCGCTGGTGCCGGCCGGCATGGTCTTGGACAGGGCGGCGACCGGAATGGCCAAGCGTTTGGCCACCTCGGTATAGGCCACCTGCTTGCCGGCCATCGGCGTGAACTGGCCGAACGACGGCGCGTTCGGCGCGCTGGCGCGCTTCTGGGCCGCGGCCTGGTGCATGATCAGCTGTTCTTCGCGCTGCTTCTCGGCGCGCAGGCGGTCGAATTCGGCCTCGTGGATCGCCTGCTCCTCGGCGGTCATCCAGCGGGCGCGGCCCGGACCGTAGGTGCGTTCGTAGCGATTCAGCAGGACCAGGCTGTGCTCGGACGACGGCTTGACGCCCAGCTCGGCCAGGAACGTCTTGAACTCGCGCCACTGCGGCGCGATGCCGGTGCCCCGCGCGATCAGGATGTTGCGGTGCGTCGAGGCCTCGGCGCTATACTTACGGTGAAGCTCTTGCGTCGACAGATCGCGCAGATCCTTCGCCAGCATCGCCTTTCCGTCTTCTTCGGTCGCCAAGGTCAGCCTCCCGCTCCGTCGAGATGAAACGACGGTTTTGCTGCCAAGACACTTTGTCGCACTACGTGTTTTAACATTTCGTCACGACGACGAACGGCGGTCACGCTTTTTCGCCCCGCCCCTCCAGTGACGTAACGTCACACCCGGTGAAGCTCGAAAGGCCTTTTGGCTCGACGCGCGGGACGCCTTGGGACAAAAGAGCCCCATGAAATTCTTGGACCAATGCAAGATCTACATCCGCTCCGGCAACGGCGGCGGCGGATCGGTGTCGTTCCGCCGCGAAAAGTACATCGAGTACGGCGGCCCGGACGGCGGCGACGGCGGTCGCGGCGGCGACGTGTGGATCGAGGCCGTCGAGGGCCTCAACACCCTGATCGACTATCGCTACCAGCAACATTTCAAGGCCGGCACGGGCGTGCACGGCATGGGCCGCGCGCGCCACGGCGCCGCCGGCGAGGACGTGATCCTGAAGGTGCCGGTCGGCACCGAAGTCCTCGAGGAGGACAAGGAAACCTTGATCGCCGACCTAGACCACGTCGGCGCGCGCCTGCTGCTGGCCAAGGGCGGCAACGGCGGCTGGGGCAACCTGCACTTCAAGGGACCGGTCAACCAGGCCCCGAAATACGCCAATCCCGGCCAGGAGGGCGAAGAGCGCTGGATCTGGCTGCGGCTGAAGCTGATCGCCGACGTCGGGCTGGTGGGCCTGCCCAACGCGGGCAAGTCGACCTTCCTGGCCGCCGCCAGCGCCGCCAAGCCCAAGATCGCCGACTATCCGTTCACCACCCTGACCCCGAACCTGGGCGTCGTGGACCTGTCCAGCAGCGAGCGCTTCGTGCTGGCCGACATCCCCGGCCTGATCGAGGGCGCGTCGGAAGGCGCGGGCCTGGGCACCCGCTTCCTGGGCCACGTCGAGCGTTCGGCGACCCTGATCCATCTGATCGACGCCACCCAGGAGGACGTCGCCGGCGCCTATGAGACGATCCGGGGCGAACTGGAAGCCTATGGCGAGGAGCTGGCCGACAAGTTCGAGGTCCTGGCCCTGAACAAGATCGACGCCCTCGACGAGGAGACCCTCGCCGAAAAGATCGCCGCGCTGGAAGCCGTGGCCGGCGTCAAGCCGCGCCTGGTGTCCGGCGTCTCGGGCCAGGGCGTCACCGAGCTGCTGCGCGCCGCCTACAAGCAGGTGCGCATCCGCCGCGGCGAGCTGGACGACGATATCGACGAGGACGACGAGGACCACGTCGACGAGACCCCCGGGGGCTGGACGCCGTGAGCGAGGCCGCCCGGGCCTTCTCCAGCGCCCGCCGTATCGTGTTCAAGGTCGGCTCGGCCCTGCTGGTCGACGCGCAGACAGGCAGCGCCAACCGGGCCTGGCTGGAGGCCTTCTGCGCCGACGCCGCCGCCCTGCGCGCGGCGGGCAAGCAGGTGCTGGTGGTCTCGTCCGGCGCCGTGGCCCTGGGCCGCCGCCGCCTGGGCCTGACCGGCCGCAAGACGACCCTGCCGGAGAAGCAGGCCGCCGCCGCCGCCGGCCAGAGCCTGCTGATGCACGCCTGGGAGCAGGCCTTCGCCCCGCACGACATCGGCGTCGCCCAGATCCTCCTGACCCGCGACGACACCGAGATGCGCCGCCGCTGGCTGAACGCCCGCGCCACCACCGAGACCCTGATGGGGCTGGGCGTGGTTCCCGTGGTCAACGAAAACGACACGGTGGTCACCGAGGAGATCCGCTACGGCGACAACGACCGCCTGGCCGCCCGCGTGGCCCAGATGGCGGGCGCCGACCTCCTGGTGCTGCTTTCGGACATCGACGGGCTCTACACCGCCGACCCGCGCAAGAACCCCAAGGCCCAGCACATCCCTCTGGTCAGCGAGATCACCGGCGAGATCGCCGGCATGGCCGAAGGCGCCAACGCCGCGGCGGGCGTGGGCACCGGCGGCATGGCCACCAAGATCGCCGCCGCCCGCATCGCCCGCGCCGCAGGCTGCGCCACCCTGATCACCCTGGGCTCGCGCCCGCGCCCGCTGTCGGCCATTGCCGATGGCGAGAAGGCGACCCTGATCGAGGCCGGCGCGTCGCCCGCCGCCGCCTACAAGGCCTGGATCGCCGGCTCGCTGGCGCCCCAGGGCTGGGTGACCATCGACGCCGGCGCCGCCAAGGCCCTGGCCTCGGGCAAGAGCCTGCTGTCGGCCGGCGTCCGCGCCATCGAGGGTCCGTTCGACAAGGGCGACGCCGTCCGCGTCCGCGACGAGACCGGGCGCGAGGTCGCGCGCGGCATCGTCCGCTACGACAGCGCCGACGCCCAGCGCATTGCCGGCCTGCGCTCCGACGCCATCGAGGCCGAGCTGGGCTTCACCGAAGGCCCGATGATCCACGCCGACGACCTGGCCGTCGCGAACTAACGAGTCCCCCATGGCCTACCGTTCCCTCCGCGAATTCATCGACGTCCTGGAGGCCAAGGGCGAGCTGGTCCGGGTCAAGGAGCCCGTCTCCAGCGTCCTGGAGATGACCGAGATCCAGACGCGCCTCTTGGCCACCGGCGGCCCGGCCGTGCTGTTCGAGCACGTCCTGCTGCCCGACGGCTCGCGCTCGGCGATGCCGGCCCTGGCCAACCTGTTCGGCACGGTCAAGCGCGTGGCCATGGGCGTCACCCTGGGCGGCGAGCCGCGCGAGACGGCGGGCGAGCTGCGCGAGGTCGGCGAGCTGCTGGCCTTCCTGCGCCAGCCGCAACCGCCCAAGGGCCTGAAGGACGCCTGGGACATGCTGCCCCTGGCCAAGACGGTCATGAGCATGCGCCCCGCGACGGTGAAGAAGGCTCCCGTGCAGGAGGTCGTCCTGACCGGCGACCAGATCGACCTCACCAGACTGCCGGTCCAGACCTGTTGGCCGGGCGAGCCCGCGCCGCTGATCACCTGGCCGCTGGTCGTCACCAAGGGGCCGGGCCAGGACCGCGAGGACGACTTCAACCTGGGTATCTATCGCATGCAGGTGCTGGGCAAGGACCGGTGCGTCATGCGCTGGCTGGCTCACCGCGGCGGGGCCCAGCACTACGCCCGCCACAAGAAGGCGGGCGCCAAGGAGCCGCTGCCCGCCTGCGCCGTGCTGGGCGCGGATCCCGGCACGATCCTGGCGGCCGTGACGCCGGTGCCCGACACCCTGTCGGAGTACCAGTTCGCCGGCCTGCTGCGCGGCGCCAAGGTCGACCTGGTGCCGGCCAAGACCGTGCCGCTGATGGTGCCGGCCCACGCCGAGATCGTCATCGAGGGCCACGTCCTCTTGGACGAGTTCGCCGACGAGGGCCCGTACGGCGACCACACCGGCTACTACAACAGCGTCGAGAAATTCCCGGTCTTCCAGGTGACGGCGATCACCCTGCGCAGGGACCCGATCTATCTGACCACCTTCACCGGCCGGCCGCCGGACGAGCCCTCGGTGCTGGGCGAGGCCTTGAACGAGGTCTTCATCCCGCTGATCCGCCAGCAATTCCCCGAGATCGTCGACTTCTGGCTGCCGCCCGAGGGCTGCAGCTATCGCATCGCCGTGGTGTCGATGAAGAAGGCCTATCCCGGCCACGCCAAGCGCGTGATGCTGGGGGTGTGGAGCTATCTGCGCCAGTTCATGTACACCAAGTGGGTGATCGTCGTGGACCACGACATCAACGCCCGCGACTGGAAGGACGTGATGTGGGCGATCAGCACCAAGATGGATCCCGCGCGGGACATCACGGTGATCGAGCACACCCCGATCGACTATCTGGACTTCGCCAGCCCCGAGAGCGGCCTCGGCTCCAAGATCGGCCTGGACGCCACCGACAAGTGGCCGCCCGAGACCAAGCGCGAATGGGGCGAGGAGATCCGCATGGACCAGAGCGTGGTCGACGCGGTCAGCGAGAAGTGGTCGCGCCTGGGCCTGCCGGGCGACGGGACGCCGATCTGGAAGAAGCCCTAAGGTGCGGACCCTCACCCTGGCGGCCCTGGCCGTCGCCCTGACAGCGAGTACGACGATGGCCCAGACCCTGCCCGCGAAAGCCCCCTGGGACGAAGCCTTCCTGCCGCCCGCCCCGCATTGGCAGGGCGCCAGCCAGGCGCTGATCCGCGACAAGTCCGATCCGTGGGTGACGCCGTTCGAGGCCGACGCGGCCCACGATTTTTCGCCGACCTATGCCGACACCCGCGCCTGGTTCGATCGTCTGGACAAGGCGTCCAGGCTGATCCGGGTCGAGGACTTCGGCGTCTCGCCGCAGGGCCGTTCGATCTTCGCCGTCATCGCTAGCAAGGATGGCGACACGCTGGACCCGAAGAAGCCGCTGCTCCTGGTCCAGTGCGGCATTCACCCCGGCGAGATCGACGGCAAGGACGCCGGCATGATGCTGCTGCGGGACATGGCCTTTCACGGCAAGGACGGCTTGCTGGACAAGGTGAACCTCGTTTTGATCCCGATCCTGTCGGTCGATGGTCACGAGCGCTCGGGTCCCTACTCCCGCCCCAACCAACGCGGGCCGCGCATCCAGGGCTGGCGCAACACCGCCGCCAACCAGAACCTGAACCGCGACTTCATGAAGCTGGACCAGCCGGAGATGCAGGCCCTCAAGCGTCTGCAGGCCAAGTACAGGGCCGATCTCTATGTCGACGTCCACGTGACCGATGGCATGGACTATCAGTACGACGTCACCTACGGCTTCAACGGCGAGAACGGCGTCTGGAACCGCTCGCCAGCCATCGCCAAGTGGCTGGACGATGTCCTCAAGCCCACCATGAACAGGAGCCTGGAGGCCGAGGGTCATATCCCGGGTGAGCTGGTGTTCGGCGTCGACGAGCACAATCCCAAGGCCGGCTTCAACGACGGGGGCCTGGGCGAACGCTTTTCGAACGGCTGGGGCGCGGCGGCCCACATTCCGACCATCCTGATCGAGAACCATAGCCTCAAGCCCCACGCGCAACGGGTGCTGGGGACCTATGTCTTCATCGAGACGGCCCTGAAGCTGCTGGCCGACAAGGGCGGCGACCTGCGCGGCGCCATCGCGGCCGACAGCGCCCTGCGCCCGGCCGAGGTGCTGGCCAACTTCATGGGCGACGACAAGCCGAGCTACACGCGCGATTTCAAGGGCATCAAGTACGCGTACTACGACAGTCCCGCCTCGGGCCGGAAGGAAGTGCGTTGGCTGGGCGAGGCCGATCCCGAGATCTGGAAGGTCCCTTTCTACGGCTCGCATCCGACGCTCAGCCTCAAGCGCCCCGTCGCCTACTACGTGCCCAGCTACCGCGCCGACCTGATCGAGCGGCTGAAGCTGCATGGCGTGGCGCTGGAGACCCTGCCCGCCGACAAGAGCGTCGATGTCGAGATGATCCGCCTGGTCGATCCCAGGATCGCCCCCCGCGCCAACGAGGGCCACGTCCAGATCAGCGTCGACAAGGTCACGACCGAGAAACGGGCCTGGACCTTCCCCAAGGGCTCGGTGCGCGTGCCCACCGACCAGCCGCTGGGCGACCTGGTGGTGCTGCTGCTGGAGCCGCAGTCCAGCGAGAGCTTCTTCGCCTGGGGCATGGTCCCCGAGGTGCTGAGCCGGGTCGAATATATCGAGCCCTACGCTATCGCGCCTCTGGCCGAGAAGATGCTGGCGGCGGACCCGGAGCTGAAGGCGCAGTTCGAGGCCAAGCTGGCCGCCGAGCCCAAGTTCGCCGCCGACCCGGACGCGCGTCTGGCCTGGTTCTATCAGCGCACGCCCTTCTACGACGACCATTACCTGCTCTATCCGATCGCCCGGGAAATCGCGCGCTAGGCGGGTCGGCTTGCCGACCGAGGCCTTACGGTTTCATATGGCTGTTTCACGCTCGGGGGCGGGCGGCGTACTAGGGTTTGAGTGATGGACACGATCGTTTCCGGCCATGCGGCGGCGCTTTGGGCCGGCCTGCACCTCTTTCTGCTGCTGATCCTGTCGCTGCTGGTCGTGCGCCTACGCCAGAAGCACAAGGTGGCCCTGGGCGATGAGGGCATTCCGGAATTGGCCCGCGCCATCCGGGCCTTCGGCAACGCCACCGAATACGTGCCGACCGGCGTCGCGGCCCTGGCCGTGCTGGCCGTGGCCGGCGCCTCGCCGCTGACCATCCACGTCGTCGGCTTCGTGCTGTTCGCCGGCCGCGCGATCCACGCCTTCGGCCTCTCCACCAATGGCGGGGCCTCGATCGGGCGATCGGTCGGCATGGTCGCCACCTGGCTGGCCTACATCTTCGCCGGCGTGGCCCTGCTGCTGTCGGCCATCGGCTAAAGCTTGCCCCTGCGGGGGCGGGCCCGAGGCCACCTCCCCCGTTGCACGGGGGAGGAGATAAAGTCCATAAGACCGCATGGACGATAATCTGTTGCATGACGTGGTCGCCGCCGCGCGCAAGGCCGGGGCGGACGCCGCCGAAGCCGTCTTCGCCGAGCGCCAGTCGCTTTCCGTCTCGGTCCGCCTGGGCGCGCTGGAAGAGGTCGAGCGCGAAGAGGCCCGCGATCTGGGCCTGCGCGTCTTCATCGGCAATCGCAGCGCCACCGTCTCCGGCTCCGACATCTCGGCCGAAGCGCGCGGCAAGCTGATCGAGCGGGCCGTCGCCATGGCCCGCCTGGCGCCGGAGGATCCCTATGCCAGCCTCGCGCCCAAGGATCGCCTGGCCCGAGGCCCGTTCCCCGAACTGGACCTGATCGACGCGTATGAGCCCACGGCCGAGACCCTGGAAACCCAGGCCCGCCTCGCCGAGGAGCATGCTCGCGCGGTCAAGGGCGTGACCAATTCCGACGGCGGCTCGGCCAGCTGGAGTTCGTCAAAGTGGGCGCTGGTCACCAGCGAGGGCTTCCACGGGACGCACGCGGCCACCGGCCACTCGATCTCGGCCTCGGCCATCGCCGGCGAGGGTGCGGGCATGGAGCGCGGTGGCGAAGGCCGCTCGGCCCGGCACTTCGGCGACCTTCCGGCCGCCGGCGACATCGGCATGGAGGCCGGCCGCCAAGCGGTGGCGCGCCTGAACCCGCGCAAGATCGCCTCGACCACCGCCCCGGTGATTTTCGAGAACCGCCTGGCCATGAGCCTGATCGGCCCGCTGCTGGGCGCGATCTCGGGCCCGTCGATCGCCCGCGGCACCTCGTTCCTGAAGGACAGGCTGGGCCAGCCGATCTTCGCCAGGGGTGTGCGGCTGCTGGAGGATCCGCACCGGGTGCGCGGCCTGGGTTCGGCCCCGTTCGACGACGAGGGCGTGGCCACGGAAGCCCGCGCCCTGATCGACGACGGCGTGCTGACCACGTGGCTGCTGAACACCTCGTCCGCCAAGCAGCTGGGCCTGACGACCACCGGCCACGCCTCGCGCGGCCTGGCCGGCCCCTCCGGCGTCTCGACGCACAACCTGACGCTCCAGCCGGGCGAGAAGGACCTGACCGGCCTGATGAAGGACGCCGGGACCGGCCTGGTCGTCACCTCGATGTTCGGCCCGTCGCTGAACGGCAACACCGGCGACTGGTCGGTAGGCTGCTCGGGCTACTGGTTCGAGGATGGCGAGAGCACCGGTCCGGTCACCGAGATCACCGTGGCCGGCAACCTGATCGACATCTACGCCCGCCTGATCCCCGGCTCGGACCTCGAGTTCCGGGGCGCCAGCAACAGTCCGTCGATCCTGGTCGACGCCCTGGCGATCGCGGGCAAATGAACGACCTGGACCTGATCCTCGAGGCCGCCAAGGAAGCCGGGGAGCTGGCGCTCTCGGCGCGCGAAAGCGGCCTGAAGATCTGGTCGAAGGACGGCGGCTCGCCGGTCACCGACGCCGACCTGGCCGTCGACACGCTGCTGAAGACGCAGCTGGGGGCGGCGCGGCCCGACTACGGCTGGCTGTCGGAGGAGACCGCCGACGATCCCGCCCGCCTCTCCACCACGCGCCAGTTCGTCGTCGACCCGATCGACGGCACCGTGGCTTTCATGAAGAACAAGCCGTGGTTTGCGGTGTCGATCGCCGTGGTCGAGAACGGCAAGCCCGTCGCCGGGGTCGTCCATGCGCCCGCCCTGGACGAAACCTACGCCGCCACCCTGGACGGTCCGGCCACGCTGAACGGCGCTCCGATCGCGCCGAGCACGACCGACCAGCTGTTCGGCGCGGCCATGCTGGGCGACGCCAAGATGTTCGCCCATCCCGCTTGGCGCGAGCCGTGGCCGCAGATGCGGGTCGAGAGCCGCAACTCGATCGCCTACCGCATGTGCCTGGTGGCGGCCGGAACGTTCGACGCCGCCGTCGCCCTGTCGCCCAAGAGCGAGTGGGACCTGGCGGCCGCCGACCTGATCGTCCGCCGCGCCGGCGCTGCGCTCAGCGACCACAAGGGCCGCGACTTCGCCTATAATCGCCCCGTTCCGCTGGTTCCGAGCCTGGTTTGCGCCAATAAGACGCTGGCCCCATTGATCCTGTCACGTGTCGGGCATATCGAGCTGCCATAAACACAATTCCTCGCAGGAACTTGCTCCAAATGGCTGACAAGCAGCTTCTTCATATCGTCGTCGGTGGTGAACTGAAGGACGTCGCCGGCACCGAATTCCGCGACCTGAAGCAGGTCGAGTTCGTCGGCGCCTATCCCAACTACGAAGAGGCCCACAAGGCCTGGAAGGCCAAGGCCCAGGCGACGGTGGACAACGCCCACGCCCGCTACTTCATCATCCACGCCCACAAGCTGCTGGATCCGAGCGAGGACTGAGTCCGAGCGTCTCCTCCCCCGCCGGGGAGGTGGCCCGGAGGGCCGGAGGGGGCAGCGCGGCTTAGACCCAGATGACCCCCTCAGTCGGCTCCGCCGGCAACGCCCCGGGCGGGGAGCAGATTCCGCCCCCTACTCCCGCCGCAAAATCTTGTCCGTCAGCACCTTCCCCAGCATCCCGGCCCGGAAGGTCTTCTTCATCGCGACCGGATCGTAGTCGTCGCTCTCGACCCACTCGGTGAAGGTCAGCCCCTTGGACTCGCCGACCTCAAGGTACTGCTCGAACACGTAGTCCAGCACGCCGGTATTGCCGTGCTTGATGTGCAGGTAGCGCGGGCCCAACTGCTGCATGGCCTCGCGGATCGGCAGGCCCAGCCGGTAGTGGGCGTAGAACACGCTCATGATCCCCGCCCGGTCCGCGCCCGACTTGCAGTGCATCAGGGCCGGGTACTCGATCGTCTCGAACAGCGCTTTCGCCCCCCGCACCCGCTCGCGGATCGGGACCTCGCGCGAGGTGATGGTGAAGTCGACGAAGTTCAGGCCCAGGCGCTCGCAGGCGTCCTTCTCCAGGGCGTAGAAGCTGCCGTCGAAGCCGCCGCGCAGGTTCACGATCGTCTTGATCCCCTGCTTCTTCCACCAGGCCAGCTGGAACGGCCAGGGCTGGTTGGCGCGGACCATCTCGGGGCTGATCCAGTGGGCGTTCGAAAAGCCCAGGCGCAGATAGGCGTGGTCGTTCCACAGATAGTGGAGATAGGTCTTGAACCGGCCCCAAGGCGTGGTGAGGTCGAACTTGGCCAAGAGGGCGCGATCCTTCGGAAATCCGCCGCCTAAGTAGGGGCAACCACGCCGAAAGGCAAAACCGCCCTCATGGCGTCGCTTTTCACCGGCAGTGCGTCCGCCACGTCCTTGACAGCCAGCACGCGAAATCCGACCCCTCCCGCATGACGAACCCGGATCTCCAGCCCTCGAACCGCGCGCTGATGCTGCGGATGTGGCGTGAGTTCCTGGCCCCCCGGTGGAAGGGCCTGCTGGCCTCGATCGTCTGCGCCGCGGCCGTGGCCGGGCTGACCGTCAAGCTGGCGGGCATGATCCAGCCGGCCATCGACCAGCTGATCACCCATCCCCAGCGCAGCGCCCTGGTCGCCGTGCCGCTGACCATCCTGGTGCTGGCTCTGCTGCGCGGCGCCTTCCAGGTGGCCCAGGCCAAGCTGATGAGCCGCATCGGCAACGGCGTGGTCGGCGACATGCAGATCCGGCTGTTCGGCCGCCTGGTTCGCGCGGACCTCGCCCGGCTGCGCGGCGCCCATTCCGGCTCCTATGTCTCGTCGGTCCTGTACGACGCCGGCCTGATCCGCGAGGCGACAACGACGGGCGTCATCAACTATGTCCGCGAGGCCCTGACGATCGTCGGAGTGTTCGTCAGCCTCTTCGCGCTGGACCCGATCCTGACGGCCGGCGTCCTGGTCGTGGCCCCGCTGACCAGCGTGATCCTGCGCAATTTCTCCAAGCGGACCAACAAGGCCGCCAAGGGGGCGATGGGTGAGACCTCCAACCTCTCCACGGCGATCATGGAGAGCCTGGACGGGGTCAAGATCGTCAAGATGGAGAACCGCGAGGCCTATGAGGAGGCCCGCGTCGCCGCCGTCGTCGAACGTCGCCAGCGCCATCTAATCAAGGGCAGCAATGCTCGCGCCATGGCCGCTCCCGCCACCGAGACCTTCACGCAGATCGTGGTGGCCGCCATCTTCCTCTATGCCGGCTGGCGGGCCCTGACCGGGGCGGTGGTGCTGGGGCCGATCACCGTACCGCCGATCACGGCCGGGATGTTCTTCGAGTTCATCACCAAGCTGCTGATCGCCACCCAGTCCCTGCGCCAGGTCGCCAACCTGCAGACCGTGTTCGCCGAAGGCCTGACCGCCGCCCGCCGGCTGTTCGAGGCGCTGGACGTGGCGCCGACCATTGTCGATCCCGCCGACGCCAGGGCGCTGCCGGCCGGCGACAGCACGATCGCCCTGGACCACGTCACCTTCTCGTACGGGATCGAGATTCCCGCCCTCTCGGACATCTCCCTCCAGGCGCGCAGAGGCGAGACCGTGGCTCTGGTCGGCCCCTCGGGCGGCGGCAAGAGCTCGATCCTGAACCTGATCCCGCGCTTCTACGACGTGAACCAGGGCGCGGTGACCATCGACGGCCACGACGTCCGGTCGGTGACCCTGGCTTCCCTGCGCGACCACATCGCCCTGGTCACCCAGGAGCCGTTCCTGTTCGACGACAGCATCCGCGCCAACATCGCCTATGCCCGTCCCGGCGCCAGCCAGCTGGAGATCGAGACCGCCGCGCGTCAGGCGGCGGCCCACGATTTCATCCTGGCGCTGCCCGAGGGTTACGACACCGCGGTCGGCGAGGCCGGGGCGCGCCTGTCGGGCGGCCAGCGCCAGCGCATCGCCATCGCCCGCGCCTTCCTCAAGGACGCCCCGATTCTCCTGCTGGACGAGGCCACCAGCGCCCTGGACACCGAGAGCGAGGCCCAGGTCCAGGCGGCCCTGGAGCGCCTGATGGCCGGCCGCACCACGATCCTGATCGCCCACCGCCTGTCGACCGTGAAGAACGCCGACCGCATCTACGTGATCGACAAGGGCCGCGTCGTCGAGACCGGTTCGCATGCCGAGCTGGTCCGCGCCGGCGGTCTGTACGCCCGCCTGGCCAAGGCCCAGGACCTCGACCACGCTCCGGAAGGGACCACTCCTTGAGGCCCCTGCGTTCGCCGTTCGTGATCTGGCTGCTGTCCTCGATCTTCGCCGGCTATTCCAAGCTGGTGTTCCACACCCTGCGCATGACCGTCGAGGGCGCCGAGCAGGCCGAGGCGGTCTGGGCCCGGGGCCGCGAGACCGGCGCGGGCGCCATCCTGTGCTTCTGGCACTCGCGCATCCCGATGTCGCCGCTCAGCTGGCCGCAGGACCTGGCCCGCCGCCAGGACATGCGCGCCCTGATCTCGCGCTCCAACGACGGCGAATTCATCGCCCGCACGGTCGAGAAGCTGGGTTTCCCCGCCATTCGCGGCTCCTCGGCCAAGAAGACCGACCTCGCCAAGAACAAGCATGGCGAACAGGCCTTCCGCGACATGGTCAAATGGGTGAAGGACGGCGGCGGCGTCGCCATCACGCCCGACGGCCCGCGGGGTCCGGCCGAGCACATGGAGAAGGGCACGCCCTCCCTGGCCCGCGTGACCGGCGCGCCGGTGATCTTCGTCGGCCTGGCCGCCAAGCCCTGCGTTCGCCTGGGCTCGTGGGACAACACCATGATCCCCCTGCCGTTCGCCAAGGCCGCCATGGTCTGGGACGGCCCGACCGGCGCCGGACGGGGCGATGATCCCGACCGGTTGGCCGAGGACTGGGCCGATCGTCTTTCCGCCGTCACCCGGCGCGCCGAAGCGCTGGTGGGGCTGGAAGATTGATCCCGTTCGCCCTTGGTGGGATGTAGAGCCATGCCGCACGATCACGACCACGCGCACGATCATGATCACCACGATCACGACCACGGCCACGGCCACGGCCACCACCGTCATGGCCATGGCCATGGCCACCATGGTCATGGGCACAGCCACGCGCCCAAGGACTTCGGCCGCGCCTTCGCGATCGGGGTGGCGCTGAACCTGGGCTTCGTGCTGGTCGAGGCCGGCGCCGGCCTGATCACCCACTCGCTGGCCCTGCTGGCCGACGCCGGCCACAACCTCTCGGACGTGCTGGGTCTGCTGCTGGCCTGGGGTGCGGCGGTGCTGGCCAAGCGCGCGCCCAGCGCCCGCCGCACCTACGGCCTGCGCAAGGGCACCATCCTGGCCTCGCTGGGCAACGCCGCCCTGCTGCTGTTCGCCGTCGGAGCCATCGCCTGGGAAGCCGTCCGCCGCTTCGCCGCCCCCGAGCCGATCCAGACCGGCCCGGTGATGATCGTCGCCGCCATCGGCATCGCCATCAACACCGCCACGGCGCTGATGTTCATGAAGGGCGGCAAGGACGACCTGAATGTCCGGGGCGCTTTCCTGCACATGGCCGCCGACGCCGCCGTCTCGGCCGGCGTGGTGCTCGCCGCCCTGGCCATGGCCCTGACCGGCTGGCTGTGGCTGGACCCCGTGGTCAGCCTGGCCATCGTCGTCGTCATCGTGCTGGGCACCTGGGGCCTGCTGCGCGACTCGCTGGACATGGCCCTGGACGCCACCCCCCGCGGCATCGACCCGAGCAAGGTCCGCGCCTGGCTGGCCGCGCGTCCGGGCGTGAGCGAGGTCCACGACCTGCATATCTGGGCGATGAGCACCACCGAGACCGCCCTGACCGCTCACGTAGTCCGTCCGCTGGACGACAGCCACGACCAGTTCCTGCACGACGCCTGCGCCGAGCTCGCCAGCCGCTTCAAGATCGGCCACGTGACCATCCAGGTCGAGACCAGCCACGGCGCCCATGCCTGCGCCCTGGCGCCAGAAGGCGTGGTGTGACCCTGTCGCTGGGCCTCTACCGGGCCGCCACGGGCCTGCTCGAGCCCATCGCGCCCAGCCTGCTGGCCGGCCGCGCCCGCAAGGGCAAGGAGGATCCCGCGCGCCTCGCCGAACGCCTGGCCAAGGCCGAGGTCGCCCGTCCCGACGGTTCGCTGGTGTGGCTGCATGGCGCCAGCGTCGGCGAGAGTCTGTCGATCCTGCCGCTGGTCGAGCGCCTGCGCATCGAGCGGCCCGAGGTCGCGGTGCTGGTCACCTCGGGCACCACCACCTCGGCCGCCCTGCTGGCCAGGCGCCTGCCGACCGGCGCGATCCACCAGTACGTCCCGGTCGACGCCCCCGGCGCGGCGCGACGGTTCATCGCCCGCTGGAAGCCCAGCCTCGCGGTCTTCGTCGAGAGCGAGCTGTGGCCCAACCTCCTTCTCGAAGCCAAGGCGGCGGGAACGCGCCTGGCCCTGGTCTCGGCCAAGCTGTCGGATCGCAGCTTCGCCAGCTGGAAGAAGCGCCCCACGGCCGCCCGCCAGCTGCTGTCCGGCTTCGACCTGATCCTGGCTCAGGACGCCCGCGCCCATGAGCGGTTCCAGGCCCTGGGCGGAACGGTCGCCGGCGAGGCCGACCTGAAGTTCGGCGCGGGGCCGCTTCCGGTGGACGAGAGCGTCCTGACGGCCGAACGCGCACGCTTTCCGCGTCCGCCGCTGCTGATCGCCAGCACCCACCCGGGCGAGGACGAGATCGCCCTGGACGCCATCGCCGCCCTGCCCGACCGACCGCCTGTCATCCTCACGCCGCGCCACGTCGAGCGCGGCCCCGCCATCGTCCAACTGGCCAGGGCGCGCGGGCTCGCCGCCGCGCAGCGAAGCCAGGCGGCGCATCAGGCCGCGGATATCCTCGTCGCCGACACCCTGGGCGAGATGGGCCTGTGGTTCCGGCTGGCCGGAACCTCGGTCATCGCCGGCAGCCTGGTCCCCGGCGTCGGCGGCCACAACCCGCTGGAGGCCGCACGGCTGGACTGCCCGGCGATCAGCGGTCCTTTCGTCGAGAACTGGGCCTCGGCGTTCGCGGGCCTGGAGGCGGTCAATGGCGTGGCCATGGCCTCGCCAGAAGGCCTGGGCGCCGCGATCGCCGCCGACCTCGCCGATCCGGACGCCGCAAGAGCGCGCGCCGCCAACGCCCGCGCCTATGTCGACGCCCGCGACGCCGAGGCCCGCGCCGGCCTCTCCCGCATCCTCGAGCTGGTCCCATGAAACTCGGCACGCCGCGCTGGTGGTACGTGAAAAGCGGCGGCCCCGCGCCGCTGACCCGCGCCTTGCTCACCCCACTGTCGTGGATCTGGGCCGACGCCACCCGCCGGCGGATCGCCCGCGCGACGCCGGCCATCGTCGGCGCGCCGGTGATCTGCGTAGGCAACGTCACCATGGGCGGCGCGGGCAAGACCCCGATCGTCCGCGAGCTGCTGCTGACCCTGACCCAGCGCGGCGTCAACGCCCACGGCCTGTCGCGCGGCTATGGCGGCCGGCTGAAAGGCCCCGTCCAGGTCGATCCGTCCCGCCACACCGCGACCGACGTGGGCGACGAGCCGCTGATGCTGGCCCAGGATTTTCCGATGTGGGTGTCGGTCGACAGAGTCGCCGGGGCCAAGGCGGCCGCCAGCCGAGGCGCCCAGGCCATCGTCATGGACGACGGCCACCAGAACCCCAGCGTCCGCAAGGCGCTGTCCCTGGTGGTGGTCGACGGCGAGACGCGCGGCGGCGAATGGCCGTTCGGCGACGGCCGCGTCTTCCCCGCCGGCCCGATGCGCGAGCCGCTGAAGGTCGGGCTATCCCGCGCCGACGCGGTGATCGTGCTGCTGCCTGTCGACATGGAGCAGCCCGATTTCGACCTGCTGGTCGAGTTCGGCGACATGCCCGTA
This sequence comes from uncultured Caulobacter sp., assembly GCA_966211605.1. Classification (GTDB taxonomy): domain Bacteria; phylum Pseudomonadota; class Alphaproteobacteria; order Caulobacterales; family Caulobacteraceae; genus Caulobacter. The sequence continues at coordinate 19,339 of CBIHOB010000069.1, forward strand.
CTGGTGGCGCGGCTGGAGGCCGCCGCGCCGGTTCCCGCCGGCCCGCAGGTCGGCTTCGCCGGCATCGGCAAGCCCTGGAAGGTCGAGAAGGCCCTGACCGCCGCCGGCTGCCAGCTCGTGGACTTCGCCCCCTTTCCGGACCACGGCGAGTACGACGAGGCGACGCTGAAGATGCTGGCCGAGCGGGCCAAGGTCTATGACGCCGGCCTCGTCACCACCGAGAAGGACTGGGTCCGCCTGCCCGCCAAGTGGCGCGAGAAGGTCACGCCCTGGCCCGTGCGTGCGCGATTCGACGATCCGGCGGCGGTGGAAGAACTGCTGGCCAAGGCGGGATTGTAGAAGGCCTCGGCTCCCCCTCTGAGGGGAGAGAGGCGCTTCAATCGCGCCTACTTGTAGACCACCCCGCCCTTGATCACCGAGGTCACCCGCTGCAGCTCGGTGACGTCCTTCAGCGGGTCGCCCTTCACCGCGATCAGGTCCGCCGCCTTGCCCGGCGCCAGGCTGCCGATCTCGGCCGACAGCGAGAAGTGATCGGCGGCGTTGACCGTCGCCGCCTGGACCGCCTCCAGCGGGGTCAGGCCCGCCTTGACCAGCAGGGCGAATTCGCCGGCGTTGTCGCCGTGGGCCGAGACGCCGGTATCGGTGCCGAAGGCGATCTTGACCCCGCCCTCGTGGGCGCGGCGGGCCATGGCCAGCATCTTGGGACCCGCGTCCAGCGCCTTGGCGGTCTGGGCCGGAGTCAGGAAGTTGTTCGGGCCCGAAGCGATCCGATAGACGAAATCACCGGCCATCAGGGTCGGGACCAGATAAGCGCCGTTCTTCTTGAACAGCGTGACGCTCTCAGCGTCCAGATAGGTGCCGTGTTCGATCGAGTCGCCGCCGGCCTTCAAGAAGCTGTTGATACCGTCGACGCCGTGGGCATGGGCGGTGACCTTGCGGCCCATCCGGTGCGCGGTCTCGACGATGGCGGCCAGTTCGGCGTCCGAGAACTGCTGCGCCAGGCCCGCGGCGGTGTTTGAGAGAACGCCCCCGGTGGCGGTGATCTTGATGATGTCGGTGCCCAGCCAGACCTGCTCGCGCACCGCTCGGCGGCAGTCGTCGGGACCCGAGCACACCGAGGTCGGCCGCAGGACGTGCATGACCTCTTCGCTGTAGCCGTTGATATCGCCGTGGCCGCCATGGACCGAGACCGCCGAGCCGGCGGCGATGATGCGCGGACCAGGCACGTCGCCGCGCTTGATCCCGTCGCGCAGGGCGAAGATCGCCTGGTTGGTCGCCCCCAGGTCGGCCACCGTGGTGAAGCCGGCCAGCAGGGTCTTGCGGGCATAGCCGGCCCCGACCATGGCTTCGTCGGCCGGCGATTGGGTGACGTTGTCCAGCCTTGAGGTCGGTCCCTGCTGGCCGGTCAGGTGGACATGGCTGTCGATCAGGCCCGGCAGGACGAAGCTGTCCTTCAGATCGACGACCCTGCCGCCGGGCTCGGCGGCATAGCCGTCGACGATGCGGGCGACCTTGCCGTTCTCAAGCACCAGGGTCTTGGCCGTCTCGACCTTGCCGGTGGCCGGATCGGCCAGCAGCCGGCCGGCCTGGACGAAGACGGTTTCGGCGTGCGCAACGCCGCTCAGCGCCCCGGCCAGAACCAGGGCGCGGACGCCCGACAGCAGTTTCCCCATGAAGCCCCTAAGCCCCCGCCTTCTGCGCGAAGGCCCAGGCGCCCTTGGCCAGGACCGGCACGCGCGCCTCCATCAGCTGCGCATGAGCGCTGGCGGCGGTGCCATCCCTGACACGACCCACGATGCCCTGGCAGATGCCGGCCAGTCTGAAGAGATTGTAGCTGAAATACCAGTCCAGCTCCGGCAGGCCGTCGCGGCCGGTGGCCTTGCAGTAGCGCTCGACCGCCTGCGGGATGGTCGGTACGCCATAGGCTTCCAGGTCCTGGATCTCGGCAAGGCCGCCGCGCTGGTCGGACGGCATCACCCAGTTCATCAGGAAATAGCTGAAGTCGGCGAGCGGATTGCCCAGGGTCGACAGCTCCCAGTCCAGCACCGCCACCACGCGCGGCTCGGTGGCGTGCAGGATCATGTTGTCCAGGCGATAGTCACCGTGAACGATCGAAGTCTGGTCATCGGCCGGCACGGTCTGCGGCAGCCACTCCATCAAGCGATCCATCTCCTCGATCGTCTTGGTCTCCGAGGCCTTGTACTGCTTGGTCCAGCGGTCGATCTGGCGGGCGAAGTAGTTGCCCGGCTTGCCGTAGTCGGCCAGGCCCACGGCGGCGTAGTCGACATTGTGCAGGGCCGCCAGGGTATCGATCTCGGCTTCGTAGATCGCCCGGCGCTGGGCCGGCGCGTAGTCGGGCAAGGTTCCGTCCCACAGGATCCGGCCTTCGACATTGTCCATGACGTAGAAGATCGTGCCGATGACGTCCTCGTCCATGCACAGGGCGTAGGGCTTGGCGACGGGGAAGCCGGCCCTGTTCAGGCCCGAGATCACCTTGAACTCACGGTCGACGGCATGGGCGCTGGGCAGCAGCTTGCCCGGCGGCTTGCGGCGCAGGACGTATTTCTGGCTCGGCGTGACCAGCTGGTAGGTCGGGTTCGACTGGCCGCCCTTGAACTGGCGCACCTCCAGCGGGCCCGCGTAGCCTTCGACATTGGCCGCCAGCCAGGCCGCCAGCTTGGCTTCGTCGATCGCATGGCGCGGGTCGACCGGCTTGGTGCCTGAGTTCATGTCCTGGGCGGACTGTTCGGCGGCTTCGGCCATGGCGCGATCTCCCCAACATCTGTTTGAAAGGGAGTTTAGAGCGCATGGTGCCGGTGGCAAGCCTGCTACCGCGGCAGCGCCCGCCAGCCGATGTCGCGGCGGTAGAAACCGCCTTCCAGGCTGATGGTCCCCAGCGCCGCATAGGCGACGTCGCGGGCCTCGTGGAGGGTCGCGCCCAGGGCGCAGACGTTCAGCACGCGGCCGCCCGAGGCGCGCAGGGCTCCCTCGGCGTCGCGGGTCGTTCCGGCGTGGAAGACCACGGCTTCATCGCCGAAATCGGCCTCGGCGTCCTGGATCAGGCCGCCGGTCTTGGGCGCGTCGGGATAGCCCTCGGCGGCCAGCACCACGCAGATCGCCGCCTCCTCGCGCCATTTGGGCGGCTCGGCGCTGACGAGCTCGCCCTTGGCGGCGGCCAGCAGGATGGGAACAATATCGCTTTCCAGGCGCAGCATCAGGGTCTGGCACTCGGGATCGCCGAAGCGGGCGTTGTATTCCACCAGCTTGGGGCCCGTGGGCGTCAACATCAGCCCCGCATAAAGCACGCCGACATAGGGGTTGCCCTCGGCGGCCATGCCCTCGACGGTCGGAACGATCAGCTCGCGCCAGGCCTGGTCGATCAGGGCCTCCGTCAGCACCGGCGGCGGCGAATAGGTGCCCATGCCGCCCGTGTTCGGACCCTCGTCGCCGTCATAGGCGCGCTTGTGGTCCTGGGCCGCGCCGAACAGCACGGCGGTCTTGCCGTCGCAGAGGGCGAACAGCGAGGCCTCCTCGCCGTGCATGAACTCCTCGATCACCACGCGGGCGCCGGCCGAGCCGAAGCGGCCGCCCAGCATGTCGACGACGGCCGCGTCGGCGGCGGCGCGATCGGAGGCGATGACCACGCCCTTGCCGGCGGCCAGGCCGTCGGCCTTGATCACGAACGGCGCTGGCAGGGTGTCGAGGAAGGCGCCGGCCGAGGCGGCGTCCTCGAACACGCCATAGGCCGCCGTCGGCAGGCCGTGGCGCTGGCAGAAGTCCTTGGTGAAGGCCTTGGACGTCTCAAGCTGGGCGGCGCGCTGGCTGCCGCCGAAGCAGGGGACGCCAACCAGCGCCAGCTTGTCGGCCAGGCCGACCTCCAGCGCCGATTCCGGGCCGACCACCACCAGGTCCGCGCCGATCTCCCGGGCCAGGGCCACCAGCCCCTCGGCGTCGGTCGCCTTGACGTTCCGCAGCTCGGCCACCGCTTCGATGCCCGGATTGCCCGGAGCGGCGACGAGACGGCCGCACAGCGGCGACTGGGCGATCTTCCAGGCCAGGGCGTGCTCGCGCCCGCCGGACCCGACGAGGAGGATGGTCAGCTTTTCCATGAGCGCGGGGTGTGGCGCGGCCGGCGGGACCGGTCAAGGCCAGATCCGCGCCGGCCCATCCCGGGCGTCAGCCGTATTCGCGAAAGTCGGCGTCGTCGGCGTCCGGACCGCCACGGCTGAGATCCAGGGCGAAGCCGCTGGCGCGCGCCTGCTGCGCCGCGACCGGGCGGGCCGAAGCCTTGCGATTGGCCGCCGCCGCGGCGGGACGCTTGGCCGCCACGGGGCGAGCCCTGCGCGCCGGCGCGCCGCCGTCGTCGATGGTGAAGAAGGCGATGGACGCCTGCAGCTCGGTCGCCTGTGCGGCCAGCTCCTCGGACGTGGCCGACATCTGCTCGGAGGCCGAAGCGTTCTGCTGGGTGACCTTGTCCAGCTGCTGGATGGCTTCGTTGATCTGCGAGG
>CBIHOB010000070.1:0-23740 GCA_966211605.1 uncultured Caulobacter sp.
GGCGGTCGTGTTGTTCGCCGTCCTGGCCTTCCCGTGGACACCGTTGAATTGGCTTTATGACTTCGTTTGCGTCAGCGCGGTGTTCCCGCTGATGGTGCTGGCCGGGCGAGACGATCCGCAGGGCGTTCAGGGGGCGCTGTGCCGCGTCTCCGGGGCGATATCATACCCCTTGTACGCGCTGCACTGGCTGGGCTGGGAGCTGATGTTGCGACTGTTCCGGGCGATCGGCGGCAGGGGCTATCCGATCGGCTTCGCCCTGGTCGCGGTTCCGGTGGTGATCGCCTTCGCCTGGGCGGTGCTGAAGCTCTATGACGAGCCCGTTCGCCGTCGCCTGGCGCGTCTCTAAAAATTTCTCGGCGCAGTGTCGGATATGGGCATAGTCCGCCGTCCTAGTGACGGAGAAAGAGGACCGCCCATGCTCTACGCCATACTCTGCTACAACTACGAGGACGTGATCTGCGGCTGGTCCAAGGACCAGGAGGACGAGGTCATGGGCAAGCTGGCTGCAGTGCAGGAACGGCTCGCCAAGGAGGGCCGCCTGGGTCCCGTCGCCCGTCTGATGCCCACGACCGCCGCCACGACCCTACGCAAGGACCGCGAGCCGCCGCTGGTGCTGGACGGTCCGTTCGCCGAGACCAAGGAACAGCTGTTGGGCTTCTATATCGTCGACTGCGACAGCCTGGATGGCGCGCTCGACATCGCCAAGGACCTGGGCAAGGCCAATCCCGGCGGCTCGTACGAGATCCGGCCGATCGCGCTGTTCAATCCCTCGCCGAACCCGGAGTTCGCCCCGGGAGCCCTTGGGACGTGACCGATCTCGACTGGATCGACGGGGCGATCACCGCCGCTCGGCCCCAGGCCATGGCGGCGCTGCTGCGCTACTTCCGCGACATGGACGCGGCCGAGGAGGCGTTCCAGGACGCCTGCCTGCGCGCCCTGAAGAGCTGGCCCAAGAACGGCCCGCCCCGCGATCCGACCGCCTGGCTGATCATGGTCGGTCGCAACGCCGCCATCGACACCATCCGCAAGACCGGCCGCAACACCGCCTTGCCGCCCGAGGAACTGCTGTCCGACCTCGAGGACGCCGAAGCCGAGGCCGCCGAACGCCTCGACGGTTCGCACTATCGCGACGACGTCCTGCGGCTGCTGTTCATCTGCTGCCACCCAGATCTGCCCGCGACCCAGCAGATCGCTATGGCTCTTCGCATCGTCTCGGGCTTGTCGGTCCGCGAGATCGCCCGCGCCTTCGTCGTCGGCGAGGCGGCCATGGAGCAGCGGATCACCCGCGCCAAGGCCCGCATCGGCGCGGGCGACACGCCGTTCGAGGCTCCGGGGCCGATCGAGCGCGCCCAGCGCTTCGCGGCCGTGGCGGCGATGATCTACCTGGTGTTCAACGAGGGTTATTCGGCCAGCGGCAAGGCGATCGAGGCCAAGGGCGGCCTGTGCGACGAGGCCATTCGCCTGGCGCGCCTGCTGCTGCGCCTGTTCCCGGCCGAGCCCGAGATGATGGGCCTGACCGCGCTGCTGCTGTTGCAGCATGCCCGCTCCGAGGCGCGGTTCGCCGCCGACGGTCAGGCGATCCTGCTGGAGGATCAGGATCGAAGCCTCTGGAATCGCAAGATGATCGGCGAGGGGCTGGCGTTGATCGACAAGGCGATGCTGAAGCGCGATCCGGGCCCCTATCAGGTCCAGGCCGCGATCGCCGCCTTGCACGCCCGCGCCGCGACGGCGGCCGAGACCGACTGGGCCGGCATCGATGCGCTCTACGCTACGCTGGAGATCATGCAGCCGTCGCCGGTGGTCACTCTGAACCGCGCGGTGGCGACCGCGAAGGTGCGCGGGCCCGAGGCGGCGCTGGCGATGATCGAGCCTCTGGGCGCGCGGCTGGACGGCTATTTCCACTTCCACGGCGCGCGCGGCGCCTTCCTGCTGCAGGCCGGCCGGAAGGCGGACGCCCGCCTGGCGTTCGACCGTGCGATTTCGCTGGCCACGACGGCGGCCGAAGCCGCCAATATCCGCCAGTACCTGGACCGGGTCTCCGCCGAGGCGGAAAAATCGATGTCGTAGTGTCGGGACGGAAAGGTCTCGCCCGTCCTTGCTTCGAGACCGCGCAAGGCGGTCGCCAGCAACATGAAAAAGGGGTTTGGGCGCATGCTGAGGATCGTTCTTGTCGTCGTGGCGGCCGCCATCGCGGCGGTGCTGGGTTACGCAGCCACGCGGCCCGACGCCTTCGTCATCAAGCGGACGGCGGTGATCGCCGCGCCGCCGGAGGCGCTGTCGGCCATGGTCGAGGATTTCCATCAATGGGGCGCCTGGTCGCCCTGGGAGAAGCTGGATCCGACCATGAAGCGCGCCTATGGCGGTCCGGCCAAGGGCGTCGGCGCGACCTATGCGTGGGTCGGCAATGACAAGGCCGGCTCCGGAAGCATGGAGATCGAAAAGGTCACGCCCGGTCGCGAGGTGGTCTTCGGCCTGCATTTCCTCAAGCCGTTCAAGGCCGACAACACCGGCCGCTTCACGTTCGAGCCACAGGGCGCGGGCGCCAAGGTCACCTGGACGATGGAGGGCAAGAACCCCTACATCGCCAAGCTGATGGGCCTGGTCTTCAACATGGACAAGCTGGTCGGCAAGGATTTCGAGACGGGCCTGGCCAATATGAAGGCTGTCGCTGAAAAGCGAGCTTGACCGGGATCGGGCGGCGCCCGGCGTCGTCAGGCGACGACGGCCCCTGACTGCTCGTCCTGCGACCAGTCGTGAAGCGGCAGGTGCAGAGACGAGCATGGCGTAACGGGCGTCGGCGTCTCCAGAAGGTCGGTGACGGCGGGTCCGCTGAGGAACGGCGTCTTCTGCTCGACGCACGCGTTGAGTTCGCGGCGGGTGCGAAGTTCGCTGATGCCTTGCAGGATGCGCTTTCGATTGTAGGTCTGGGCGTCGCGCAGGAAGCGGTTGACGGCCGAAAGGCGGACGCCCTCGCTTCCGTCCGGCAAGATCAGGGTCACGCTGCTGGCGAAGTCGGGCGGCAGGTCCTCGACCCGGAAGGCGGGATCGGTGACGCGCAGATCGAGGCGCGCGAAGAACGGAGTCAGCAAGGCCTTGATGGCCTGCATGGCCGAGAATGACGGCGCCCGCGGCGTATCGTAGACCGCCGCGGCCAGGCGAGCTCGCGCGGCGCGGGGCAAGGCCTTCAGGTGAGGCAGAAGCTGGTCGCGGGCGCTGGGCTTGATGAGCGTCGAGAAGCTGATCGGAAAGAACATCACGCCCGTGTCCTGGCGGCTCAGGATCTCGCCGGCGCTCTCGAGGATCGGAATGTCGTGATCGGCCTCACGGCCATGCGACGCGGCGGCGGAGTCGATTTCGAACGGGTCCAACGCCGTTTCGTCCGCCCGCCACACGGCGAAGTTTCCGATGAACAGTTCGCGTGAGGCGTGAAAAACGCCGCGATAGGCCACCCGGGGCCTGGGAGGCGGCGCAGGGGCGAGATCCTGCAGAGTCTCCAGTGGAGGCTCGCCGACGACAGGCCCTCCCACGGGAACCAGGGAGATCACACCTTGCGGCGTGATCCGGCAGACCCGTCCGATGGCCTCGCCCAGGTCGTCGGCGTCCAGCAGCGCCTTGAGCTGATGCGGCGGCATGCTGGCGAAGCGCATTACCTCGGCCTTGTCGCCCTCCAGCATCAGCAGGGAAACCTCGCCGTCGCCGCTCCGGCCGAACAGCTTGGTGTGGAGGTCGCGCGCCAGGGCCTGCAGCTCGCGGGCGTCGAGCAGGGTCGCGCGGGGGTCGGCCAGGGCGAACGAGAACGGCGCGACCAGGCCGTAGCGGCGCGGATGCAGCCACTTGGTCTCGAGATACGCGCCGGCGACCTTGGCCACCAGCGCGGCCATGGCGTCGGCGTCGGCGAACCTCAGATCTTCTCCGACCATGATTTTGAGACAGGCGAGCGCGGTCATGCCGTCGATCCTGAGCCGCATCCGTTATCGCCGGGCTATCGCGCGCAGCGACCGACTGTCGCAGGGGTGGTGCGGCCAAGCTGGAGTGATCAGGGCGGGAACCTTGGGCCTCGGGCCGGATTGACTGAGGGCGGGGCGGGCAGGAGGACCCAAGATGGCTCAACCGACCGACAACACCGAACGCTGGGGCGGCCCTGGCGCCAGTCACGAGAACCGCGACAAGCCCAAGCCGGATCCGACGGTCAAGGATCCCGACGATCCGGACCGCTACGGTCGGCACAGCAAGGTCTCGGGCGGCGGCGGTGAAAGCGACGTGCACCATGCGCACGACGCAAAGCGCAAGGGCGACTTCGAAGCCAGCGACGCCGAGAAGAAGAAGCACTGATCGCGGCGGAGATCAGTCCAGGATCAGCTCATCGTCCGAGTGCGGCTCGTCGAGCTTCTGTTCGGGCATAGGCCGCAGCACGGCGTCGACCCGTCGGATCAGGTCCTGCGGCTTGAAGGGCTTGGCCAGGTAGCCTTCGGCGCCGTGCTCCAGCGCTTCCAGGATCGTCGCCGGATCGCGATGGGCCGTCATCATCAGGATCTTCGGCCGCTTCCGCCGGGTCCGCATCAGGCGCAGGATGTCCAGGCCGGTCATGCCGGGCATGTTGATGTCCAGCAGCACCAGGCTGAACCGCTCGCGCCCAAGCACCTGCAGGGCGGTGTCGGGCGTGGCCGCCGAGGCGATCTTGTAGCCCTGCTGGGTCAGGACCAGGTCCACGAAGTGCCGGATCATCGGGTCGTCGTCGACGATGAGGATCCTATGGCTCATCAGGCGGCCGCCTCGCGCTCGACCGTGCGTTCGAGGCGCACGATCCAGGCGGCCAGAACCCGCTCCGCGGCGTCCGCGGTTCCGCGCGCGGCGGCGAAGGCGTTCGCGGACGGCTCGCCCGCGCGGCAGCAGTCCTCCAGTGTCCGCGCCGCGCCCGACAGGCGGTTGAAGCCGAGAAGGCCCGCCGAACCGGCGGTCGTATGGGCTTCTTCGGCCAGGGTGCGTGAGCCGGCGTCACGCAGGGCGGCGGCCAGCTGGCCGCGCAGCAGCCGCGCCATCTTCAGGCTGGCCTCGGCGCCCATCAGCGCCTCCAGCGCGTCGCGCGCCTGGCGCTCGTCGTCGCTCTCGTCGTCGCTCTCGTCGGCGGCGGAGGGCGCGGGGGGCTCGACGCGCAGCAGGTAGGCGGCCAGCGCGTGCTCCAGCTGCTCTTCCGTCAGCGGCTTCAACAGATGGCCGGTCATGCCGGCGGCCTTGCAGGCGGCGACCTGGTCGGGCGAGCCGCCCGCCGTCAGGGCCAGGATCGGCGCATCGCCCAGGCCTCGGCGGCGGATCTCGCGGGTGGCGGCGCGGCCATCCATGACCGGCATGTGCACGTCCATCAGGATCAGGTCGTAGGTCGCGCGCTCCACCGCGCGGATCGCGTCGGCGCCGTCGACCGCCAGATCGACCGAGCATCCCCGCCGTTCCAGCAGCGCCTTGAACAGCTCGCGGTTCAGCTCGGTGTCGTCGACCAGCAGGACGCGGCGCCCCTCGAACCGGCGCAGCGCCCTGGAGACACCGACGCTGACGACCGGCGCGGCGATCGCCAGGTCGATCTCGATCCAGAACGTCGAGCCTTCGCCCAGCGCGCTTTCGACGCCGATCATGCCGCCCATCAGTTCGACAAGCTCGCGCGAGATGGCCAGGCCCAGGCCAGTGCCGCCGAACTGGCGGCTGATCGAGCTGTCGGCCTGGGCGAAGCGGTTGAAGAGGCGGCCCAGGGCGTCCGGCGCGATGCCGACGCCCTCGTCGATCACCGCCAGGCGCAGGCGGCGGCGACCGCTGGGCGCGTCCAGAGGGGTGATCTCGACCGTCACCGAGGCGTCCTTGGTGAACTTCACCGCGTTGGACAGCAGGTTCAGCAGCACCTGGCGCAGGCGGAAGGCGTCGCCCTCGACCCAGCCGGCCGAACGGCCCGCGCGCCGCAGGGCCACGCCGTGCTCGGCCGCCTGCGGCTCGACCATGGCCAGGGTGTCGGCGACCAGGTCGTCCAGGCTGAAAGGCTTGGTCTCGAGCGTCACCGCGCCGGCGTCCAGCTTCGAATAGTCGAGGATGTCGTTGATCAGCACGTTCAGACCTTCGCCGGCGGAACGGACGCGCTCGGCGTGGCGGCGATCGGACAGCGTCAAGTCGGCGCTGTCGGTCAGGAGACGCGCGAAGCCGATCACGCTGTTCAGCGGCGTGCGCAGCTCGTGGCTCATGGTGGCCAGGAACGCGGCCTTGGCGCGGGCGGCGTCCTCGGCGGCGTCCTTGGCCGAGGCCAGCTGGATGGCCATGGCCGACAGGCTCAGGGTCTGCCGTTCCAAGGCGTCCTGCGCTTCGATGCGCGCCGTCTGGTCCTGAACCTGGGCGATGAAGTGCTTGGGGGCGCCGTCCGGCGCCCGCACCAGCGATACCGACAGATGCACCCAGACAAGCCGACCATCCTTGTGGAAATAGCGCTTGTCCATCGCGTAGGTCTGGATCTCGCCAGCCAGCAGCCGACCCAGCAGCGCCAGGTCCTTCTCCAGGTCGTCCGGATGGGTAATGGTCTGGAAGTCCGTCGCCAGCAGCTCCTCGGCCGAGTAGCCGACGATGCCGCAGAAAGCGTCGTTGATCTTGTGGAAGCCGCCCTCCAGCGTGACCAGCGCCATGCCCACGGCCGCATGGGCGAAAGCCGTCTCGAAGATCTCCGACTGCGCCTTGCGCTCGGAGATGTCGTGCATCAGGGCGGTGAAGGCCCAGCCGTCGGGCCCCTCGGCGCCGCTGACCGCCAACTCGATCGGGAAGATCTCGCCCGACTTGCGTTGGGCCGGCACCTCGATCCGCTGGTCGATCACCGCGCTCTGGCCGGTGCGCAGGAAGCGGGCCATGCCCTTGCCGTGGGCGCTGCGGTGCTCCTCGGGGATGATGAAGTCGCTGAGCCGCTTGCCCATCACCTCGTCGGCCGTCCAGCCGAAGGTCTGCTCGGCGAAGCGGTTCCAGTCGGTGACATGGCCGGCCTCGTCGATCGTGACGATGGCCTGATAGGCGTTGGCCACCACCTTGCGGGCCCGGGCCTCGCTGGCGCGCAGCTGATCCTCGCTGCGCCGCAGGGCCTCGAAGGCGGTGTTGCGGGCGGTGACGTCCTCCAGCACGCCGAAGATGGCGGCGACCCGGCCGGCCTCGTCGTACTCGCAGGTGGCGCGGCCCAGCCCCAGGCGGGTCTCGCCGTCGGCGCGCATCAGGCGCAGCTGGTGCTCCACCAGGCTCTCTCCCTTGACCGCGCGAGCGAAGGCCTGCTGGGCGCCGGCGCGGTCGTCGGGGTGATAAAGGTCCAGCCAGTTGTCCGTGGCCGGGGTGAAGGTTTCCGGCGAAAGACCGTAGATCTTGTAGACTTCGTCCGACCAGTGGATGTCGCCGGTTTGCAGGTTGGCGCGCCAGTGGCCCACGCCCGAGATGGTCTCGGTCATCTGCAGCAGGCGGCTTTTCTCCTGGAGGCGGCGTTCGGCGCGGGACTTCTCCAGCTGGGCGACGACGGCGGTCGCCAGCACCTTCAGCTGGCTTTTCTGGGCGTCGCTGATCGGCGGGCGCGGCTCGTCGTCGATGACGCACAGCGTGCCCAGATTGTAGCCGTCTGCGGTGGTTAGCACGGCTCCGGCGTAGAAGCGGATGTGGGGATCGCCGGTGACCAGCGGATTGTCCGCGAATCGCGGGTCGAGGGCGGCGTTCTCGACCACCATGATCTCGCCCGGCGGCAGCTTGATCGCATGGGCGCAGAAGGCCTGGTCACGCGGGGTGGAGCAGCTGTCCAGGCCTTGCTTGGACTTGAACCACTGCCGGTGCCCGTCGACCAGCGAGACCATGGCGATCGGCGTGTCGAACAGTTGGCAGGCCAGACGCGTGATGTCGTCGAACACCGGCTCGGGCGCGGTGTCCAGAACGCGGTATGAGACGAGCGCGGCGAGGCGGTCGTGTTCGGACATTCAGCGCTTCCAGCTTGGCCGCGCAAATCGTTGCGCGTCATGGGCTTGCAGTATGGATAAGGCGGGCTCTTCAAAGGTTGAGATCGGGGCGTCGCGTCTGCGGCCGATTGGCGCAGCTGCGGCGGCTGAAATGAAGTTCTTGTTTTGTTCTGATGGTCGGCGCATAGTCGCGCCATGGCCGAGGCAGTGAAGTCGGCGCCGGCTCCACGGGGGCGGGGCGCCAAGTCCAATCGAACCGGGCGCTTCGAAGCGCAAGAACGCGAGGCGTTCGATGACGGCTGGGGCGACGAGGAAGAGCCCAGGCAGCTGAAGACGCAGCTGCAGCCGATGAAGTCGCGGACCATCATCGCCCGCAACCAGAGCCCGGACGTCGGCTTCGATCGCTCGATCAATCCCTATCGCGGCTGCAGCCACGGCTGCATCTACTGCTATGCGCGGCCCAACCATGCGTATCTGGGCCTGTCGCCGGGCCTGGATTTCGAGAGCAAGATCTTCTTCAAGCCGCATGCGGGCGAGCTTCTGGAGAAAGAGCTGGCCAAGGCCGGCTACAAGCCGGCGACGATCCATATCGGCGGCGACACCGATCCCTACCAGCCGGACGAGAAGCAGCTGCGCGTGACGCGGCAGGTGATCGAGGTGCTGGAGCGCTACAGCCATCCGTTCACGATCATCACCAAGTCGGCGCTGATCCTGCGGGACCTCGACATCTACAGTCGCCTGGCGGCGCGCAAGCTGACGCGGGTGGCGATCTCGATCACCACGATGGACCGCTATCTGGCCCGCAGCATGGAGCCGCGCGCGGCCACGCCCGGCAAGCGGATCGAGGCGGTGCGGCGGCTGACCGAGGCGGGCGTACCGGTGACGGTGATGTTCGCCCCCGCCATTCCCGGCCTCAACGACCACGAGGTCGAGGCGGTGCTGGAAGCCTCGGCCAAGGCGGGGGCCCGGGGCGCGGGCTATGTCGCCCTGCGACTGCCGCGCGAGATCGCCCAGCTCTTCGAGGAGTGGCTGGAGACCGATCACCCGGACCGGGCGCGCAAGGTGATGTCGCTGGTCCGGCAGATCCGTCAGGGCGAGACCTATCGCTCGGGCTGGGGCGAGCGGATGGTCGGCGACGGCCCGGTGGCCGAGGTGCTGCGCCAGCGCTTCCACCTGGCGGTCAAGAAGTTCGGCCTGGACCAACGCTGGACGCCACTGGACGCCAGCCAGTTCACGCCGCCCAGGTTGGGCGGCGGCGGACAGATGGATCTGTTTGGCTGACTCAGGCTCTTGACCATGTCGCCCCTGATGGCGAAGCAGGGCCATGATCTCCGTCGTTCTCGTCGCCTCTGCAGACCTGCCGGGCCTGGCCGCCCAGATGGCCATGCTGGTGCCCGCCGCCGTGGACGGCCTGGTCAAGGAGGTGGTGCTGGTCGGTGACGCCGAGCCGGGCGTCGAAGCCCTGGCCGAGGACAGCGGGGCGCGGCTGGTGACGGCCTCGGGCGACGTCGGCGCCCGCCTGTCGGCCGGTGCGGCGATGGTTCGCGGCGACTGGATCCTGACCCTGCAGTCCGCGCCGGTCCTGCGCGAGGGCTGGCGGGAACCGATCGAGAAGCACCTGGCGGGCGGGGCGGGGGCGCCAGCGGTCCTGACCTCGCCTGGCGGGCTGCTCAGCAAGGTGTCGCCGCGCCTGCATGGCGTGCTGGTGCGCCGCCTGGACTGGCCCGCGGGCGGCGGCGACGAGAAGGCGCTGGCGAAGACGTTGAAGGCTAAGCGGCTGAACTACTGAGAGGCCAGCTGGGTCATCAACTGGTCGATCGAGGTCGGGGCCTGGATCTGCGGATCGAGGCGGAAGTCCACCGTCCGCGCGCCGCTGGCCACCGCGTCCAGGGTCTTGTTTTCCGCGCCCATCAGCCGGCGATAGGTCCAGTAGCTGGCCATCACCTTCTCGACGTAGTTGCGGGTCTCCTGATAGGGCAGGCTCTCGATCAGCAGCAGGGTGTCGCAGTCGCCGCCCAGCTGGGCCGCCGTCCGGTTCAGGGTGGCCGGGCCGCCGTTATAGGCGGCGACGGCGCGCAGCAGGTCGGGGCTCTTGACGCCGCGATCCATCAGCCAGGTGAAATAGTCCTGGCCCGCCCGCAGGTTGAAAGCCGGATCGAACAGCGGGCTGTTGTCGGCCAGCAGCTTGTCGTCGCCGACCACGTCGGCGGCCGAGGAAGGACGCACCTGCATCAGGCCCACCGCGCCCGCGCCCGAGACCGCCGTGGGATCGAAACGGCTTTCCTGGCGCACCAGGGCGTAGACCATCGCCTTGTCGATGGTGAAGCCGCCGACCGGATCCAGCGGGGGCAGGGGATAGTCCTCGCCGCCCACCCGACGCACCGGCCGGCCGCCGTTCAGCGGCGCGTTGGCGTTGAGCGCCAGGGCCAGGGCCGTCCAGTCGTCGCGCAGCTCCGGCGTCGCCGCCAGCGACAGCCCCGCGCGCAGTTCCATGCCGGCTTCACGCCAGCGGCCGATCTGCGCCAGAGCGGTTGCGCGGCGCGCGCGCGGGTCCGATGTCACCAGCCGATCCAGCGAGGCCGTGTCGGGACCGGCGTAGCTGGCGCGCGCCAGCAGGCTGGCGATCGGGTCGTCGTTTTCCTGGACGGGGCTGGCGCCGTTCAGGGCCAGCTGGCGAACGGCGATCATGCCGTAGAAGGTGTGCGGCGAGCGCGCGGCCTCGTTGAGCAGGGTCTGGGCGTCGCGGCCATGACCGGCCTGACTGGCGGCGCGAGCGGCCCAGAAGGCTCCGGCGGCGCGCAGCCACTCGTCCTCGTTCTGGTCGTGAGCGACCTGCTCGAAATAGCCCTGGGCCTGCGAAAGATCGCCCAGGCGGTAGGCGGCCAGGCCCGCAATCCAGCGCTCGCCGCCGGCGATGGCCAGGCTGAGGGCCTTCTGGACGTCGCCCGAATAGTAGGCCTCACGCGCGGCCCGGCCCTTGTCGGCGGGCGGCGGCGCAGTCTCGTCGCCGATGAACAGCTCGGGCGCGGGCGGCGCGGCGACGCGCTTGCCGGCCGGCTTGCGCTTGACGGCCAGGGCGTAGACCCGATCGGCGCCGGCCTCTTCGCCATAGCGCTTCAGCCAGCCCGTCAGATCGTCATAGCTGGCCGAATAGCGGGTCGGATGCATGACCTTGGCGAAGGCCAGGCGGCCGGCGAGGCTGCGATCGCGCGCGTTGGCGTAGGCCGCTTCGGCGGCGTCGAAATCGCCCCGGTCGACGGCGGCGAAGGCGGCGCGATAGGCGCGGACGTCTTCCGGAGACAAAGGGTCGAGGGCGCCCGCGCGCGCGACCGACGCAGTCGCACACAGCAAAAGGACCGAAAGCACGGCCAGAGGGCGAGCCAGAAGCTTCAAAAGTGATCCGCGCTCCCCCGCAGGCGCGCGTCCCCGTTCCCTAGTCGGGCGCAGTTTTAATGCGGGCGGTCCGGACGATCAAGTCGCTCGGTCAGCGTCAGAAGGTCCTGCCAGGCCTTCTTCTTCTGCGCCGGGGTGCGCAGCAGGAAAGCCGGGTGCAGGGTCGGCATGACCGGCAGTTCGATCGCCTTGTCCTCGGACGTCCATTCGAACCAGCGGCCGCGCATGGAAAGAATGCCTTCGTCGCGCTTCAGCATTGACTTGGCCGAGGCTCCGCCAGCCAGCATCAGCATCTTGGGTTTCACCAGGGCGATGGCGCGTTCGACGAACGGCGCGCAGACGGCCTGCTCCTGCGGCGTGGGCGTGCGATTGCCCGGCGGACGCCAGAAGACGGTATTGGTGATGAAGACGCGGCCTTCCAGTCCGGCGGCCTTCAGCATGCGATCCAGCAGCTTGCCGGCTCGGCCGACGAAAGGTTGCCCTTGCGCGTCCTCGTCGGCGCCCGGACCTTCACCAATGATCATCAATGGCGCATTGCCGACGCCGCGAGAGAACACCGCCTGCTTGGCGCCCTGCGTCTTCAGCGGGCAACCGTCGAAGGCGGCGATGGCGGCGGCCAGTGAATCCAGGTCGCCGCAGGCGGCCGCGGCGGCCCTGGCCATGGCGACCGCAGAACCGACATCGGGGCCGCGCACGGCCGCCGGTCGGGCGACGGCGACGGGCGGTGGCGGCGGCTGGCTCCTGGCCCGCAGCATCGCCGCGCCCTCGGCCAGGCGGTCGATCGGCGCGTCCGCGTACATCGCCTCGACGCCCGCATCGGCCCAGAAGGCCAGCAGGCTTTCGACGGCGCGTTGATCGGCGGCGAGGCTCATGAGACGTTCTTAACCCGAAATGTCGCCGGTCTCCACGCTGCGATGCAGCAAAAAATCCCGTTCAGGTGCTTGACCGCCACCGCGTCACGTTCGGATAAGCTGTGATTCAAACAGTCATAAGACAGGCGCCGCGAAGCCAAGGTGGGCCCTGTCGGGAGAAGCAATGAGCGAAGACCTCGAACGCGAGTCGATGGAATATGACGTCGTCATCGTCGGCGGGGGTCCCGCGGGCCTGTCGGCGGCGATCCGCCTGAAGCAGCTGGCCGCCAAGGCCGGGACCGAGATTTCGGTGGCGCTTCTGGAAAAGGGCTCCGAAGTCGGCGCCCATATCCTGTCGGGCGCGGTGATCGATCCCAAGGGCCTGGCCGAGCTGTTCCCGAACTGGAAGGAGGAAGGCGCGCCGCTGGAGACGCCGGTCACCAAGGACCGCTTCAAGCTCCTGGGTCCGCAGGGCGAACTTTCCCTGCCGATGTTCGCCATGCCGCCGTTCATGCACAACCACGGCTGCTACATCGCGTCGCTGGGCAACCTGACCCGTTGGCTGGCCGGCAAGGCCGAGGAACTGGGTGTCGAAATCTATCCCGGCTTCGCGGCCTCTGACCTGGTTTGGAACGAGGACGGCTCGGTCAAGGGCGTCGTCGTCGGCGTCGTCGGCATCGCCAAGGACGGCCACCACAAACCGGACTACCAGCCCGGCATGGAGCTGCACGGCAAGTACGTGTTCATCGCCGAGGGCGTGCGCGGCTCCCTGGCCAAGCAGCTGATCGCCAAGTTCAATCTCGACGAGGGCAGGTCGCCCCAGAAGTACGGCATCGGCATCAAGGAGCTGTGGCAGGTCCCGCCGGAGAAGCACCAGCCGGGCCTGGCCGAGCACACCACCGGCTGGCCGCTGGACAACCAGACGGGCGGCGGCAGCTTCATGTACCATTTCGGGGACAACTACGTGGCCATCGGCTACGTCGTGCACCTGAACTACAAGAACCCGTGGCTCTCGCCGTTCGACGAGTTCCAGCGCTTCAAGCAGCATCCGGCCATCAGGCCCTATCTGGAGGGCGGCAAGCGCATCGCCTACGGCGCGCGGGCCATCACCGAGGGCGGCTATCAGTCGGTGCCGAAGCTGACCTTCCCGGGCGGCGCGCTGATCGGCTGCTCGGCCGGTTTCGTCAACGTCCCGCGGATCAAGGGCAGCCACAACGCGGTCAAGACCGGCATGCTGGCCGCCGAGGCCGCCTACGAGGCCGTCCAGGCCGGCCGCGCCAGCGACGCGCTGACCGCCTACCAGGCCGCCTACGAGAAATCTTGGGTGGCCAAGGAGCTGAAGATCGTCCGCAACGCCAAGCCGTTGCTGGGCAAGTTCGGCACGGCCCTGGGTGGCGCGCTGGGCATGGCCGACATGTGGCTGAACCACCTGACCGGCGGCGCCTTCGGCCTCTTCGGCACGATGAAGCACGAGAAGACCGACGCGGCCTCGACGGGCCTGGCCAAGGACTTCGAGCCGATCGTCTATCCCAAGCCCGACGGGGTGATCAGCTTCGACAAGCTGTCCTCGGTGTTCCTGTCGGCCACCAACCATGAGGAAGACCAGCCGGCCCACCTGAGGCTGAAGGACCCGTCGATCCCGATCGCGGTGAACCTGCCCAAGTACGGCGAGCCGGCGCGTCTCTACTGCCCGGCCGGCGTCTACGAGGTGCTGTACAACGAGCAGGGGCAGGACCCGCGCTTCCAGATCAACGCCCAGAACTGCGTCCACTGCAAAACCTGCGACATCAAGGATCCGTCGCAGAACATCGTCTGGACCACGCCGGAGGGCGGCGGCGGGCCGAACTATCCGAACATGTAGAGATCAAAGCCTCCCAGCCCCTCGGCCGGGAGGCTTTTTCTTGCGGACCAGGCGGAAACCGCCGAGGGTGGCCGGATGACGCGTATCCAAGTCCTTCTCGCCTGTGTTTCCGTATCGGCCCTGGCGGCCTGTTCGACCGCGCCCAGCACGATCACGATGCGCGGTCCCGTCGGCGCCAGTTCGGCGCTGTTCGACACCCGCACCTCGTACGGCCAGTTCCTGGCGGGCCAGGCGGCGCTGCGTGACGGCAAGAGCAGGGAGGCCGCGACCTATTTCGGCACGGCCGCAGTGCTGGGCGAGGACCCCGGCGTGATCAGCGAGCGCTCGTTCACCGCGTTGCTGCTGGCCGGCGAGATCAGCCGTGCGGCCGCTGCCGCTCCGACCGAGGCGGACGCCACCGAGGCCGTCAAGCGCCTGGGCGTGCTGACCCGCGTGGTGGAAGCCGTTGCGATCGGCAAGGGCAAGGACGCCCAGGCCCTATTGAAGGCGCAGCCGCCCGGCTTCCCCCACCAGCAGGCCGCCGCGCTGTTGGCCCCGTGGGTGGCCGCCGCGGCCGGGGACTCCGAGGGCGCGATCGTCCAGCCGACCCTGCGCAACGACAAGCTGGTCCAGTATTTCGGTCAGCAGGGCCAGGCGCGCCTCTTCGAACGCGCCAAGCGCTATGACGAGGCCGAGACCGACTACAAGGCGCTGACCACCAATACCGCCACGGCCAGCATCTTCACCCTGGACTACGGGGCGTTCTTGGAGCGCCGCAAGCGCCATGCCGACGCCGTAGCCCTGTACGATACGGCTCTGCGCGCCGCGCCGAACGATCTGGGCCTGCAACGCGCGCGGGCCCGCGCCGCGGCCAAGGGGACGCCGCCGCCGCCGCCGACTCTCCGTCAGGGCGCGGCCGAGGGGCTGGTGGCTTGCGCCGCGACCTTCGCCGGTGAGCGCCAGACCCAGTTCGCCTTGGCCTATCTGCGTCTGGCCCTGCGCCTGGATCCGGCTCGCGACGAGGCCTGGGTGCTGGTCGGCGACCTCCTGAACCAGAACCAGGACCCGCAGGGCGCGATCGAGGCCTATGCCCACGTCCAGCCGGGCTCGCCGCACTATCCCTCGGCCCAGAGCAAGACGGCCTGGGCCTGGAACGACATCGGCGACAAGGCCAAGGCGCTCGAAGTGGCCCGCGCCGCCGCCGCGGCCGCGCCGAACGACCGCGACGCCAGCGTGGCCCTGGCCGATCTGTTGCGGGCCGGCGGAAAGTGGGACGAGTCGGTGGCCGTCCTGGATCCGATCATCGCCCGCGAAACCGCCACGCCCGACTGGCGCCTGCTTTACCTGCGCGCGGTGGCGCTGGAGCAGGCCAAGCGCTGGCCCGAGGCCGAGCGCGACCTGCAGGCGGCGCTCAAGATCAATCCGGACGAGCCCGAATTGCTGAATTTCCTGGGCTACACCTGGATCGACCGCAACGAGCACCTGGCCGAAGCTCTGGGCATGGTCCAGAAGGCCGTCGCGGCCCGTCCGCAATCGGGAGCCATGCTCGACTCGCTGGGGTGGGCCTACTACCGTCTGGGCGACTACAAGACCGCTGTCGAGAAGCTGGAAGCGGCCGTCGAGATGGAGCCGGGCGATCCGGACGTGAACGGCCACCTGGGCGACGCCTACTGGAAGGTCGGGCGCCAGACGGAGGCCCGGTTCCAGTGGCAGCGCGTCCTGAGCCTCGAGCCCGACGACAAGCAGAAGGCGGAGGCCGAGACCAAGCTGAAGAACGGCCTGGGGCCGGCCGGCCTGGCGACCAAGTCGACGGTGGCGCACAACTGAGCTATCGGCGGATGATCGGTCGCCCCAGCTGAGTCAAAGAGATCATGCGGTTGTCAGCCTTCGCCCCGGCCAAGGTCAATCTGTTCCTGCACGTGGGTGGGCCGGACACCGAGGGCTATCATCCGATCTCCAGCCTGATGGTCTTCGCCGATGTCGGCGACCAGGTGGCGATCCAGCCCAGCGACGCGCCGGCCTTCGAGACCTCGGGTCCGTTCGGCGGGGCCATCCCCGCCGATGGCGACAATCTGGTGGTCCGCGCCGCGCGCGCCTTTCATGCCCGGCTGGGCGGGCCGGTTCCGCCGTACCGCCTGATCCTGGACAAGCGCCTGCCGATCGCAGCCGGACTGGGCGGCGGCTCCAGCGACGCGGGCGCGGCCCTGAAGCTGCTGCGCGACGCCCTGGCGCCCGATCTCTCCGATCACGATCTGGAGCCCCTGGCGGCCAGCCTGGGCGCGGACGGCGCCGCCTGCCTGCGGGCCGTGGCGCTGATGGCCGAGGGGCGAGGGGAGATCCTGTCGCCCGCGCCGAAGCTGCCCGAGCTGAACGCGGTGCTGGTGAATCCCGGCGTCCCTTCGCCGACCGGCGCTGTCTATCGCGCTTATGACGCGGCCGTGCATTCTGACGGCGCCCGGCGGCCGTTCCTGCCCAGCGACTTGGAAAGCGCCGAGGAGGTCGCCGCCTGGCTGACGGTGGCCACCCGCAACGACCTGGAGACGCCGGCCGTGAGCCTGGCGCCCCGCATCGGCGAGGTGCTGGACGTCCTGCGCGAGGAGCCCGAAAGTCTGTTGGTCCGGATGTCCGGCTCGGGGGCGACCTGCTTCGCCCTGTGCGCCGGAGACATCGAGGCTGAGACCCTGGCCGAGCGGCTGGAGGCGATGCGGCCGGACTGGTGGGTGCGGCGCTGCCGCTTGAGCTGAGGAGCTGAGTATGAAGCGCCGTGACGTTCTCGCCGCCTTGGGGGGATTGGCCGCCGCGCCAGGCATAGCCGCGGCCCAGGTGCTGAACCTGCCGCCGACGCCGATCGTGCCAGGCCCCGGCGATATCCTGGTCAGCCTCGACACCAGCTTGGGTCCGATTGTGATCGCTCTTAAGGCCAGGTAGGCGCCGCTGACCGTGGCCAACTTCCTGCAGTACGTGGACAAGAAGCTCTATGACGGCGCCAGCTTCTGGCGCTCGGCCAAGGCCAACAGCCCCGTCGACTACGGCCTCATCGAAGGCGGCCTGCAAGGCGACCCGAAGAAGGTGCTCAAGCCCGTCGCCCACGAGCCGACCACCCAGACCGGCTTGCGCCACGTCGACGGCGCGGTGTCGCTGGCTCGCAAGGAGCCTGGGTCCGGCGACAGCGACTTCTTCATCTGCGTGGGCGAGGCGCCTTACCTGGACGCCACTCCGGCCGCCGAGGGCGACAATGTCGGCTTCGCGGCCTTCGGCCAGGTGATCAAGGGCATGGAGATCGTCCACAAGATCCTGAACCTGCCGACGCCCGGCGAAGCGACCAATCCGGTGATGAAGGGGCAGATGCTCTCGCCGGTCGTGCCGATCGTCACGGCGCGCCGGATCTAGATAGGTCTCTCTAAATCAGGCGCGCGAGGAACACGACACCGCTGGCCGCCGGGACCAGCAGCAGCTGGGCCAGCGCGGCGCCCGCCACCCGGCTGCCGGCGAACCAGACGACCGCGCGGCGGAAGGCCGGCTCGCTGATCCGTCCGTCCATGACGTCGTCGGTCATGATCGACAGCGCTGGGTCGATCAGCACGAACAGCAGGATGGTGGCGACGCCGTTGATCACCGACGACAGGCTGACGGCGGTCACGCGGAACTGCGGATCCAGATAGCCCGCGTAGAGCGAGGCGAACACCCCGACGGTCAGCAGGGCTTGGGCCAGGACGTTCAGGACGATCACCCGCGTCGGGACGTCGATCTTCTGCTTCAGGGTCTTCAGGTGGCTGGGCGAGGGAAGGGCGACGGCCTCGCGGATGTAGCCAAGCCCGCCCTTGGCGAAGGCGTGCATCAAGAGCCTGGGCACGGAACGGTGGATCTGGAAGTGGGCGACGGCGCGCGTGAACAGGCGCTGGGCCGTCGGGATCGCCAGGGCGCCGACCAGGGCCGCCAGGCTGGCGCTGGCCATCAGCCACTGGAAGTCGGCCAGCAGGTGGTGACCGGTCCCGGCCAGCAGGTCGGTCTCGATCCGCTTGGACAGGAAGGGGCCTTGGAACGCGTTGGAAGCGCGCGACAAAAGCACCAGCACGTTGAACAGGGCGAACGACATGGCGATCCGCCGCGTGCGCACGCCGGCGATGCGCACGGCGTAGGCCAGGGCCCCGATCAGGTGGATCACGAAGGTCAGGACGCAAAGCAGGAACAGTTGGGCGTCCACGGCGATCTCCAGTCTAAGCGGTGCGAGCTTGGCCGATCGAGACCCAAAGAGAAAGGGCGCGGAGGTTTCCCTCCGCGCCCTTCGCCTTTCGGGGAAAGCCCCTGCCGCCAGCCTAGCTGTGGTAGGCGCGTTCGCCGTGTTCCGAGATATCCAGGCCTTCTTCCTCGGCTTCCGGCGAAGCCTTGAGGCCGATGATCAGCTTGATCACGAAGAAGACGATCAGCGAAGCCACCAGCGACCACACGATCGTGACGCCGACGCCCTTCAACTGGGCCAGCACCTGCGTGCCCATGTTGTAGACGGCGTTGTCGCAGGTCGACAGGTCGCCATCCTTGGCGCAGCTGGTGTAGTCGACGATGCCGGCGCCGCCCCAGGCCGGGTTGACCAGGAAGCCGGTGCCGATGGCGCCGACGATGCCGCCCACGCCGTGGATGCCGAAGGCGTCCAGGCTGTCGTCATACTTGAAGGCGTTCTTCACGACCGAGCAGAAGAAGATGCAGATCGGCGAGACGATCAGGCCCAGGATCACCGAACCCATCGGACCGGCGAAGCCGGCGGCCGGGGTGACGGCCACCAGGCCGGCGACAATACCCGAGGCCAGGCCCAGGGCCGACGGCTTCTTGCGGGTGACCCACTCGACGACGATCCACGACAGGCCGGCGGCCGCGGTGGCGACGAAGGTGTTGATCATGGCCAGCGAGGCGTAGCCGTTCGACTCCAGGTTCGAACCGGCGTTGAAACCGAACCAGCCCACCCACAGCAGGCCGGCGCCGACCAGGGTCAGGGTCAGCGAGTGCGGGGGCATCGGCTCCTTGCCGAAGCCTTGGCGCTTGCCCAGGATCAGGGCGCCGACCAGGGCGGCGATGCCGGCGTTGATGTGGACGACGGTGCCGCCGGCGAAGTCCAGGGCGCCGAAGCCCCAGATCAGGCCCGACTTGATCGGCGCGGTCGGCGCCGTGGCGATCGCGTCAGGACCCGGCCACCACCAGACCATGTGGGCCATCGGGTAGTACGAGAGCAGCGGCCACAGGACGGCGAAGGCGACGATGGCGGCGAACTTCATGCGCTCGACCAGCGAGCCGACCACCAGGGCGGCGGTGATGGCCGCGAAGGTCGACTGGAACGAGATGAAGGTGAACTCGGGGATCACCACGCCGGTCGAGAACGTCGCGACGTTGCTGGCCGGGGTCACGTCCTTCAGGAACAGACGGCCCAGGCCGCCCACGAAGGTGTCCCAGCTGCCGCCGTCGGTGAAGGCGAAGCTGTAGCCCCACAGGACCCAGGCGACGAAGCCGATCAGGGCGACAGTCGAGACCTGCATCATGACCGACAGCATGTTCTTGGCGCGGACCAGGCCGCCGTAGAACAGCGCCAGGCCCGGCAGGATCATCAGCAGGACCAGCAGCGAGGAGGTCAGCATCCACGCGTTGTCGCCCTTGTCGTTCTTGTCGACGATGGCGGGCGCGGCGGCCGGAGCAGGGGCGGGCGTGGCGGCGGCGGGAGCCGGCGCGGCCTCGGCGGGCGCGGCCGTGGTCGCGGCGGCGGCGGCCGGCGCGGTCTCCTGGGCGAAGGCGGTCGCCCCCAGCGGGGCCCCCGCCAGGGTCGCGGCGAGCAAGAGCCCGGCCAGCGGTTTGAAGGTGAGTTTCATCGTCGGTATCCCCTTTTCCCGATGCGTTACAGAGCGGCCGAGCCGGTTTCGCCGGTGCGGATGCGGACGGCTTCCTCGACGTTCAGGACGAAGATCTTGCCGTCGCCGATCTTGCCGGTGGCCGCGGCGGCCTTGACCGCTTCGACGGCCTTGGCGGCGGACGCATCGTCCACGACCGCTTCCAGCTTCACCTTGGGCACGAAATTCACCTGGTATTCGGCGCCCCGATAGATCTCGGTCTGGCCCTTCTGGCGGCCGTAGCCTTTCACTTCCGACACCGTCAGGCCTTCGACGCCGGCGGAGACGAGCGCTTCGCGCACCTCGTCCAGCTTGAAGGGTTTGACGACCGCTATGATCAGTTTCATCCGCCTTGCTCCGACCCGCTGCTGCCGCGGGCTTGCTTTGCTTGGTTGGTCGAAAGCGAAACCCGCCCCCGATGTGATCACCGCCGACGCCGCCTTTACGCGCTGCATCGTTTCCCCGGCCCGGCCACGCTATCGGCGACGGTTCCATGACGGGGCTCGCGGACAAGGATTTGGAAAGGAAATAGGCAAGGCGCCTAAAAACTGTGCGCCAAACGCTTCAATTGCGTCAGAAACCGGCGATTTGATCGGACGGGACAGGCGTGGCGGCCGGAGTGGTTCTTGTTCTGGTCGTGGGAATCCCTAAGGCCTCGCCCCCTGGGTTCGCTCTACGGGCCTTCTTCCCGCATGGACCGCGTGTCGCGAATGACATGCCGGCCGGCTCAGGCAACCGGCGCCGGCGCGATGTGTATTCGAGGTCCTGGCCTAAGATGGGGCAGGCGGCGATCGTCTGATCCACTTCGCCATGCGGTCCTGCGCTTGTATTGAAGGCCCGGAAAATCTGCCGATCATGATCCGGTTGCGCTGCTTTTCTGGGAGACGCGCTGTGATGTTCTTTTTGAGGTTGAGCTTGACTGTGATCACGAGCCCGTGATCGCGGAACCGAGTCCCGGGTCCGGGCGTACACCGCTCGAACCGAAAGGAACTCGACCATGACCTCCTCGCGTCTCCTGACCGCCGCCGCGGCTATCGCCCTGCTGGCCGGCGCCGCCCATGCTCAAACCTCGACTGCTCCGGCGCCCGCCGGACAGGCGCCGGCCGCCGCCGCGCCGGTCGTCGCCAAGGGCGACCTGATCGACACCGCCACCGCCTCGGGCCAGTTCACGACCTTCCTCAAGGCGGTCTCGGCCGTGAACCTGACCAGCGTGCTGAAGACCAATCAGAACCTGACCCTTTTCGCCCCGACCGACGCGGCCTTCGCGGCCCTGCCGGCGGGCGAGCTGGACAAGCTGATGCTGCCCGAGAACGGGCCCCTGCTGCAGAAGGTGCTGACCTATCACCTGATCAACGCCAAGGTGGACTCCACCAAGATCAAGGGCGCCAAGGGCGAGGTGAAGAGCGTCGAGGGCTCGCCCCTGCTGCTGGACGGCAGCGGCGCCCAGCCCAAGGTCGACGACGCCAACATCCTGCAGACGGACGTGCTGGCCAGCAACGGCGTGCTGCACGTGGTCGACAAGGTGCTGCTGCCCAAGGACGTCCCGGGCCTGCAGGCCTCGGCCGCGCCGGCGGCGACCGACGCGGGCGCGACGATGAACGTGGCGGCCAACGAACAGACCGCGCCGGCCGCGCCGGCTGGGCAGGCAGCTCCGGCCACGGCCGATGCGACCACGCCGTCCGCCCAGACAGCGACCTCGCCGACCGCGGCGGCGGATCTGGCCGCCGATCCGGCCACCTCGACCCCGGCGGCTCCGGCCGCGGGCGTGGACGCGTCGGGCGTCGTGCCGGTGTCGTCGATGACGCCGGACGCTCAGGCCTCGCTCAAGGCCGGCGATCCCAACGTCGTCTCGAATGGTCCGGTCCCCGACACCAAGGCCAACCGCGCCAAGTACGGCGGCCCGATGTCGAACGGCGGCCGTCACACGACGCCCAAGGGCAACTAGCCCTTTTAAGCTTCGGACTTCGCTTGAAGCAGCAGTCGGCGGGCCCTATGGTCCGCCGACTTTTTTCTAGGCCTGCTTCGATTGATGTCGCGCGAAAAACCCAAGTCCTTCCAAAGCCTGATCCTGACGCTCCATAACTACTGGAGCCAGCAGGGTTGCATCATCCTGCAGCCGCATGACGTGGAGGTGGGGGCAGGGACCCTGCACCCGGCAACGGTGCTGCGCGCCCTGGGCCCCAAGCCCTGGAACGCCGCCTATGTGCAGCCCTCGCGCCGTCCGGGCGACGGCCGCTATGGCGAGAACCCCAACCGGCTGCAGCACTATTATCAGTACCAGGTGATCCTGAAGCCGAACCCCGAGAACATGCAGGACCTGTATCTGGGCTCGCTGGAGGCGATCGGCCTGGATCTGCGCACCCACGACATCCGCTTCGTCGAGGACGACTGGGAGAACCCGACCGTCGGGGCCTGGGGCCTGGGTTGGGAAGTCTGGTGCGACGGCATGGAAGTGTCGCAGTACACCTACTTCCAGCAGGTGGGCGGCCTGGACGTCTCGCCGGTGGCCGGCGAACTGACCTACGGCCTGGAGCGCCTGGCCATGTACGTGTTCGGCGTCGACAACGTCTATGACCTGCCGTTCAACGACCCCGACTCAGCCCTCGGCGCGACGACCTATGGCGACGTGTTCCTGGAGAACGAGCGCCAGCAGTCGGAGGCCAACTTCCACGGCTACGACGTCGCGGTGCTGAAGCAGCAGTTCGAGCAGATGGAAGAGCAGGTCCCCCTGATGCTGGCCCGCTCGTACCAGGACAAGGCCCTGGTGCTGCCCGCCTACGACATGGTCCTCAAGGCCAGCCACCTCTTCAACCTGATGAACGCCCGCGGCGCGATCGCCGTCGCCGAGCGCGCCAGCTACATCGGCCGCATCCGCGACCTTTGCAAGCTGTGCGCCAGCGCCTGGGTCGAGCAGCAGGAAGCCGCGTAAGTAACGATGCCCCAACTTCTCCTCGAACTGTTCTCGGAAGAGATCCCCGCCCGCATGCAGGCCCAGGCCGCCAAGGACCTGGAGCGGATGGCGCGCGAGCACCTGGCCGCCGCCGGCTTCCTGCCCGAGGCCCTGAAGACCTTCGCCGGCCCGCGCCGCCTGACCCTGGTGGCCGAAGGCCTGCCGCTGGCCCAGGCCGACCGCAAGGAAGAGCTCAAGGGGCCCCGCGTCGGCGCCCCGCCGCAGGCCATGGAAGGCTTCCTGCGCAAGGCGGGTCTGACGCAAGACCAGCTGGTCGAGCGCGACGGCGTCTGGATGGCCTTCATCGAGAAGAAGGGTCGCCCGACCCCGGAGATCGTCGCCGAGATGGTCGAGGCCATCGTCCGCGCCTTCCCGTGGCCCAAGTCGATGATCTGGGGGACCAAGAAGCTGCGCTGGGTGCGGCCGCTGAAGCGTATCCTGTGCGTGCTGGACCGCGAGGTCGTGCCATTCGCCATCGAGGGCGTCCAAAGCGGCGACGTCACCGAAGGCCACCGCTTCATGGGGGACGCCAAGCCGTTCGTCGTGAAGGACTTCGACGAATATGCGGCGGCGCTGGAAGCCCACTACGTCGTTCTCGACGTGGAAGAGCGCAAGGAACGCATCCTCGAAGGCTGCAAGACCTTGTGCTTCGCCCGTCATCTGGAACTGGTCGAGGACCAGGGCCTGCTCGATGAAGTCGCGGGCCTCGCCGAATGGCCGACGCCGGTGCTGGGCGACATGGACCCTGCGTTCCTCGATTTGCCGCCCGAGGTGATCCGCACCTCGATGCGTACGCACCAGAAGTACTTCGCCGTCCGCAAGGCCGGCGAGACGGGCCTGGCCCCGCACTTCATCACCATCGCCAACATCCAGGCGGCCGACGGCGGCGCGGT
>CBIHOB010000071.1:0-22971 GCA_966211605.1 uncultured Caulobacter sp.
GGAAGTGGGCCACCACGTAGTAGGTGTCGTGCAGGCTGTAGTCGATGCCGGCGTTGGACAGGACGACGCCGGTGACGCCGCCGACCGTGAACAGGAAGATGAAGCCCATCGCCCACAGCATGGGCGTCTTGAAGCTGATCGAACCGCCCCACATCGTGGCGATCCAGCTGAAGATCTTCACGCCCGTCGGGACGGCGATGATCATCGTGGCGGCCACGAAGTAGGCGCGCAGGTTGATGCTCATGCCGACGGTGTACATGTGGTGCGCCCACACGACGAAGCCGACGAAGCCGATGGCGACCATCGCGTAGGCCATCGCCAGATAGCCGAAGACCGGCTTCTTGGAGAAGGTCGAGACGATGTGGCTGATGATGCCGAAGCCCGGCAGGATCAGGATGTACACTTCCGGGTGGCCGAAGAACCAGAACAGGTGCTGGAACATGACGGGGTCGCCGCCGGCGGCCGGATCGAAGAAGTGGGTGCCGAAGTTGCGGTCGGTCAGCAGCATGGTGATGGCGCCGGCCAGGACGGGCAGCGACAGCAGCAGCAGGAAGGCGGTGATCAGCACCGACCAGGCGAACAGCGGCATGCGGTGCAGGGTCATGCCCGGCGCGCGCATGTTGAAGATCGTGGTGATGAAGTTGATCGCGCCCAGGATCGACGAAGCGCCGGCCAGGTGGAGCGACAGGATCGCCAGGTCCATGGCCGGACCCTTGTGGCCGATGGTCGACAGCGGCGGATAGATCGTCCAGCCGCCGCCGAAGCCGTGGCCCGGGCCGCCATCGACGAACATCGAGGTGACCAGCAGGATCCAGGCGGCGACCAGCAGCCAGAACGAAATGTTGTTCATCCGCGGGAAGGCCATGTCCGGCGCGCCGATCATGATCGGCACGAACCAGTTGCCGTAGCCGCCGATCATCGCGGGCATGACCATGAAGAAGATCATGATCAGGGCGTGGGCGGTGACCACGGCGTTGAAGCCATGCTTGCCCTTGAACACGCCCAGCTGGGCCAGCAGACCGTTGTCGGTGAAGACCTGGATGCCCGGGTGCATCAGCTCCCAGCGGATCAGGCCCGACAGGGCGCCGCCGACGATGCCCGCCATGATGGCGAACAGGATGTACAGCGTGCCGATGTCCTTGTGGTTCGTCGAGAAGAACCAGCGGGCGAAGAAGGGCGGCTTGTGGTCGGCGTCGTCGTGACCGCCGTGGCCATGGGTGTCTGCGGCGTGAGCCATCGGACTTCTATCC
The DNA here is from genome assembly GCA_966211605.1 of uncultured Caulobacter sp. GTDB lineage: Bacteria > Pseudomonadota > Alphaproteobacteria > Caulobacterales > Caulobacteraceae > Caulobacter. The sequence goes on from CBIHOB010000071.1 coordinate 1,251, forward strand.
TACGTAGTCTTAGGCCGCCGGCGCGGCGGGAGCCGCGGCCGGAGCGGAAGCGGGGGCGGCGGCCGGAGCCGAGGCGGGGGTCGCGGCCGGAGCGGCCGGCGCAGCGGCCGGAGCCGGCGGAGCGACCTTTTCCTTGACCCAGGCGTCGAACTCGCCCTGCGAGACCACGTGGATCTCGATCGGCATGTTCGAGTGGTCGACACCGCACAGTTCCGAGCACTGGCCGTAGTAGACGCCGACCTTCTCGGCCTTGAACCAGGTTTCGTTCAGGCGGCCCGGGATGGCGTCGATCTTGAGGCCGAACGCCGGCAGGGCGAAGGCGTGGATCACGTCGGCGCCGGTGACCTGGACGCGGACGACCTTGCCCACGGGAACGACCATCGCCTTGTCGGCGGCCAGCAGGTACGGGACCTTCTTGGCGTCGGCCTGTTCCTTGGTGAGCGGCAGCGACACGATCTCGCTGATCTTCTGGTCGGGATATTCGTAGCCCCAGTACCACTGATAGCCCGTGGCCTTCACGGTCATGTAGGGCTTGGGCATGTTGTTGTAGTGGAACAGCAGGCGGAACGAGAAGATGGCGATGACCATCAGGATCAGGACGGGAACGACCGTCCAGATGATCTCGATCGTGGTGTTGTGGCTGAACTTGGCCGGGACCGGGTTCGCCTTCTTGTTGTAGCGGACCACGATCCAGATCAGCAGGCCCAGCACCAGCAAGGTGATGGCCGTGATGATCGGCATCAGGACCAGGTTGTGGAACTGGATCGCGTGGTGCTTCAGCTCGGAAGCGGCCGGCTGAAGGTCGATCGCCCCCGGCGTCGGCTGGCCCAGCAGATCCTCGGCGAGGGCTTGCCCCGCGAACATCCCAGAGAACACCATTGAGGCGGCGAGCGCGGACGCGCCCGACATGATCCGCCGAATCCCCGAAAATTGCGCCTTCATATCCCTCACGGCCCGTTTCGGCGGCGATTTGACCTCGATCGTTTGACCACGATCAAAGCCACGCCGCGCCGAGTCTGCGTATTACGACCCCCGATACGGCCCCCTGCGATCGACTTGCCTCATAGTGAGTCGCGCGTCGACGCCCAGTCCGCCCGATGGTCGGTCCGCAGGCTGCATACGCGCATCGCCAGCCCTTGCCAAGCGGCAGAGACCACGCGTGCGACATGGGATTGCGCGCGCCTCCCCGCCATGGGCCGCAAAGGGCGCGCTTCAGTTAAGAACCCCTCTCAACAACACCCCGAACGGCGTTCCGCAACATTACGTATTGTTCATGGCAAGGTACCTTGTGATGCATAGTACCTGGCGATAGAAGAGAGCATCAACGGAGGCAAGGACGCCGTGCCGGAAACGATTGAGATCCAACTGAAGAAAGGCGTGCTGGCGCTCTGCGTGCTGGCCCTGCTCTCGCACGCCGACAGCTACGCCTACGAGATCGCCAGCAGGCTCACGAGGGACATCGATATGGGGGAAGGGACGATCTATCCGCTGATGCGCCGCATGCAGTCGGACGGACTGGTCGAGACCTATCTGGTGGAAAGCCAGAGCGGTCCGCCGCGCAAGTACTACCGCTTGACCGCCGCCGGGCGACAAAGCCTGGAACAGCAGAAGGCCGAATGGAACACCTTCTCGACCGCGGTCAACGCCATCGTGGGAGAGGCCGCATGACCCGCGCCGAGTTCATCGCCCGCCTGCGCCGCGGCCTGGTCGGCCTGCCGGTGACCCAGATCGCCGACATCGTCGCCGACCACGAGGCTCACTTCGCCGACGCCCAGGAAGCCGGACGGAGCGAAGCGGAGACCGCCGCCGCCCTCGGCGACCCCGACCGCCTGGCCCGCGAGCTGCGCGCCGAAAACGGTCTGAAATCCTGGGAAGAGAAGAAGACGCCTTCCAACGCCATGGCCGCGGTCATCGCCCTGATCGGCCTGGGGGCCCTGGACGTGATGTTCCTGCTGCCCCTGCTGATGGGCGTGCTGGCCTCCCTGTTCGGCGTGATGGCCGCCGTGGTGGCGATCTTCATCGCCGGCGGCTTCGTCTTCGCCGTCGGCCCGCTGACCGGACCGCCTGGCGGCCCGATCGTCGCCTTCCTGACGGGCATCGGCCTGATGGGTCTGGCCACCACGCTCGGCGCCCTGCTGACGCTGGTCACGGTCGGGGTCGTCAATGCGGTCGTCTGGTACGCCCGCCTTCACTACCGGCTGCTGAAGCCGGCCATCGAACAAGCTTGAGCGGGACTAGGAGGGGACCATGTTGATCCGCAATACGCTCATCGTCGCCGGGGCCAGCTTCGCGCTCGCCATCGGCTGCTTCGCCGGGGTCGCGGCCATCGCCGGCCCGGAAATCATCAAGAACGGCTGGACCTTCCCGATCAACGGCGACGACACCATCGTCATCCGCGACAACGGCAAGGTCATCCGCACCGGACGCCACCTCAGCATCCAGGGCCAACGGGCCGCGCCGAACTTCGACCGCACGTTCCCCTGGACGGGCAAGGACGAGCTGCGCATCGACCTGCCAGTCGACGTGGTGTTCGTCCAGGGCGCCGACGCCAAGATCGTCGCCTCGGGCCCCAAGACCTATTTGGACCGCCTGCGCGTCGACGGCGGCCACATCAGCCTGGCCGACGGCGACGATGGCGACGGCGAGGGCAGCATCACGATCAACGCCATGGGCGTGCACTACGAGAGCGAGTCCGAACGGGTGAAGATCACGGTCATCGCCCCGGACGTCACCAAGTTCGACGTGCGCGGCTCGGGCGACCTGGACATCCGCCGCTACGACCACCCGACCTTCACGGTCCAGGCCAGCGGCAGTGGCGACGTCAGCGCCGCCGGCCGGGTCGAGATGGCGGCGATCGACAGCTCCGGCTCGGGCTACGTCAATCTGAGCGACCTGAAGACCAAGGACGCCGTGGTCGACGTCTCGGGCAGCGGCGGCGGCGCGGTGTTCGCCACCGGCAAGGCCAAGATCGACATCTCCGGCAGCGGCGATGTCGAGCTGCGCACGGAACCGAAGTCGGTCAGCAGCGAGATCACCGGCTCCGGCGAGGTCCGCCGCGAGTACTGATCCGGTCCTGTATGGGACCGCGACAAAAGGGGCGGGGTGACGGACGCGTTCGGAAGGCCTACCTGTAGGCCCATGAACGCTCCGATCCCCGCCTCTTCCCTTTCGCTGCTGGACGCCGCCGGCGTCGATCCCGACAACGCCCGGGCCATCCTGGGCGAGGCCCTGGCCGGCGCCGACGACGGCGAGCTGTTCCTCGAACGCTCCGAGAGCGAGGCCTTCGTCTTCGACGACGGACGCCTGAAGAGCGCCTCCTACGACAGCGGCGAGGGGTTCGGCCTGCGCGTGGTGGCCGGCGAGACGGCCGGCTACGCGCACGCCGCCGAGATCAGCGAAGCCGCCATCCGCCGCGCCGCCGATTCGGCCAGCCTGGCCAAGCGCGGCCACGCCGGCGTCAGCGCGGAAGGTCCCCGCGCCACCAACGAAAAGCTCTACGGCGAGGACAATCCGGTCAGCGCGCCCGAGTTCTCCGACAAGGTCGCCCTGCTGCAGGAGATCGACGCCTTCGCCCGGGCCCGCGACCCGCGGGTCGTGCAGGTGATGGCTTCAATGGCCGGCGAGCGCCGCGTGGTCGAAATCCTGCGCGCCGATGGCAGGCTGATCCGCGACGTGCGCCCGTTGGTGCGGGTCAACGTCCAGGTCACCGTCGAGAAGGACGGTCGTCGCGAGACCGGCAGTTCCGGGGCCGGCGGCCGCGCGGGCTTCTCCGCTTGGATCTCGCCGGACAGGTGGCAGGGCCAGGTCGACGAGGCCTTGCGCATGGCGCTGGTCAATCTGGACGCCGTCGCCTGCCCGGCCGGCGAGATGGACGTGGTGCTGGGTCCGGGCTGGAACGGCGTGCTGCTGCACGAGGCCGTCGGCCACGGCCTGGAAGGCGACTTCAACCGCAAGGGCATCAGCGCCTTCTCGGGCCGCATCGGAGAGCGGGTGGCCGCCAAGGGCGTCACCGTGTTCGACGACGGCTCGATCCCCGGCCGCCGCGGCTCGCTGACCGTCGACGACGAGGGCACCCCCACGGAACGTACGGTCTTGATCGAGGATGGCGTCCTGGTCGGCTATATGCACGATCGCATGAGCGCGCGCCTGATGGGCATGAAGGCCACCGGCAACGGCCGCCGCCAGTCCTACGCCCACATGCCGATGCCGCGCATGACCAACACCGGCATGCTGGCCGGCCATGACGATCCCCAGGAGATGATCGCCTCGCTGAAGCGCGGTCTCTACTGCGCCAACTTCGGCGGCGGTCAGGTCGACATCACCAACGGCAAGTTCGTCTTCCAGTGCACCGAGGCCTATCTGGTCGAGAACGGCAAGATCACCGCCCCGGTCAAGGGCGCGACCTTGATCGGCGACGGCCCCAGCGCCCTGACCCGCGTGACGATGATCGGCAACGACTTCGATTTCGACCCCGGCATCGGCGTCTGCGGCAAGTCCGGCCAGGGCGTGCCGGTCGGCGTGGGCCAACCCAGCCTGAAGATCACCGGCCTGACGGTGGGGGGAACGGCGGTCTAGAGCCGCCGCTCCAAGTGATCGGCGGCAACATGTCCGCGATTTAATCCACATTTCACGCTTGTAACTTTCATCGCGCGACCGCCAGCGCCACCGTCCCTCGACGGAAACGGGCCCTGGGGAGGGCCCTTCATGGGGACGAACGCGATGCTGGCGACCGCGCTGCTGATGGCCATGGCCAGCCTAGCTCCGCTCGACGAGGACCAGGCGGTCGGCGCCGCGGCCGCCACGGCCGCCGTTCCCGCCGCCGATGTCCAGGATCCCGATCCGAGCCAGCGCGGCGTCATCCCCTATCCGCCGGCGTTCTTCGCCGCCGCCCAGCCCAGCACGGCGCTGGACATGATCACCCGCCTCCCCGGCTTCACCCTGGACCAGGGCGACAATGTGCGAGGCTTCGCGGGCGCGGCGGGCAATGTGCTGATCAACGGCGAACGTCCCACCACCAAGAGCGAATCGCTGGAGGACATGCTGCGCCGGATCGCGGCGCCGACGGTCGAGCGCATCGACCTGATCCGCGGCGGCGCGCCAGGCGTCGACATGCAGGGCCGCACGGTGATGGCCAACATCGTGCTCAAGCGCACGGTGCAGGTCCAGAAGGTGATGAACCTGCAGACCTACGTCTATCCGGACGGGCTGTTCGGTCCGATCATCGAGCTGGAAGGCTCGCGCCGCGAGGGCGACCGCGCCATCGAAGGCTCGCTGAAGGCCACCCAGGATCGCACCGACAACACCTATGACGGCGGCGTGCGTCTCCGCACCGACGGCGCCGGCGTCCCGACCGCCAAGGACGCGTTGAAGGGCTACGACACGATCTACAACTACATCCTGCGCGGCGCGGTGCAGCAGCCGCTGCTGGGCGGCAAGACGCGAGTCAACGCCAAGCTGGAGTACTTCGGCTACGACCGCGACGTCACCGCCACGCGGGTCTTCCCCGCCCCCGGCCGCGAAGTCACCGGCGAGAAGCTGCACAACTGGGCCGGCGAGTTCGGGGCGCGCTACGACCGCCCCCTGTCGGCGCGCTCGGACCTGCAGCTCGTCCTGCTGCAGAACCTGAACCGCGAGATCTACGGCTCGACCTTCGAGGACCCTCGCCTGTTCGTCGACTACAAGGCCCGCACCGACACCGGCGAGACCATCCTGCGCTCGGAGCTGAAGCACCGCCGCAGCGACAGCCTGTCGTTCGAGGCCGGGCTGGAAGGCGCCTACAACGTCCTGGACGGGGACACCCGCTATTTCGAGAACGGCGTCGCCATCCCGCTGCCGGCCGCCCAGGTCAAGGTCGAGGAGTTTCGCGGCGAGCTGTCGGGCAAGGCGATCTGGCGGGCCAGCTCGAAGCTGAACGTCGAGGCCGGCGCGCGGCTGGAGGTCTCGCGCATCAGCCAGAGCGGCGACACGGACCTTTCGAAATCGTTCTTCTATCCCAAGCCCCGGGTGCTCGCGACCTGGTCGCCGACCACGACCGACCAGCTGCGGTTCCGCATCGAGCGCGAGGTCGGCCAGCTGGACTTCGGCGACTTCGTCTCGTCGGCGGGCATCGAGACCGGCACGGTCGACGCCGGCAATCCGGACCTCGTCCCCGAGCGCAAGTGGGTGGCCGAGGCGGCCTGGGAGAAGCGCTTCTGGGGCGGCGGCGCGCTGGTGCTGAGCTGGCGCCACGCCGAGCTGCAGGACGTCGTCGACGTCATCCCGATCAACACGGTCTTCGAGGCGCCGGGCAACATCGGCGACGGCAAGAGCGACGTCTATCAGGCCAACCTGACCGTCCCGACCGACCGGCTGCATGTCAGCGGCGGCCAGCTGAAGGCCCGCTTCAGCTGGGCCCAAAGCCAGGTGCGCGATCCGGTGACCCACGCCAAGCGGCGGATCTCGGGCCAGACGCCGTTCACCTGCAATGTCAGCTTCACGCGCGACATGCCCGGCGGTCAGTGGAGCTGGGGTGTGATCACCAACTGCCAGAACGAGCAGCGCTACTACCGGATCGGCGAGGTGCGGACCTTCGCGTTCGAGCAGTGGCTGGAAGGCTTCGTCGAATGGCGGCCGCGCAAGGACCTGACCATCCGCACCGAACTGGCCAACTGGACCAGCCGGCGCAAGACCCGCACCCGGGTGATGTACGCCGGCAGCCGCGCCTCGGGAGTCGTCACCCAGGTCGAGACGCGCGAGCTGCCGTTCGAGCCGTACCTGTTCGTCAAGGTGCGCAAGAGTTTCGGCTAGGGAGCGGAAACGGTCCTGGCGGTCTGAGCCTCCGCCAGGACCGTCCCTAGCCGAATAGAGGCGTGGCCCCTCCACGCCTCGCGAAGGGCCCCCGGGCAAGCCGCCGGGGGCCCTTCCTTCGGTTCATGCTTGGCCTTGCACCGTCGGATCCGCGATCGGCAGCGGATCGGTCTCGTCGGCGCCGTGCGACCACCTCTTCAGGACCGGCGACAGGGCCAGGAACAGCACGCCCAGGCCGATGGCGGCCAGGCCGATGATCTTGAACACCAGCAGCGACTGGGCCATGGCGGCGGCGGGGTTCAGGACCTGGCCGCCAATGGTCTCGGTCGAGGCGATGGCGGCGATCCAGCTGCCGAACAGGTTGGCCATGGCCAGGGCCATGTACCAGACGGCCATTACGAACGAGACCATCTGGACCGGCGACAGCTTGGTCATCTGCGACAGACCGACCGGCGACATGCACATCTCGCCGCCCGTGTGCAGCATGTACATCAGCACCAGGAAGATCAGCGGCATGCGGAAGGCGCCGTCGGCGAAGTTGGCGCCGATCAGCAGGATCAGGAAACCGGCCCCGACCTGGATCAGCGACAGGCCGAACTTGATCATCGGGTTGGGGTTGATCCCGCGCGCGGTCAGCACCGTCCACAGGGCGGCGAAGACCGGGGCGAAGATCAGGATCCAGCCGGCGTTGATGGCCTGGGTCTGGGCGGCGTTGAAGTCGGTGTTGATCCAGAACTTGCCGGCCGTCGAGATCCCCGCAGCGGCCAGCTGGCCGGGCGCGCCCAGCACCACGGAACCGCCGAACCACTCGACCGGCTTGGACAGCAGCTTCAGATCGACATTGGTGGCCGCGAACAGATTCAGCGACGAACCGGCCTGTTCGAACAGGGTCCAGAACACCACCGCGCCCAGCACCAGCACCGTGGCCAGCAGCAGGCGCTCGCGATCGACCTTGTCGCACTTGGCGAAGGCGAACCACAGGATATAGCCCAGCGAGCCGAACATGCCGGCCAGCAGGGTGACATTGACCACCGGCGTGCGCTGGACGACCAGGAACACCGCGACCACCGCCAGCAGCGAAATCCCGTAGATCACCAGCTCGCGGGTGATCGGGCCGGCGACCTTCTCCTTCAGCTTGGCGCCCTCGGGCGGTTCGCCCTTGCCCAGCAGCCAGGGCTTGCCCAGCACGAAGATGATGAAGCCGGCCAGCATCCCCAGGCCCGCCGCGCCGAAGCCGGCCCACCAGCCGATGTTGACGCCCAGGATGCCGCACAGGATCGAGGCCCAGAACGAACCCAGGTTGATGCCGAAATAGTAGAGGGTGAAGCCTGGATCGCGACGCGGATCGCCCTGCGGATAGAGCTGGCCGACCAGGGCCGCGACGTTCGACTTCATGAAGCCGACGCCGACGATGATCAGCGACAGCGCCAGCCAGAAGATGTTCAGGTACATCGGGTCGCGGTCGGCGACGTCCAGCTTGTAGGCGCCCTTGGGCAGCACGGCGGGCAGGCCCGCATCCGCCGGCAGGTTCCTGATCGAGAAGTCGCCCGCCTCGGTGGCGGTGACGTCATAGGGCTTGCCGGCCACGATCATCTTGGCCACCCGCTCCTCGCCTCGCCCGTCGGCCTGGAACTGGTAGGTCTGGCCGGCATAGGTCAGGGTCTGGACCGCCGGCCTGCCCTCGACCGCCATGGCCAGATGGCCGGCGACCAGCAGGATGGCCCCGAACGCCACGGCCTTGCGGGTGCCCAGATAGCGGTCGGCCAGGAAGCCGCCCAGCAGGGGCACGATATAGACCAGCGAGGTGTAGGAGCCGTAGTGGCCGCTGGCGACCTTGGGGTCGAACAGGAAGTGCTGGGTCAGGTAAAAGATCAGCAGGCCGCGCATGCCGTAGTAGGAGAAGCGCTCCCACATCTCGGCCAGGAAGCAGATGATCAGACCGCGCGGATGACCCCTCAAAAGCTGGATGACGACGGGAATGCCGGTCACCAGCGTGACCAGAATGCCCGCGGCGATAACGATGTTCATACGCTAGCCTTGAAACGTGACGAGTGGCGGAGACCAGACCCCCCTTGGTCAAATCAGCCCGCCGGCCCCAATTTGGCGGGGAGAAGATCACGCGTCAGAGGGTTTCACAAGCAACGGCTTGCCGGAACCTTCGCGTCATCCGTGTCGGCGTGAAGCTTGGCGGCCCGGTCGCGCGTTTGCATGGCGAACCTCTTTGGACCCGGGAGCCCCCGATGAAGATCCCCGACGAGACCCATCCGATCACCGTCACCCGCGCGCCGAACACCGTGCGCGTGCTGTTCGAGGGCCACGAGATCGCCGACAGCGATGACGTGCTGGTGCTGAAGGAGGCGAACTATCCGGCCGTCTTCTACTTCCCGCGCGACGACGTGCGGACCGAGTTCCTGCGCCGGACCGACAAGGTGACCCACTGCCCCTACAAGGGCGACGCCTCGTACTACACGATCTATCGCGACCGCCAGATCATCGACAATGCGGTGTGGTCGTACGAGACCCCTTACGCGGCGGTCAGCCAGATCGCCGGCCGCCTGGCCTTCTATCCCGAACACGTCGCCTTCGAACTGGGCGACCGCACGGCGGCCGAGACCGAGGCGGCCAATGTCGACGAAGTGGTCCAGCACACCGACAGCGGTTCGGGGACCAGCCAGCGCGAGCACTGGGCGCCCAATGTCGAGACGCCTGATCCGGTGCGGACCGAACGCGACGTGGATCAACCCTACAAGGACGTGGGCGCGATCTAGGCGCGGCGGGGCCTTAAATCGCTTTTAACCATTGGGAGCGCGACCATACAGCCTAGCTCCCATCAGAGGGGCGCGGAGGAAACCATGGCCTACGTCTCCTTTCGGACGGACGCTGTTCACGCGACGACCACCCCTCAGATCCAGCGCAAGCTCGCCTGGGGCCGGCTGTTCGCCCTGGCGGCGACCATCGCCCTGTGGGCGGGGATCATCGCGACGGCGCGGATGATCTTCTAGGCCCTAGTAGGCGCAGTCGGTGAAGACGCGGCTGATGTCACCCTGCCATTCGCCGTTGTACAGCGCCAGCAGGCGTTCGGCCGGGGTGACGCCGCTGTCTGCGATCTGCTCCAGTTCGCCCAGATAGATCGTCTCGTCCAGGAAGCCGCCGTTCAGCTGGGCGCGGCTCTTCAGGCCCGACTTGGCGATGGCCACGAAGTCCTTGGCCACGTCCTGCACGCTGCGGCCGGCGACCTTGGCCTTCAGGCCCAGCTTGGGCACGTCGCGGCGCAGGCCCTCGCGATCCTCGATCGTCCAGGCCTTGCAGAGGTCCCAGGCTGCGGCCAGGGCGGCATCGTCATAGAACACGCCGGTCCACAGCGCCGGCAGGGCGCACAGGCGGCTCCAGGGGCCGGCGTCGGCGCCGCGCATTTCAAGATAGGTCTTCAGGCGCACCTCGGGGAAAGCCGTGGTGGTGTGATCGGCCCAGTCCTTCATCGTGGCGATCTCGCCCGGCAGCTCGGGCAGCTTGCCCTCGATGAAATCGCGGAAGCTGCGACCGGCGACGTCGATGTACTTGTCGCCCCGCTTGACGAAGTACATCGGCACATCCAGCGCGTAGCGGGCGTAGCGCTCGAAATCGAATCCGTCCTCGAACACGAAGTCCAGCAGCCCCGTGCGGTTCGGGTCGGTGTCGGTCCAGACGTTGGCGCGAGCCGACAGGAAGCCGTTCGGCTTGCCTTCCGTAAACGGAGAATTGGCGAATAGGGCCGTGGCGATCGGCTGCAGGGCCAGGCTCATGCGGAACTTGGCGACCATGTCGGCTTCGCTGGAGAAGTCGAGATTGGCCTGCACCGTGCAGGTGCGCAGCATCATGTCGAGGCCCAGGTTGCCGACCTTGGGCATGTAGTTGCGCATGATCACGTACCGACCCTTGGGCATGACCGGCACCTCTTCCCGCGTCCACAGCGGTGAGAAGCCCAGACCCACGAAGCCCAGGCCCAGCTCGTCGGCGACGGTCTTGACCTCGTCCAGGTGCTTGCCCGTCTCGTCGCAGATGTCGTGCATGGTGGCGAGCGGCGCGCCGCTGAGCTCGAACTGGCCGCCCGGTTCCAGGCTGATATTGGCGCCGTTGCGCTCAAGGCCGATGATCGTCGGGCCTTCCATCACCGGCTTCCAGCCGAAGCGCTGAAGCCCGGTGAGCAGGGCGTGGACGCCCTTGTCGCCCTCGTAGGGCACGGGCGCATGCGAACCCAGGTAGAAACCGAACTTCTCGTGCTCGGCCCCCACGCGGAAGCTTTCCTTGGGCTTGCTGCCTCGGGCAAAATAGTCGGTCAGGTCAGCGAGCGTCAGCGGACGCTCTTGGACGCTAGCGGTGTCGGCCATGCAAGCCGTCCCTCCCCAGGGGTTGCGAAGCTGAGGGAGGAGAGGGCCCATTCTCTCCGCCGACGGCGTTACTCATCAGTCACGCCCAGTTGGGCGTTTTCTTTCAGAACCTCAAGGGGTCACCTTGAGCATATTTAGCGCCAATCCCCGGCGGCGGCTTGCCAAAGCGTCATCGCTGATATGGCGGCCGTGTCCGCGCGAAGGATGCGCGGTCCCAGAGACACCGGCGTGACGAAGGAAAGCCCCCGCAGCCGTTCGCGTTCCTCGGGGGCGAAACCGCCTTCGGGGCCGATCAGGATGGCGGCCGGGGCGCCGGTCCCGGCCAGGGCCTCGATAGCGGGCTTGGCGTCGCCGCCCTCGTCGCAAAAGACAAGACGCCGGGCGGGATCCCAAGCGTCCAGGATCCTGTCCAGCTTCTCAGGATCCAGAACCTCGGGCACGTCCAGGCGGCCGGTCTGCTCGGCGGCCTCCATGGCGATGGCGTCCAGCCGGCCCAGCTTGACGAAGTCGACGTTCGTCCGGCGCGTGATCGTCAGGCGCACGCGGCGCGCGCCCAGTTCGGCGGCCTTCTCGACGATCGTCTCGACCCGGCCGCGCTTGACCAGGGCGATGATCAGGTCGAGGTCCGGACCGATCGCCATCGGCCGGGTCTGTTCCTCTGCCTTCAGCAGGCAGCCGCGCTTGGTGGCCTCGACGATGGTCGCGCGCCACTCGCCGTCGCGGCCGTTGAACAGCAGGAGTTCGGCGCCGACCGTCAGCCGCATCACGGACGTCAGGTAGCGCGACTGGTCGACGGTCGGGACGACGCCCGCGCCAGCGGCCAGGTCGTTGGGAACGAAAAGACGGATCATGCGGCTCTTCTAGCGCATCTCGTCTTTCCAGGGGTAGGCTCGGCGCATGAGCAAGCATGACGACTACGACAACGAACTTCGCCAGCTGCAGCTCGCCCTGATCGAGATGCAGAAGAAGGCCATCAAGGACAGCTGGAAGATCCTGGTCGTCTTCGAGGGCCGCGACTCGGCCGGCAAGGACGGCACGATCGCCCGGGTGACCGAGCACCTGTCCAAGCGCGCCACCACGGTCGTCGCCCTGCCCAAGCCCAACGAGCGCGAGCGTAGCGAGTGGTACTTTCAGCGCTATGTCGACTACCTGCCGGCCTGCGGCGAGGCGGTGATCTTCAACCGCTCCTGGTACAACCGGGCTGGCGTCGAGCGGGTGATGGACTTCTCGACGCCGGAACAGCAGGAGCAGTTCCTCAAGGACGTGCCGGCCTTCGAGCGGATGCTGGTCGAGAACGGCCTGCGCTACGTCAAGTTCTGGCTGGACATCAGCCGCGACGAGCAGGCCCAGCGCCTGAAGGCCCGGCGGGAGGATCCGCTGAAGGCCTTCAAGACCAGCGACCTCGACAAGGTCGCCCAGGACAAGTGGGACGACTACACCAAGGCCCGCGACGAGATGCTGATGCGCACCCACAGCGACATCGCCCCGTGGATCTGCGTGCGCGCCGACCACAAGAAGGCCGCGCGGCTCAACGTCATCCGCTGGCTGCTGCACGCGGCCGGCGACAAGAAGCTGGTCAAGGGCGTGGCCAAGCCCGACCCCAGCGTGATCTTCTCGTTCGAGCCGCTGGCGCTGGAGGACGGGCGACTGGCCCGCTAGCGCTTCTTGTTCCGCGCCGCCCGCTCGGCCGCGATCGCCTGGTTCTGGGCGATGCGATGGCGGACGATGTCGGCGACCAGGTCCGCCGGCAGGGGGGAGTCGGGCTGGAAGCGGATCGTGCCCTTGGCGGTCTCGAAACCCCGCAGGCGTTCGGCGAACGCGCCGATCACCGCGCCGGGATAGAAGGCGCAGTGCCTGGCGGCCGCGCCGAAGTGCACCAGGTTGCCGTTCAGCTTGAAGGTCGGCAGGCCGTAGCTGATGGCTTCCTCGGCCTCCGGGGCCAGGGCGCGGATCTGGCCGCGCAGGGTCTCCAACGCCGCGCGCTGGGCGGGCGGCAGCGCCGCCAAGTAGGCGTCGATCGAGGCGGCGGGCGGCTTCATCATCGGTCGGATCTCCGGAGCACGGTCCTGCGACCGCGCCACAAGGACGTTCGGGAGGGTCCCCTCCCGACATCGTCACGGGTTCAGCTTCACGGGTTCAGCTTCACAAGCGCGCCCCGGCGTGGTGCTGTGCCGGAGACTGGAGGAAACACGCCGCATGGACGACGCCAAGACGGTTCGCGCCGCCGCCGTGACACGGCTGGCCATCGGCCTCGCCCAGGGCGTGCTGCTGTTCCTGCTGCACAAGGCCGACGACACCAAGAGCTGGCCGGCGACGACGCCGCTGCTGTTCGGGCCCCTGCTGGTCTGCGTGCTGATGGTCCCCCTGATCCCGCTGGCGGGCCTGTCGGCCATGCGGCGTTCGTCGCTGATCGGCTGGAGCCTGATCGCCACCGCCCTGGCCGCCGTGCTGGCGACCCATGCCGCCTGGACCGGAGCCGAGCCGGGGCGGATCGGCGCAGGAGCCTTGTCGCCGCCGGTGTTCCCCGCCGTCGCGGCCCTGCTGTTCATCGCCCACCACCTGATCCAGCCCGCCGAGGCGGCCCGCAAACCCGTGGCGCCCTATGCCGACTATTTCGACCTGGCCTGGATGCATGGCGTGCAGCTTGCCCTGTCGATCGCCTTCACCGGCGTGTTCTGGATCGTGCTGTTCCTGGGCGGGGCGCTGTTCAAGCTGATCGGCATCGACGCCATCCAGAAGCTGATCGGCGAGGCCGCGTTCGCCATGCCCGCCACCTGCGTGATGTTCGCCGCCGCCGTGCAGTTGACCGACGTCCGCGCCGGCCTGGTGCGCGGGGTGCGGACGGTGGCCCTGACCTTGCTGGCCTGGCTGCTGCCGCTGATGACCCTGATCGCGGCCGGCTTCCTGGCCAGCCTGCCTTTCACGGGGCTCGCGCCGCTGTGGAAGACCAAGGCCGCCACGGCCCTGCTGCTGTCGGCCGCCGCCCACCTGATCGTGCTGGTCAACGCCGCCTATCAGGATGGGACCGAGCCGGGACCCGTGGTGCTGCGCTGGGCCGCGCGGATCGCCGGCGTGCTGCTGATCCCGATCGCCGTGCTGGCCGGCTACGCCCTGCACCTGCGCATCGACCAGTACGGCCTGACGCCCGAGCGGGTGTTCGCCGCCGCCTTCGTGATCGTCGCGGCCGGCTATGCGATCGGCTACGCGATCGCCGCCGTGCGGCCCGGCCCCTGGATGAAGACGCTGGAGCCGACCAACCTGCTGATGGCCGTTCTCGCCGTCCTGCTTCTGGTGGGTCTCTTCACCCCGATCGCCGACCCGGCCCGCCTGTCGGTGGCCAGCCAGGTGAAGCGCCTGGAAGGCGGCAAGGTCGCGCCCGACCAGTTCGACTTCCAGTTCCTGCGCTTCGACAGCGGCCGCTATGGCCGTGACGCCCTGGCGCGGCTGAAGGCGAGCCGGGACTCCGGAATCGCCCGCCACGCCGACGAAGCGGCGGCTCTGAAGGAGAAGACCCGCGCCCCGGCCAACCGCGGGCCGGACTTCGCCAAAATGCCGGTCTATCCGGCCGGCAAGGCCCTGCCCGACAGCTTCCGCACCCAGGACTGGGCCGCAGGCGATTCGGACTCGGTCTGCACCTTCGCCGGCATGCAGTGCTCGGCCCTGGTCCTGGACGTCGACGGCGACGGAACCGACGAGGTGCTGCTGGCCAGCGGCGGCAGCTTCGACGTCTTCAAGTCGACCGAGCGCGGCTGGCGACGGATCGCCCAGACCAGCTCGTCCTGCCCGGGCCTGGACATCGACGCGGCGCTGAAGGCCGGAACCGTGCGGACGGGCCAGCCGACGACCCGCCGCGACCTACTGGTCGGCGACCAGCGCCTGGTGCTGGCGCCCACGGGGGACGGCTGCGCGGGCGCTCAGCCCGGCAAGGCCGGGGTCTGGCTGCCGACCGATATCCGGCCTACGCCACCCCCGCGCTGATCGCGTTGAGCCGCGCATAGACCCCGCCCTGGGCGGCGAGGTCGGCATGGCGGCCTTCCTCGACGACACGGCCGCCCTGGAACACCAGGATGCGGTCGGCGCCGCGCACGGTCGACAGGCGGTGGGCGATGACGATCGTGGTCCGCCCCTCCATCAGCGCCTCGGCGGCCGCCTGGACCTGGCCCTCGGTCTCGACGTCCAGCGACGAGGTCGCCTCGTCCAGCACCAGGATCGGGGCGTCGGCCAGGAAGGCGCGGGCGATGGCCACGCGTTGGCGTTCGCCGCCCGACAGCTTGACGCCCCGTTCGCCGACCAGGGTGTCGTAGCCCTGGGGCAGGCGCAGGATGAAGTCGTGGGCCCGGGCCTTCTTGGCCGCCGCCTCGACCTCCTCGCGGGTGGCGTCCGGCTTGGCGTAGGCGATGTTCTCGAACAGGCTGCGGTGGAACAGGGCCGGGTCCTGCGGCACCACCGCGATGGCGCGGCGCAAGCTGGTCTGGGTCACGCGCGAGACGTCCTGTCCGTCGATGATCACCGCGCCGTCCTGCAGGTCGTGCAGCCGCTGCACCAGCTTGACGAAGGTCGACTTGCCCGAGCCCGTGGGCCCGACCAGGGCCACCCGCTCGCCCGGCGCGATCTTCAGGCTGAAGTGGTCGTACAGCGGCGCGCCGGCGGCCTTGTAGCGGAAGGTCACGTCGCGGAACTCGATGCCGCCGGGCCCCGGCTGGAAGTCCGGCGCGCCGGGAACATCGGCGATCTGGGGGGCCAGGCTGGTCCAGGCCGCGACGTCGACGGTGTCGTCGATGCCCTTCTGCAGCATGCGGATGTTCTCGCCCAGGTTCCGCAGATAGCCGCTCATCAGCATGAAGGCGGTGATCGCGAAGACCACGTCGCCGGCCGTGGCCGTACCCTTGGCCCAGCCCCAGACCATCGATCCGGTCAGGCCCGCCTGCAGCAGGACGAGCAGCAGGTTCTGGCCCAGCCACACGTCGGTGAAGCGGCTCCAGGTGACCATGACCGCGTCGCGCCAGGCCGCGGTGACCTCGGCCAGCCGCGCGGCCTCCCGCTGCTCGGCGCCGAAGCTCTTGACGGTGGGGTTGGAGGTGACGGCGTCGGCCAGGGCCCCGCCGATCGCGGAGTCCAAGGCGTTGGAGCGCAGGTTGCTGGGCCGCACGTAGCGTTCGGTGATCCACAGGTTCACCGACAGATAGGCCACGACGACGACCAAAGAGATGACGCCGGCGACGGGCTGGCGCAGCAGCATGCCGATCGACAGGCCGACCAGCACGATGATCCCCGGCCCCAGCCAGATGGTCACCGCGTCGGTGACGCTGTCATAGCCCCACATGGCGCGGGTCAGCTTGCGCACGGTCGCCCCGGCGAAGCTGTCGGCATGCCAGTCCGACGAGAAGGCCTGCACCTTGGCGAAGCCCTCGTTGGTCATCTCCTCCATGTTCCGCGCCGCCAGCGGAATCCAGAACCGGTGGGCGATGTTGCGCACCAGGGCGAAGGCGAAATAGACGCCGACGAACAGGCCCAGCGCCCGCCACGCGCCGATATCGCTGCGCGGCTTGCTGCTGATGGTGTCGGTCAGGTGGCCCGCCGCGTAAGGAAGGGCCAGGTCGAAGGCGATCGCCACCAGGGTCAGGGTGACGCCGAAGCCGAACAGCACCGGGCGCCGCTTCCAGAACCGGGCCACAAAGGCCAGCACCTGGCGGTTGGACAGCGCGCGCCTGCGGGCGCCGATCTCGTCTTCGTCCTCGATCTCGTCGGTCATGGCCGGGGAGATAGTGCTTCAGGGCTGCGGCGTCACCTTCCGCCGCTTGCGCCCGCCGCCGAACGGCCGCCAGCGCAGGAACCAGATGATCGCCGGACCGATGACGGGCGCGCGCAGCATCGGCCGCACGGTGTGGGGGCGGGTCTTCAGGAAACACAGCACCGCGCCGATCCAGAACACGGTGGTCGGCAGGCCGGGGGTGACGACGCCCACGGCTCCGGTGGCCAACAGCGCCCCGCCGACGCCGTCCAGCACCCACCGCTCCACGCGGGTCAGGGGGCGACGCGGCTTGCGACGAGGCTTGAGACTCATTCGCAGACGGTAACGCTTCGGCGCGGCGGCCGAAAGGCTCAGAACGCCTCGGCGACCCCGCCGACGCGCCGGGCCGGGCGGCGGCCGACGCGGCGCGCGACGCGAGGGCCGAACTTGGTCGCCGAGGTCAAGCGGCGGACCATGTCACGGTCGCCGACACGCTCGAACAGCCTGGCCGCGGCGGTCCACAGGCTGGTGGTCACCGGGTGGGGCAGGACGATCCCGGCCCCGACACCGGCGACCAGCAGGCTCCAGCCCGAGAAGCGAATGGCGGCGGCGGTCATGGGCGTCTCTCCTGCGACTGGCTTGCAGAAAGACTTTCACCGCTGGAGCAAGATAAATCCAATTGATCGTTCCTTTCGGCAGGATTGGATTTGCCTATGCCGCACCCGCTGTCGCCCTTCCCCAGCGCCGTGATTGCGGGTTAAGCCTCGCGCCATGACCGCTCCTCGAAGCGCCCCGGGCGCCACGATCCTGCCCGACGCCGTCGCCACCAACTGGGTCGACCGCCACGCGCCCGAACGCCTGCGGCCCTGGCTGAAGCTGGGTCGGTTCGATCGGCCGGCGGGGATCTGGCTGCTGATGCTGCCCGGCTGGCAGGGCGTCGCCCTGGCCGCCGCCGAGCAGGGCCGCTGGCCCGATCCGCTGCTGCTGCTGGCGGTGTTCGTCGGCGCGGCCCTGATGCGGGCGGCCGGCTGCGCCTTCAACGACATCGTCGACCGCGACTTCGACGCGCAAGTCGCTCGAACCGCGATGCGTCCGATCCCGGCCGGCCTGATCACCGTCAGGCAAGCCTGGATGTTCCTGGTCGGCTGCAGCCTGGTCAGCTGCCTGATCCTGCTGACCCTGGGCTGGGTGGCGATCCTGCTGGGCGTGCTGTCGCTGGGCCTGGTCGCGGCCTATCCGTT
Organism: uncultured Caulobacter sp.; assembly: GCA_966211605.1. Taxonomy (GTDB): domain Bacteria; phylum Pseudomonadota; class Alphaproteobacteria; order Caulobacterales; family Caulobacteraceae; genus Caulobacter. Next base: position 19,376 of record CBIHOB010000071.1, read on the forward strand.
CATGAAGCGGATCACCTGGTGGCCGCAGGCGTGGCTGGGCCTGACCTTCAACTGGGGCGCTCTCCTGGGCTACGCCGCCGCCGTGGGGCGTCTGTCGTGGTCGGCCGCCCTGCTCTACGCGGCGGGGATCTTCTGGACCCTGGGCTACGACACGATCTACGCGATCCAGGACATCGAGGACGACGCCCTGGCCGGCATCAAGTCGTCGACGCGGCGGCTGGGCCGGCACGTGCAGAGGGGCGTGGCCGGCTTCTACCTGGCCTCGTTCGGCTTCGTGATCGCCGCCGGCTGGGTCGGGAATGTCGGCCCGCTGTTCCTGCCGCTGGCGGCCCTGTTCGCCCTGCACCTGTCGCGCCAGGCCGCCGCCGTCCGGCTGGACGACGGGCCGCTGGCGCTGAAACTCTTCAAGTCCAACGCCATCGCCGGCCTGCTCGTCTTCACCGGCCTGGTCGCGGGGCTTTGGAAGCCGGGCGTCAGCTTCTAGCGGCCTAGAACGGCCCTTGCTGGTAGACGCGGTCCATGACCGTGTTCAGCTGCTTGATCCGGCCTTCGTAGCTGCGGCGCAGGCACGCCTGGTTCGCGCCGCACGCCTTGCGAGCCGCGAGCCAGCTGCGCTGGTCATCCTTGATCGCGCCGCGCCCGCCCATCGGGACCAGGTGGCGGGTGATGCCGTACAGCTGGTCCATCCGCACGTCCTGATCGTTGAGGTCGCGGTTGGCGCAGACAGCCTTTTCGTCGGCGGACCGAGCCTTGCGGCAGTCGAAGCTGGCGGCGGCCGCGGGCAGGGCGGTCGCGGCGCAGACGGCGGCGAGAACGAGGGCGGGGATCAGGCGGCGCATCGGCGGCTCCGGATTGTGACGTCGGGTCATGCTGTCGTGTCCAAGCTGAATGTGCGATGATCGTTCCATGGCCGTCGCAGCGCGTGTCAAACCCCAGGACCTCTTCACGCCCGAGGAATGGACGCGGATCTCGGCGCGCTCGTCCTGGCGCGGGGTCGCCCTGGTCGCGCACGCCTGGGCCGTGATCCTTGCGGCCGGGGCGCTGTTCGTGCTGTTCCCCAATCCGCTGACCTATGTCCTGGCCGTGATGCTGATCGGCGCGCGGCAGCTGGGCCTGGCCATCCTGATGCACGAAGCGGCTCATGGGGGACTTCACCCGAATCTGAAGGTCAACGACTGGATCGGCGAATGGCTTTGCGCCGCCCCGACCGGGGCCTCGCTGGCCAAGTACCGCCCCTATCACCTGACCCACCACAAATACGCCCAGCAGGCGGAAGACCCGGACCTGGTCCTGTCGGCGCCGTTCCCGACCACGCGGGCGTCGCTGCGACGCAAGATCGTGCGCGACCTGACCGGCCAGACCTTCTTCAAGCAGCGCTTCGGGCCGCTGCTGAGCAAGGTGAAGGGCGCGGGCGACCAACCCAAGGGGGCGATCTTCGCCGGCGAGGTCGCTCGGCAGACGCCGTTCCTGCTGTGGAACCTCGGCATCCTGGTCGTGCTCAGCGCGATGGGCCTGTGGTGGGCCTGGCTGGCGCTCTGGATCGTGCCGATGGCGACCTGGTTCCCCCTGGTCACGCGCCTGCGCAACATCGCCGAACACGCCCTGGTGGCCAAGGACGAGCCCGACCCGTTCCGCCACGCCCGCACGACCCGGGCCAACCTTCTCGAGCGCGCCCTGATCGCGCCCTACCACGTCAACTTCCACGCCGAGCACCACCTGTTCATGCACACCCCGTGCTGGAACCTGCCGCTGGCGCACCAGCTGCTGGAGAGGAAGGGCCTGACAAGCGGCATGCTGACCGCGCCGGGCTATCTGACCGTGCTGAAGGCCGCCTCGAGCAAACCGGCGGTCGCCGCCTGACCTCACCCGTGCTCTTGGTTGTTGGCGAGCCCGTTTTTCCGATTCAGCTGTTTCATACCTGAACCGGACAGGCTCTAAGCACGCCATGATCGTCCAGACCCTGGAAGGCCGCCGGGCCTTCATTCGCGAGAACACGCGCTTCCAGCCGACGCCGCATATGCCGGAGCTGTCGCTGCACCTGGCCGACGAAGTCACGCCGATCTGGAAGCTGACCGAGGAGGCGTTGGAGGAGATCGGCCTGCCGCCGCCCTTCTGGGCCTTCGCCTGGGCCGGCGGCCAGGCCCTGGCCCGCTACATTCTGGATCACCGGGAGATCGTGGCCGGCAAGCGCGTCATCGACTTCGCCACCGGCTCGGGCATCGTCGCCATCGCGGCGATGAAGGCGGGCGCGACCAGCGTGCTGGCGGCCGACATCGACGTCTTCTGCGAGGCGGCGGTCGGGCTGAACGCCGAGGCCAACGGGGTCGCGGTCGGCTTCACCGACGTCAACCTGCTGGACGCCGCGCCGCCGGACGCCGACGTCATGCTGGCCGGCGACATCTGCTACGAGCGGCCGATGGCCGAGGCGGTGATGGCCTGGTTGCGCCGGGGACGCGACGCCGGCGCGCGCGTGTTCATCGGCGATCCGGGCCGCACCTACTTCCCCAAGGACGGGCTGGAAAAGCTGGCCGAGTACCAGGTGCCGACCACCCGCGAGCTTGAGGACCTGGCCGTCAAGCGCACCAGCGTCTGGACTCTGCCTTGACGGCCGCCTAGAACAAATAAAGAACATCAATATCGGAGATCGCGATGCGCGAAGACGGCAAGATCGACTACATCGAGTGGCCGGGCGGCGATCTGCCGGGGACCAAGGCCTTCTACGCGGCCGCCTTCGGCTGGAGCTTCGTCGACTACGGCCCCGACTATGTCGCCTTCCAGGGCCAGGGCGCAGACGGCGGTTTCGCCAAGCCGCAGGAGGGCTCGACCGATCGGCCCCTGGTCATCCTGTACGCCCACGACCTGGAGGCCATGCTGGACAAGGTGACCAAGGCCGGCGGCGTGATCACCGCTCCGATCTTCAGCTTCCCGGGCGGCCGCCGCTTTCACTTCACCGATCCGTCCGGCAATGAGCTGGGCGTGTGGAGCGCGACAGGGGTCGAATAGGCATGCGGATATTGGGCGCGAGCATCGTGGTGTTGGCCATGGCTGGAGCGGCGCGGGCGGACGATCCGCCGCCGGCGCCCGTGCCGCTCGAGGTCAAGGCCTTGGAAGGCTGCTGGCGCGGCGCCGGCGAGGTGATGGGCAAGCCGGTCGACATCACCCTCTCGGCCAAGCCCGCCGCGCTGGGCGCCGTGCTGACGGTCGACGCCGATAGCCACGCCAAGGCCGATCCCAAGGACCGCTACGCCGCCCATCTGGTGCTGGCTGGGCGGGGCGCGCCGCTCAAGGACGGTCCAGCAAAGGGCGTCTCGGGCTTCTGGTCGGACAGCTTCGGCGGCGACTTCACCGCCGTCGGAAAGGGCGACGTCCAGCCGGGCGGATTCGACATCGCCTACGCCTATCCGGACGCCAGCTTCGTCAACCGCTGGCGACGCGACGGCCAGCGCCTGACCTGGAGCATCGTGGCCCGCAGCGGCGACAAGGAAAACGCCTTCGCCAGCTACGCCCTGACCCGCACGGCCTGTCCGAAGGGCTAGGGGCTGCGGCCGCGCATCAAACCGTCACACAGCGTCGGTAATGTCCGCTCCCTGACGATT
>CBIHOB010000072.1:0-22610 GCA_966211605.1 uncultured Caulobacter sp.
TGGCCGGTCAGGTTGCCGGCCATCAGGTTGACGTTGTCGGTCAGTTCCTTCCAGGTGCCGCCGACCCCGGTGACGTTGGCCTGGCCGCCCAGTTTGCCCTCGGTGCCGACTTCCCGGGCCACGCGGGTCACTTCGCTGGCGAAGGCGTTCAGCTGGTCGACCATGACGTTGATGGTCGACTTCAGCTCGAGAATTTCGCCCTTCACGTCGACGGTGATCTTCTTGGAGAGGTCGCCGTTGGCGACGGCCGTGGTCACCTCGGCGATGTTGCGGACCTGGCCGGTCAGGTTGGCGGCCATGAAGTTGACGTTGTCGGTCAGGTCCTTCCAGGCGCCGGTGACGCCTTCCACGCGCGCCTGGCCGCCCAGCTTGCCTTCGGTGCCGACTTCCCGCGCCACGCGGGTCACTTCGCTGGCGAAGGCGTTCAGCTGGTCCACCATGACGTTGATGGTGTCCTTCAGCTCCAGGATTTCGCCGCGCACGTCGACGGTGATCTTCTTGGAGAGGTCGCCGCGGGCCACCGCGGTCGTCACCTCGGCGATGTTGCGGACCTGGCCGGTCAGGTTGCCGGCCATCAGGTTGACGTTGTCGGTCAGTTCCTTCCAGGCGCCCGTCACGCCCTTCACCTGGGCCTGGCCGCCCAGCTTGCCTTCCGTACCCACTTCCCGCGCCACGCGGGTCACTTCCGAGGCGAAGCTGTTCAGCTGGTCCACCATGACGTTGATGGTGTTCTTCAGCTCCAGGATCTCGCCCTTCACGTCCACGGTGATCTTGCGCGACAGGTCGCCGTTGGCGACGGCGGTGGTCACCTCGGCGATGTTGCGGACCTGGCCGGTCAGGTTGGCGGCCATGAAGTTGACGTTGTCGGTCAGGTCCTTCCAGGTCCCGGCGACGCCCTTCACCTGGGCCTGGCCGCCCAGCTTGCCTTCGGTGCCGACTTCGCGGGCCACGCGGGTCACTTCCGAGGCGAAGCTGCCCAGCTGGCCCACCATGGTGTTGACGACCTTGCCGATGCGCAGGAACTCGCCGCGCAGGGGGCGGTCCTCGTTCTCCAGGTCCATGGTCTGCGAGAGGTCGCCATTGGCCACGGCGCCGATCACCCGGGCCATTTCGGCCGTCGGGTGCACCATGTCGGTGATCAGGCTGTTGACCGCCTCGACGCTCTCGGCCCAGGCGCCCTGGGCGCCGGGCAGCTGGGCCCGCTGGGTGATCTTGCCCTGGCGGCCCACGACGTCGCGCAGGCGCTCGAATTCCTTGGAGATGCGGTCGTTCAGGTCGACGGCGTCGTTGAAGGCCTCGGCCAGCTCGCCGTCCAGTCCGGACAGGTCGGTCGGCAGACGAACCGAGAAGTCGCCTCGCCGGAACGCCCGCAGCGCCGCCAGCAACTGATGACCATCGAGCTCGCGTCCACCGGCGGCCCGTTCCAATACGCCTTGCATGCCCTGCACCCCCAACGTGCGTTGCTGTAGTCGGGGATGAGGGCGTGCGACATGCGACGCCGAGAGCAGACCCACCCCTAACCCTTGCGTCAACGCGGCTGTTGAGTGTGGGTTCCGAGACGGATGTTTTGAGCCGTCAGCTGATCTTGCTCAGCCGCAGGTCCTGGTAGTCATAGCTGAAATCGGCCAGCGGCGACACCGCCCGCACCAGGGCCGAGACCACCTTGCCGTCCTTCAGGTCGAAGCTGAAGAAGGCGTCCTCCTGGGTGCGGTCGTCGAACACGGTCTTGAAGGTCTCGCCGTCGAACGGGGTGAGCTTGCCGCGCAGGGCCGGGGTCTTGTCGAACGAGACGGTCAGGCCCTGCGCCTTGCCTTTCCCGCCAAGGCCGATGGTCACCGTGCCGTACCAGGGATCGCGATAGACGCCGGCATAGGCCGCCAGCGGCAGGCTGGGCTTGGCGCCGCCGGGCGTCGAGGCGGTGGTGGCCTTGGCCGCGTCCTTCAGTGTCTGGGCGTCGGACTCGGCCTGGACGCGCTTGCTGGAGGCGATCCAGTCGTAGTCGCTGCGCCCCTGCAGCCGGTCGGGACCGCCGAAGCGCAGGGACCGCAGCACCGGCGTCTCCTCGGCGTTGGTCATGATCATGATGCCGGACTTGCGGCCCGGCAGCAGGCCGGTGAACGAGATGAAGCCGGCTAGGCCGCCGGTGTGCCACAGGAAGCGCTCGCCCCGGTGGTCCTGGACGAACCAGCCCAGGGCGTAGGCCTGCAGCGACGGACGCACCGGGTTCTCGGCCGTCGGCCCGTCAGACCAGGTGGTGATGGTCTGGGGCTTCCACATCTCGCGGGCGGTCGGCTCGTTCCACAGCCGCTTGGCGTTGGGCAGCATGCCCAGGCCCAGCTGCACCAGCATCCACTGGGCGATGTCCTTGGGCGTGGAATTGACCCCGCCGGCGGGGGCGGCGGCGTCGAAGCTGTTGTCGAACGGCAGCACCGTCTGCGGACCCAGGCCCCGGACCGGCGGCCCCAGGCGCGCGTGCGGCGCGGCCCGTCGGCCCTTGTCGACCAGGGCGGGGCTGGAGACGGTGCTGGTCATGCCCAGGGGATCGAAGATCCGGGCCTTGATCATCGTCTCCCAGCTCTGGCCGGTCACCGCCTCGATCAGCGCGCCGGCCGCCACGTAGAGAACGTTGTCATAGGCGTAGCCGCCCCGGAACTGGCCGCCGATCGGCAGGTATTTCAGGCCCGCCACAATGTCGGCGCGCGTGTGGGTCGGGGCCGGCCAGATCATCAGGTCGCCCGCGCCCAGGGTCAGACCGCTGCGGTGGACCAGCAGGTCGCGGACGGTCATCAGCTTGGTGATGACCGGATCGCTCATCTGGAAGGCCGGCAGGTGCTTGGTGACCGGATCGTCCCAGGCGACCTTGCCCTCCTCGACCAGCATGCCGATCAGGGCGGCGGTCATGGCCTTGGTGTTCGAGGCGATGCCGAACACGGTGTTCTCGTCGCAGCGGTCCTGGGTTCCCAACGTCTTGACGCCATAGCCCTTGGCCAGGGTGACCTTGCCGTTCTCGACGACGGTCACGCCCAGGCCCGGCTGGTCGGGGAAGGCGGCCATGACCTCCTGGGCGAACTGGTCGACGGCCGCGCCCACGGCGCCCGGCTGCGCTTGGGCGAAAGCCTTGTTCCCGAACGCCGCCAGGCCCGTGGTCGCCAGGGCCGAGACGAGGGCGGAACGGCGGGTCGTGGCGAGCATGGGCGATCCTTACAGTGAAGGTCCCACGCTATGCTGACCCCCGGCGGGCGGACAAGAGCGCAAATTTCTGCCGCTAATTCCCGCCGTCCAGCAGCCGCCGCGCGATCACCTGCGCCTGGATTTCGCCGGCGCCCTCGAAGATGTTGAGGATGCGGGCGTCGGCCAGCAGGCGGCTGGCGGCGTATTCCATGGCGAAACCGTTGCCGCCGTGGATCTGCAGGGCGTTGTCGGCGGCCGCCCAGGCGACGCGGGCGGCGATCAGCTTGGCCATGCCGGCCTCGAGGTCGCAGCGCTTGCCTTCGTCCTTCTGGCGGGCGGCGTAATAGGTCAGCTGGCGCACGCCCATGATCTCGGCGGCCATCATGGCCAGCTTGTTGGAGACCCGGGGGAAGTCGAAGATCGCCTGGCCGAACTGCTGGCGGTCCAGGGCGTAGGCCAGGCCGGTCTCCAGCGCGGCTTGCGCCACGCCCACGGCGCGGGCGGCGGTCTGGATGCGGGCGCTCTCGAACGTCGCCATCAGCTGCTTGAAGCCCTGGCCGGGGACGCCGCCCAGCAGGTTCCCGGCCGGCACGGCGAAGCCGTCGAAGCCCAGTTCATACTCCTTCATGCCGCGATAGCCGATCACCCCGATCTCGCCGCCGCTCATGCCTTCGGCGGGGAAGTCGTCGCCGTCGACGCCGCGCGGCTTGGGAGCCAGCAGCATGGAGAGGCCGCGATAGTCGCTGGTGGCGGGGTCGGTGCGGACCAGCAGGGTCATGACGTCGGCGCGGGCGGCGTGGGTGATCCAGGTCTTGTTCCCGGTCACCACATAGTGGTCGCCGTCCAGCACGGCGCGGGTGCGCAGGGATCCCAGGTCGCTGCCGGTGTTCGGCTCGGTGAAGACGGCGGTCGGCAGAATCTCGGCGCTGGCGATCTTCGGCAGCCAATATTGCTTTTGCGCCTCCGTGCCGCCGGTCAGGATCAGCTCGCCGGCGATCTCCGAGCGGGTGGCCAGCGAGCCGACGCCGATCCAGGCGCGCGACAGCTCTTCGGACACCACGCACATGGCCGTCTTGCCCATGCCGCTGCCGCCGAACTCTTCGGGAATGGTCAGGCCGAACACGCCCAGGCCCCCCAGCTCCTCCACGAGCTCGATCGGGATCAGCTGGTCCTTCAGGTGCCAGTCATGGGCGAAGGGCGTGACCTTCTCCTCGGCGAAGGCGTGGAACTGGTCGCGGATCATCTCGAAGGTCTCGTCCAGACCGGTGTGTTCCAGGGTCGGGCGGCCGCGCGCCTCGGCCAGACGCCGGGCGATGCGGGTCTTCACGGCCTGGGTCCCGCCCTCGACCATCAGCTTCATGACGCCGTTCGAGTAGAGGCGGTTCAGGATGGCGCGGTCTTCCACCAGGTGCGCCGGGCGGACGATCTCGCCCTGGTTCATCGGCACGCCGCCGATCAGCTGGGCGGCGTATTCGGAAAACAGCAGCTGGGCCAGCAGGGCCTCGATCTCGCCGAACCGGCCTTCGGCCTCCAGCCGCTCGGCCCAGCCGGCGACCTGGTTCATCAGTTCGGCATAGGCCGCGTACCAGCCATAGCCGTGGACGCGGTGCTGGTGGACGTCGGCTAGCTTGCGGTCGACCTTGCCGCCATCCGGAGCGATGTGGGCCAGCACTTGCGGCTTGGCCTCGGCCACGAACAGGGTCGCGGAGTCAGCCGCCTCGCGCAGCAGGCCGGTTAGGCCAGGCAGGATCAGGCTTTCACTTGCCGTTTGCGTCATGCTTGCTCCCCGGCGCCAAACAGTTGTTTTCTTTCACTGTGGCTCTTTTCGCATCTGCGAGCAATGTCGCGGTGCAGCATAATCATAAAAGGGGGAAAGCATGCTCACGGTCCATCATCTCAACGAGTCGCGCTCGCAGCGGATCCTGTGGCTGCTGGAGGAGCTGTCGCTCCCCTACGAGATCGTCTTCCACACCCGCGATCCCAAGACCCGACTGGCCCCGCCGTCGCTGACGGACATCCATCCGCTGGGCAAGTCGCCGGTCATCGTGGCCCAGCAGGCCGATGGCAGCGACCTCACCGTCATCGAGTCCGGGGCGATCATCGACTACGTGATCCGTCGCCACGGCGGCGGCCGGCTGGCGCCCGATCCGGCCAGCATCGACTACGACCGCTACCAGCAGTGGCTGCACTATGCCGAGGGCTCGGCCATGCTGCCGCTGATGCTCAACATGTATGTCGGCCGCCTGGGCGAGGCGGGCGGGCCGCTGCATCCGCGCATCCAGGGCGAGATCGCCAACCACCTGTCCTTCGTCAACGACAGCCTGGCGGGTCGGCCCTTCTTCGTCGGCGAGACCCTGACGGGCGCCGACATCCAGATGAGCTTCGTGCCCGAGGTCGCCAAGGCGATGGGCAAGCTGGCCGACTATCCGCACATGGCCGCCTGGATCGACCGGATGCACGCCCGCCCGGCCTGGAAGACGGCCCTGGACAAGAGCGGTCCGTACGCCCTAGGCGCCTGAGCCCAACTTTTTTCCAACATGAACGAACTCTGTCAGTCGGGTCGCCGACACCGTTCAGCTTGGCCCTGCCATGTTGCGTCTCACGGGGCCCGGACGGCCTCGCAGACATAACAAGGGACGAAGGAGTTCTCTCATGTTCGGCAAGACGACCAAGACCATCACCCTGACCATCGGCGCCGCCGCCGCGGCTCTGAGCATGACCGCCGCGCCGGGCGCCTACGCCATGGACCAGAAGCTGGGCGGCGTCGTCGGCTGCAAGGCCTCGGGCTCCAAGCAGGAAGTCGGCGCCGTCGTCGGCGGCCTGCTGGGCGCGGTCGCCGGCAACAAGATCGCCGGCAAGGGCGATCGCGGCACGGGCACGGCCATCGGCGCCGTGGTCGGCGCGGGCGCCGGTTCGCTGGTCGGCTGCAAGATGCAGAAGAGCGACGCGGCCAAGGAAGTCGGCGGCGTCTACAAGTCGGGCGGCTACCGCTACGCCCAGACCGTCCAGGCCGCGCCGCTGGTCAAGGTCGAGAAGAAGTACGTCGCCCGCTCGACGCTGAACCTCCGCGCCGCCGCCTCGACCCGGGGCGAACGTCTGGGCGCCCTGGAGTCGGGCACGACCTTCCAGGCCCTGGGCCGCACCGATGACGGCAAGTGGATCCTGGTCGGCCAGGACGGCGTCGGCGTCGGCTACGTCTCCAGCGCCTACGTCTACCGCGCCTAACCCCCGCCAGAGCCTTCGGGGCGCGTCCGCTCCGTCCCTCTGGCCGCGTTCTGAAGAGAGCCCGTTCGGTCGCCCCCTAAGACCGGACGGGCTTTTTCGCGTCTACGAAAGAGCGCTGACCCCGCCCAGCCAGGTCTGCCACGCCACGACCAGCGCCCAATGCAGCAGCACCGCCGGCCAGATCGAGCCGGTCTTGTGGCGGGTGATCGCGCAGCCCAGCCCCAGCACCGCGCAGCACAGCAGGAAGTCCGGCCGCAGGAACACGCCGGCGGCCGGCCTCAGGAACGTCATCGCCTCGACCACGTGCCACAGGACGTAGAGCGTCGTGGAGACGGCGATCGCCAGCCGCGGCCGCGCGCTCTCGTTCGGGCCGGGCGTCAGGAGGCCGCGAAAGGGGAGCTCCTCGCCCAGGGCCGGGACGAAGAGGACGGTCAGCATCCGCAGCGGCAGGCCGGGCTGGGCCGGCGTCAGGTGGTAGAGCCCCGTGGCGAAGCCGATCGCGGCCATGACGGCCAGGGTGATGGCCGAGACCGCGAGGCTGAACGCCCAGCCGCGCGGGGAGGGCAGGGTGCGCAGGCTGGCGAGGAGGCGGGTTTGATGGATTTTGAAGCGCGGCGTCATGACCGGCCATTCCTTCTCCCGTTGCGGGATAAGGCTCCCCTCTCCCCCAGGGGGAGAGGGGGCGGCTCTATGTCCGCCACCGCAGCGTCTGGTCCTTCACCGGATTGCGGAACGGCCGGCCTTCCCGGCGGCTGGCGTTCCACTCGCGCTTGCATTGGTGGTACCAGCGGGCCTGCTGGTCGGCGTCGCCCACCCACATCAGCGGCGGATTGCACTGCAGGCCCGGGGTCTGGCAGTCGACGATCCTGCCGTCCTGGCGCAGGAAGGCGCGGGCCGCGACGCGGATGATCGGATAAAGCGCCGTGAAGGCCCAGTGATCCGACCACATGATCTGGTTCATCCGGGTCTTGCCGGCGTTGATCGGGGTCATGGCCGACAGGGCCAGCACCTGCCTGTCGCCGACCGTCACGTGCTCCCAGCGCAGGCCCGGCAGGCGGAAGGTGATCTCGGTCAGCGGCTCGCCGCCCAGGATGGCGTAGGCCTTGGAGTTCTTGGACGGCTCGTGCCGCACCATGGTGAAGCCGGCCTCGGACGGCGCGAACCGCTTCTTCTTCTCGTGCTGGCTGGTCTTGGTCCGCCACCACCACTGCTGATGCACATAGGGGCCGTGGGCCGGGTCGATCAGGCCCAGCACGGCGTGGTCGATATGGATGTCGTAGTCCAGGTGGTCGACCAGCTTGGGCTTGCCGCCGACGACGCCGGGAAGGGTCGGCGGCGGTTCGGGCGGCTCGCCGTCGAAGCGCGGGTTGGCGCTCATCCAGATCCAGACCAGGCCTTGGCTCTCGACCGTCGGATAGCGGCGCACCCGGACCTTGGAGATGTCGAAGTCGCTGTCGCCGGTCAGGGACGGGATCGACTTGCAGGCCCCGTCCGGCCCGAAGCGCCAGCCGTGATAGGGGCACTCGACGCTGTCGGTCCCGTCGGCCTCGCGGTGGACGCGGCCGGCCGACAGGGCGGCGGCGCGGTGGGGGCAGATGTCGCGCAGGGCGTAGACCTGGCCGGCGCGGGTGCGGCCCAGCAGGATCGGCTCGCCCAGATATTCGCGCTTCTCGGCCTTGCCGGGCTTGAGGTCAGGCGACAGGCAGGCGACGTACCAGGCGTCCCAGACGAAGCCCTCGCCGAACCTGTCGCCAAGCGGACAGTCTTGGGGCTTACCGGCCGGTCTGGCCTTGAGGTCCTTCAGGAGCGGGGCGTCGTCGGCGGGCATGGGTCGCTTCTAGCGGGCTTCAGGGAACGCTGTAACTTGAGGCGCAGTGTCGCAGACGAACGCGACAACTCTGCTCGAGCTTGGGACAGCGACAGCCGAAAACGTCGACGGCTGGACGCCGCCGGATCCATCGACCCCGTTTCCGAACCCCATGTCCCCCATACCCATGCCCCCGCATGGAAAGACGTCACCGCGAGGCGGCGGTCTCCACCAGACGCTGATAGAAGCGCACCATTCGACCGACATTGTCCAGGCTGATGTGCTCGTCCGTGCCGTGGATGATCTTGGTTTCCTCGACCTTCAGCACCAGCGGCTGGAAGCGGTACACGTCATTGGCCACCCCGCCCATGTAGCGGCTGTCGGTGCCGGCCGTGACCAGGCCCGGCACGACCGGGGCCCGGCTTTCGTCGCCGGCCAGGGCGGCCAGGGTCTTCCAGGCGTCCGAACGGGTCGAGGACACGGCCGAGGGCTCGTCCGGCGTCTTGGTCCACGACAGCTGGACCGGCAGCTTGCCGACCGCGTCCCGGGCCCGCGCCATCACCTGGGTCGAGCTGTCGCCCGGCGCGATGCGGTAGTTGATCCAGGCCGTGGCGTCCTGCGGCAGCACGTTCTCCTTCGGCGAGCCCTTGAGCATGGTCGGGGCGATCGTGGTGTGCAGCATCGCCGCCCCGGCCGGGGTCTTGGCCGTGACCTTCACCAGCAGCGGCGAGAACAGCCAGGTGTTGGCCGCGAAGATCTTCACCTCCGGACCGGCGTGCGGGGCGATGGCGCCCAGCATGTCGGCGCCGGGGCCCTGGAACTTCATCGGGGCCTGGTGGTCGTCGATGGCCTGCACGGCCTTGGCCAGGGTCACGACGCCGCCGCCGTCGGCCGGCGGGGCCGACGAGTGGCCGCCGATCGCGGGCGCGACGACCTTCATCGTGGCGTAGCCCTTCTCGGCCGTGCCGATGATGGCGGCGGGCTTGCCGGTGACGGGGTGGTCGGCGACCACGGCCATGCCCTCGTCCAGCACGAACTGGGCCTTGATGTTGCGCGACTTCAGGAGGGCCGCGGCGGCGCGGGCCCCGACGCCGCGCACCTCCTCGTCGTGGCCGCTGACCACGATGACGGTGCGGACGGGCTTGAAGCCGCTGGCGGCGACCGCGTCCAGGGCCTCGAACAGAGTGATCAGCGAGCCCTTGTCGTCGATCGAGCCGCGGCCCCAGACCGCGCCGTTGGCCACCACCCCGTCGAACGGCGGATGGGTCCACTGGCCCTCGCTGCCCGGGGTCACCGGCACCACGTCCTGGTGGGCCATCAGCACGATCGGCGGCAGGGCGGGGTTCGAGCCCGGCCAGGTGTAGACCAGGGTGTGCTCGGCGATGACCTCGCGGGTCATCGCCTTGTGAGCCTCGGGATAGGTCGCCTGCAGCCAGGCGTGCAGCTTGTCCCACTCGGCCGGCTGGTCGTCGGCGCGGTCCTGGTGGCTGACGGTCCGGAAGCGGACGGCCTGGGCCAGGTGCTCGGCGGCCCGGGCGATGTCGACCGGCTTGGCGGCGGCCAGCTTGACCGCGGCGGGATCCACCTGGGCCGGCGCCTTGAACGTCGCCGTCCGCACGGCGACCACCGCCGTCAGGGCCAGCACCAGACCCACGGCCGTCAGCGCGACCTTTCCCCCGACACCCATGGCGATCTCCCCGAACACTTGTTGGGCGAGACTGTGCGGCGCGACGGCGACGCTGGCAATCCCGCCCTTACGGCGCCCCCTGCCGGCCCCCGGGATGAAAAGTTATCCACAGGGGCGCTGCTCAATCCCCGTGCTTTTCGAGGGCGATCTCAACCTGTTCAAAGGCTTGTCGGAAAACGCAGGTTTCTTGTCCCCGCAGCTCGGCGCGGCCGCATGCTTGGCGCATGACCCAATCCTCCGTGCAAACCTGGTGCGACCGCGTGCAGGCCAAGCTGATGGCGACCCTCGACGCGACCTGGGACGTCATCGCGACCAGCAACGATCCCGCCGAGATCCGCAGGGCCCGCGACAAGGCCAAGGCCTGCGGCGAGTTGGCCGCGACGGTCCGCAAGGTCGCGGCGATAACGCCCCGGCCCCGCCCGCAACGGCCGGCGCCGGGCTTCCCGCCGCCGGCGTTCGAGCCTGACGAGGCCTTGGAGACGGATCGGCCGCCGCGCAAGCTCGACCGTCTGAAAGGCGGCGGGCGCGGGCGATTGTGAAGGCGGGCCGCTAGACCCGAGTCGGCTTCGCGGGCGCGACGCGCGCCGGCTTCAGCAGGGTCTTGAGGCGTTGCTCGCGCGAGACCGGCCGGAAGATCAACAGGGGCGCCACTTGAGCGTGGCGGCCAAAAGTGTCGGTGTTTTTGGCGCCTGCCACGTGCAATCTCCTGAAGATCTGGGCCTGTTCAGCCAATTCGATGGAACATCCGAATTGGACAGGCTCAGCCGGCTTCCTTCATGTCGACGTCGATGCCCTGTTCGCGAACCTTGCGGTACAGGGTGGAGCGGCCGATGCCGAGGCGCCGGGCGACTTCGCTCATGTGGCCGGCATAGACGTCGATCGCATGCTGGATCAGGTCGCGCTCGATGTCCTCCAGCGTCCGCAGGTGACCGCGGTCGTCGAGGATGCGCACGGGGGCCTCGGCCGCCGGCGCGGCCATGGCGGCGTGGGCGGCCTGCAGCATGGCGGCCGGCGGCGGCGCGGGGGCCGTCGACACCGCCTCGATCGGCGCGGCCAGGCCCGAGATGGCCGGGAAATCGTAGGGCTGCAGATAGGGCGCGTCGGCCAGGACGATGGCGCGATAGACCGTGTTCTCCAGCTGGCGGACATTGCCCGGCCAGTCGAAGGCGGTCAGCAGCTGCAGGGTCTCGGGCGAGGCGCCGATGACGCGCTTGCCCTCCTCGACGTTGAAGCGGCGGATGAACGCTTCGACCAGGGCCGGAATGTCCTGGCGGCGCTCGCGCAGGGAAGGAGCCTCCAGCGGGAAGACGTTCAGGCGATAATACAGGTCCTCGCGGAAGCGGCCGGCCGCGACGGCCTGCTGCAGGTCGCGATTGGTCGCCGAGACGATGCGGACGTCGACCTTGAGCGAACGCTTGGAGCCGATCGGGTCGATCTCGCCTTCCTGCAGGGCGCGGAGCAGCTTGACCTGCATGTCCAGCGGCAGCTCGCCGACCTCGTCGAGGAACAGGGTGCCGCCGTCGGCTTCCTTGAACTTGCCCAGGTGCTTGTCGGTGGCGCCGGT
Organism: uncultured Caulobacter sp.; assembly: GCA_966211605.1. Classification (GTDB taxonomy): domain Bacteria; phylum Pseudomonadota; class Alphaproteobacteria; order Caulobacterales; family Caulobacteraceae; genus Caulobacter. Next base: position 11,455 of record CBIHOB010000072.1, read on the forward strand.
GAACGAACCCTTCTCGTGGCCGAACAGGATCGACTCCACGAGGTTCTCGGGAATGGCGCCGCAGTTGACGGCCACGAACGGCTTGCCGGCGCGGTCCGAGGAGCCGTGCACCGCGCGGGCGATCAGTTCCTTGCCGACGCCGCTTTCGCCGGTGATCAGCACGGGGATGGCGCTCTTGGCCGCCCGTTCGCCCATGCGCTTGACCATGGTCATGACCGGCGAGTCGCCGATCAGGTCCGCGAAGGTGGTCTTGCCGCCGGCCCGCTTGGTCAGGCGCTCGACCTCGCCCTTGAGGTCGCCCATCGAGAGAGCGTTGCGGATCGAGACGGTAATGCGCTCGGGGGAGGCCGGCTTGATGAAGAAGTCGCTGGCCCCGGCCTGCATGGCCTTGACCACGGTGTCGACGCCGCCGCTGGCGGTCAGCACGATCACGGGCTGGGTGAAGCCGCGCGCGCGCATTTCCTTCAGGGTGTCCTGGCCGTTCAGGCCGGGCATGACCAGGTCGAGCAGGATCACGTCGGCCAGGGCGCCGGACGTCAGGTGCGCGATCGCCGCGTCGCCGCTCTCGGCGTGCGAGACCGCGAAACCCTCGCGCTCGAGCACCGCCTGAATCAGCCGACGTTGTGTCGGGTCGTCATCGACGACAAGGACCGTTTTGGTCATTGGGCACGTCCATCATCACCGGCCATGCCCACATGGAGCAAAGGCTCTTGTTGGTTCAGAGTGGTACAACAGGCGGGTAAACACCGGCTTTCGGAGACGTGCCCAGAACCTTAAGCTTTAGGCTTAACAGGGTGTTACGGGGAGGCGGCCATGGTGGGCGCGGAACACTTGCGAGCCTTGGCCCTGGCCCTTCCGGAAGTGACCGGCGGCGTCGGCGAGAGCGGCCAGGTCGGTTTCGAGGTCGGCGGCAAGGGGCTGGCCTGGAGTTATCTGGCCCGCCCCGCGCCCAAGGCCAGGCGCGTACTGGTCCCCGACGTCGTGGCCATCCGGTGCGCGATGGAAACCAAGGATCTCCTGCTGGAGGCGGCGCCCGAACGGTTCTTCACGGACGACCACTACCGCGGCTATCCGGCGGTGCTGGTGCGACTGTCCCAGATCGAGGCCGACGAGTTGGCCGGTCTGCTCAGGCAGGCCTGGAAGATCGTGGCGCCCACGGCGATCCAAAGGCGGCATCCCGACGTTTGACGCATTGCGCGATCCCGACCCGGAGGCCTATCAGCTCACCCATGAACGCCCCCTTCAAGCCCGACGCCCCGCCCGAATGGAACCTGGCCGACCTCTACGCCGGTCGCGACGATCCGCGCCTCGAGACCGACCTGCTGGCCGCCAAGGCCGCCAATGACGAGCTGGCTTCTCTGGAGGGGATGTTCCTGGAGGCCCGCAAGGAGCCTCAGCGCCTGGGCGTGCTGCTGGATCGCGGGATCACGCTCTATGAGCAGGCCACCAACGGCCTGTGGGGCGTCGGCGCCTATGCCGGCCTGGCCGCCTCGGTCGCGCGCGACGACCCGGCCTGGGCCAAGTTCGAGGCCGACCTGCGGGCCCGCTCCTCGCAGATCGCCGCCGAGAGCCTGTTCTTCACGCTGGAGCTGAACCAGCTGGAGGACGGCGAGATCGCCAAGGCGCTGGAGGCCCATCCCGCCGCCGCCCGCTGGTCGCCGTGGCTGCGCCGTGTGCGCCTGTCGCGGCCGCACGAGCTGTCGCCGGAGCTGGAGCGCTTCATCATCGACAAGGCCCCGGCGGTCGCCAACTGGGTGCGCCTGTATGACGAGACGCTGGCCAAGCTGACCGCCCAGGCGGCGGGCAAGACGGGCGACGAGACCCTGACCCTGCCCGAGGCGCTGAACCGCCTGTCCGATCCCAGCGTCGCGCGCCGCAAGGCCGCCGCCGACGGCCTGGCCAAGGCGCTGGAGGAACGCGCCTCGACCCAGGCCCTGGTCCTCAACACCCTGGCCTTCGAGAAGCAGGTCGAGGACCGCTGGCGCCGCTACGAGTCGCCGGCCCAGTCGCGCCACCTGGCCAACGAGGTCGACGCCGACGCCGTCGACGCTCTGGAGCAGGCGGTGGTCGAGGCCTATCCGCGCCTGTCGCACCGCTATTACGCGCTGAAGGCCAGGGTCATGGGCTTGGAAGCGCTGGACTACTGGGACCGAAACGCTCCCCTGACCGCCGCCGCCCCGCGCGCCTATGCCTGGGACGAGGCCAAGGCCATGGTGCTGGAGAGCTTCCAGGACCTGGCCCCCAAGTTCGCCGACACGGCCCGGACCTTCTTCACCCAGCCCTGGATCGACGCCCGCCCGCGTCCGGGCAAGCAGTCGGGCGCCTTCGCCCATCCGGTGACCGCCGATCGCCACCCCTTCGTGTTCCTGAACTACATGGGCGAGCGGCGCGACGTGCTGACCCTGGCCCACGAGCTGGGCCACGCCGTCCACCAGACCCTGTGCCAGCCGCTGGGCACCCTGCTGGCCGACACGCCCCTGACCCTGGCCGAGACGGCCTCGATCTTCGGGGAAGGCTTGGTGTTCGACCGCCTGCTGGCCGAGGCGACGCCGGAGGACCGCAAGGGGCTGCTGGCCGGCAAGATCGAGGACGGCCTCAACACCGTGGTCCGCCAGATCGCCTTCCACCGCTTCGAGCGCCGCTTCCACGAGGCGCGGCTGGAGGGCGAGCTGTCGGCCGACCAGATCGGCGGCCTGTGGCTGGAGGTGATGGGCGAGAGCCTGGGTCCGGCCGTCAAGCTGAACCCGGGCTATGAGCATTACTGGGCCTATGTCAGCCACTTCTGCCACGCGCCGTTCTACGTCTACGCCTATGCGTTCGGGGATCTGCTGGTGCGCGGCCTGATGGAGAAGCGCCGCGAGGATCCGGCGAAATTCGCGCCGCTGTACGAGGACCTCCTCGCGGCGGGCGGCACGCGCACCTATGTCGAGGCCCTGAAGCCCTTCGGCCTGAACCCGAGGGACAAGGCGTTCTGGGCGGCGGGGTGTTCGCAGCTGGAACGGCTGGTGGACGAGTTCGAGGCTCTGGTTGGCTGACGATCGCAACGATCCCGAACGTGACCGGCTGAGTGGTCGCCTCTCGCGCTTCGCCAAGGTCGGGGCGGGACTGTCGGGGGCGGCCGTCTCCTACGGGGCCAACCGGGTCTTCGCCGGCGACGACGCCAACGCGCGCAACGCCAAGGCGCTGAAGGCGGCGCTGGGCGGCCTGAAGGGCCCGCTGATGAAGGCGGCCCAGATGTTCGCCACGGTGCCGGACCTTTTGCCGCCCGAGTTCGCCAAGGAGTTCGCCGAGCTCCAGACCAACGCCCCGGCCATGGGCTGGCCGTTCGTGCGTCGGCGGATGGCGGCCGAGCTGGGACCGGACTGGCAGGGCCGGTTCAAGACCTTCGAGCACGAGGCGGCCGCGGCCGCCTCGCTGGGCCAGGTGCACCGCGCCACGGCCCACGACGGCCGGGCCCTGGCCGTGAAGCTGCAATATCCCGACATGCAGAGCGCGGTCGAAAGCGATCTTGGCCAGCTGCGCGCCCTGATCGGCCTCTTCAAGCGCATGGACGGCTCGATCGACCCGTCCGAGATGATCGTCGAGATCGGCGACCGCCTGCGCGAGGAGCTGGACTACGGCCGGGAGGCCCAGCTGATGCGAGTCTACGCCAACTTCTTCGCCGGACGCGAGGACATCCGCACGCCGACGCCGGTTCCAGAGCTGTCGACCGGCCGCCTGCTGTCGATGACCTGGCTGGACGGGCAAGGCCTGCTGGCCTTCAAGAGCGCGCCGCAAGAGGTCCGCGACCGGATCGCCGCCCTTCTGTTTCAGGCCTGGTGGAGCCCGATGACCCACCTGGGGATCATCCACGGCGACCCGCACCTGGGGAACTACAGCTTCGCAGGAGAGGGGGCGGCGCACCTGAACCTGCTGGACTTCGGCTGCATCCGCATCTTCCCGCCCAAGTTCGTGGCGGGCGTGGTGCGGCTCTATCGGGCGCTGTCCAACGACGATCGCGCCGAGCAGATGGAGGCCTATCGCACCTGGGGCTTCACGGGGCTGACCGACGACCTGGTCGACACCCTGAACGTCTGGGCCCGCTTCATCTATGGCCCGCTGCTGGACGACCGGGTCCGCACCGTGGCCGACGACGTCCCGCCCGGCGAGTACGGCCGACGCGAGGCCTTCAGGGTGCGCCAGGCCCTGAAGGCGGTGGGCGGCGTGACCATTCCGCGCGAGTTCGTGTTCATGGACCGCGCCGCCATCGGCCTGGGCGCGGCCTTCCTGCACCTGGGCGCGCGGCACAACTGGCGTCAGCTGTTCGAGGCCTCGCTGGAAGGGTTTTCCGAAGAGGCGGTGGCGCAGCGGCAGCGGACGGCGCTGGCGGCGGTGGGGCTGTAGTTCTGCTCCCCAGCGGGGAGGCGCGTCAGTCCTCGTACGCTTCCAGCAACGTCTCCAGCCGTCGCTGCTCGGGCTTCATCACCCAGAGGTACCGGCTGGTGTTCCAGCCGACGCTGGCCACCAGGGCGACGCCGAACACGAACAGCATCTGCCAGCTGTCGCGCTCGGTGGCCTTGCCGACTTCGCGCAGCTGGGCGACGCCGACCAGCATCGGAACGATGAACACCGGCAGCATTATCCAGAAGATCCTGACATGGGCGCGGGCGGCGCGGTTCGAGGCGAGCATGAGCTCCAGGCTTTCGCGGACGGCCGACGCGTGAGGGCCGCCCCGCCGGCGCGCCACAACAGCCGCGACCAGCATGGCCGCCAGCACGGCCCAGCAGACGCCCATCATCACCACGCCGCCCCATTCGCGGCCCATATCGGTCTGCCCCGAAAGGATCGAGCGGGCCAGGATCACCGTGAAGATCGCCATCGCGGTGGTCGGGATCAGAAAGAACAATAGTTCCGCCCGCCGGCGGGCTCTCAGCGTCTTCATGACTTCCTCCATCAGATAGGCCTTGGCCTTGTCGTCGGGCGTGTTGGCCGGCGAGCGCCAGGCGGCTTGCAGGTGTTCAAAGTCCATGGCCGGCCTCCTCCACGAGGCGGGAGACGCGCTGGCGGATCCGCGTCAGCCGCGCCCCGACATTGCTTTCGGTCAGGCCGTGCAGGCGGGCGATCTCGGCATAGGCCAGCCCGTCCAGCGACAGCAGGATCAGCGAGCGATCGACCGGCGGCAGCTGGCGGATCGCGACATACAGGCGTTCCAGCAGCGCGCCTTGCGGATCGGTCCCGGCGTCGCGCGTCAGCAGTTCGGCCTCGATCGCCACGCCGCGCAGCCGGCGGCGGCCCTCGCCCCGCCGCCAGGTCAGGGCGGCGTTGTGAGCCACCCGGCGGACGAAGGTCCCGGCCGCGCTCTCCTCGCGAAACCTCGGCCGCGCCTTCCACAGGGCCAGGGTCAGCTCCTGCAGCAGGTCGTGCTGGTCGGCCGGATCGGCGAAGGCGCGGGCCGTCCGGTGCAGCATCGGCAGATGCGGCGCCAGCCAGTCGGCGAAATCGTGCTGCTCGCGGCCCATCGGTCCCCCTGTTTCGAAGAGGTTAGACACCGGCCGGGGGCTGGTCCTTACGGAAGGCTTCCACTTTATTCAAACGCTCGTTAGCGTGACGGCATGTCCGACGACCTGACCGACGCCCAGACCGCCGCCATTCCGGACGGGTTCACCCAGCTGAACTGGTCGCGCGGATTCGGCCGCCAGATCGGTCCGCTGTTCGAGCATCGCGAGGGCCCAGGCCAGGCGCGGCTGGCCTTCCGGGTCGAGGAGCACCACACCAACGGCCTGGGCAACTGCCACGGCGGCATGCTGATGAGCTTCGCCGACATGGCCTGGGGACGGATCATCTCGCTGCAGAAGTCCTACAGCTGGGTCACCGTGCGGCTGATGTGCGATTTCCTCTCGGGCGCCAAGCTGGGCGACTGGGTGGAAGGCGAAGGCGAGCTGATCGGCGAGGAGGACCTGCTGTTCACCGTGCGCGGCCGCATCTGGGCCGGCGATCGCACCCTGATCACCGGCACCGGCGTCTTCAAGGCGCTGAGTCCTCGCAAGCCGCGTCCCGGCGAGCTGGCCTATACGGAGACCGCCGGTGGCTGACGACCAGGCCGCGCCCGCCTCGTTGCTGGCTCCGTTCGCCGGTGAGCCTCCGCCCGCGCCGGCCTGGTTCGACGCGGCCATCGCCCACCAACCCGAACGCTCGCGCATCCCGGTCGAGGGCGCGGACATCGAGCTGCTGACCTGGGGCGAGGTCGGCAAGCCGGGCCTGCTGTTCCTGCACGGCAACGGCGCCCATGCCGACTGGTGGAGCTTCATCGCGCCGTTCTTCGCGAAGGACTGGCGAGTGGCGGCGATCTCGTGGTCCGGCATGGGCGACAGCGACTGGCGGGGCGCCTACAGCGCCGAACTGTTCGCGGCCGAGATCTTTTCGGCCGTCGAGGCCGCTGGTCTCGAGGCGGGCGGGGACAAGCCGATCGTGGTCGGCCACTCGTTCGGCGGCTTCCCGACCCTGTATTGCGCGGCGCGCCATCCCGAGCGCCTGCGCGGCGCGATCATGGTCGACAGCAGCATCCAGCCGCCCGAAAAGCGCTGGAAGGGGCCGCCGCCGCGGTCAGGCCTGGGCCAGCGCGTCTATCCGACCCTGGAGGAGGCCCTGACCCGCTTCCGCCTGGCCCCGCCGCAGCCGTGCGAGAACCTGTACGTCGCCGACTTCATCGCCCGGCGGTCCCTGAAAGCTGTCGAGGGCGGCTGGACCTGGAAGTTCGATCCCGACCTCTGGCACAATTTCCGCATGCCGGACCTGGGTTTGCTGCTGCCGGAGATCGCCTGCCCGGCGGCCCTGATGTGGGGCGAGCGGTCGAACCTTATGCACGCCGAGACCTTGGACTATATGATCGGCCAGATGCCCAAGGACGTGCTGCTCTTGCCCATTCCCGACGCCGACCACCATGTGATGATCGACCAGCCCCTGGCCTTCGTGGCGGGGCTTCGCGGATTGCTGGCGGCCTGGGCCTGACGGCCATGACGGGCCCGGTTCTCGTCTACACCCCCGATCGCGGGATCGGCGACCTGATGTGGCATCTGCCGACGATCCGGGCGATCGCGGCGACGACGCCGGAGGGCCAGGTCGTGCTGGCGGCCCGTCCCGCCAGCCGGGCGTCCGAGGTGCTGGCCGTCGAGCCGACCATCGCGCGGGTGCTGCATGCGCCCAACTACAAGGACAGGCTGAAGGGCGTACGCGAGGTCGCCGACTTCTATCGCCTTTGCCGGGTCGAGAAGCCGCGCGCGGTGTGGATCCTGGAGAAGATCGACCGCCCGGCCATCGCGGCCTTCCTGGCTGGCGTGCCCGAGCGGCGGGGCTTTGGCCTGGGTCATGGCCAGGAGCGCTTCCTGACGACGGGGCCGTTCCTGCCGAAGACCATGCGGCCCGCCCACCGGATCGACAAGCTGGAAGCCTTCGAGAAGGCCCACGGCCTGGTGGTGAAGAGCCGCGAGCCCGAGCTGAGGCTGGACCCCGAGGCGATCGCGGCCGTGAAGGCCAAATACGCCGATCGACCCGGTCCGTGGCTCAGCCTGGGCATCGGGGCCAGCGAGCCCGCGCGCACCTGGCCGGCCGAACGTTTCGCCGAGGCGGCCAGGCGGCTATCGGACCTGTTCGGCACGGTGTTCTGGGTCGGCGGCCCGCACGAGGCCGCCGGCGCGAAAGCCGCGATCGGCGACCTGCCGGGCAATGTCGTGGCCTGCGACCTGCCCCTGGACCAGTCGGCGGCGCTGATTTCACTGTCCGCCGGCTTCCTGGGCAACGACTCCGGCGCGCTGAACGTCGCCGCCGCCGTCGGGACGCCGTGCGTGGGCCTGATGGGCACGGCGCCGGTGCCGGCCTATTCGCGCTGGCTCTCGCGCCTGGACGGCGGGGAAGGTCGAATCGCGGACATCACCGTCGACCAGGCTGTCGACGCGGTGCGCACCCGCTTCATCGCGGAAGGTTGGGACAATTCGCACGCTTGAGCCTTCGCGCCCCGCGTTGTATCGGGCGGGCTCGGTAATTCCGTTTTCTTTTAAGGACGACACATGGCCGGCGACTATCACCGCGGTGAAATGGACATCCAAGAGCAAGCTGCCACCTATGCCGCGTTCGGCAAGATGACCAAGTGGGGCTCGCTGGCCGTCGCGGTCCTGCTGCTCTTCATCACCCTGCTGTTCTGCACCCCGGCGGGCTTCATTGGTAGCGCTATCGCCGCCGTCGTCCTGCTGGCCCTGGGCATCGTGTCGCTCAAGGAAAAGCCCGTTCCGGCCCACTGACACCGGTAGACATCGGCATATTTTTTCGCTGACCTGCACGTTATGCCTCGACAAGAGGCAAGACTATCCCCTACAGAGCGCCTCATCCTGATGAGGAAAACACGCTCTGGGGAGGGGTATGCCGATGGCCGTTATCGCCGTCACGAAAGAGACCCGCGCGAACGAAACGCGGGTCGCGGCCACGCCTGAAACCGTCAAGAAGCTCGGCGCGGCCGGCTTCTCGGTGGTGGTGCAGGCGGGGGCGGGGACGGCCGCGTCCTATCTGGACGCCGACTATGCGGCGGCCGGCGCCACGATCGCCCCGACCGCCAAGGACGCCCTGAAGGACGCCGACGTCCTGTTCAAGGTGCGCGCGCCGGAAGGGCCCGAGATCGCGGCCCTGAAGAAGGGCGCGATCGTCGCCGCGGCGCTCAATCCCTACCAGGACAAGGAGACGCTGGACGCCCTGGCCAAGGCCGGCGCGACGGCGATCGCCATGGAGTTCATCCCGCGCATCACCCGCGCCCAGGTGATGGACATGCTGTCCTCGCAAGCCAACCTCGCCGGCTACCGCGCCGTGATCGAAGGCGCCGAGGCCTATGGCAAGGCCCTGCCGATGATGATGACCGCCGCCGGCACCGTCGCCGCGGCCAAGGTGTTCATCATGGGCGTGGGCGTCGCCGGCCTGCAGGCCATCGCCACGGCCCGCCGCCTGGGCGCGGTGGTGACCGCCACCGACGTCCGTCCCGCCACCAAGGAGCAGGTCGAGTCGCTGGGCGCCAAGTTCCTGGCCGTCGAGGACGAGGAGTTCAAGAACGCCCAGACCGCCGGCGGCTACGCCAAGGAGATGTCCAAGGAATACCAGGCCAAGCAGGCCGAACTGGTCTCCAGCCACATCGCCAAGCAGGACATCGTCATCACCACCGCCCTGATCCCGGGGCGTCCGGCGCCGAAGCTGGTCAGCGCCGCCCAGGTCGCCTCGATGCGTCCGGGCTCGATCCTGGTCGACCTGGCCATCGAGCAGGGCGGCAATGTCGAAGGCGCCAAGCTGAACGAGACGGTCGTCACCGCCAACGGCGCCAAGATCCTGGGCCACGCCAACCTGCCGGGCCGCATCGCCGCGGACGCCAGCGCGCTCTACGCGCGGAACCTGGTGGCCCTCTCGACCCTGTTCACCACCAAGGAGGGCGCCTTCGCCCCCAACTTCGAGGACGAGATCCTGCAGGCCGCCGTCGTCACCCGTGACGGCGCGATCGTCCATCCGAACCTGAAGACCGCCTAAGCACACACCTCAAGAAGGGAGGCTCCCATGGAAGCCGTCGACCCCACCGTGTTCCGTCTGGCGATCTTCGTGCTCGCCATTTTCGTCGGCTACTACGTCGTCTGGAGCGTGACGCCCGCGCTGCACACGCCGCTGATGGCCGTGACCAACGCCATTTCGTCGGTGATCATCGTCGGCGCCCTGCTGGCCGCCGCGGCCCATGGCGCCAATTCTGACCTGGCCGGCGGCGCCGTCGCCGGCTCGACCTGGATCTCCAAGGGGGCCGGCGCCATCGCCGCGGCCTTCGCGGCGGTCAACATCTTCGGCGGCTTCTTGGTCACCCAGCGAATGCTGGCGATGTACAAGAAGAAAGAGAAGAAGTGAGCAAGCGAGAGCAGGGGGAACCAGAACAATGAACGCCAATCTCGCCGCCATTCTCTACATCGTCTCGGGGGTGCTGTTCATCCTCGCGCTGCGTGGCCTGTCCAGCCCCGTGACCAGCCAGACGGGCAACCGTAACGGCATGATCGGCATGGCCATCGCCGTCGGCACCACCCTGGCCACCCTGTGGAGCCAGGGCGCGCTGGACGTCGTGACCCTGGGCCTGATCCTGGGGGGCGTCGCCGTCGGGGGCGCGGTCGGAGCGATCATCGCCCGCAAGGTCGCCATGACCTCGATGCCGCAGCTGGTCGCCGCCTTCCACTCGCTGGTCGGCATGGCCGCCTGTCTCGTGGCCGTGGCCGCCATCTACACGCCCGCCGCCTACGGCATCGTGGGCGAGAACGGCGCCATCCACCTCAACAGCCTGATCGAGCTGTCGCTGGGCCTGGCCATCGGCGCCATCACCTTCACCGGCTCGGTCATCGCCTTCGCCAAGCTGAACGGCAACATGGGCGGCGCGCCGATCCTGCTGCCGGCCCGCCATCTGCTGAACATCCTGATCGCGGCCGCCATCGTGGCCCTGGTCGTGGTGCTGGTCGTCAGCGGCGGTTCGGCCATCTGGGCCTTCTGGGGCATCTTCGCCCTGAGCCTGCTGATCGGCGTCACCCTGATCATCCCGATCGGCGGCGCGGACATGCCCGTCGTGGTGTCGATGCTGAACAGCTATTCCGGCTGGGCGGCGGCGGCCCTGGGCTTCACGCTGGAAAACACCACCCTGATCATCACCGGCGCCCTGGTCGGTTCGTCGGGCGCGATCCTGTCCTACATCATGTGCAAGGGCATGAACCGTTCGTTCGTCTCGGTGATCCTGGGCGGCTTCGGCGCCGACGCCGCGGCCGCCGGTCCTGGCGGCAAGGTCGAGACGCGCCCCGTCAAGCAGGGCTCGGCCGACGACGCGGCCTTCATCATGAAGAACGCTTCGAAGGTGATCATCGTCCCGGGCTACGGCATGGCCGTCAGCCAGGCTCAGCACGCCCTGCGCGAGATGGCCGACAAGCTGAAGGAGGAGGGCGTCGAGGTGAAGTACGCCATCCACCCGGTCGCGGGCCGGATGCCGGGCCACATGAACGTGCTGCTGGCCGAGGCCAACGTCCCCTATGACGAGGTCTTCGAACTGGAGGACATCAACAGCGAGTTCTCGACGGCCGACGTGGCCTTCGTGATCGGCGCCAACGACGTCACCAACCCGGCCGCCAAGACCG
>CBIHOB010000073.1:0-22026 GCA_966211605.1 uncultured Caulobacter sp.
CATCAACCTGATCCCACCGATCGCGCGGCAGATGATGACGGACGAGATGAAGGCCAACGGCCTGATGCTCGCCGCAGCCTTTCTCTATTCCGGCGGCATCATCGGCAACGCGATCTGGTGCAGCCTCAAGGCGCCCGCAATAGCCGAGCGCTAAGCGGCAGGCGACACCGTCGGCGCGTTCAGCTTGTAGACCCGCGAGCAATACTCGCACGTCACGTGGATCTTGCCGTCGGGCTCGATCATGTCGGCGACCTCCTCGGCCGAGAACGAGTCCAGCACCACGCCGATCCGCTCTTCCGAGCAGCGGCAGAAGGCGCGCAGCGGCTTTTCGTCCAGCAGACGCACGCCGTCCTCGTTGAACAGGCGCCACAACAGGGTCGGGGTCGAGACGGTCGGATCGATCAGCTCGTCCTCGCCGGTGGTCTCGAACAGCGCCTGCACGTGGGTCCAGGCGTCCCGGGTGTCGCCGCGCGCCTGGTCGCCCGCGATGACCTGGATCAGGATGCCGCCGGCGCGCCACTGGGGGCCCTGGCCCGTATCGACCTGGCCGACAGCCAAGCGCACGCGGGTCGGGGTCTGCTCCGACTGCTGGAAATACTGCTCGGCGCACAGGGCCAGGGTCTCGCCCTCGATCGGCGTGACGCCCTGGTAGCGGTCCATGTCCGGCCCCTGATCCAGGGTCATGATGAACACGCCGCCGCCCAGCAGGGTCTTGGCCCCGGGACGCGCGAATCCTTCAGAGACCTTGGCGACCTCTTCGGGGTCGAACCGGCAATAGCCGCGCAGGCCGCCGGAGGTGTCGTAGTCGACCACGACATAGCGCACGGGGCCGTCGCCCTGGGCCTGGATGATCAGGCGGCCCTCGAACTTCAGGGACGAGCCGACCAGCGCGGCCAGCGCGCACGCCTCGCCCAGCAGGTTGGCGACCGGCTCGGGATAGTCGTGGCGCGTCAGCACCTCGTCGACGGCCGGGCCGAGACGAACCACGCGGCCGCGCACGGGCAGGCCTTCGATCTGGAACGCGGAAACGACGTCGTCGAGGACGCCGGGATTGGAAGCGATGTCGGTCATGGGGAGGCTAGATAGGACGGCGGGGCGATAATTGCGAATCCGCTTCTCCTCCCCCCCCTGGGGGAGGTGGCCCGGAGGGCCGGAGGGGGCAGCTCGGCATAGGCCGGCGACGCCCCCTCAATCCCTCCGCGACAGCTCTCCCCCGGAGGGGGAGCAGAAGAAAGACTACCCGATCGCCCCGAAGCACCAGGCCAGGACGGACTTCTGGGCGTGGATGCGGTTTTCGGCCTCGTCCCAGACCAGGGAGCGCGGGCCGTCCAGGACCTCGTCGGTGACTTCCTCGCCGCGGTGAGCCGGCAGGCAGTGCAGGAAGACGCCGTTGGCGGCGGCCAGGTCCATCAGCCTGTCGTCGACCTGATAGGGCTCGAGGGCGGCCAGGCGCTCGTCATGGTCGGTGTCGCCCATCGAGACCCAGGTGTCGGCCACGACCACGTCGGCGCCGGCCACGGCCGCCTTGGCGTCGGTCGTCATGCTGACGCGCCCCTGCAGGCTCGCGGCGCGGGCCAGGTCGTGCAGGTCGGCGTGATAGACCGCCGGGCAGGCGATCTTCAGCTCGAAGCCCAGCAGCGGCGCGGCGTGGATGAAGCTGGAGCAGACATTGTTGCCGTCGCCCACCCAGGCGATCGTCTTGCCGGCGATCGGGCCGCGATGCTCCTCGATGGTGAGGATGTCGGCCATGATCTGGCACGGGTGGCTCTTGTCGGTCAGACCGTTGATCACCGGCACGCTCGACACCTGGGCGAAGCGCTCGACGTCGGCGTGGCTGTTGGCGCGGATCATCACCGCGTCGACCATGCGCGACAGCACCTTGGCGGTGTCCTCGATGGTCTCGCCGCGGCCCAGCTGCATGTCGGACGCGGTCGAGATGATCGCCGCGCCGCCCAGCTGGCGCATCGCCGCGTCGAACGAGAAGCGGGTGCGGGTCGAGTTCTTCTGGAAGATCATCGACAGCACGCGGTCCCTGGCCGGCGCGTCGGCGTCGATCTTGCCCTGCGGCCAGCCCTTGCGGGCGGTCTTGCGGGCGTGGGCGTCGTCCAGCAGCCGGCGCAGGGTCGCGCCGTCCAGCTTCCACAGGTCGATGAAGTGGCGGGGTTGGCTCATATGGCGCTCCCTTGCGCCCACCCCGGCGGACCGGGGCGGGTCTTATAAGTCTGGTGCTAGGCGGCGGCCTTGGCGCGGGCGACTTCGCAAGCCTTCTCGAGCTTGGCGATCGCTTCGCTGGCCTCCTCGACGGTCAGGTTCAGCGGCGGCAGCAGGCGCACGCAGTTGTCGCCGCCGCCGGCGATCAGCAGCTTCTGATCGCGGGCCATGACCATGAATTCGCGGTTGTTCGGCACGACCTTGACGCCGATCAGCAGACCCTTGCCGCGGATGTCGACGATGACGTCCGGGAAGCGGTCCTTCAGGCCGTTCAGCTGCTGGGTGAAGTAGCCGGCGACGGTCTTGACGTTGTCCAGCAGCGCTTCGCTGTTGATCGCGTCGAAGGCCGCCTTGCCGACCGCCATGGCCAGCGGGTTGCCGCCGTAGGTCGAACCGTGCGTGCCCGGGGTCATGCCCTTGGCGCCCTCGGTGGTGGCCAGGCAGGCGCCCACCGGGAAGCCGCCGCCCAGGGCCTTGGCCACGCACATGATGTCCGGTTCGCTGCCCGGCGCCCACTCGTGGGCGAACAGCTTGCCGGTCCGCCCCATGCCGCTCTGCACCTCGTCGTAGATCAGCAGGACGCCGGCGTCGCGGGTGATCTGGCGCAGCTCCAGGAGCTGGGCCTCGGTCAGGGCGCGCGCGCCGCCCTCGCCCTGCACGGGCTCGATGATGATCGCGGCCGTGGTCGGACCGATGGCGGCCTTCAAGGCGTCCAGATCGCCGAACGGCAGCTGGATGAAGCCCGGCAGGCGCGGACCGAAACCGTCCAGATAGCCGGCGTTGCCCGACGCGTTGACCGCCGCGTACGACCGGCCGTGGAACGAGCCGTCGAAGCCGATCACGTCGATCCGCTCGGCGTTGCCGTTCATCACGTGATAGCGACGGGCGGCCTTGAGGGCGCACTCGATCGCCTCGGTGCCGGAGTTGGTGAAGAACACCACGTCGGCGAACGTCGCGGCGCACAGCCGGTCAGCCAGCTCTTCCTGCTCGGGGATCGTGTAGATGTTGGAGACGTGCCAGAGCTTCTCGCCCTGGGTCTTCAGCGCGTCGACCAGCACGGGATGGGCGTGGCCCAGACCGCAGGTGGCGATGCCGGCCACGCAGTCCAGGTACTCTTCGCCCGTGGTCGAGAACAGGCGCGCGCCTCGGCCTCGCTCGAACGCCAGCGGGGCGCGGTTGTACACGCCCATGATGTGGTGCTGCGAGGCGTTAGTCGACGTCGCGGTGCTCAAGACCGACCCTCCTAAAAGGAAAGAAGCCCCCGCACTGCAAGTGCGGGGACCGGAAGGCCGCAGGTTGTCGCCGTGGAACGACGTCGTGTCAATCAAGGGACGGTGAAAAAGCCCCTGAAAAATCGGCGAAAATCGCGGGTTTTGTTGTCAGGGTCACAGCGCGCCGGGCGGCGGCCCCGCGAACATCCTGCCGGCGACTTCCGGCGTGTAGAACGCATGGTACCGCTCGCTTCCCTTGGGCGGCAGGACTTCGACCAGGAAACGGTTGTCGATCCACAGCTCCACCAAGTCGAAGACGCCGCCGCGATCGCAGTACACGGCTCGCCAACCCTTCTCGGCGCCCAGGGCGATGATCGCCTCGGGCTGGAGCTTGCTGGTGATGGCCACATGGAAGCCGCTGGCGTCCTGCGGGGCGCCGTCCTGACGGATCTGGGTTTCCCACGGCATGACGAACGGGCCGTCCGAGACGCGGCCGTCGGGCAGGCCTTCGCCAGGATGGTGGGCGCTGGCCTCGGGCACGACCTCGACGCCCAGGCCCGAGCCGTCGCGGGCGATGGCCACCCAGGCGCCCTCCACCACGGGGAAGGGCATGACCTCGCCGTCGATGATCCGGCCGAAGACCTCGGCCGTGGCGCGAGGGTCACGCGCCGGGATGGAGATGTGAGCGATCACGGACGTCAGCTTTCTGGCCGCAGCGGGTTTTGCAGGAACTGGGCGAAGGGATCGGGGGCGATGGACGCCGCGCCCCGGGATTTGAGGTCGTTCAGCAGAATCTCCGCGGCCCAGCCCAGGGCGTCGGCGGTCGGCTTGCCGGTCAGGGCCCACTGCTCACGCAGCGAGATCCAGGAATAGGCCGAATAGAGCAGCTGCAGCACGGCGGCGGCCTTGACCTGCTCGCCCTCGGGCAAGGCGGGCGCGGCCTGGGCGACCAAGCCCAGAAAGGCCTCGCGGCGCTCGGAATCCAGGCTGGAGCGCGCGGCGCGGCCCTGCTGGGTGGTGATGCGGGCGATGATCTGGGCCGGGCTGGCGTCGAAGCTGGCCATCAGCGGTCCGATCTTGGCCAGCAGGTCGGCAGGACTCTCGGGCATGCCGACGCGCACCCCGTCCTTGCGGTTCAGGTGCTCCCACAAGCCTTTCAGCAAGAGCTCTCGGCTGGGGAAGTGACGATAGACGGTGACCTCGGTGACCTGGGCGCGTTCGGCGACGGCGCGGTTGGTCGGCTCCTGGCCGCCGCCCTCCTCCATCAGCGCGGCCATGGCCGCCAGGATGCGCTCGCGGGTGGCCTCGGCCTGATCGCGCCGCAACGCGGAGTTATAGGATCGAACGGATGACATGATGTAAGTATATATTACATCAATTATCGTCACACAACATGAAAAAGCCCCGGGCCTTGCGGGCCGGGGCTCTTCAAGAAGTTAAGTCGTTGTTCGAGCTCAGCTCTTCAGGCGGTATCCGGTGACGAACAGGCGCCAGCACCACAGGAACAGCGCCACGGTCAACGCCCCCGTGGCGACCACGCCGATCGCGATCGAGCCGTCGGCATGGCCGATGAAGCCATAGCGGAAGCCGTCGATCAGGTAGAAGAACGGATTGAAGTGGCTGGCCGAGCGGAACGGCTCGGGCAGCTTGTCGACCAGGTAGAAGGTTCCCGACAGGAAGGTCATGGGCATGATCAGGAAGTTGGTCACGGCCGCCAGCTGGTCGAACTTCTCCGACCACAGCCCCGCCAGCACGCCGGCCAGGCCCAGGATCAGCGAGGCGGCCACGCCGAAATAGAGGATGGCCCATAGGTGGGCGATCGAAAGGCCCGCCCCCGGCAGCACGCCGATGACCAGGGCGGTGACCGCGCCGACCACGATGCCGCGCGTCGCCGCCCCGAGGGCGAAGCCCAGCACCTGCTCCAGCGCCGACAGCGGCGGGGTCAGGAAGTCCGGCGTCAGCCCCATCATCTTGGCCTGGATCAGCGACGACGAGGAATTGGCGAAGGCGTTGTTCAGGATCGCCATCATGATCAGGCCCGGGGCCACGAAATGGCCGAAGGTCACCCCGCCCACGGCCGGCCGGCTGGCCCCGACGGCGACCACGAAGACCAGCATGTAGAGCAGCGTAGTGACGACTGGCGCGGCCACCGTCTGAGTCCCGACCTTCCAGAACCGGCGGATTTCGCGCTGATACAGGGTCACGAACCCGGACCAGTTCCAGCCGTGATAGTCGCGCGGCTGCGGCGGAATGACGCTCTTGGCCATGTCTCTCATAGGCTCAACCCGTTGTTCTGCTTGGCCATGTGCGCTCTGGGAGCCCCTTCCGCAAGCTTGGGCTTGCGTGAATCAACATCTTGTTTCTGTGGACAGAGTCGTTGGCGCCTATTGTGCGCCTTAACACATTCTTTACGATATCTAGTAGGACGACCGCCGGCGGGGCGGTCCGATCACCAGATATGGGGTGAAGGGCGTGGGGACGCGCTTTACGCCATCGAACGGCGGAGACGGGTTATGAGCTGGACCGACGAACGGGTCTCGACCTTGAAGAAGCTCTGGCTGGACGGCCTGTCCGCCAGCCAGATCGCCAAGCAACTGGGCGGCGTCACGCGCAACGCCGTCATCGGCAAGGTGCACCGCCTGGGCCTCTCGGGCCGCGCGGCGCCCTCGCAGCCGGCGCGCCCGGCGTTCAAGGCTCCGCGCCCGGCGCGTCCGGCCGCTCAGGCCATGCCGTCGGCGCCGCGCCGCGTGACGCCGGTCGAAGCGCCGTCGTCGGTCCCCGTGGCCGCCGCCCCGGCGCCGCTGCCGGCCTTCCGGCATGAGGAGCCGGGTTCGGCCACCGTGCTGACCCTGGGCGCGCACATGTGCAAGTGGCCGATCGGCGATCCCTCGTCGGAAGGCTTCACCTTCTGCGGCCGCCGCTCGTCGGAAGGCCCCTACTGCGTCGAGCACGCCCGGGTGGCGTACCAGCCGCAGCAGACCAAGAAGAAGGGCGGCGCCACCGAGCTCGCCCGCTCGCTTCGCCGCTACATCTAAGAAGAACATAAAGTCTCTCAGGCGGCGGATCCCGGGCAGCTCGACGGCTGTCCGGGATTTTCCATTTCAGAACCAGCCGAAGACGAACGCCAGGCCGAAGGTCACGATCACGAGGCCGATCCCGATGATGAGGATAGGCGGCTCGGCCCGCGGAGGCGGGGCTGGCTTGATCTCCGGTTCGCGCCCCTCAAGCGCCGCCGCGACCTTGGGCCATTCCTCGGCCAGGAACCGCGTCCGCATGCCGTTCGTCCAATAGCGGGGCGCGGGCGGGCGACCGCCGGGCAGGCCCAGCACGCCGAGCACCTGCTCGCGAACGTCATCGGGATGGAACGCCGCCCATTCCCCGGCGATCACCATCAAATTGAAGATGAAGGCCGGGAAGACCTCGTGCTCGAGGATGCCGCGGACCTCGGTGGCCGAGAAACCACCGTCACGCGCGGTCCGGGCGATGGCGCGATACGCGCTCGGCTGGATCTCGGTGTCGAGGAATAGCTCGGCCAGCGCGCACCAGAGCGGCATGCGCGCCTCGATGTCCTCTTCGCTCAGCACGCGTTCGGCCATTTAAACTCGCCCCGGCTTTGGCCTATCTAGAGCCCCATGAGCGATCTGCCGCCAACCGATTCCAACGCGCCGCCCTATTCGGTCTCCGAGCTGGCCTTCGCCCTGAAGCGCACGCTGGAGGACCGCTACGGCTTCGTGCGGCTGCGCGGCGAGCTCAGCAAGGTCACGCACCACTCCAACGGCCACGTCTACCTGACCATCAAGGATGACAAGGCCGCGATCGACGGCGTCGTCTGGAAGGGCAATGTCCGGAGCTTGGGCGTGCGGCCCGAACATGGGCTCGAGGTCATCGTCACCGGCAAGATCACCACCTATCCGGCCGGCTCGCGCTACCAGATCGTCATCGACAGCATGGAGGCCGCCGGGGTCGGCGCGCTGCTGGCGCAGCTGGAGCGGTTGAAAGCCAAGCTGGCCGGCGAAGGCCTCTTCGCGCCCGAGCGCAAGCGACCCCTGCCCTCGATGCCGGCCGTGGTCGGGGTGATCACCAGCCCGACCGGCGCGGTGATCCGCGACATCCTGCACCGCATTCGCGACCGCTGGCCCTGTCAGGTGCTGGTCTGGCCCGTGGTGGTGCAGGGCGACGCCGCTCCCGCCCAGGTCTGTGCGGCCATCAAGGGCTTCAATGCCCTGCAGCCCGGCGGTCCCGCGCCGCGTCCCGACATCCTGATCGTGGCGCGCGGCGGCGGCTCGGTCGAAGACCTGTGGGCCTTCAACGACGAGACCCTGGCCCGCACGGTGGCCGAGGGGACCATTCCACTGATCTCGGCCGTGGGGCACGAGACCGACACGACGCTGATCGACTTCGTCTCGGACCGCCGCGCGCCCACGCCCACCGCCGCGGCCGAGATGGCGACGCCCGTGCTGGCCGAGCTGCGGGCGCTGATCTCGGACTTCGACCGCCGCCTGAACCGCTGCGGCTCGCGTACGATCGAGGAGCGCCGCACGCGTCTGCTGGGCGCGGCCCGAGGCCTGCCGCGGCCGAACGACCTGCTGGCCCTGGCCCAGCAGCGGTTCGACATCGCCTCCGGACGCCTGGACGCGGCTCTGCATCGCAACACCACCGTCCACGCCCAGGACCTCCTGAAAGTCACCGCCCGTCTGACGCCGGACGCCCTGCGCCGCCAGCACGCGGCCAAGGGCGATCGCCTGACGGACCTGGGCCGACGCCTGAACGCCTGCGGGACCCGCTCGGTCGACCGCATCGAGAACCACGCCCGCCTGCCGCTGCTGTGGGCGCGCATGGACTCCGCCGGCAAGCGTCGTCTGGCCCGGGCCGAGGACCAATTGGCCAATCTGGACAAGCTGCGGGTGTCGCTGAACCCGAGGCGTCCGCTGGAGCTGGGCTTCGCCCTAGTCCGCAGGGCCGATGGCGCGATCATCCGCTCCTCTGCCGCCCTGGCCTTGGGCGACCATGTGGCCCTGCAGTTCGCGGATGGCGAGCGCGAGGCGGTAATCGGCAACGAAGGCCCGCCGCCCTCCTCCACCCCACCTGCAGCGGCGCGCCCCGCGCCAGCGCCGCCACGTGCCAAGCCCGCGCCGCCCAAGACCGAACAGGGCGACCTGTTCTGAGCGGCCGCACTGGCGTAGAGTAAGAGCCATGAACGCTTTCGATCGTGATCTCGGCAAGTCCGACGGCCTGGCCGTCCTGCACTATGGCGACGGCGAGTACGCCGTGCTCAGCCCCGGCCGCTTCGTGCTCTGCGCGGTGAGCAACAAGCAGATTCCGCTGGAAGCCCTGCGCTACTGGAGCCCCGAGCATCAGGAAGCCTACGCCGGTCCCGCCGAGGCGCTGAAGCGTTGGCGAGAAGCCTGAGCCGCCGCGCGGTTCTCGCCGCGCTCCCGCTGTCCGCTCTCGCCAGTCGAGCGAAGGCCGCCGCGCCGGGCCTGACCCTGTGGGGCAAGTTCGTCCAAGGCGGCTATGCCGTGGGCCGCACCGCGCCGCGCGCCGTCGTCGACGTGGACGGCCAGGTGCTGACCACCGCCTCGGCCGATGGCTGGTTCGTGATCGGCTTCGACCGCGACGCCCCGCCGGCCAGCAGGCTCACCGTGACCACGCCCGACGGTTCGGCCGTCGACGAGCGGACGATCGCGCCCGGCGACTTCGATATCCAGCGCATCGACGGCCTGCCGCCCGAGCAGGTCACCCCGACCGATCCGGCGCTGCTGGCGCGGCTCGAGGCCGAATACGTCCGCAAGCAGGCCGGCTTCGCCAGCCAGGCCGATATCGAGGGATTCCGCGACGGGTTCATCCTGCCGGTGGTCGGCGCGCGACGTTCGGCGCGGTTCGGCGGCCAAAGGATCCTCAACGGCGAACCGAAACGTCCCCATTATGGGGTCGATCTGGCCACGCCCATCGGGACGCCCGTGCGCGCCCCGGCCGCCGGCGTGGTCGCGTTTGCGGAGACCGGACTCCACTATGAGGGCGGCCTCGTCCTGGTCGATCACGGCCAGGGCCTGATCACCGCCTACTTGCACCTGTCCAAAACCCTTGTTCCGGCAGGGACTTACGTCACGCAGGGCCAATTGATCGCCGAATCCGGCAAGGAGGGGCGGGCCACCGGTCCGCATCTGTGCTGGCGGATGAAGTGGCGCGGCCGCAACCTGGATCCGTCGCTGCTGGTCGGCGCGGGGCCGTTCCGCGCCTGAAATTCCGGCAATTCGCCCCTGGCGGGAATTCCAATCATTCGCTAGCTATGCCGCCGCTATCGGAATGGGAACGCCGCAGGGGGAGCGGCGTTCGCGGTTCCGATCTTCCCGCGAGATCCTTGAGGAGGCGGCTCCCGCATGTCGGCGGCGCTGGAAAAGCTGCGCTTTCTGCTGGTGGACGACAACCAGCACATTCGCTCGATCGTCTCGGCGATCCTGAAGGGCGTGGGCGTCAAGCACATCCGTGAAGCGATGGACGGGGCCGAGGGCCTGCAGATCCTGCGCGACTGGCAGACCGACATCGCCATCGTCGACTTCAAGATGAGCCCGCTGGACGGGGTGCAGTTCACCCAGCTGGTCCGCAACTCGCCCGACAGCGTCGACCCGTTCCTGCCGATCATCATGCTGACCGGCTTCGCCGAGCGTCACCGCGTGTTCGAGGCCCGCGACGCCGGCGTGACCGAGGTGGTCGTGAAGCCGGTGACGGCCCGCTCGCTGCTGGATCGGATCAATACGGTGATCTACCACCCACGGCCGTTCATCCGCTCGCCGGACTATTTCGGCCCGTGCCGGCGCCGCCGCGTCGACCCGCACCATACCGGCCCCTTCCGCCGCGCCGGCGAGAAGGACACGCCGACCGACACGCTGGAAATCTAGGCGCTGTCGCCGCCCCCCGCCGCCGCGCGTTCACGCTCGGCCAGTTCCGCATAGACCTCGTTCGGCCATCGCCGGTGGACCCAGAACCACTCGGCCGGCCGCTCACGGATGCGGTCTTCCATGAAGGCGTTGATCATCCGCACGCCGGCCTCGATATCGGCCGTGCGGTCGCCGGTGCTGGGCGGGACGATGGGCTCGTGCACCACCGCCCGGAAGCGCGCGCCCTTCAGACGCTGCACCGACATGGGCTGCAGAACCGTGCCAAAACGGATCGCCAGGCGCGTGGGTCCCGGCGCGGTGCGCGAGTCGTGGCCGAAGAACGGGGCGGCCACGCCGCTGTTGAACTTCTGGTCGTTCATCAGGGCGACCGACCTGCCCTCGTTCATGCCGCGCAGCAGCTCGCGCGAGCCGTCGCCGCCCTTGGGCGCGAACAGGCGCACGCCGTAGCGGAAGCGGCTGTCGCGGATACGCTTGTCGACATAGGGGTTGTTGGCCGCGCGATAGGTCATCTCGCAGATCACGCCGCTGTCGACGATGGCGGCCGGCATGACCTCCCAGTTCGACAGGTGGCCCGAGACGAACACGACCGGGATCTTCTGCTCGGCGATCTGGGCCAGGCGCTCGGCGTTGACCACCTCGACCCGACCGGTCGACGGCAGGATCTTGTCCATCAACGGAAACTCGGCGAACGAACGGCCCAGACCCTCCCACTGCTCGTCCAGGATCCGCGCGCGCCAGGCGGCGTCCTTTTCAGGGAAGGCCAGCTTGAGATTGCGGGTCGCGACCTTGTGCGCGCCGCTCAGCGGCCCGA
This sequence comes from uncultured Caulobacter sp., assembly GCA_966211605.1. GTDB lineage: Bacteria > Pseudomonadota > Alphaproteobacteria > Caulobacterales > Caulobacteraceae > Caulobacter. The sequence goes on from CBIHOB010000073.1 coordinate 11,133, forward strand.
ACGTGCGGCCCAGCCAGCCGCCGAAGTCCGAGGCGCGATCCACGCCCATCAGGCGCACCGCCCCGATGAAAAGGTCGAAGCCCAGGGCCTCCAACCGCCAAAGAAGGTCCTGAACCCAAGGCTGACGCTTATCCGACATGTGCTCTTAGTAGGCTCGCGGACGCGTCCCGCGCAACTTTGCTTCGCCCGGCACGCGACTTGCGGCTGTCGACCCAGGCCGTTCCGTTTCGGGACGGCGTGCCAAACTAGGGGGCAAGGCTTCCATGGGTAACGACATCGACGTGCATCTGGGCAAGCGTCTTCGTCGCCGCCGTCGTCTGCTGGGTCTGACCCAGCAGCAGCTGGCCGGTACGGTGGGCGTGCGTTTCCAGCAGATCCAAAAGTATGAGTGCGGCGCCAACCGCATCTCGGCCGCCCGGCTGTGGCAGCTGTCCGAGGCCCTGGAAGTGCCGGTCGGCTACTTCTACGACGGCCTGTCGGACGTGCGCCGCGAGACGACCGGCGAGTCGGCCGAGGGGGGCGAAATGTTCGCGCGCAAGGAGACGCTGGACCTGATCCGCGCCTACTATCTGCTGGGCGAGCGCCCGCGCCGTCGTCTGCTGGACCTGGCCAAGTCGCTGAACGGCGGCGGCCCCGAGCACGCCGACGCGTAACAACGGTAGCGTACCTAGGGCGGGGGCGTTAAACCCCGCCCCATGACGCTCTCCGCTGACCGGCTCGCGGCGCTCGACGCCTTCATCATCGATCTCAACCGGGCTTCGGCCGAGGTGATCCTGCCGCTCTTCCGCGCCGACCACGGCCTGGAGGACAAGGGGGCGGGCAAGAACCTCCCGCGCGACACCCACGCAGCGTTCGACCCGGTGACCGAGGCCGACCGCGGCGCGGAAGCGGCGATCCGCAAGCTGATCGGCGAGCAGTTCCCCGAGCACGGCGTGATCGGCGAGGAGTACGGCGAGGACCGCCCGGACGCCGAGTTCGTCTGGGTGCTGGACCCGATCGACGGCACGCGCGCCTTCATCGCGGGCCTGCCGCTGTGGACCACCCTGATCGGCCTGCGCCATCAGGGCCGCCCGGTGCTGGGCTCGATCGGCCAGGCCTATCTGGACGAGATCTTCGTGGGCCATGCCGGTGGCTCGCGCCTGGTCGCGCGCGGCCGCGAGACGCCGATCCGGGTGCGCGAATGCGCCGACCTGACCGGCGCCGTGATCGCCACGACGGACGCCGACGCCTGCTTCGACGGCGCCGAGCGCGGCGCGTGGCTGCAGGTCCGCGCGGCCGCCAAGCTGGCCCGCATGGGCTGCGACGCCTATGCCTACGCCATGGTCGCCATGGGCAAGATGGACATGGTCATCGAGGCCGGCCTCAAGGCCTGGGATATCGAGGCGGCGATTCCCCTGATCGAAGGCGCCGGCGGCCTGGTCACCGACTGGCGCGGCCAGACGGTGGGCCCCAACGGCGGCCAGATCGTCATCTCCGGCGACCGCCGCCCGCTGGATGAAGCGCTGGTCAGTCTGAAGCGTTCGGCGAAATAAGCGGCTCCTTCGGCGCGACGGGATCGACCGTCTCGTCGAACGCCTGCCAGAAGATCGCCCGCCGCGGGTCGGTCTCGATCAGGATCTCGTGGAAGGCGCCCGGGACCTCGACATAGCGGCCTTTCGGGATGCGGGCGGCGATGCGCGCCTGGTCGGGATTGAGCACCCTGTTGTCGAGCTCGGCGGCGACCAGGGTCACCGGGATCCGGATCCGCTCCACGCCCCGGCTCCTGCGCAGCCAGGCGCAGGCCGAGAGGGCGAAATCCACCCAGCCCCACGTCACGCCGCCCAGGGCGATGTCGGGATTGGCCCGCAACTGGGCCTGGTAGCGGTCGTATCGGGTCTCGTCGTGGGTCAGGGCGTCGCCGACGAAGGTCTGGGCCAGCGGATCGTACTGGCCGCCCTGCACATATTCCCCCGCCATATGGGTGCGGGCCATGGTCCAGGACAGCGGCGTGGCGATCCAGGGCGGGATGCCGCCGCTGTTGATCCCCAGCATGGGAGCCGACATCACGGCGGCGGAAAAGCGGGTCTCGCCATGGGCCAGGACCAGCATCGCCAGGCAGCCGCCCATCGAGTGCGCCATGCAGATCCACGGCTTGGGCATGCGGGCCTCGAACGCCTCCAGCAGCGCCCGGTAGTCTGCGATGAAGGTCTTGAAGCCCCTGGCGTGCCCCCTCAGACGATCGGGAAGACTGCGGGCCGAAAGCCCCTGCCCTCGCCAGTCGTGCGCCAGCACTGCAAAGCCGCGCGCCAGCAGATCCTGGACGACCTCGAAATACTTCTCGATCGGCTCGCTGCGGCCGGGGCTGAGCACCACCGTCCCCCGCGCGGGGCCCTGCGGGAAAAATGTCGCGGCGCGGAGGGTCGCCCCATCCGCGCCGCTGAACCATTCGGCCTTGCCGCTGTCGGGAACCGGAGCCTCGGGTATCGAGACCAGAAACGCCGGCTCTTCCGTCATCGCGGCCCGAAGGCTGTCTCGATCGGAATGGACCGAAACAGCCTTCAGATTGTCAGTATGACGCATTTTCTCGCGAGAAAATGCGTTAGCGCATCTTGGCGAACAGAGCGCCCATCTTGGGCTGCAGGGCCATGGCCGTGCCCATGTCCGACAGCTTCAGCTTGCCGGTCATCACCGCCATGGTCGGGTCCAGAGAGCCGGCGCCGATGGCCAGCAGGTCGTCCAGGCTGAGCGTCATCGTCAGGTCGGCCGGCTTGTCCTCGTTGGTCACCGAACCGCCGTCGATGTGGATGACGCCGGCGTCCTTCAGGTCGAACTTCAGGCTCTTGCCCAGGCCGCTGTCCTCGCCCACGGCGGCTTTGATGCGGTCGGTGATTTCCTGGATGGTGGCCATGAGCGCGATCTCCCTCTGCGCGAATGTCGTGTTGCGGATAGCTAGACCGGGCCGACCGGTTAAGTAAACACCGTTCAGACGACCCAGGGCCTTATTTCTTCCCGTTATGGGAGGCGACCTTTAGTCGAGGTTTTTGTCAACTTTACCTGCGCGGCAGGCCGCTATTTCGGCTTCACGAACTTCAGGGTCATGCGGTCGCTCTCGCCGATCGCGTCGTACTTGGAATGGTCGAAGCCAGGCTCGGCTGGCTCGCCGCGCGGCGCCGACAGGCGAGTCGGCGGCAGGGTCCAGACGCCGAACGGATGGTCCTTGGTGTCCTTGGGATTGGCGTTCAGCTCGCTGGTCCCGGCCAGGACGAACCCGGCCTCCTTGGCCATCTGGATCACGTAGTCCTGCTGGACGTAGCCATCGGCGGCCAGCACGTCCTGCACGCGCCCCGGCTCGCCGCGGTGCTCCTCGACACCCAGGACGCCGCCGGGCTTCAGGGCCGCCAGGGCGTCCTTGAAGGCCTTCTCGGCGATGCCGCCGGCCATCCAGTTGTGCAGATTGCGCAGGAACAGCACCAGATCGACCGTACCCGCCGGCGCCACCGGACCGCTGGTCGGGCCGAAGGCGGTGAATTCCACGTCGCCGTAGACCTTCTTCTTCTCGCTCAGCTTGCGGCGATAGCCCTCGACGATCTCGGCCGCGGCCGGCTCGGTCGGATCGTTGGCCTGCAGCACGGCCTCGTACAGCTTGCCGTGGGTGTCGGCCAGGAACGGCGCCAGGATGTCGGTATACCAGCCCGCGCCGGGCCAGAACTCGACCACCGTCTGGCCAGGCTTCAGCCCCCAGAACTTCAGGCTCTCGACCGGATGGCGCCAGACGTCGCGGGCGCGGTCGGCCGGCAGTCGCCAGTCGCCGGCCACGGCCGCCTCGATCGTGTTGGACCCCGCCTTCTCGGCCGCCTTGGCCTCGACCTTGGCCGGATCGTTCTTCCTGCCGCACGCGGTCAGCCCGAGCGCGCCGACGCTCGCCAGGACTCCTCGCCGCGACCAATACTGAGCTGGACCCATCATCCCCCCGTTATGCGCTGGCCAACCTGACGCCGGACCTTGACCAAAGTCTGACCGGTCTGATCAGGCGGGCTTGCGGAAGCGCAGGGTCATGCGGTCGCTTTCGCCGATCGCATCGTACTTGGTGCGGTCGAAGTTGGGATCGGCCGGCTGGCCGCCCGGCGCGGTGCGACGCGTGGGCGGCAGGGTCCAGACGCCGAACGGGTGGTCCTTGGTGTCCTTGGGATTGGCGTTGATCTCGGACTGGGCGTCCAGCTTGAAGCCGGCCTTCTCGGCCAGGGCCACCACGGTGGCTGTGTTCAGATAGCCGTCCGCGCCGGCGTCCTTCTCCGAGCGCGGGTCGGCGCGGTGGTCCTCGACGGCCAGGACGCCGCCCGGCTTCAGCACCGCGAAGAAGTCGGCGAACACCTTGTCGGCCATGCCTGGCGACTGGGTCCAGTTGTGGACGTTGCGGGCGGTCAGGACGAGGTCGGCCGATCCGGGCGCGCCCAGCGGGCCCGACTGGGCGCCGAAATTGACGAACTGGGGCTTGCCGTACTTGGTCGGATCCGAGAACCGCGCCTCGAAGTCGGCGCGGCCCTTCCTGGCTCCTTCCGACAGCTTCGGATTGGACAGGTCGGCGACGCCGGCCACATAGGTCCCGCCGGTGGCCCTGGCGTAAGGCGCCAGGATCTCGGTCCAGTAGCCGCCGCCGGGCGAGATCTCGACCACCGTCTGCCTGGGCTTCAGTCCCCAGAAGGTCAGGCTCTCGACCGGGTGGCGCGCGCCGTCGCGGGCGACGTCGCCGGCGGGGCGGGTCGGCGAGTCGACGGCGGCCTTCAGGGCGGGATCGGTCGCGGCGAAAGCGGCGGGGGCGGAAAGGGCCAGGGCGGCGGCGAGCAGCAGCACGTGTCGGCGAAGCGGCATGGGGGCGTGTCCTTCGGCGTGACGGAGGCCGCGACCTTAGCCGCGCCAGGGGGTGCGTCAAACGATTCAGATTTTTCGGTTCGATGGCCCTTGAAGCCGAAAATCCTCTCACCAACTAGTTTCACGAAGGCGCTGGGAACCCGGGCCTTCCGGACCACCTGGCGACGCCGAATTCGGGTCGCCGACGGGACGAAACATTCAAAGACCTTGCTTGATGAGAAGGATCTGAACCTATGCGTACGATCGACCTTTCGCCCCTGTACCGCTCGCTCGTCGGTTTCGACCGCCTCGCCGATCAGCTTGACGCTGCGGCCCGTAACGAAGCGGCCTCGGGCTATCCCCCCTACAATATCGAACGCACGGGCGAAAACGACTACCGCATCGAGATCGCGGTGGCCGGTTTTAAGCCTGAAGAGCTGAACGTCGAGGTGAAGGAAAACCTGCTGACCGTCACTGGCCGCAAGGCCGCCAACGACGAGACCAAGCAGTACCTGCATCGCGGCCTGGCCGAGCGCAATTTCGAGCGCAAGTTCCAGCTGACCGACTACCTCATCGTGGTCGACGCCGATCTGTCGAACGGCCTGCTGTCGATCGCGCTGAAGCGTGAACTGCCGGAAGCCCTGAAGCCTCGCACGGTCGAGATCAAGTCGACCCCGTCCTCGACCCTGATCGAAGGCGAAAAGGCCGCCTAAGCGGCGGCCTTGAGTTCCTAGTCTCCCCCAATCCCCTCTGAACTTGGGCGGCGTCGAAAGGCGCCGCCTTTTTCAGGTTCAGGGCATGGAGAAGTCCAGGCCCTGGACCTGGCTCAGGTCAACGTCCCGGAAGCTGGCCTTGGCCACACGGGCGCCGGTGAAATCAGCGCCGCGCAGGTCCGCGCCGTCCAGCAGCGCCTCGCTGAGGTCGGCGGTCTGGACCAGGGCGTAGCGCAGGCGCGCCGACTGCAGGTTCGACTGGGTCTGGCGCGTCGGCCCCAGGGGCAGCGGCGACAGGAAGGCCTGACGCAGATCGGCCTTGGTGAGGTTGGCGCCGGTCAGCTTGGCCCCGCGCAGGTCGGCGCCGCGCAGATTGGCCGCCCGCAGGTCGGCGTTCTGCAGGTTCGCGCCCTGCAACTGGGCGCCGGAAAGGTCCAGGCCCACCATGCAGGCGCCCTTGGCGCTCATGGCGGTCAGGCGCAAGCCCTTCAGCCGGTCGCCCAGCGGACGCAGATCCTCGCCGTCCAGTCGGGCCGCCTGGCCTTCCTTGCCGCCCGTCTGGCACCAGCGCTGGTTGTCGAGGCAGCGTTGATAGAGTTCCTGGGCCTTGGCCATCGCCTCGCGGGTCACGGTCTTGACGGCGCCGACCATGCTGGCGCCGCTGACCCGGGCGGTGGAGGTGTCGACGCCGGCCATGACCGCGCCCGACAGGTTGGCGCCCTCGAGGTTGGCGCCCTTGACGTCGGCCCCATCGAGGATGGCCCCGACCAAGTTGGCTTCCTTGAGGTTCGCCCCCGAGAGCTTGGCGCCGCGCAGCGAGCAGTCACTGAAGTCGGCCTTGAACGCCGACACGCCCTCGAACTGCGCGCCGTCCAGCGCTGCGCCCGAAAAGTTGACCTCGTCGACCTCGCCCTGGCGGGTCTCGTGGCGCAGGGTGTCGAGGCCCTTGCGCGGATGCGGGATGGCGATCTGGCCTTCGCGGAAGTCGGCCTGGGTCAGGTCGGCCTGAGCCAGGTTCGCGCCGCGCAGGCAGGCGCCGCGCAGGTCGGCGCGGACCATCGAAGCCTGGCGCATGTCGCTCTTGCGCAGGTCGCACCCGAACAGGCTGGCGCGGTCCAGCTTGGTGCGGACCATGCGGCAACCTTCCAGGATCGAGGCGGACAGGTCCGCGTCGGTCAGGTTCCGGAACGACAGATCTAGGCCCGACAGCTGCATGAAGCGTAGGGAGGCCCGCTTGCCGCCCTGCTTGCCGGTAACGAATTTCTCGTGCGCCGTTACGATCATGTCGAGCTCGGCTTGGCTCAGGCGGCGACGCCCGGCCACGCTTTGCACGGCGTTCATAACGCTTTCCCCGTGGTGTTCTTTTATAGGTTACGCGGACTGTAGCGGCCTAGGACGAGCGAACCGTTAAGCGTGCGTCCGTTTGCCGCGAAAATTATCAGATCACATCGTCCAGGCCCCGCGCGCCCATGCGGATCGCGCCGGTCAGGTCGACGTCCTTCAGCTGGGCGCCGGTGAAGTTGGCGCGCGAGACGTCGGTCCCAGCCATCTTGGCCTGGCGAAGATCGGCGCGCGCGAAGTCGGCGTTGGTCAGGATCGCGCCGGTCAGGTCGACCGGCAGCACCCGGTCGGCGGCGATCAGCAGCGGCCCCAGCTGGGCGTCGCGCAGGTCCGAGCCCGTCAGCTTGGCCCCCTTCAGCCGCGCGCCGCGCAGGTCGGCCCGGCGCAGGTTGCAGGCCCGCAGGTCCGCCCCTTCGAGCTGGGCGCCCTGCATCTGCACGCCTTCCATGTCGAGGCCGTAGAACACCGCCGCCTTGGCCGACAGGGCCGTCAGGTTGAAGCCGCGGATCGAGCGCAGGTTGCGCAGGTCGGCCTTGTCGAACACCGACGGCTTGCCCTCGGCCCCGCCGGTCTCAATCCAGCGGGCGTGGTCGGCGATCATCTGCTCATAGGGCATGTCGGAGACGTTGGTTCCCGACGGCTTGTCGGTCAGGGCGCCTTCCATGTTGGTGTCGTTGACGTTCCACGACATCGTCTTGACGCCCACCAGCACGGTGTTGCGCAGGTCGGCGCCGGCCAGGTTGGCGCCCGACAGATCGGCGCCGGCGAGGTTCGCCCCATTGAAATTGGCCTGCTTGAGATTGGCGCGGACCAGCTTGGCGTCCTTGAGGATCGCGTCGCTGAAGTCGGCCTTGGTGGCCACGATGCCCGACAGGCGCGAGCGCTCCAGGTTGGCGCCCGAGAGGTTGGCGCCGCTGGCATAGGCCTCGCGCTGGGTCAGCTCGATGACCTTGTAGCCCTCCTTGCGGTCGGCGGCGGCGATCGTGCCCTCGCGCAGGTCGGCCTCGAACATGTCGGCGCCGGTCAGATTGGCGCCGCGCAGACTTGAGCCGCGCAGGTCGGCGCGGCGCAAGCTGGCGTCGGTTAGGTCCGCCCCCTGCATGTCGGCGCCGTAGCAGTTGGCGTTGTCCAGCTTGGTCTTGCGCAGATCGCAGCCGACCATCACCGCGCCGGTGAAATCGGCGTCGCATAGGTTCCGGCCCGTCAGCGACAGGCCCGAGAGGTCGCAGAAGGCGAAGACGGCGCGCGCGCCGCCCATCCGGGCCGACCACAGGCGATCGTGCTTGGCGCAGATGACGTCGACGTCATGCTGCGTCAGGCGCTTGTACTCCTGTGTCGTCGGCGCGGCGGCGCTCATGTCAGGCACGGAATCCCAAATTGAGGACTCACCATGCACCGATCAAAATTAACGTCGTCTTTCCAAGGGCTTCCGGTGAAGCTTGGAAATTAACCCACTTGCGGCAGAGCCTCGGCGCGCTTCTCGTCCAGGTAGCGCGCGCTGGTCGGCTTCAGGTTCGCGTCCAGCTCGATGACCAGCGGGTTGCCGGTCGGGATCTCGACGCCGACGATCTTGTCGTCCGGCACGTTGAACAGATGCTTGACGATGGCGCGCAGCGAGTTGCCGTGGGCGGCGATCAGGATGGTCTCGCCGGCCTTCAGGTGCGGGGCGATGTCGCTTTCCCAGTACGGCAGCACGCGGACCAGGGTGGTGGCCAGGCTCTCGGTCGTCGGCAGGTTCGCGCCCTTGTAGCGGCGGTCCTTGCTGAAGTCGTACTCGCCGCCCGGAGCCAGTTCCGGCGGCGGCACGTCATACGAGCGGCGCCAGATGGTGACCTGGGCCTCGCCGTGCTTCTCGGCGGTCTCGGCCTTGTTCAGGCCGGTGAGGCCGCCGTAGTGGCGCTCGTTCAGACGCCAGTCCTTGGTCACCGGCACGAAGCTCTGCTTGGCGGCGTCCAGGGCCAGGTTCCCCGTCCGGATGGCGCGGGTCTGGACCGAGGTGAAGGCGTGGTCGAACTGGATGCCGGCGTCCTTGATCAGCTCGCCGCCCTTCCTGGCCTGGGCCTCGCCCTCGGCGGTCAGGTCGACGTCGACCCAGCCCGTGAAGCGGTTTTCCAGGTTCCACTGGCTCTGGCCATGGCGGAGCAGGACAAGCGTCGGCATCGGGCTTCCTTCATAGATCGGAGAGGCGTCAGCGGCGGGCTAAGGCCCCGCGGCGGCAGCGTCAAGCGCGGACCGCAGCTTTGCCACGATCCCGCCCTCCCCCCAGGCGACGGCCGTGCTATAGGCGAGCCATGCCTGATCGCATTTTCATGCCGCTGATGGGTCTTCTCGCCCTGGCCCTGATCACCTTCTCGCTCGTCTGGCCGCAGGGCCAGGGCGACCGCTCGTGGGGTCCGTTCGGCCATACGCCCGTGCAGCAGACGCCGGAGATGAAGGCCAAGATCCAGCGCGAGAAGGACGCCGCCATCCGCCGCGACGCCGCCGCCAAGAAGGCGGTCGAGGCCGCCAGCCAGATGCCGGGCCAGCCGCCGCAATGACCGCTTTCGACGCCGTCGCCGTCGGCCGCCGGGTGCTGAGCGTCGAGGCCGACGCCCTTCGCACGATGTCCGAGTCGCTGGGCGAGGCCTTCGCCAGGGCCGTCGAGACGATGTTCGACGCCAAGGGCCGCATCGTCTGCACCGGCATGGGCAAGTCGGGCCACGTGGCCCGCAAGATCGCCGCCACCCTGGCCTCCACCGGCACGCCGGCGATGTTCGTCCACCCGGCCGAGGCCAGCCACGGTGATCTGGGCATGATCGGCCCAGACGACGTGGTGCTGGCGCTGTCCAAGTCGGGCGCGGGCCGCGAGCTGGCCGACACCCTGGCCTACGCCAAGCGCTTCTCGATCCCGCTGATCGCCATGACCGCCGTCGAGGACAGCCCGCTGGGCCAGGCCGGCGATATCCTGCTGCGGCTGCCGGACGCCCCCGAAGCCACCGCCGAGGTCAACGCGCCGACCACCTCGACCACCCTGCAGATCGCCCTGGGCGACGCCCTGGCCGTGGCCCTCCTGGAGCGGCGCGGCTTCACGGCCAGCGACTTCCGCGTTTTCCACCCCGGCGGCAAGCTGGGGGCCATGCTGCGCACGGTCGCCGACCTGATGCATGGCCCGGAAGAGCTGCCGCTGATCGGCCTGGACGCGCCAATGCCCGCCGCCCTCCTGGTGATGAGCGAGAAGCGTTTCGGCGCCGTCGGCGTGGTCGACGGCGATGGTCGCCTGGCCGGCCTGATCACCGACGGCGACCTGCGTCGGCACATGGACGGACTTCTTCAGCATACGGCGGGAGAGGTCATGACCCGCGGTCCGCTGACCATTTCCCCGGGGGCCTTGGCGGCCGAAGCGCTGAAGACCATGAACGAGCGGCGCATCACCGTGCTGTTCGTGGTCCAGGCCGATCGACCGGTCGGCGTCCTGCATGTTCACGACTTGCTCCGAGCCGGCGTGATCTAGGTCACATTCGAATTTACCGAACTTTGTCATGTGACTGCGCTAGCCGTCTGAGCTCCAGGCGGCTAAAGCCAGCCCGTCATAACTGAAGCGAGCTTTCGATGTTCTCCGCGCCGCGCGCCGATCTCGTTGCGAATACCGCCGCCTATGAAAACGAACCGCTGGTCAAGCCGACCGGGTTTCGCGAGTACGACGCCCGCTGGCTGTTCGGGCCCGAGATCAACCTCTTGGGCGTGCAGGCCCTGGGCCTGGGCCTGGGGACCTACATCCACGAGCTGGGCCAGTCGAAGATCGTGGTCGGCCACGACTTCCGCTCGTATTCGACCTCGATCAAGAACGCCCTGATCCTGGGCCTGATCAGCGCCGGCTGCGAGGTGCACGACATCGGTCTGGCCCTGTCGCCGACGGCCTATTTCGCCCAGTTCGACCTCGACATCCCCTGCGTGGCCATGGTCACCGCCAGCCACAACGAGAACGGCTGGACCGGCGTGAAGATGGGCGCCCAGAAGCCGCTGACCTTCGGCCC
>CBIHOB010000074.1:0-21840 GCA_966211605.1 uncultured Caulobacter sp.
AGCTGGACAAGGTCACCCAGCAGAACGCCTCGGCCTCCGAGCAGATGTCGGCCACCTCCGAGGAACTGGCCGCCCAGGCCGAGGAACTGCAGACCTCGATCGCCTACTTCCGCACCGGTAACACCACGCCCGCCCGTCGTCCGGCCCGGGCGCCGGCCCGCCGTCCCGCCGCGCCGGTCGCCCGCAAGCCGGCCGCTTCCGCGCCGCGCCAGACAGTGGCCGCCCAGCAGGCCCGCGCCAATGGCTTCGCCCTCGACCTGACCAACGGCGGCCCGGACGCCGACGACGCCGACTTCCGTGAGTACGCCTGATGGCCGCCGCTGATCATCAATTCGTCACCCTGGGCCTCGGCGCCGAGGTCTTCGCCGTGTCGGTCGCTCACGTCCGCGAGATCCTGGACTACCAGGCGCCGTTCGCGATCCCGGAGGGGCCCAGCTATCTGATGGGCCTGACCGATGTGCGCGGTCGCGGCACCCCGACCATCGACCTGCGCCTGAAGCTGGGCTTGCCGCCCGTCCCGCCGACCGGTGCGACCCGTATTCTGGTGCTGGACGTGCCGCTCGACGACCGCGTGCTGTCGCTGGGCCTGATCGCCGACCGCGTCATCGAAGTGGCGGCCTTCTCCGAAGGGCAGATCGAGGCCGCGCCGGACATCGGCGTGCCGTGGCGCTCGGAATACATCCAAGGCGTGGTGCGTCGCGACTCGTCCTCCGGGAACGGCGGCTTCGTCGTGATCTTCGACCTCGCCCGCCTGCTGACCAGCCAGGACGCCGCCGCCCTTTCTCAGGCGGCATGAGCCAAGCGGCCTAGAACAGGCCGTTCGATTGAGACGGCGGCGCGACAGTCGCCGCGAACGGAGACGCCCGTGTCGAGAGCATCCGCCGCAGCGTTGCAGGCACCCGAAACCGAACAGCTCAGCGCCCGCAATTTCCAGCGCCTGGCGACGTTCATCCAGGACTACAGCGGCATCAAGATGCCGGCCAACAAGCGCACCATGCTGGAAGGCCGGCTGCGCCGCCGCATGCGCGCCACCCGCATCACCGACGTCAACGAATACTGCCGCTTCCTGTTCGACGAAGATGGCCTCGCCGCCGAGACGATCCACCTGATCGATGCGGTCACGACCAACAAGACGGAGTTCTTCCGCGAGCCGGCGCACTTCGATTTCCTGGTGGCCAAGGGGCTGCCGGCGCTGGCGGCGAAGGGCAAGCGCGAGATCAAGATCTGGAGCTCGGCCTGCTCGACGGGCGCCGAGCCGTATACGATCGCCATGGTCATGGACGAGTTCTGCGAGAAGCAGCGTGGTCTCGACTATTCGATCCTGTGCACCGACATCTGCACCGAAGTGCTGGACCAGGCCATCGCTGGCCGCTTCGCCGAAGCGATGATCGAGCCGGTGTCCCTGGCGCGCCGCCAGCGCTACGTGATGCGCGCGCGTGACGCCTCGCGTCCCGAGATCCGGATCCGGCCCGAACTGCGCAGCAAGCTGTCGTTCGCGCGCCTGAACCTGATGGACGACGCTTATCCGATCGAGACCAATCTCGACATCGTCTTCTGCCGCAACATCCTGATCTATTTCGACAAGGCGACCCAGGCCAAGGTGCTCAAGCGCCTGTGCAACCATCTGTCGCCTGGCGGGTATTTGTTCCTGGGACACTCGGAGTCGATCGTGGGGATCGATCTGCCGGTCGTGCAGATCGCCAACACCGTGTTCCAGAAGCGGTAGGGTAATCCATGATCGCGGGCAGAAAGATCCGTGTTCTGATCATCGACGATTCCGCCACCGTGCGGCAGACCCTGGCGGGGATCCTTTCCGAGGATCCGCAGATCGAGGTGCTGGGCGTCGCGTCCGATCCGTTCGTGGCCGCCAAGCGTATCGCCGAGGAAGTCCCGGACGTCATCACCCTGGACGTCGAGATGCCGCGCATGGATGGCATCACCTTCCTGCGCAAGCTGATGGCCCAGAAGCCGATCCCGGTGGTGATGTGCTCATCCCTGACCGAAGCGGGGTCCGAGACCCTGCTGCAGGCGCTGGAAGCCGGGGCGGTCGACATCATCCTGAAGCCCAAGATGGGCGTCGCCGATCATCTGCTGGAGTCCAAGATCCGCATCTGCGACGCGGTGAAGGCAGCGGCTGGCGCCCGGCTGGCGGGGTCCAAGCGCCCGGTCCCGCAGTTCGCCACCCCGATCCACGAGCCGCAGAAGAAGCTGACGGCCGACGCCATGCTGCCGCCGCCGCCCGCGACCCGGGCCATGGCGCGCACCACCGAGACGATCGTCTGCGTCGGCGCCTCGACCGGAGGCACCGAGGCGCTGCGGGTGTTCCTGGAGGGGCTGCCGCCGGACTCGCCGGGCGTCGTCATCGTCCAGCACATGCCGGAGAAGTTCACAGCGTCTTTCGCCAAGCGCCTCGACAGCCTGTGCGCCGTCGAGGTGAAGGAGGCGGAGGACGGCGACACCGTGCGCCGCGGTCGCGTGCTGATCGCGCCCGGCAACAAGCACACCCTGCTGGAGCGCAGCGGGGCCCGCTACTACGTGTCGGTCAAGGACGGCCCGCTCGTCTCGCGCCACCGGCCCTCGGTCGACGTGCTGTTCCGCTCGGCGACCCGCTCGGCCGGCTCGAACGCGGTGGGCGTGATCATGACGGGCATGGGCGACGATGGTGCGCGCGGCATGGCCGAGATGAAATCGGCCGGCGCCTTCACCCTGGCCCAGGACGAAGCGACCTCGGTGGTGTTCGGCATGCCCAAGGAAGCGATCGCGCTGGGCTGCGTGGATCGCGTGGTGGCGCTTCAGAACCTGGCGAGCGAAGTGCTGCGCGCGGCGAGCCGCTAGGCTCGAAACCTCGCCTTCGACGCGCTCAGGGTGAGATTTCTCCCGAGACGGCGTGAAATGGTCTCACCCCTGAGGTTGTCGAAGGGTGACGGCGGCTCCTCAGAACAACAGATCGTCGTCGTCGACAGCCTCGGCCACGACCTCTTCCATGGCGGACTCGCCCAACGCCTCGGTCAGGGCGCGATGCACCTCGCGCTCCTGGGCCATGGTGTACTGCTTGGCCAGGCGGTCGAGGGGCGTGCGCAGGGCCGCAGCGATGTCGCTGGTGGCGATCTCGCCGTCGCCGGCCATCCGCAGCAATTGGCCGGCGGCTTCGTCCAGCACCGAACCGATCTGTTTGTGGAAGTCGAAGCGCTGGGACGCGCGGCGCAGCATGTCCACGACCTCGGCGCCTTGGCGGGCCACGGCGGTCAGGGCGTGCTCGACGCCGTCGCCGGCCTTGCCGATGCGCGTGACAGCGTCGCTGAGCACATTGGCGGCGGCCGCGGCCTTGCCGTCCTCGCCGTCCTGGATGGCCTCGCGCTGGCCCAGGGCCTCCGCGGCGGCGAACAATCCCTCCAGCGCGCTCGTCGTCAGGCCGGCTGATTTTTCCAGGTGGATCGCGTGCTGGCGCAGCTCGATGGCGATGACGCCTAGCGGCTTGCCTGTCTCGCCGATGCGGCTGCACTTCAGCGTGGTGTTCAGCGCCATCATCTGCACGTCGGCCCGGATGTTCTGGATGCCGGCGATGCGCTCGGTCAGCTCTCGCGCCGAGACGGCGGCCGAACGGCTGACATCCTCGGCGGCCTGTTCGCCGGCCGTCATGTCGCCGACCAGTTCGAGCGCCTGGCCGACATTGCCCTCCAGGTCGCGCAGGAAGTTGGTCTCGCCGCCGCCCGTCTGTCCCTGCGTCTGGCCCGAGGCCAGGTCTCGCAGGCGCAGCAGCTCGGCGGCGTCGGCGGCCATGCCGATCACGTTGTGACCGATGCGCTCGACCTCGCGGTGGAAGTCATCGGCCGTCGCGCTCAGCTGGGCGCCCAGCAGGCGGTGCATGAAGGCGTGGGCGCGGGCGCGCGGCTCGGGATCGAGGGCGGCGATCTCGCCTGCCTGGTCCAGGTACTGCAGACCCGCCTGGACATGCTCGATCCGCTGACGGGTGATGTCGCCGATCTGCAGCGCCGCCAAGCCTGAGCCGACCTTCTTCTGGACGTCGCGCGCCAGGCTCGCGACGCTCATGGCGACTTCGACGATGCGGGCGTGATGGGCGGCGATTGCGCCGGCGCTGGCCGAGAGGGCGTCGGGCACGGCCGGCAGCAGGGCCACGCAGTCGCGCGCCAGCGCCTGCTCTTGGACCAGCGCGCCGCGAAGGGTGTGGTCGAGGCTCGCCAGTTCGCCGGCGAAGGCGTCCAGCTGGGTGCGGCCCATCTCGATGCAGTCGTAGATCTCCTGGGCGAAGATCGCGAATTCCGGCCCAGCGGCGGCGATGCCGCCCGAGGTGATCTTGATGTTGATGGCGAAGACGCGCAGGTAGGCCAGGTGCTGGCGCATTTCCTCGATGCAGCTGCCCAGGCGGTCGCCGAACTTCACGAGCTCGGTCACGTGCTCGCGCCGCGCGCCCAGGCTGTCGGGCAGGGACTTCAGGGATTCGGCCGCGCGGGCCAGGTCCGCCGTGGTGTTGGTCACCGTGTCGGCGTCGAGATTGCCGCGCATGCTGTCCAGACCGGCGATCAGGGCGCCGACGCCCTCGACGGCCCGCGACAATACGTCGCCGGCCTCCAGGAAGCGGCTTTCGACCACCTGGCGCGCCGATTCCAGGCGCTGAGCGATGCGGGCGCCCTCACCGGTGGCGCCCGTCGTTTCCGAGATCGTCGCTGTTGATGCCAAGCCCATGAAATCGCCGGATGTTTTCTTCTTTCTGCAGTATCGCAGCGATGTGCGAAGGGGGGGTAAAGATCGCGGGCGAATTTGGCCGATCAGGCGCTGAGCGCGGCGTCCTGGTCGTTGTCGGCGCGGGCGTCCATGGCCTCGCCGATGGCCGCGAACAGGGCGGCGGTGGTGATCGGTTTCTGCAGGTGCAGGTCGGCGCCGGCCTCGCGGCTGGCCTGCACGTGCTCGGGACGGGCATTGGCGGTCAGCATGATGATCGGCGCGCGAGGTCCACCTCGCGAAGCCTCCAGCGCCCGGATCCGCCGGACCGCCTCCAGGCCGTCCATCACCGGCATCTGCATGTCCATCAACACGAGATCGGGCGGCGCCAGGCCGTACATCTCGACCGCTTCGAGACCGTTCTCGACCGAGACGATGTCGGCGACGTCGGCCAGCATCAGTTCGACCACCTTGCGGTTGGTCGGATGGTCGTCGGCGACCAGCACGCGCGGCGCGCCGGTCGGCGCCTCGGGCGCCGCCTCGTCCTGCGGCGCGGTCTCGGCGCCGAAGGCCAGGGGCAGGGCGAACCAGAAGGTCGAGCCTTCGCCCGGCGTGCTGTCGCAGTCCAGCTCGCCGCCCATCAGCTGGATCAGCTCGCGCGAGATCGCCAGGCCAAGGCCCGACCCGCCGAACCGACGGGTGAACGAGGCGTCGGCCTGCTGGAACCGCTCGCAGATCCGCGCCTTCGTGGCTGCGTCGAAACCGATGCCGGTGTCGGTGACCGTGAAGCGGGCGCGTCCCTCGGCGTCGAGCGTGACGGACAGGGCGACCTCGCCCCGGTCGGTGAACTTCACCGCGTTGCTGAGCAGGTTGGTCAGCACCTGGCGCAGGCGAGCGCTGTCGCCGATCACCGTGTGGTCGGCGCCGGCCTCCACGCTGACGTTCATGCGCACGCCCTTTTCGTCGGCGCGCAGGGCGCACAGGGCGGCGACGGAACGGGCCATGTCGCCCAGCTCGAACGGCGCGGTCTCGATCAGCATCTGGCCGGCCTCGATGCGGACCAGGTCCAGAACGTCGGACAGCAGCCCTTCGAGGCTCTGGCCCGAGGCGGCGATGATGTCGACCAGTTCGCGGGCGCGGGGATCGGTCAGCGATTTGGACAGCAGGTCCGCGCCCGCGATGATGCCGTTCAGGGGCGTGCGGATCTCATGGCTCATATTGGCCAGAAAGGCGCTCTTGGCTCGGCTGGCCTGCTCCGCCTGGTCCAGGGCCTCGCGCAGGGCCAGGGCCGACGCCCGGCTGGCGGTGACGTCCTCGCCCAGGGTGATCATGTGACGGGCGCCGATATCGTCGTAGGTCGCCAGGGTCTTGATCAGGAGATGACGCGTCTCGCCGCCGATCTGGATCGCCTCTTCCGCGACCTGCATCTCGCCGCCGCGCAGGACGGCGGCCTCGGTCGTACGGGCGCGCTCGGCGCGGTCGGGCGAGAGCACCTGGTCGGCGGTCCGGCCGATCGCCTCGTCGGCGATCAGGTCCAGGGCGTCCTCCGCGGCGCGATTGATCAGGACGTAACGGCGGTCCTCGACGTTCTTGACGGTCAGGGGCAGCGGCAGCAGCTGCAGCACCGTGCGCAGGAAGCCTTGTGTCTCGACCTCGTCGGTGACGTCGCGGGCCGTGGCCAGGAGGCGCACGATCCGGCCCTCGGCGTCGCGTACGGGGGCGATGGTCGTGTCACAATAGACCCGGGCCTTGGCGACGCCGCCGAGGAAGGCGCGGAAGCGGGCGACCGCCCCCTCGGTCGCGGCGCTGAACGAACGGTCCAGGGAGAAGCGGCTCTCCTCGGGCCACAGCGCGCGCCAATCGACTTCGCCACCGGGGGCGCCGAACAGGGCGCGAGCCTTCTGATTGGCGTGCTCGACCACGCCATCGGGGCGCAGGATCCAGGCGGCGTCCTGATTGGCTTCGAGGAGGTCCAGATAGCCGTAGGCGCCGACCGGCTCCACGGGCGCGGATCGCGCTCCGCCGGCGGCGTCTTCGGGGCTAAACTCTGGTTGCGACATGCAAAAGTCCGCGACCTCCGGACAAGCATAGGCTCATGCTCGGCTGAAAAGTCCGTTAAGCGGCGTCTTGAACGGTCGAGAGCCTGGCGGGACACGGTGCTCGGCGCGTATGCACCCCGGAATAAATGAAAAGTCTTTTCTTATTTTCCTTGACATGGAATTAAATTTCCATGCACCTTTCAAAGAAAACAGCGGCGCTCGGCGCCCGATAGTCGCATCAGGAGAGGAATATCATGACACGCCCCCTGCCGTCGCGCCGGCGCTTCTTCGCCATGGTGTCTGGAGTGGGGGTGACGGCGGCGCTGCTGGCGGCCTGTTCGCGCGGCGGTCGTGACGCCGAAATCGTGGTCAGCTTCAATGACCTGTCGCAGCCGTTCTTCGTGGCCATGCGCCGCGAACTGGAGGACGAGGCGACCAAGCTGGGCGTGAAGGTCCAGGTGCTGGACGCCCAGAATAACTCCTCCAAGCAGATCGCCGACCTGGAGGCCGCCGCCGTGCAGGGCGCCAAGGTGGTGATCGTCGCCCCGACCGACTCCAAGGCCCTGGCCACCGCCGCCGACGAGCTGTCTCAGCAAGGCGTTGCGGTGATCTCGGTCGACCGCAATATCGCCGGCTCCAAGGCCCCCGTCCCGCACGTGGGGGCCGACAACGTGGCCGGCGGCCGCGCCATGTCCGACTGGGTGGTCAAGACCTATCCGGCCGGCGCGCGGGTGGTGGTGATCACCAACGACCCCGGCAGCTCCAGTTCGATCGAGCGCGTGAAGGGCGTGCACGAAGGCCTGGAGGCGGGCGGTCCCAATTTCAAGATCGTCACCGAGCAGACCGCCAATTCCAAGCGCGATCAGGCCCTGACGGTCACTCAGAACGTGCTGACCTCGATGCACGACAATCCGCCCGACGTGATCCTGTGCCTGAACGACGACATGGCCATGGGCGCGCTGGAGGCGGTTCGCGCGGCGGGCTTCAAGTCCGACAAGGTCAAGGTGCTGGGCTTCGACGCCATCCCCGAGGCCCTGGCGCGCATCAAGGCCGGCGAGATGGTCGCCTCGGTCGAGCAGAATCCCGGACAGCAGATCCGCACCGCCCTTCGCCAGGCGGTCGACAAGATCAAGACCGGCGCCCCGCCCAAGAGCGTCAGCCTGACCCCCGTGCTGATCACCAAAGACAATCTAGCCCAGGCCTCGCGCATCGCCGAGGTCAAGTAGGTCGCCATGACCCTTCTGGACGTCAGCCAGGTCAGCAAGCGCTTTCCCGGCGTGCTGGCCCTCGATCAAGTTCGGCTGCAGGTCGGGCGCGGTGAAGTCCACGCCCTGCTGGGCGAGAACGGGGCGGGCAAGTCGACCCTGATCAAGATCCTGTCGGCGGCCCATGCGGCCGACGGCGGCGAGGTGATCTTCGACGGGAGGCCGCTGGACCCTCGCGATACGCCGCTGCGGCGACAGCAGCTGGGCATCGCCACGATCTACCAGGAATTCAACCTGTTCCCCGAGCTCAGCGTCGCCGAGAACATGTTTCTGGGGCGTGAGCCCAAACGACTGGGCTTGATCGACTGGGGGCAGCTGCGCCGCGACGCCCAGACGCTGCTGGACGAGCTGGGCCTGCCGTTGGATCCCCAAGAGGTTGTCCGCCATCTGACCGTGGCCGAGCAGCAGATGGTCGAGATCGCCAAGGCGATGACCCTGAACGCCCGGCTGATCATCATGGACGAGCCGACCGCCGCGCTGTCCAGCCGTGAGGTCGATCGCCTGCACGCCATCATCGCCGACCTCAAGGCGCGCGGCGTCAGCGTCATCTATGTCTCGCACCGCCTGGCCGAGGTGAAGGCCATGTGCGATCGCTACACCGTCATGCGCGACAGCCGCTGGGTCGCCAGCGGCGACGTCGCCGAGGTCGAGGTGTCCGACATGGTCCGGCTGATGGTCGGCCGTCACGTCGAGTTCGTCCGCCGCACCCGTACGGGCGAGCCGGGGCGCGTGGTGGTGAAGGTCGAAAAGGTCACCCCACGCCGCCCGCGTATCGCAACGCCGGGCTATCTGAAGGACATCTGCCTGGAAGTCCGCGCCGGAGAGATCGTCGGCCTGGCGGGCCTGGTGGGCGCTGGCCGCACGGACCTGGCGCGGCTGATCTTCGGCGCCGACGCCATCGCCAGCGGCTCGATCCGCCTGGACGACAAGCCGCTGAAGCTGAAGTCGCCGCGCGACGCCATCAAGGCCGGCGTCATGCTCGTTCCCGAAGATCGCAAGCAGCAGGGCTGCTTCCTTGATCACTCGATCCGCCACAATCTCAGCCTGCCGGCCCTGAAGCCGATCAGCGCCCTGGGCCAATGGGTCGACGAGCAGGCCGAGCGCGACCTGGTCGAAACCTACCGCCAGAAGCTCCGCATCAAGATGGCCGACCAGGAGACCGCGATCGGCAAGCTGTCGGGCGGCAACCAGCAGAAGGTGCTGCTGGGCCGCTCCATGGCCCTGACGCCGCGCGTGCTGATCGTCGACGAGCCCACCCGCGGCATCGATATCGGCGCCAAGGCCGAGGTGCACCAGGTGCTGTCCGACCTGGCCGCCCAAGGTGTGGCCATCGTCGTCATCTCGTCCGAGCTGGCTGAGGTCATGGCTGTGTCCGACCGTATCGTCGTCTTCCGCGAGGGCGCGGTGGTCGCCGACCTCGAGGCCGAGGCGGCCACCGAAGAAGGCCTGATGGCCTACATGGCGACCGGCGCACTGCCGGCGCCGGCAATGGAACACCGTCCCCAATGACCGCTTCCCCGACCATGACGCCCGATCCGGCCGCCCAAGCCGCCCCGCCGCCCAGCAAGCGTTTCGACCTGCTGGCCTTCGCCCGCAAGCACCGGACGATCCTGTTCCTGCTGCTGCTGATCGCCGTGTTCGGCGCGGTCAACGAACGCTTCCTGACGCTGCGCAACGCGCTGAACATCCTCAGCGAGGTGTCGATCTACGGCATCATCGCGGTCGGCATGACCTATGTGATCCTGATCGGCGGGATCGACGTGGCGGTCGGCTCGCTCCTGGCCTTCGCTTCGATCGCGGCCGCCTATGTGGTGACGAACGTCGTTGGCGGCGGACCGGCGACCTGGTTCGTCGCCCTGGCCATCTCGACCCTGGTCGGCTTCGCTGGCGGCCTGATCCAGGGCAAGGCGGTGACATGGCTGCACGTGCCGGCCTTCATCGTCACCCTGGGCGGCATGACCGTCTGGCGCGGGGCGACTCTGCTGCTGAACGACGGCGGGCCGATCTCGGGCTTCGACGAGGCCTATCGCTGGTGGGGCACCGGTCAGATCCTGTTCGTGCCCGTGCCGATCGTGGTCTTCGTCCTGGTCGCTCTCGTCGGCCATCTGGTGCTGCGCTACACACGCTACGGCCGTCAGATCTACGCCGTCGGCGGCAATGCCGAGGCTGCTCGCCTGTCGGGCGTCAATGTCGACTTCATCGTCACCAGCGTCTACGCGGTGATCGGCGCCCTGGCCGGCCTGTCTGGCTTTCTGCTGTCGGCGCGCCTGGGTTCGGCCGAGGCCGTGGCGGGCACAGGCTACGAACTGCGGGTCATCGCCTCGGTGGTGATTGGCGGCGCCAGCCTGACCGGCGGCTCTGGCAATGTCGGCGGCACCATCCTGGGCGCCCTTCTGATAGGCGTCCTGTCGAACGGCCTGGTCATCATGCACGTCACCTCGTACTTCCAGCAGGTGGTGATCGGCCTGATCATTGTCGCCGCCGTCGCCTTCGACCACTACGCCCGTACTCACAAGGCCTGACGCGTCGCGGGGCCCTTCTCCAGGATGGCGCCGATGCGTTCCTTTCGAGCCTTTCTCCTCAGCGCGGCCATGGTCGCGCTGCCTCTCTCGGCGCATGCCCAGTCGGACCTGATCGCCAAAGTCGACCCGTTCGTGGGCACCGACGGCGGCGGGGTCACCGGCGGCAACACCGTGCCGGGCGCGGGCGTGCCGTTCGGCTTCGTGTCGCTCAGCCCCGACACCACCAACGCCGACACCCACGGCTACGACTCCAAGAGCCCGATCATGGGCTTTTCCTATACTCATGTCAGCGGCACGGGCGGTTCGGGCAAGTACGGCAACTTCCGCGTCACGCCGACGGTGGGGCCGCTGCGGGTCAACCACCTGCATTTCGGCAAGGCCAATGAGCGCGCCGCGCCCGGCTATTACGCCGTGGGCCTGGGCAACAGCGACGCCGAGCGCATCGAGGTCGAACTGACCGCCTCGCGCCGGGTCGGCTTTCAGCGGCTGATCTATCCGGCCGCGGCCGAGAGCCAGCTGATCTTCGACGTCAGCTCGGTGGTCGCCATGCGCGGGCGCGGCCAGCGCGTGCGGCTGGCCAAGGTCCAGCTGATCGACGACCACACCCTGGCCGGCGAGGTCACGGTCGAGGGCGGCTGGAACCCCACGCCCTACACGCTCTATTTCCACGCGGTCACCGACCGTCCGGCCAAGGCCTTCGGGGCCTGGAAGGCGGGGCAGGGCTGGATGGAGACCAAGCCCGGCGTCGGCGCCAGCGAAGGCGGCGTCCAGGTCAAGAGCGCGGCCAACCGCCAGGGCCTGATGATCGAGTACGACACCGAGCAGGAGTTCTCGAACCGTCTCGGCGCCTATCTGACCTTCGACACGACCAGCAACCGCCAGGTCCAGATGAAGCTGGCCGTGTCGTTCGTCAGCGCCGATCAGGCCCGCGCCAACCTGGCCCAAGAGATGCCCGGCTGGGACTTCGACGCAGCCCGCAAGGCGGCCGAGGTCCAGTGGGGTGACGTGCTGTCCAAGATCAAGGTCGAGGGCGGCAGCGACGAGCAGCAGCGGATCTTCTATTCCGCTCTCTACCGCTCCCACACCATGCCGCACGACCTCAGCGGCGAGAACGTCTGGTGGAAATCCGACGAGCCGCACTACGAGGACTTCTACACTCTGTGGGACACGTTCCGGACGCTACACCCGCTGATGACCGTGATCCAGCCACAGCGGCAGCGCGACATGCTCCGCTCGCTGATCGACACCTACAAGCACACCGGCTGGATGCCCGACGCGCGGATCGCGGGGGCCAACGGCATGACCCAGGGCGGCTCGAACGGCGATGTCCTGGTGGCCGACGCGGTGGTCAAGAAACTGGGCGGCTTTGACGTCAATCTGGCCTACGAGGCGCTGCGCAAGAACGGCGAGGTCGACAGCGACCAGCCGTTCCTGCAGGGCCGGGTTCTGAAGGACTATCTGAAACTGGGCTACGTGCCGTTCACGGTGACCCGCTCGGCTTCGCGGACCCTGGAATACGCCTATGACGACTACGCCATCGGCGTGGTGGCCAAGGCCCTTGGCAAGACCGAAGACGCCAAGCGCTACTTCGCCCGGTCGGGCAACTGGAAGAACATCTGGGACGACAGCCTGGGCTGCGTGCGGCCCCGCTATCCCAACGGCGAGTGGGTCGAGAACTACAGCTGCGCCTACGAGTATCCCGACCGCTCGGGCCCGTGGTGGGACGCGGTGTTCTACGAGGGCAATTCGCTGCAGTACTCGACCTATGTCCCGCAGGACGTGGCCGGGCTGATGGCCAAGACGGGCGGGGCCAGGGGCTTCGTCACCTGGCTGGACCACCTGTTCGACGGCCACTATTCGCAGGGCAACGAGCCCGACATTCTGGCGCCGTATCTCTACATCCACGCCGGCCGTCCCGACCGCACGGACGAGATCGCCCGGACCCTGATGGCCAAGCACTACAAGCTGAGCCGCACGGGGCTGCCGGGCAACGACGACGCCGGGGCGATGAGCAGCTGGTACGTGTGGAACGCGATCGGCCTCTATCCGAATGCGGGCCAGCCCTACTACTACATCGCCTCGCCGCTATTCACGCGCAGCGTGGTGTCGCTCGAGGGCGGCAAGACCTTCACGGTGTCCGCGCCGGCGGCCTCTGAGGCCAACCGCTACGTCACGGCCGCCAAGCTGAACGGCAAGGCCATCGACCGCGCCTGGATCTCCCACGACGAGCTTGCCAAGGGCGGGGTCCTGGAACTGACCATGGGCCCGCAACCGGGGGGCTGGGCGACGACGTTCACGCCACCGCCCAACGGGCAGTAGCTAGCGCGCCGAGAGGCGGTAAAGGCCCGACCCGTGCGGGGGCAACTGGACGCTGAAGCGTCCGGCGGCCTTGCCGGCGTCGCCGCGGCTCCACAGATCGCGCACGGCGACCGAGGCGGGCAGGCCGACGCTCTTCAGGCTCACGCCCACCTCGCGCGGCTTGCCGCCGGTGTTGAACAGCGCCAGATAGGCATCGCCGTTCTTCGCCTTGGCCGTCCACACCCGCACGCCGTCCTCGACGAAATGGGGGCGGTTGTGGCTGGAAGCCTGGTTGACCGCCAGCACCTCGGGATTGGTCAGCAGGGCCTTGGTCGGGGCGTCCAGGTGGCGCAGGTCGCCGCCCATGATCAGCGGCGAGCGGGCGATCGACCACAGGGTCATCAGGGTGCGCTGTTCGTCGGGCGTAAACTTGGTGTCGCGTTCGCCAAGGGCCAGGCGGCCCAGCGGCAGCATGTCGGCGTCGGGCCAGCCGCCGTCGCCGATGTAGGGCGACCAGTTCTCCAGGCGGGTAAATTGGGCGTCCAGCATCTTCCAGTCGTCCCAGAAGTCGTCCGAGATCCGCCACATCTGCGCATGGGCCTTGGCGTGGGCGCCGCGCACGACCGGGGTTTCGCCCGGCGACATCGACAGGATCATCGGCCGGCCTGTGCGGCCGATGGCGCGATGGATGGCCTCGATCTCGGGCGCGTGGGCGTCATAGGGGCGCGACAGGTCGTCGACCTTGACGAAGTCCACGCCCCACGAGGCCAGCAGGGCGAAAACGCTGTCGTAATAGGCCTGGGCGCCGGGCTTCGTCATATCGACCCCGTACATGTCGGGGTTCCACGAGCAGATGCTGCGCTTGTCGACGATGTCTGCGATCGAAATGTCCGTGCCCAGCACCTTCAGACCGCGCTCGACCGCCAGGCGCGGGGCGCCGCGCATCAGATGGACGCCGAAGCGCAGGCCTTGGGCGCGGACCTTGTCGGCCAACGGCTTGAAGCCTTTGCCGCCAGCGCTGGACGGGAAGCGGTTGGGGGCGGGCAACAAGCGGCCGTGATCGTCCATCGTCGGGACCGGCTTGGCGGCGTACTCGTAGCTGTTGGCGCCCGGCTCGTACCACTGGATATCGACGGTCAGGATGTCATAGCCCGCCGGCAGCAGCTCGCGGGCCATGATCGCCGCCTGCTCCAGGGTCTGGGCCTCGGTGATCGTGGTGGCGAAGCTGTTCCAGCTGTTCCAGCCCATCGGTGGGGTCGGGGCCAGCAGGGGCTTCTTCTTCGGAGCGGCCGTCTTGGTGTCGGCCACGGCGGGGAGGGCGGCCGTCAGGGCCGCCGAAGCGCCCAGGAGGCCGCGCCGGCTGAGGTTCGAGGTCATCGGCGGCGCTCCTAGTGGTTCTCGTGGGTCGGGATGATTTCCGGCGTGACCAGGCGCAGCTGGTCCAGACCGACGCGGCCCGTCCGCGATGTGATGGTGATCGTGTGGCGGCCGGGCGTGAGCTCGGGACCGGCGACGGCCTTCAGCAGATTGTCGAGCACGCCCTGCGCCCAGGCCGGCGAGCCGACTGTGCGCGGCCACTTGACCGTCTCGAGCTTGCCGCCGTCGATGCTGACGTCCACGGCGATCTCCTGGGCCTGGCCGTCGGGGAAGATCGGCAGCACGCCGATCTGGGTGCGCAGGCCGCTAGCGGCCACGTCGACCGTGAAGGTGATGGTCGCGCCGGGCTTGTCGGCGATCATCACGCCTTTGCCGCGGCCCACGCCCTCGACCAGTCGCCAACCGGTGTTGGTGGTGAAGGTCTCGGCCTCGGTGATCGGCGAATTGGCCGGCGCATTGCCGTCGACCACCGCCAAGAACTTGGCCGGATCGGTGATCAGGCCGCCCCCCGGCATCGGCACCGGACGGGCGCGATAGATGCGCCACTGACTGTCGGCCGGCTCCTCGGGCATGATCCAGCGCCACTTGCCGCCAGCGATCCTGTTGTTGAACTTGTCGGTCAGCGCCGTGATCTCGCTCTGGGCGTCGACGGCGGCGGCCCCGGCCGACCGGGCCATGACCTGGTCGTTGTCGATCAGCTCGTTATAGCGCTCGGCGGCGAAGAAGCGGACGTTGGCGGCGGCCGAGACGCGGATCGGGAACTCGACCAGCTCGAACCAGGCGTCGGCCAATTCCGGCGGGACCTGAGCGCTGGTCGCCTTGGTCTCGGCGACCAGCTTGCGGAAGGCCCGCAGGCGATCGTTGACCTCGTCGGGGGTGTAGCTGGACAGGTGCCGGCTCTCGGCCTTGGGCAGCCACTCCAGGTGCTCGGGACGGCGCTCGAAATTCAAGCGATAATAGCTGTCCATCAGTTCGGCGGTCTTGCCGGCCAGGGCAGGCCCGAGATTGCGGCGGCTCCAGTCCTCCAGGAACTGGCGCTGGCTCTTGCCGCGCCAGCGGTCGATGTCCCAGGCCATCTCCAGGAAATGGCTGGTCCCGATCTCGGCCGGCTTGATGTCGCCGATATTGGCGATCCAGACGTTGCGCGCGCCGGTGTCGAAGGCGTGGGTCATCTCCTCCTGGACCAGGGCCGGCGGGGTGGTGCTGAGCCACAGGTACGACAGCGGAAAGCCCAGGTACGAGAGGTGGTAGTAGACGCCGGCCCCGCCCTTGCGGCTGGCCTCCTCGCGGCTGGCGAACTGGCGGATGTAGCCGAAATTGTCGTCGGGCCAGACGATGGTGACGTCGTCGGGGACCTTCACGCCCGAACGGTAGATCTCGAGCACCTCCTTGTAAGGCACGAAGATCTGCGGGACCTTGGTCACATCCGGCGAGACGTTCTTGCTCAGGATCTCGCGTTGGTCGCTGATGATCTTGTCCAGCAGGGCGACCTTATCCTGCATGGTCTTGGGGCCGACCATGCCGGTGTCGTGGATGCCGCGCATGCCCAGCGTCCACAGGCTCTCATAGGGGCCGTTTGTCTTGGCGCGGTCTTCCCAGTAGGCCTTCACGCCCTCGGGATTGGTCGCGTAGTTGAACTTGGCCGGGTCGTCCTTCCACTCGCCGACGTTGTTGCGCAGCATGGCCTCGGCGTGGGACGAGCCCATGACGATGCCGTACTCCTCGGCCAGCTTGGCGTTGGCCGGGTCGGAATTGAACGGCGCGGTGGTGTGGTGCATCGCCGGCCACAGGGTATTGGCCTTCAGGCGCAACAGCAGGGTGAAAATCCGGCAGTAGGTCTTGGGCCCGATGTCGCCGCGCTCGGGATCGAAGGTCTTGAGCGCCCACGGATAGAGCCCCCAGTCCTCGTCATTGACGAAGACGCCGCGATACTTGACGGACGGCGGGCCGAAGCGGTGGACGCCGGCGCGGACGACCAGCGTGTCGCGATGCCTGGGCGTGACGTCGGCCCACCACGCCCAGGGCGAGACGCCCATGCCCTGCGCCACCTCATAGGTCCCGAAGGCGGTTCCGCGCCGGTCGCTGCCGATCACGACCAGGGCCTTGTCGACGCCGGGCAGAGGGCGGTCGACCGTTGCGATGATGAAGCTTTCCCAGGCCCCGGTCAGGCGCGAGACGTCGACCTTCCTGGCCGCAACCAACTGGTCGACCAGCTTGCTGCTTCCCAGCGTGCCGACCAGGATCGCCGTCTTGCCAGCCGGCGCGGCGGCGACGCTGATCGACCGTCCGGTCACGGTCTTGATGTCGTCGGCCAAGTCGTCGGCGGCGTGGCGGACCAAGGCGGCGTCGGCGGGATCGACCACGATGGTCGGGACGACGCCGGGGCCGACCAGAGTGAAGCCGCCGCGCGCGGGAGCGTCGGCGAAGATGGGCTCTGCCTCGGCCGCGGTCCGCGTGGCGGGCGCCCTGGCCGCCTGGGCCCCGGTCGTCGCGCCCAAGGCCAGGGTCAGCGCGCAGGCGCTCACGGTCGCCAGTTGGACCCACTTCATCGGCACACTCCCTCGTACTCTACGCCGGCTACGCTAGAAGACGCGCGGCCAAGATCAACGGCAGTTAGTCGGATCCGCCGCGATCAATTCGACTTCCGCGACCTGCACGGTCTTGCCTTTGGTCAGCTCCAGTCGATAGCGGGCGTAGGCCTTGGCCTTCAGATCGTAGGTCTTGGTGGCGTGGCGGTGCGCGAAGCGTTCGCCCTTCCGTTCATCGAGCTTGATCCAGCGTCTGCCGTCGAAGCCGCTGAAGCGCCAGCTGGCCGGGTCGGCTTCAGCTTCGCCGACGCTGACGGTGTAGGCCTTCAGGCAGGTCGCCGCCGGGCGGGTGAACACTGCCTTCGCGCCGGCCGCGGCGGTCCAGACGGTCGAGGTCTTGCCATCGGTCAGGGCCGGGACGTCCGCCTGGACCTTCAGCACCGCGCCGTCGTAGGCCCACTGACCGGGCGTGGCGCTCATGGTGAAGTTCAGCACGCCGCCAGCCAGCAGTTGGGCCTGCGAGACGAACGGTCCGCTCAGCGGCTTGCCGTTCAGGTTGGCGTTGGCGATGTAGGGCCGATCGTCGCCGGCGTTCTCAGCCAGGATCTCCAGCGTCTTGCCGCCTTCCAGGTGCAGCACGCTGCGGGCGTGGCGCGGACCGTGCAGGTAGAAGAGGTCGCTGGCCAGCTTGGGGAACAGGCCCAGACGGTTGAAGACGTAGTTGGAGCTCATCGCCCCGGCGTCCTCGTCGCCCGGATAGGCGGTGGGGGTGAAGTGCCTGAACACCTGGCTCGCCCAATAGGACGACAGGTCCGCGCGGCCCAGGGCGTGGAACAGCCAGGGCGTGGCGAACGACGGCTCGTTGGTGATGTCGATCAGGCCGGCGTCCAGGGCGTGGTTCAGGCGCTCGTTGAAGCGCACCCGCCCGCCCATGGCCTCGATCAGGCCTGGCAGGTCGTGCAGCACGCCGTACGAATAGATCCAGGCCGTACCCTCGTAGTAGCCGACATTGTTGTGGACCTTGCCGTCCCAGCCCAGCTTGGGGTCGATATCCTGGAACTTGCCGTCCGGATAGCGCGGCATCAGGAAGCCCTTGAAGCCGTCGCTCGCGGTTTCCGGGTTCCAGATCTTGCGCCAATTGTCCGAGCGCTTGACCAGGGTGGCGGCCTCGTCGGTCTTGCCCGCCTTGGCGGCGACCTGGGCGGCGAAATAGTCGTTCAGCGCGAAGCCCAGCGTCGAGGAGCCCGACTTGGCGCGCTGGTTGTTCGGCTCTGGGCTGAGATCGCCGACGCCGAAATAGCCGCTCTCCAGATAGCGCGGGCGGCGGCGCTCGAAGGCGTTGAAGTGGGTCACCCGCCAGGCGTCGTTCCAATTGACGCCCGGGGTTCCGCGCAACGCGGCCTCGCCCAGCACGTTGTCGGCTTCGTCCCCGCCCTGGCCGACGTGATAGTTCTGGCCGCCGATGATCGCCGTGTCGGCCGCGCCGAACTTGTCGAAGGTGTGGATCAGCGAGTTCAGGTTGGCCGCGTATTGGCTTGGGCGCAGCACCGACATCAGCGGGAACAGCGTCCGGTAGGTGTCCCACAGGGTGTAGTGGTCGTCCCAGTTGGGGCGGCCCAGTTCCTTGGCCGGCTGGTCCAGGCTGCGATCCCGGGGATGGGTCGAGGCATGGTAGAAGGCCGAGTAGAAGCGGCGCGTCTGGGCTGCGTCCAGACCCGAGACCTCGATCTCGCCCAGGCGGTCGTTCCAGGCCTTCTGGGCGTCCTGGCGAACGCGATCGTAGTTCCAGTCGGGGATCTCGCGATCCAGCAGGGCCTCGGCGGTTTCGGCGCTGGTGAACGACACCGCGATCTTGACCAGCAGGGGCTTGCCCGCCGCGGTGTTGAAGGTCAGCCACGAACCCAGGCGCTCGTCGGAGCCGGTCTTGCCCTCGGTCGTCCCGGCCCGGCGCTCGGTCTTGTCGAAGACGCCCCAGGCAGCCGGCTTCTGGTCGAACTTGGCGACGAACCAGATGTCGATCAGCGCGGGGTTCCAGTAGCCCTTGGCTTTCACGTGGCCGACGATCTTTCCGTCGGCGGGGTACAGCTTGACGTCCGCCTGGTCCGAGGCGACGAGGCCGCCGACCTTGCGCGTGACGTCGAAGACCAGCTGGGCCTCGCTGGTGGTCGGATAGTCCAGGCGATAGATCGCCGCGTAGTGAGCGGGGGTGACCGCCGCCCGCACGCCGTAGCGCGACAGCAGCACCGAATACTGGTCGACGGCCAGGACCTCGTCGGCCTTGGGCGACAGGTGGGCGGCCTCGTCGAACTGGGCCGGGCCCACCTGGGGCGACAGCAGGAACGTGCCGTAGGTGGTGACGCCGCCGGAGCCCTGGGAGTGCAACTGGGCGAAGCCGCTGATCGGCTCGGCGGCGTTGTAGCCGGCGTTGCTGGGGTTGGGGGTTTCCGGAGACGGGTGAATGGAGCCGTTGGGCCGCGTCGGCCCGGGAATGGTGTCGCCCTCGTTGTCGTTGCCGAGGCCGACGTTCAGGGCGGGAAGGGTGTAGAGCGCGGCCGCCGTGGGCGTGTTTTGGGCCAGCGCGGAGGAGGAGGCCATCAAGGCCGTGGCCAGAACCAGCAAGGGCGAAAGGCGCGCGCGACGGTTCGGCATCGGAATCCTCCAGTTCTCGAAAACATAGCCGGTCCACGAATGGACCGGCTATCAAGTGGCTTCACAGGGGAAGTGAAGATCAGAAGGTGGCGCGCGCCGTCAGGGTGAAGGTGCGGCCGTCGTAGTCGACCCAACGCGACACTTGGTGGTCGTTCTCGTATTCGAAACGGACCGCGTCGGTGAGGTTGTAGGCGTCCAGCGACAGGCTGAAGTTGTCGGTGACATTGTACGAGGCCGACATGTCCAGCTGGCCGCGCGGCTTCACCGAGCGAGCGCCGCCGGTGTAGGTGCCGTTGGCGTTCAGCGGGTAGTCCGAACGGTAGTTGTAGACCATCCGGATGCCGTACTTCGGCGTCTCGTAGTAGCCGATCAGGTTGACGTTGTGCTTGGAGATGCCCGGGAACGGGGCGATCGCCGGGCTCTTCGACGTCGTGTAGGCATAGTTGAAGCTGCCGCCGAAGTTCTTCCAGAAGCCCGGCAGGAAATCGAGGTTCTGCTGGATGTTGAACTCGACGCCCTCGACGGTGGTCGGCTTGTCGAGGTTGTAGGCGCCGCTGGCGTTGACGTGGACTTGCCGGGTGGCGGTGGAGAGGCTGGTGGCGTTGCAGTAGGTGCCGTCCCACGACAGGGCGCCGAAGCCCCAGGTCGAACCGTCCGACGGACAGATGATCGACGGATCGGTCGTCGTGGCGATGCGGCCGGTGATGTTCTTGCGGAAGTAGGCCAGCGAGACCAGACCGTTGGGGCGGTTGTACCACTCCAGCGACAGGTCGTAGGACTCGGCCAGGTAAGGCCGCAGCTTGTTGTTACCGATCTGCACCGACGTGTCGTAGACGCTGACCGAGCCCGAGCTCAGGCTGGTGTTCAGGATCTGGGCCGGGCTGACCTTGGTCGACGGCGAGTACTGGCGCGGGTGCGGGCGGACGTAGGTCTTGTAGTAGGCGCCGCGCAGGATCAGCTTGTCGGTGACGTCGGCCACGAAGATCGCCGACGGCAGGAAGTAGTGGTATTTGTTGACATATTTGTCGGTCTTGAACGCCGTCGACGAGCCGATCGAGTCGGTCGGCGGGGTCGTGCGGTCCAGGGTCGTGATGGTGTTCTTGGTGTCTTCGTAGCGGCCGCCGAAGTTGCCGCGCACGCCATGGCCGAAGATCTCGGTGTCGTACTTCGCCTGGATGTAGAACTGATTGATATCGTTCTCGTTGGTGAAGTTCTTATCGTAGTAGCTGCTGTCGGCGTACTGGATGTTGAAGCCTTGGCTCGACAGGCCGCCGCTCTGATAGGGCGTGACCGGACGGACGGCGTTCAGGAAGTCGCGGACGTTCAGGACCTGCCAGTTGCGATTGTAGTCTCCGGCCGTGCCGCCCATGAAGTCGTCGACGAAGGGCGCCGTGACCATCATGCTCGAGGTGATGTTCTGCAGTTGGGCGCCGTAGGCGTAGACCCGGTAGCCGGTCGACACGTACTTCTCGCGCTCCAGGCGCACGCCGGCCTGCAGGCTCTTGACCGGGCCGAACTTGACGAAGCGCTCGACATCGAAGGCCGCGCTGTTCAGGTCGTTCTTGGCGAAGCTCTCGGTGCCCTGGATCTGGATCTGGTTGTTCGAATTGGCCTTCGAGCCGTTGTTGTAGAACGACGTCGGATCGCTGGCGCCGCCCCACGTCCAGGTCTGGCCGGTGGTGATCGAGTTCTGCGGGGTCGGCGAGGTCGTGTACTTGAAGTTGCCGATGTCGGAGAGGCCGGTGGTCAGCGAGCCGGTGATGCCGTTGCCGCCCGCGCGGGTGTAGGTGGCGACGTCGACTTCGGTTTCGACCGAGGCGTTATAGCCCGACGACAGGGTCAGGGCCCCGGCGACGCGCCAGTCGTCGTTGCTCCAGTCGATGTTGCCGATCAGGCCGTCCGACTTCTGCTGCTGCGAATAGAGGCGGGTCGACGACAGCGCGTTCATGTTGGTGAACGTGTAGTTCTGGTACAGGTAGCGACCGTCATTGGTCTTCACCGGCGTGCCGGACGGGGTGATCACCGTGCCCGCGCCGGCCGTCGAGGACGGCAGGACGGTGTTGATCAGGAAGTACTGGGTGGTGTCCGGCAGGTTGCGGTTGGTCTTGAACCCGATCAGGCCGATCTTGGTGTTGTCGTTCGGACGCCACTCGACGCCGGCCGAGCCCGACCAGACCTTGCCCACGTTCATGCGGGTGTACTGGCGGATCTGGCTGTTGGCCCAGACGCCGTTGGTGCTGGTCGAGCCGGTATTGCTGTTGATGTAGGCCGCGGCGGCCGTCTGGGAGATGCCGAGAGCCTGGGCCAGCGAGCGGCAGTACGAGGTCGCGCTGGTCGGGCAGGCGTTGGCCGAGAAGTACTGGCCGTAGGTGGCGTTGAACTGGGTGGGCGAGAGGCCCGTCATCGCCGAGGTCAGATAGTCGTAGCTGTTGAGGCGGACGGTATCGCGGCGGAAGTTTTCCTTCTTGTAGGCCAGGGTCCC
>CBIHOB010000075.1:0-21239 GCA_966211605.1 uncultured Caulobacter sp.
TGGCGGTGAGAGAGGGATTCGAACCCTCGATAGAGTTTCCCCTATACACGCGTTCCAGGCGTGCGCCTTCAACCACTCGGCCACCTCACCAGCGCACTCGAGTCGAGGGTGGTTGAGACCCCCGGCGCGGGAAGGCGCGCAATATACTCAGGGGCGGAGCCAGGGCAAGCGCGTTCCCGGATGAAACACGCGGCGCGAGCGCCTATATTTGCGGCCAAGACATTCCCGCGTCCGAAAGGCCCGCCATGCTGTTCCAGAAAACCCTCGATCTGCCGACCGCCGACACCGCGCTGCCCGGCCGTCCCGAGCCGATCCCGACCGCCGAGACCCACTTCGTCAACGGTCGCCCGCTGAAGGGCCCCTATCCGGACGGCCTGGAGACGGCGATCTTCGCCATGGGCTGCTTCTGGGGCGTCGAGCGTGTGTTCTGGAAGGTCCCGGGGGTCTATGTCACGGCCGCCGGCTACGCGGCGGGGATGACGCCGAACCCGACCTACGAGGAGGTCTGCAGCGGCCGCACCGGGCACACCGAGGTCGTGCTCGTGGTGTTCGATCCGAAGGTCGTCACCTACGAGACCCTGCTGAAGACCTTCTGGGAGAATCACGACCCGACCCAGGGCATGCGCCAGGGCAACGACATCGGCACC
The DNA here is from genome assembly GCA_966211605.1 of uncultured Caulobacter sp. Taxonomy (GTDB): domain Bacteria; phylum Pseudomonadota; class Alphaproteobacteria; order Caulobacterales; family Caulobacteraceae; genus Caulobacter. The sequence continues at coordinate 648 of CBIHOB010000075.1, forward strand.
CAGTACCGCTCGGGACTCTATGTCACCAACGACGCCCAGGCCGCAGCGGCCGTGGAGTCGAAGGAAGCCTATCAGCAGGCGCTGTCGGCCAAGGGCCTGGGAACCATCACCACCGAGATCGCCGCCGCCGGGCCGTTCTATTTCGCCGAGGACTATCACCAGCAGTACTTGGCCAAGAATCCGAACGGCTATTGCGGCATTGGCGGCACCGGCGTGGTCTGCCCGATCGGCTTGGGCGTCGACGCCTGATGACGCCTGAGGCGTTCGACAAGGCGTGCCTGGGCCTGCCGGGCGCGACCCTCTCGATCCAGTGGGGCGACGACCACGTCTTCAAGGTCGGCGGCAAGATGTTCGCCGTCCGAGGCGCCGGCGTCGGTCACGGCGGTGTTTCGTTCAAGGCCTCGGACGTGGCGTTCGAGGTTCTGACCGAGAGCGGCCGGGCCGCGCCCGCGCCCTATCTGGCGCGCGCCAAGTGGGTGCATTTCGACGACCTGTCGGCGCTAAAGGCCGATGAGGTCGCCGACTGGCTGAAGACCGCGCACGGCTTGGTCGCCGCCAAGCTGACGAAGAAGGCGCGCGCGGAGCTCGGGCTGACCTAGGGGGTCACGGTTAGGCAGGAACGGTCAGGCCGCTCGAGCCCGCTTCCGGCACTGACAACACAGGGCCTCAAAACGTCTGTCAAAGCGTTATTGATAACGATATCATATCGGGCCAGGATCGCGCGTCCGACGTGGCGGGATGCTGAGAGCCATCGTGAAGATCCTGAGACCGATCCTGATCGCGAGCCTTTTGATGACCGCGACCTCGGCGGCGCGCGCCGACGCGACTTTTCAATGGTCCGTTCCGGTGGGCGGCCCCGTCTCGGCCGAGACCAATGCGCGCCCTCAGGCCTATCTCTGGGCGCCGCCCAAGTGCCGGAGTTTGCGCGCTGTCGTGCTGGGCCAGCACAATCTCCTGGAGGAGCCGCTGTTCGAGGCGCCGGGTTTTCGGCGGGCGCTTTCCGCGGCCTGTATCGGCGAAGTCTGGGTGACGCCGATGTTCGACATGGTGTTCGATTTCACGCGGGGCGCCGGCGACCGGACCGAGGCGATGATGCGCGCCTTGGCCGAGGAGTCCGGCTACCGCGAGCTCGCTAGCGCGCCGATCGCGCCGATCGGCCATTCGGCGGCCGCGAGCTTTCCCTGGAACTTCGCGGCCTGGTCGCCCGAGCGAACCCTGGCGATCGTCTCGCTGAAGGGCGACGGGCCGCTAAGCCCCATGACGGGCAGCGGCAAGCCCAATCCGGCGTGGGACGACCGGACCCTCGACGGCGTTCCGGCTCTGATGATCATGGGCGAGTACGAGTGGCGGGAAGAGCGCTTGGCGCCCGCCCTGGCCTATCAGAAGGCGCATCCCAAGGCGCCGATTTCGCTGTACGCCGACGCCGGCCATGGTCATTTCGATGTGTCTGACGATCTGGCCGACTACATCGCGCGCTTCATCGTCAAGGCCGCGCGCGCTCGGTTGGCGCCCAGGCGGTCGGCGCTGACGCCTGTCGATCCTGATCTCGGGTGGCGCGCGGATCGTTGGCGCCCCGGCATGCGGCGCTGGCCGCCGCCCGCGCCGTCGCGACGCTACGCCGGCCCTAGAGACCAGTCGTTCTGGTACTTCGACGCCGAGATGGCCAGGCGCGCGGAGGCGCATTATCGCCGCGCCGCCGGCAAGGCCCCGCAGCTGCTGGGCTTCGTTCAGCAGGGCGCGGTGGTCACGCCGAAGGCAAGCCACGCCCAAATCGAGCTGACGTTCGAGCCTCTGGCCGACGGGGTCAGTTTCAAGCTGGGCGCAACCTTCCTGGATCATGTGCCGGAGGGCAGCCCGCAGCCGGCGCAGTGGACCGGATTGCCCGCCGGAACGGCGCTTGGCCATGCGACAGGGCCGATCGCCGTGGTGCGGGAAACCGGACCCGTGGTCCGGACGGGGCCCGACACCTGGACCCTGAGCTTCAACCGGACGGGCTTCGACAACCGCAAGCGCGGCGGCGACGTGTGGTTCGTCGCGACCCAGGCCGGCGACGACCGCTACAAGAGCGCGACGCAACAGGCGCTGATGCGCGTACCTGTCCGCAATACGACAGGCCTGGACCAGGTCATCGCCTTCGATCTGCCGCCCTCCGTCAGCCTGAAGGCGACGCGCGGAGGCCTGCGGCTGACGGCCTCTTCGGACCGCCGTTTGCCCGTGCGCTACTTCGTCGAGAAAGGACCCGCGCGGGTAGAGGGCGACGGGCTTCGGTTCGAGCCGATACCCCTTTCGGCGAAGCGACCGGTCAAGGTGACGGTCGTGGCCTGGCAGCCGGGATTGGCCGGGCGGGTCAAGAGCGCCGAGCCCGTCCGGCGGACCTTGCTGCTGACCGATTGACTGTCCGGCGGCATCGCGCCTCAGGCGTCTCGCGCGCGCGCCGCCAGGTCGAGGACCGTCTGGCGAGCCAGGCGCAGAATCTGGTCGGAACGGGGATCTCCCTGGAAGACCCGCGCCAGCATCATCGCGCCGATCATCGCGCACCAGCTGGAAACGGCCAGGTCTTCGGCGTCGGGAACGTCGCCGATCACCGCCGCGGTGCGGCTGAAGTAGTCCTCCAGATGTTCGCGCATGACGGCGCGGATCTCCGGCTCCGCGCGGCCCGCGTCCCCGGCCAGCGCCGAGATCGCGCAGCCTTCCCCGACGTGGTCGCGGTGGACGGGGCTGAGATAGCTGTTGGCGATCGACTTCAGCGTCGGCGCGCCCTTGGCGCCGGCCGCCGCTAGCGAGGCGGCTTCGCCCTCGACGAGGGCGCGCTCCAGGGCGGCGGCGATCAACGCCGTGCGGGACGGGAAATGGCCGTAGAAGCCGCCGTGGGTCAGGTTCGCGGCCTTCATCACCTCGCCGATGCTGACGCTGTCGAGGCCGCCCTCGCGGATCTGGCGGGCCGCGATCGCCAGAATGCGTTCACGGCTTTCGGCCTTGTCGGCCCGCGAATGTCCCATGCCCGAACTCCGCCCGGTTGACAGTCTGGATGATGACCATCATGGTGATTGAAAGTGCATGATGATTATCATGCTGAATGGCGCCGCGTCAAAAGCGGGCGAAGGGAGAAGCATGTCGACCGTCTCAGAAGGTCACGTCCGCCGCGAGCGTCACGGCCGGGTGCTGAAGATCACCATCGACAACGTCGCCAAGCGCAACGCCTTCTCGCCCGAGATGATGCTGCAGCTCTCGGAGGCGCTGACGGAGCTGGACCAGGATGACGCGCTGTGGGCGGGCGTCGTCTGCGCTGCGGGCGATCACTTCACGTCCGGCCTGGACATGCCGAAGTTCTTCGGCCCCGGCGCCACGCCTCGGCCGATCCCCGACGAGGCCGTCGATCCGCTGGGCCTGAAGGCGCGATGCCGCAAGCCCATCGTCACGGCCGTTCAGGGCCTGGTCTACACGGTCGGCGTCGAGTTGATGCTGGCAGGCGACATCGTCGTGGCCGCAGACACGAGCCGCTTCGCCCAACTGGAAGCCAGGCGCGGCATCGCGCCTTTGGGCGGGGCGCACTTCCGTTATCTCACCCGCGCGGGCTGGGGCGACGCCATGTACCATCTTCTCCTCTGCGACGAGTTCGACGCCGCGCGGGCGCACAAGATCGGTCTTGTCCAGGAGGTCGTGTCCGCCGGTGAACAGATAGATCGTGCGATGGTCCTGGCTCAGCGCATCGCCGAGAACGCGCCGCTGGGCGTCCAGGCGACCAAGGCCGCGGCCTTGACATTCCTCGCCGCCGGGGAGGCGGCCGCGATCGCCGACATCCCCAAGATCCGTGAACGTGTGCTGGCCAGCGCCGACGCCATGGAGGGCGTGATCTCCTTCGTCGAACGGCGTCCCGCCGTCTTCGCGGGCAAGTAGCGCCATGACCATCGTCACCGTGACCACGCCTAGGGGCCGGCTAGACCTTGGCCAGCGCCGCCGGCTCGCCGAAACCCTCACCGACGCGGTGCTTGTGCCCGAGGTCGGCCAGCCAGCGCCGCCAGCGCGTGTCGGCTTCCAGGTCCGCTTCGTCGAGTTGGAGGCTGACGCCATGGCTATCGGCGGCAAGCTTCTGATCGATCAGCCCGGGCCGCCGGACGTGATGTCTATCGACGTCGCGGTCATGGATGCGGCCTGGCCGCAGGCGGAGCGGGCGCGGGTGATCCGCAATCTCCTGGCCGCCATGGCCGAAGCCTGTGGCGCGCCCGAACCCGCACCGGCCTGGTGGGTGACGTTCCGGGTGATCGACGAGGGCGCCTGGGGCTCTCGCGGCGACGTGCTCTCGATCCTCGATCTTTTGGCGACCGGCGTGTTCACATCGGAGCGTGTCGCGGCCATTCGGTCGGAGATCGAGGGGCGGCGACCGGCATGACCCACGACCAGACCGGGGCGCCCGACGGCAGCGACTGGCCCTATCCCTATGGCTCGTCCCGGCGCTGCCATCTCCAGCACATCCATCTCTTCGCCTCCGAGATCGACCGCACGATCGCCTTCTATCGGACCTGGTTCGATGCGGAGGTGGCGTGGGACGGAGACTACGCCGGCGCGCGCAACGTCTTCTTGAAGATCGGGGTCGGCGCGATCCACCTCTACGACCAGCCGGCGCGCGGCGAGGGCCGCAACGCCGTCCACCATCTGGGCATGCAGGTCGTCGGCTTGGACGATCTCTATGAGCGGATGACCGCCGCAGGCGTGGCGGTCCGCAATCCGATCCGGCGTAGCGGCGACAGCGGCTACTTCATGCTCGAGGCGCCCGACGGGGTTCTGCTGGAGGTCTTCGAGCCGGGACTGCAACGCGATCCGGCCGTGCGGGCCTATTACGGGTTCGACGCCAGGTCGGAGACGATCTGAGCGGACGGCCGGAAAGGGGGGGGCTGGATCAGCCCGCAGACAGCTCGGCCTTCAAGGCGTCGAACGCCGCATTCAGATGATCGGCCAGTTTTGTTCGCCCCCGGGTCAGCGCCCAGGCGTCGAGCGCCACGCGCATGGCCGTCACCGCCGCAGCCGCGGCCATGCGCAGAGCGTCGCGACGCTCGGGCTGCGGCCATAGCCGAGCCAGCGTTTCGAACGCGACCTCTTCCATCAGCAGATATTTCGCCAGATTGGCGGCGCGAAGCTGTTCGCTGGACCGGATGATCTGGTCGATGGTCAGGGCCCGCTCGGCGTCCACCAGCGCGATCATCTCCAATTGCGCGGCGCGGAGGGTGTCGAAAGGGGACGTCCTTGCGGTCTGCGCCAGGATCGCCGCCCGGAAGGCCTCGGGCAGTCCCGTCTGCCAGGCGGCGAGAATGTCTTCCTTGGTCTTGAAGTAGTGAAAGAACGTCCGACGCGAGATGCCGGCGGTCTCGGCGATCGCGTCCAATGTGGTGGCTTCGTAGCCGTGGGCGGCGAACAGGTCGAGCGCAGCGTCGGTGATGCGTTGCAGCGTCTCGCGACGCTTCCGCTCGCGCCAACCTTCGGGGCCGGAGGTGGTCTCGTCCATCGCCGAGCGATAGCTGAGTATGCACTTCTTGTAAAATTGCACTTAGTGCATTAACTGCGGCTCTTCGATCCTTAGAGAGACCGGCATGAAACGCGTGCAATATGATCGCTACGGCGGGCCCGAGCGGATGTACCTCGGCGACTACGCGCTACCGCCCGCCGGAGCCGGGCAGGTCCGCATCTCGGTCAGGGCGGCCGCGCTCAATCCCTTTGACTGGAAGCTGCGGCGGGGCGGCATGAGGCTGGTCACCGGCCGCCGCTTTCCCAAGGCCATGGGCACGGACTTCGCCGGCGTGGTCGAAGCCGTCGGTCACGGCGTGACGACCTTCCAGGCCGGCGACGAGGTCTTCGGTTCGCTGGATTTCAAGGTCTCCGGGGCCTTCGCCGAAGCGGTGGTCGCCGACGCGCGCTATCTCGCCAAAAAGCCCGCGGGCCTGTCCTTCGCGGAGGCCGCCAGCCTGCCGATCGCGGCCATGACAGCGTGGGTCGCCATCATCGACAAGGTCAAGGTCCGCCCGGGCGCGCGGATCTTCATCAACGGGTGCGCGGGCGCTGTCGGCGCCTTCGCGGCGCAACTGTCGGTCGCTCACGGCGCCAGCGTCTGCGGCGCCTGCGGACCGGCATCGCGGCAGGGAGCCAAGGACGCGGGAGTCGACACCGTCCTGGACTATGGCGATCTCGCGGCCTACCGCGCCGCAGGCGAGTTCGACGCGGTGTTCGACACCCTCGGCACGCTGAGTGTTGGCCAAGGCCTGGCCTTGCTGAAGCCGCGCGGCGTCTTCGTCGATATCAATCCCACCTTGGGCCGAGCCCTGCGCGGCGCGCTGTCGAGGCGCTACAAGCTGGCCTTCGCGAGCATGGGAATGGACCGCTTGGCTGCGATCGGGGATCTGGCGGGGGAGGGCGTCTTGCGCCCCACCATCGGCGGCGTGGCGCCGTTCAGCCAGGCGGTGAACGCCATCGCCGAAGCCGAGGCCGGCGCGCGGCGGGCCGGCAAGACCGTCATCACCTTCGAGTCGGCGAGCCTGCCTTAGAGGGCAAAGCCGGTATCGACCAAGGTCGCAATTGACGACCCATTTTGTCCGAGTAATCACGATCGCCGATCGATCTCGAAAGGACGGCCCGACATGAAACGCGGACTGGCGGCGCTTGGATTTGTCGTGGCCCTGGGCGTCTCGGCCTCCTGTTGGGCCAGGGGGCAGACCGGTGAAGAGGCGCCGCCCGCGCCCGGCTCAAACCCGCTGTTCCGGGACAGGTTCACCGCTGATCCGGCGCCCTTGGTCGTGGGCGACCGCTTGTTTCTCTATGTCGGCCATGACGAGGCGCAGCGCGACGAGATGTTCAACATGCGGGAGTGGCTGGTCTATTCCACGACCGACCTGAAGACCTGGACGTCTTATCCGCCGATCATGAAGGCCACCGATTTCAAGTGGGCGCGCAAGGACGCGTGGGCGTCGCAGGCGATCCAGAAGAACGGCAAGTTCTACTTCTACGCCGCCGTCGAGCATGACGCCTCGCATCCCGGCAAGGCCATCGGCGTGGCGGTGTCGGACAAGCCGACGGGGCCGTTCGTCGACGCGCGGGGCAGCGCCTTGATCACGAACGAGATGACGCCCAAGGGGACGCACAGCTGGGAAGACATCGATCCCACCGTGTTCACCGACGACGACGGCACGACCTGGATCGCCTGGGGCAATCGCCAGTGTTACATCGCCAAGCTCAAGCCGAACATGATCGAGATCGACGGTCCGATCACGGAGATCACCCCGCCGCATTTCGAAGAGGGGCCGTGGCTGCACAAGCGCGGCGACCTCTACTACCTGACCTATGCCTCGCTGGATCGCGCAACGCAGCGGGACGAGCATGTCTCCTATGCGACCGCGCCGTCCCCGGCCGGGCCGTGGACCTATCGCGGCCTGCTCACGGGCTCGGGCAAGTACAGCTTCACGATCCATCCCGGGATCGTTCAGTTCAAGGGCGACTGGTACATCTTCCTGCACAACGCGACCCTGGCGGTCGGCGACCAGAGCGGGGCGATCGGGCGGCGGGCCGTCACGGTCGAACGCCTGCGCTACAATGCCGATGGCTCTCTACAACCGGTCGTGCAGACGCGGGAAGGGGTCTCGACGCCGGCCTCGTAGGCCGCTGCGTTTAGAGGCGCGTCAGAGCGCGGCCCTCACCCCGTCGAAATCGTCAACCTCGACGCCGGCCGCCGCCTGGACCCGTCGCAACGCCCCGCATGGGCAAGCCGGGCGAAAAGTGGAATGAGGCGACCCCGCAGTAGGTGTCGCCCGCGCTAATGCCGTCCAGGCCCATAGCCGGCGGCGAGGCCGCCTGCTGGGTGCGGCCCAGCACCGCGCATCCGGCGAGGGGGAGCAGCGGCGATCGTATTCATCCGCGTCAGTTTTCGCCTCGCGCGCCGTCCTTGAACGGATCGTGAGGCTCGCGGACCTGTCGTGCGCTCCAAGAACCCTTCGCCATCGCTTTTCGGCGCGGGCAGCCTGCATGAGCCGCGGAGCCGATATGGTCGCCTCGACGTCAGATTTGGCCTGACCAGTTTCCCCATGTGGCGTGAATATTCCATTTCGGATTTTCTGGGAATTAAAAAAAACACTTTTGTATTCAAATTTTTTCTTATGAAAACAATATCTTATAAATTTGATTCGACGTCATGTAGATGCTCTGTGTCAATTTTTCACATTGACAGAATTTGATGTTTTAACGTTAAAGAGGTCAGGCCAATAAGCCGCCAAGCAAGGCGCGCAGGCTGCACCTAAAGGGAGGAGTAAAATGAATTCCAAGATCGGTTCGTCGCGCGTCCTGAAGGTCGCGCTCCTTTCGGCCAGCATGCTGAGCGCCGCGCCGGCGCTCGCCATCGCGCAAGACGCCCAGAAGCCGGCGACCGCCAGCGAAACCCTCGACGCCGTGGTGGTTACGGGTTTCAAGCAAAGCTACGCCAACGCTGTCCGCGCCAAGAAGAACGCCATCGAGATCACCGACGGCATCTCGTCGGACGGCCTGGGCCGTTTCCCCGACCTGAACGTCGGCGAAGCCCTGCAACGGGTCCCTGGCGTCCAGATCAACCGTGAGGCCGAAGGCCGCGACGCCACTATCAACCTGCGCGGCATGCCTGGCGAGTACGCCCGCATGACTCTGAATGGACAGGCCTTCGCCGAACCGCCGCTGCTGCGCGATAACCAGGGTACGCCGCTGGGCGCGTTCAACTCCGACATCTTCTCGGCCTTCGTCATCCAGAAGTCGCCGATGGCCAACACCGTGGCGGGAGGCCTGTCGGGCAATGTCGACATGCAGATCGCGCCCGCGCTGTCGCGCCGCGACGGCGGTTCGCTCAAGGCCGCCTACGAGTACAACACCCTCGGAAACCTGGGCGCGCCCGCCTATACGGCCAGCTACAACAAGCATCTGTCCGACGACTTCGCGGTGTTCGGCACCGTGGCCTACAAGAAGGAAAACTTCCGCCGCGACAGCATTCTGATCAACAGCTACAGCGTGCTGACGCCGGCCTATACGGGGCTGAGCACGGCCAACTTCCTGGCGAAGTACGGCGAATACTATTCTTCGACGCCCTGCACGACGGGCAGCTCGGCGTTCTGCAGCTACATGGCCGGCGCCTCCGGAACCAAGGGAACCAGCGGCCTCTATTTCAATTCGCAGACCCGCCAGTATTCGCGGATGAACAAGGGTGAGACCTGGTCGGCCTCGGGCGGGCTGGAGTGGAAGCCCAACGACAACACCAAGCTGGGCCTGGTCGGCTACTACACCAATCGCGACCTGCCCAAGACACGCCAGGACCTGATGATCAATGGCCTGAACTCAGGCTCGATCGTCACGCCGGTCGGCACGCCGTTCAAGGTTTCGGACGGTCGCTACGTCTACGACTCCATCACGTTCACCAACCCCGACGCCCTGATGTCGTCGCGCCTCTACTCCCAGCACCAGGAGTCGCAAGGCGTCATCGGCAATATCGACTGGAACAACGACGACTGGCGACTGGCCGGCGTCTTCACGGCTTCGGGCGGCAAGAACGCCTCGGTCGAGACCCAGGTCGACATCAACACCCTGATCGTCTCGGGCGGAAACGGCATCAGCGGCTCGCTGAGCACTGGTCGCGACAACATCGGCGACTATTCCTACACGATCTCGCCCACGCCGGTGACGGGCATTCCCGCCGGCACGACCTGGTACTGGGGCGGCGTCTCCGATCCCACCGCGCTCTACAACTCGGCGACCCGCTCGGCCGCGACGCGCCGCATGCAGGTGACCGGCACTCAAAGCTATGCCGAGAACAGCCTGTACGCGGCCCAGTTCGACGCCGAGCGCTTCGTCAAGCTCGGCCCGGTCAAGAGCATCCAGGGCGGCGTTCGCCTCGAGCGCACCAGCTACACCAGCTCGGGCTACCGCGTTTACGCCTATGGCCTGCAGATGCAGAATATCACCAGCGCGATGGTCAAGCAGGCGCCCTATGTCGACGACTTCTTCGGCGGCAAGGGGGGCGACTATACGTCGAACTGGCAAGTGATCGACCTCGACGCCTTCCTGAGCGCGGTGAAGCCGGTGACTGAGTACGCGCCCTCTGGCGGCGGCCTGTCGCCGACCGGCCTCAACATCCGCTACCAGGACGACAACTACGCCCTGCGCAACTACACCAACGACGACGACACGACCCAGGCCTATCTGATGGCCAAGTACGACACCGAGCTGCTGGGCCACCGCGTCCGCGGCAATGTCGGCGTGCGCTACGAGAACACCGAGAACAAGCTGTCGGTGCTGGACCAGAAGACGCCGCCCGCGGACGCCATCGGCTCCAAGACCATCTACGCCAAGGTCGACTACAAGAATAAGTACGACTTCTTCCTGCCATCCGCGATCTTCGCGGCCGACGTGACCGACGACCTGATCCTGCGCGGCGCCTACTACAAGACCTATGTCCGCCCGCACCCGCGCCAGTTCTCGCCGGTGACCAAGATCGGCCTGAAGACGCTGGACACGGCCCTGACTTCGGCCTCGACGACGGTCAGCTACGTGCCGATCACCATCGGCAACAACAACCTCAAGCCCTACATGGCCACCTCGATGGACCTGTCGCTGGAGTGGTACAACCGCCCCAACGGCCTGGTGTCCCTGGCCGTGTTCGAGAAGAAGATCACCGGCCGGATCGTCGCCACCAGCGACCCGGCGCTGCTGTGCCCGTCGGATGGCTCGACCTGGGGCTATGGGACCCTGACGTGGGACGGGACCTACTGCTCGACCAGTTCCTCGACCGCGACCAACATCACGCACATCGTCGCCTCGGGGTCCTACAATCTCGAGAAGCCGACCACCGTGCACGGCGTCGAGTTCAACGTTCAGCAGAACCTCGATTTCCTGCCGGGCTTCTGGAAGAACTTCGGCGGCAGCTTCAACTATGCCTACACGACGTCGAAGAGCCCGGCGATCGCCCCGTTCCCGGGCATCTCCAAGCACAACGTCAATCTGATCGGCTACTACGAGACGCCCAAATATGGCGTGCGCCTGGTCTACAACTATCGCTCGGCCTATGACCTGAACGCCAACGGCACCTTCACCGGCGGCTCGCGCTCGGTGCGCCCGCGCGGCCAGCTGGACCTGGCGACGTCGTACAACGTCACGGACCGCTTCAGCCTGGCCCTGGACGTCTACAACCTGACCGACGCCATCCGCTTCGAATACGAAAACGACGAGGATGTCGTCCGCACCGCCAACTATGACGGCCGCACCATCACCCTGACGGCGCGCGCCACGTTCTAAGCTTCAAACCTCCGCCTCGTGAGTTTGAAGGCCTGAGCTTCACTCCCCTCCGAGCTGAAGCCACTCACGGCCGGTCCCTCGTGGGCCGGCCGCCTTTCCGGGAGAGCCCATGTCGCTGATCCTGCCGCATCGCCGCCATCTGCTTGGCGGACTGGTCGCCCTCGGAGTCGGCGCTTCGACGACGCGCGCCCGGGCGCTGTCCTCGGAAGGCCTGGTCAATGTCCGCGACTTCGGGGCCAAGGGCGACGGGGTCGCGATCGACTCGCCGGCCATCGACCGCGCGATCGCCTACGCCGCCGACCGCGGCGGCGGGACGGTGTTCGTGCCGGCCGGAACCTATGCCTGCTATACCATCCACCTGAAGAGCAGGATCCGGCTCTATCTGGATCAGGGCGCGACGATCCTGGCCGCTTCCACGCCGATCGAGGGCATGGCCAGCGGCGGCTACGACCATGCCGAGCCGATCGATCCCGCCTACGCGGCCTTCCAGGACTTCGGCCACAGCCATTGGCGCAACAGCCTGATCCACGGCGAGGGCCTGAACGACATCGCTATCGAGGGCCTCGGCCTGATCTGGGGCAAGGGCCTGGGACGGGGTCATGACTACGACAAGGACATGCCAATCTCGGGCAAGCTTGGCGTCGGCGACAAGGCCATTGCCCTGAAGAACTGCCGCAACGTGCTGCTGCGCGACTTCAAGATGCTGCAGGCGGGCTGGTTCGCCCTGTTGGCCACGGGCGTCGACAACCTGACGATCGACAACCTGCTGATCGACACCAACCGCGACGGCCTGGACATCGACTGCTGCCGCAATGTCCGGATCACGCGCTGCACGATCAACTCGCCCTGGGACGACGCGATCTGCCCCAAGAGCTCCTATGCCCTGGGCTATCCGCGCGCGACCGAGAACGTGACGATCTCGGACTGCTACGTCTCGGGTCGCTACCGGATCGGTTCGGTCCTCGACGGGACCTGGCAAGTCTTCATGCCCGCGCCCAAGGGCACGCACGGCCGCATCAAGCTGGGCACCGAGTCCAATGGCGGCTTCAAGAACATCACCGTCACCAACTGCGTCTTCGACAAGTGCCGCGGGCTGGCGCTGGAGACGGTGGACGGCGCCAAGCTGGAAGACATCACCATCAGCAACATCACCATGCAGGGGGTGACGACCGCGCCGATCTTCATGCGGCTGGGCAAGCGCATGCGCGGCCCGCCGGAACGGGCGATCGGCACGCTCAAGCGCGTCCTGATCACCAACATCACCTCGTCCGGGGGCGATCGCATGCCGTCGATCATCGCCGGCCTCGAAGGCTATCCGGTCGAGGACGTGCAGATCAGCCAGTGCTTCCTGGAGCAGGTCGGCGGCGGCGACGCGGCCATGGCCGCCCTGCGCCCGCCCGAGAACGAGCAGGGCTATCCCGAGCCCAACATGTTCGGCGACCTGCCCGCCACCGGCTTCTTCGTGCGTCACGCGCGCAATGTCGACCTGAGCCGGATCGAGGTCCGCACCCTGGCGCCCGATGCGCGTCCCGCCGTCTGGATGCAGGATGTCGAAGGCGCGCGCCTGTCGGGCCTGAAGCTTCCGCGGCAGAAGACCGGTTTCCAGCTGGAGGCCGTCAAGGACTTCGAACTGCGCGACAGCGCGCCGATGCGCGACCGACGGATCGCCCAGTCAGGGCTCGATCGGTTCTAGAGACCATGGGCGCTACGGTGTTTGGCGTTGGTGCGCGCCGCATTGATTGTATGATCAATGGGTGAGCGTAGTGCTGGAGTTTTCGTGACCGACCGCACCAAGCCCCATGTCAGGCTTGTCGACATCGCCGGCCACGTCGGTTTGTCCGTGATGAGCGTGTCGAAGGCGCTGCGGGGGCACCGGGACATGGCGCCCGATACCGTCGAGCGCGTGAAGCGTGTCGCGGCCGAGATGGGTTATGTCCCCAACCATCTGGCGCGCTCGCTGCAGTCGCGCGGCGGCAGCCGGCTGTTGGGCGTGGTGGTGCCTAAGATCCGTCATGCCTTCTTCGCGGAAACCCTGGCCGCGATCCAGGAAGCCGCCGCCGCACGAGGCTACGAGATCCTGGTAGGCGTGTCGCAAGAGGAGCCCCAGAGCGAGCGGCGCCACATGGAGACGTTCCTTTCCATGCGGGTGGAGGGGTTGCTGGTGTCGGTCAGCCAGCGGCCGGGCGCGCGGGGCGGCGGTACGAGCTTGCTCAGGAAGCCCGGTGTTCCGCTCGTCTATTTCGACCGAACACCGCATCGCGCCGGCGACGTTCCGGTCGTGGTGATGGATGACTTCGGCGGCGCCCGGAACGCCGTTCTGGCGGCGGTCGCACAAGGCCGCCACCGCATCGCTCATCTGGCCGGCTACGCCGAGACCAATATCGGCTGGGACCGGCGCGCGGGCTACGAGGCGGGGCTGGCCGAGGCCGGTCTCGTGGCGGATCCCGAATGGATCCTCGAAGGCGGGTTGGGCGAACTGGACGGCTATCGAGGTTTCGAGCGCCTATGGTCGCTGGCGAACCGTCCCGAAGCGATCTTCTGCGCCTCCTTCCCGATCGCCGTCGGGGTGGTGGACGCCATGCGCGTCCTGGCCCCAGAGGCGATCGGCCGAGTGTTGGTGATTTTCTTCGGCGTGCGCGAAATGGCGCGCTTCTTCCCGTCGCCCTACATCTGCGTCGTGCAGCCTGCGGCCCAGCTGGGCCGTCTGGCGGTCGATCAGGTCCTGCGGGCGATCGGTGGAGAAGCGATCGAAAGCGCCGTTCCGCTCGCGACGGAGCTGTTGACCTCGGACGACCCGATCCGCCCCGACTATCTCGGCGCATAGCCCACGCGGCGCGTTCGAACAGAGCCTCAACCGATTTTGGCGATTAGCGCCTCAGGACCAGCGTCGCCACCGCGCGGGGCGGGACGGTCAGGCCGGCGACCGGCTCGGCGCGGTGCTGGGCGTCCGTAACAACCATCCGGCCCGACCAGCCCGGCGGGACAGCCAGGCGGCGTGGCGACAGTCCGCCGTTGACGTGAACCAGAACCAGCTCCCGGCCGTCCGGAGACAGGGCGCCGACCGTGTCCAGGTCGTCGACCGGGACCAATCTATGGCCCGGACGAATGTAGCGGCTGAACTGCGCCATCACCCAGTAGCGGCGGGTCACGTGGATCGTGTGCGGACCTTCGGGCCGGCTGTGATAGTCGGCCTTGATCAGCCCCCAGTTCGATCCCTTGCCGCCCTCGCGGGCGCTGAGGTTCTCCACCGCCTGCCAGAACACCCAGGCGGCTGGCTCCAGGCGCTTGAGGTCCAGCACCACGTGTTCGGCGAACGCCAGCGGCGAGGCCATGTCCTCGAAGTTCTCGGGATCCTTGTCCAGCGGGGTGTCGTTCTCGGACATCCAGAGGCGGATGCCGGCGGCGCGGGCGGCGTCGCGCACGCCGGTCTGGTTCACCGTTCCGTAGCTGTGGACGTTCAGCTGGCCGATTGCGGCGCGGACCTGGCGCGGATAGGCCGCCCAGTCCGCCAGGAAGAGATGCGAATTGGTCTCGTCCGGCGCGCTGACGACCGTCTTCAGGCCGCGCGCCTTCAGGGCCGCGTCGGTCGCCAGGATCATCTTGCCCTGGCGCTCAGGGCTCCAATGCGCGCCCTCCTGGGTGTTGGCCGCGAACCAGTAGTCCGTATTGGGCTCGTTGACCGGCGACAGGGTGCGGAAGGCGACGCCATGGCGGCGTTGAAGCTCGTCGACTACCCGGACCAGATAGGCGGCGAACGGTTCTTCCTGGCCAGGACGCAGGTTGTCGTCGGTCCCTTTCTCGGCGCCCGAGACCCTGCCGCTGATCGTCATGAACCAGGGTGGTGAGTTGGAGAACGCCTCGAAGATCGGGGCGCGCACGCGGGTCTTGATGGCGTCCAGCCACCAGCGCTGGTTGGCGTCGGCCGACCAGTCCCACATCGCCTCGTCGTCGGGATTCCACCAGTCGGGCCCGGTCGCGGCCCCGATCGCGTTTGGCGGCCGCCGCCAGAAGCCCGGCACGGCAGCGCCGGGGCGCAGATAGGGTCTGGTCTCGGGATTGTCGCCGCCGCCGATGTTGTAGCGGGCGATGGTCCATCCCAGGCCGTCGGGGCCGTACAGCAGGTCGGCCAGACGTTCGCGGTCGGCGTCGGGCCAGCCGCCGGTGACGTTGGCGAACCAGGCCAGGGCCGTGCCCCACCCCTCGAACACCACGCCGGCGCGTGAGAGGTCGGGACGGAGGGCGATCACCACCGTCGGCTCCGCCGCGCGCGCCAGGCCGGCCGCCGCCAGCGCGGAGCCGGCCGCCGCCAACAAGGTGCGCCGCGACGGCAAGGCAGGAGAGGGGGGCTTAGTCATGCGAACATCTCGGGTGTTAGCGGTCACATTTGTCTGACAACGCTGTTTCAGGCTGGAAACGAAAATGGAGCTTCTGTCGCGGCGTGTGGAAAGGAGCGTCGGTGCGCCGCACAACCTTGGGCTCTACGTGCCGGGCGCGAAAAATTCAGGATTTGCGGGCGTTTAGACGACATCTCCCACATCCTGGGCTCTTGGCCTGCGAGCTCGATACCTGCGGTCGAGCTTGGCGCGATCACACTCAATCGACCGACGACCTTAGAAATCATACTTGTATGATAAATGGTAGCGTAATATGTCGGACATGAAACCGCGTTCCGGAATGAAGCGCGGTCGTAAAAAACGTTACGCGAGGAGGAGATCTCATGAGGACCATGCAGGTGGGATTGATGGTGGGCGCGTCGGTCGTGGCGCTGGGGCTGGCGGCCCCGGCCATGGCCCAGACGGCGGCGGCTCAGGACGCCACGGCGGTGTCGGAGGTGGTGGTCACGGGCGTGCGGGAAAGCCTGCGTTCGGCCCAGGCGATCAAGCGCAGCGCCGACCAGATCGTCGACTCGGTCCAGGCTCAGGACATCGGCAAGCTGCCGGACGCCAACACCACCGAAGCCCTGCAGCGCATCACCGGCGTGCAGATCCAGCGCCGCTACGGTGAAGGCGCGACCGACTTCGATCACCGCACCCAGCCGGCCGTCACTGTGCGCGGCCTGACCCAGGTGCAGAACTTCCTCGACGGCCGCGCCGTCTATTCGGCCTCCGGCGGCCGGGCGTTCGACCTGGAAGGCGTTCCGCCGGAGCTGCTGTCGGGCATCGACGTCTACAAGAACGCCCCAGCCAACATCATCGAGGGCGGCGTCGGCGGCGCGGTGAACCTGCGCACCCGCAAGCCCTTCGACGCCTCGGGCCGCGTGCTCAGCGCCACCGTGCGGGGCAACTACTACGACCGCGTCGGCAAGGACGGCGGTTCGATCTCGGGCCTGTACAGCAATCGCTGGGACACCTCGGCCGGCGAGATGGGCTTCCTGATCAACGCCGTGCTCAGCAAGAGCCACTATCGCCAGGATGGCTTGCTGGCCGGCCCGTTCGACACCGTCGCGCCGGGCTCGATCGCTAACGCTCCGGCCAACGCCCAGGTGCCGTACGGGTTTGAGATCTACGACGACAGCGGCGACCGCAAGCGCCTGGGCATCGCCACGGCCTTCCAGTGGAAGCCCAGCGACGACCTGCTGATCACGGCCCAGTACCAGCGCACCAAGTACTGGTTCAACCGGACCGGCGCCTACTACTACGATTACAACAACCGCTCGAACGTGCGGAACGCGGCCGGCGTGGTGACCAGCTACGGCACCGACCCGGCCCCCGGCGCCGCCTTCAGCTTCAACAGCGAGGGCTACGCCACCAAGGGCTCGCTGCAGAACCAGACCTTCGAGACGGGCCGCTTCGACCAGCAGCTGTGGAGCCAGAGCCAG
Source organism: uncultured Caulobacter sp. (assembly GCA_966211605.1). Lineage (GTDB taxonomy): Bacteria > Pseudomonadota > Alphaproteobacteria > Caulobacterales > Caulobacteraceae > Caulobacter. The sequence goes on from CBIHOB010000075.1 coordinate 17,752, forward strand.
AACTTCACCCTGAACGCCGCCTGGCGGGTCAGCGACAAGCTGAAGACCAGCTTCGACGTCCAGTACCTGAAGTCCTACTACAACGCCGACCGCAACGGTCACGTCCTGTCGCTTTACACCCAGGCCGGCCAGACCGCCCTGACCACGCCGCACAAGACGATCGTCGACTTCGACCTGACGGGTAAGTACCCGAAGTGGGAGGTCCGCGACCCGACCCTGCTGAACAATCCGGCCAACTACACCACGCCGTACATCGCCGACTCGCTGCAGCGGAACGATGCCGAGACCTTCGCCCTGGCCGGCGACTTCGAATACGACTTCGAAGGCGGCGTCTTCGACAAGCTGCGCGGCGGCGCGCGCTATTCCGACAACAGCATCGACCTGCGCGGCACCTGGCACGGAGTCTGCGTGACCTCGCTGGGCGCGGACCCGAACTGCTCGGCCCCGGCCGGCACGCCGCTGGTGCCGCTCAGCGCCCATCCGCAACTGGCGATGAAGGGCCCCTCCAAGGACTGGTTCGACGGCAACACCGTCAAGGGCGGCCTGCTGTACCCGGCCTTCCCGGCGGGCGACGGCGTCTGGGCCCAGACCAAGGCGCTGTACGCCATGCTGGGCGCCACGACGAAGGACAACTTCACGCCGGGCGACCTGAACAGCCAGACTGAGAAGACCTATACCGGCTGGGCGATCGCCGACTACGACACCCAGATCGGCGGCGTCGCCATCGACGGCGGCATCGGCGTGCGGGTGATCAAGACGCAGGCCACCTCGACGGGCACACAGTTCAACTCGGACGGCACCTCGAAGGCGATCGACGTCGACAACAGCTACACGCGCGTGCTGCCCAGCTTCAACCTGCGGGCCAAGCTGACCGACACCCTGCAGGCGCGTCTGGCCTATTCGAAGGGCCTGGCCCGTCCGAACTTCGACCAGCTGTCGACCAACCTAACGCTGAACAACCCCAACCAGGTGAACCCGGTCACCGGCCACCCCAGCGCCAGCTCGGGCAATCCGGCGCTGCACCCGATCGAGTCCGACAACTACGACGTCACGGCCGAGTGGTATTTCTCCAGCACCGGCTCGCTGACCGCCGGCCTGTTCTACAAGAAGGTCGACGGCTTCCTGGCCGGGGGCACGGTGACGGGCACGTACAACGGCGTCGTCTACGACGTCGGCACGGTGGTCAATTCGGGCAAGGGCACGGTCAAGGGGATCGAGCTGGGCTACCAGCAGTTCTTCGACTTCCTGCCGGGCCTGCTCAGCGGCCTGGGCCTGCAGGCCAACTATACCTATGTCGACAGCAGCGTCAGCAACCCGTTCGCCACGGCGGGCTCCAGCATCCCGACCCAGGTGCCGCTCGAGAAGCTGTCCAAGAACAGCTACAATCTGGTCGGCCTGTACGAGAAGGGGCCGGTCAGCGCCCGCGTCGCCTACAACTGGCGCTCGGCCTATCTGGACCAGACGACGGGCAGCGGCGCCAACGGCATCCCGCAGTACGCCAAGCCGTACGCCTCGCTGGACGCCTCGATCAGCTACGACATCAACGACCACGTCGCGGTGTCGTTCGACGCGGTGAACCTGAACAACCGCATGAACGTCCTCTACATCGGCACGCCCGCCGCGCCGCTGCAGTACCAGCTGAACGACCGGCGCTACGGCTTCGCCGTGCGGGTGACCTACTAAACCTCCCCTGGGCTCGCCGGCGTGGCGCTCGTCGCCGCGCCGGCGTCTTTTTCGTCAGGTTCTCCATGATGACCCAGGCTTGCGAAAGCTCGGCCGCCGCGCCGTGCCCCCGGGACGGCGCGGGTTAGCGGATTGTGATCGTCGGCGGCGGGGCGGCCGGCGGGCTTGCCGCCGCGGCCTTGTCGCGCGCGCTGGGACCGCGCGGACCGGCCATTACCCTGGTCGAGTCCGAGGAGATCGGCATCGTCGGTGTGGGCGAGGCGACCATTCCGCCGATCCGCGCCTTCAACGCCCTGATCGGGCTGGACGAGGCGACCTTCATCCGTGAGACGCAGGGGACCTTCAAGCTGGGCATCGAGTTCGTCGACTGGACGCGCCTGGGCCACCGCTATTTCCATCCGTTCGGCGTGTACGGTCACGACTTCGGCGTCGCGCCGTTTGAGGCGGTTTGGCGCAGCCTACGCCGGACAGGCCAGGCTCAGCCGCTGGACGCCTATTCCGTCTGCGCCCGCGCCGCCGCCCTGGGGAGGTTCGCGCCGATCCCGCAAAGCGCCAACGGCCCGCCGCCGATGGGCTATGCCTTCCACTTCGACGCCGGGCTCTATGCCCGCCTGCTGCGGACCCACGCCGAGGCCGCCGGCGTCGTGCGCCATGAAGGCAAGGTCATCGACGTCGCCTTGCGCGGCGCGGACGGCTTCGTCGAGGCGATCACCCTGGAGAGCGGCGAGCGCATCGCCGGCGACCTCTTCATCGACTGTTCCGGCTTTCGGGCGCTGCTGCTGGGCCAGGCCCTGGGGACTGGGTTCGAGGACTGGTCGCGCTGGCTGCCCAACGACCGCGCCCTGGCCGCGCCGTCCGCCAAGGTCGGGCCGCCGACGCCCTTCACCCGCTCCACCGCGCGCGAGGCCGGCTGGCAGTGGCGTATCCCCCTGCAGCACAGGACGGGCAACGGCTATGTCTTTTCCAGCGCCCACGTCTCGGTCGACGAGGCGCGGGCGACCCTGCTGTCGGGCCTGGATGGCGAGCCGTTGGCCGAGCCTCGTCTGCTGACCTTCCGGGCGGGGCGTCGCGAGGCCTGCTGGGTCAAGAACGTGGTGGCCCTTGGCCTGGCCTCGGGCTTCCTGGAGCCGCTGGAGAGCACCAGCATCCACCTGATCCAGGCGGGGATCGCGCGCCTGCTGGAAATGCTGCCGACCAAGGCCTTCGAGCCGGCCGACGCGCGGCGCTACAACCGGCTGATGGCGGCCGACTTTGAGAACGTGCGTGACTTTCTTGTCCTGCACTTCCACGTCACCCAGCGAGACGACACGGCCTACTGGCGCGACTTGCGGGCCATGGTCCTCCCCGACAGCCTGGCCGAGCGGCTGGCCATCCATCGCGCCACCGGCCGGATTTTCCGCGAGACCGACGAGCTGTTCACCAAGACCAGCTGGCTGGCCGTGCTCGACGGGCAGGAGGCCGAGGTCGTGGGCGAGGACCCGCTGGCCCTGTCCATCCCGCCCGCGGTCGCTGCGGCGCGGCTGGCCCGGATCGCCGAGCTGGCCGGTGAGGCCGTGGCCCGCATGCCCGGCCATGCCGACTTCATCGCCGCGCATTGCGAGGCAAAGGCGTTGACGCCGGCCTAGCGCTAATTGTCTGATAATTGAAGGCCGGGCCCGATCCGGTCGGGAGGGTGCGTATGAAGAAGGTTCTGTTGGCCGGCGTGGCTTGGCTGGGGGTGGCGGGCGCGGCGGCCGCGCAGGGACCGCAGGTCCAGCCGGTGCAGGTGGACGCCTCGCGGCCGGACTGGGAGAACCCGGCGGTGT
>CBIHOB010000076.1:0-20595 GCA_966211605.1 uncultured Caulobacter sp.
GCGTGTCGTTGCCGCCGTAGCCGTAGATCGTGTCGCTGTCTGCGCCGCCCGTCAGCGTATCGACGCCTTGCGTCCCCTGCAGATCCATTTCGAACTCCCTCGACTGAACGCAACCTCAGTTTGATCTAGCGGGTGCAAGAGCGGGGCCGCAGCGCATTCAGCTTTCGCGGGAGTTTTCGCCAGCGCCGCCGTCCAGGATTGAGAACCCCGTCTCGTTTCGACACACGGCGGTAGCGACGAACATTTGTTCGAATTCCTCTTTCGCTGGCCCCTCGGCGAACGCTAGTGTCCCGCCAAGACGAAGGGAGACACGCATGAAGGCCGCTGTTCTGCGCGAGGTGGGCAAGCCCCTCGAGATCGAGACCGTGGCCATCGGCAAGCCCGGCCCGCGCGAGGTGCTGATCCGCACCAAGGCCGCCGGGGTCTGCCACTCCGACCTGCACTTCGTCGAGGGTTCGTACAGCCACCCCCTGCCCGCCGTGCTGGGCCACGAGAGCGCCGGGGTCGTCGAGGCGGTCGGCAGCGAGGTGCGGACGGTCAAGGTCGGGGACCACGTCATCACCTGTCTGAACCCCTATTGCGGCCACTGCGAGGTCTGCCTGACCGGGCGCATGAACCTGTGCGTCAGCCCCGAAACCCGTCGCGGCAAGACCGAGGAACCGCGCCTGTTCAAGGAAGACCTGGGGGCGCCGAGCGGCCGCGGCCCGATGGCCCAGTTCCTGAACCTGTCGTCCTTCGCCGAGATGATGCTGGTGCACGAGCACGCCTGCGTCGCCATCCGCAAGGACATGCCGTTCGACCGCGCCGCCCTGATCGGCTGCTCGGTGATGACCGGCGTCGGTTCGGTGATGCACACCTCCAACGTCCGGCCGGGCGAGACCGTGGCGGTGATCGGCTGCGGCGGCGTCGGTTTGGCCACGATCAACGGCGCGGCGATCGCCGGCGCCGGCCGGATCATCGCCATCGACCGCGTGGCCTCCAAGCTGGCGCTGGCCAGGACCTTCGGCGCGACCGACGTGATCGACGCCTCGGCCGTCGACGACATCGCCAAGGCCGTGGTCGAGCTGACCGGCGGCGGCGTGCAGCACAGCTTCGAGGCCATCGGCCTGAAGGCCACGGCGGAGGCCGCGTTCAAGATGCTGCGCCGGGGCGGCACGGCCAATGTCATCGGCATGATTCCGGTCGGGACCAAGATCGAACTGCACGGCGTCGACTTCCTGGGCGAGCGCCGCATCCAGGGCAGCTACATGGGCTCCAACCGCTTCCCGGTCGACATGCCGCGCCTGGTGGACTTCTACATGTCGGGCAGGCTGAAGCTGGACGAGCTGATCTCGCGTCGGATCAGGCTGGAAGACGTCAACAGCGCGTTCGACGAACTGAAGCGCGGCGAGCTGGCGCGATCGGTGATCGTGTTCGACTGAGGACCTGTCACACAGGTAAGCTACCTCCGGCCCCGATTACCGGAGTCCCGTCATGCCCCAGCTCGACCGCCGCACGCTGCTTGCCGCCATCGGCGCCATGGCCTTGCCGCCAGCCCTGGCCAAGGCGGCGGCCATCGACGCCGATGTCCGCACGGGGACGATACGGGACGTTCAGCACGTGGTGATCCTGATGCAGGAGAACCGGGGCTTCGACCACTATTTCGGAACAATGGCCGGGGTGCGGGGCTTCGGCGACCGCTTCCCCGTTCCGGCGCCGGACGGCCGCTCGGTCTTCACCCAGACCTACAAGGACCAGCGGCTGGCCCCGTTCCCGCTGGAGACCGTCAAGACCTTCGCCCACATGCGGGTCGCGAGCACGCCGCACAGCTGGGCCGACGCCCAGGAGGCCTGGGACCAGGGCCGCATGGACCGCTGGCCCGAGGCCAAGCACCCCTGGTCGATGGGCTATTTCGAGCGGGCCGACATCCCGTTCCAGTTCGCCCTGGCCGAGGCCTTCACCCTGTGCGACGCCTATCACTGCTCGACCCAGACGGGGACCAACACCAACCGGCTGTTCCTGTGGACCGGGACCAATGATCCGCTGGGCCAGGCCGGCGGACCGTCGATCTCGAACTCGCACGACGACTTCGCCGAAAAGGGCGGGGCGGCCGAGTCCTATACGTGGACCACCTATCCCGAGCGGCTGCTGAAGGCCGGCGTGACCTGGCGGATCTACCAGGACATGGCCGACAATTTCACCGACAACCCGCTGGCCGGCTTCAAGGCCTATCGCGACGCCTACAAGGACGCTCCGGGCGCGGACAAGCGGCTGAAGGACCTGGCGCTCACGACCCAGCACCTGGACAGGCTGCGCGAGGATGTGGTGAGCGGCCGCCTGCCGCAGGTCTCCTGGATCATCGCGCCGGCCGCCGACAGCGAGCATCCTGCTCCCTCCAGCCCGGCCCAGGGCGCGGCCTATACGGCCCGTGTCCTCGACGCCCTGACCGCGGACCCCAAGGTCTGGGCGCGGACCGTGTTCCTGGTGATGTTCGACGAGAACGACGGCTTCTTCGACCACATGCCGCCGCCGGCCCCGCCGTCGCTGGACGCGGCCGGCAAGCCCCTGGGCGGCTCGACCGTCGACCTGGCCGGCATGCGCCACACGGTGCGCAACCCGACCGAGGCCAAGGCCGAACGCGACCACCTGATGGGCCGGCCCTACGGCCTGGGGCCTCGCGTGCCCCTGTACGCCATTTCACCGTGGAGCCGGGGCGGCTGGGTCGACAGCCAGGTCTTCGACCATACTTCGGTGATCCGGTTCCTGGAGACGCGCTTCGGCGTGATGGAGCCGAACATCGCACCCTGGCGGCGGGCGGTATGCGGCGACCTGACCAGCTGCTTCGACTTCAGGACCCCCAACGACCAGCCGTTCGCGCCGCTGCCCTCGGCGGCCGAGGCCGCCGTCCGCGCCGCCAAGCTGCCCGAGGTCAAGCCGCCCACGCCGACCGCCGTGGTCGCTCCGGTCCAGGCCAAGGGAACCCGGCCCTCGCGCGCCCTGCCCTACCAGCCGGCGGTCGAGGCGCGGTTCGGCGATGGAGCGATGCGCCTGACCCTGGTCAACACCGGCGCGGCGGCGGCGGTGCTGCACGTCTACGACCGGCTGCGGCTGGACCAGGTTCCGCGCCGCTACACGGTCGGGCCGGGCGAGGCGCTGGAGGACGCCTGGCCGGCGGGCGCCTGTGACCTGTGGGTGCTGGGCCCCAACGGCTTCCACCGCCGGTTCGCGGGCGAGGATACGGGCGTCGAGGTCGCCGCCCGCGCCAAGGGCGACGGGTTGCTGGTGACCGTGACCAACCTCCGTCCGATGAAGCGCACGGTGATCGTCGAGGCCGAGGGCCAGGCGCCCTGGCGGGTCGATTTCAAAGGCGTCGACACCCGGACTCGCACCTTCGCGACCCTGAAGGGCTGGTACGACCTGACGGTCCGCCTCGATGGCGAAGCGACCTGGCTGCGGCGGCTGGCGGGGCGGGTGGAGACGGGCAAGCCGTCGATCAGCGACCCGCTGATGGGCGGGCCGGCGCAGCTGTCGCTATAGCCGGCCGGGGCGCGCCGCCGCCCCGCGTCACCAGCCAGATCCCGCCGCACACCAGGGCCAGGGCGGCGGCGTTCTTCCAGGCCAGCACCGGCTCGTGCAGGAACAGCGCCGACAGCAGCACGCCGAACACCGGAATCAGGAAGTTGAACACCGCCAGCATGCCGACCGGGTTGTGCTTGATCAGCAGGCTCCACAGCGCGAAAGCCGCCGCCGACAGCCCGGCCATGTAGGCCAGCAGGGCCAGCGACCGAAGGTCGAAACCGGACAAGTGACCGCCCGCGACCGCGCCGATCGCCAGCAGGGCCGCGCCGCCGATCGCCAGCTGCCAGCCGGTCATCACCAGGGGGTCGATCCGGCGCGAGATCGCCTTGCCCCAGATCGAACCGGCCGCCAGCACGGCGGCGGCGATCACGACGAAGCCCTCGCCCAGCAGGCTGAACTCGAAGTTGAATCCCTTCCCGCCCAGGTTCACCGCCAACACGCCGGCGAAGCCCAGCAGGCAGCCGGCGACCTTGCGCGGCGTCAAACGATCGTCCTTGAACAGGAAATGAGCCAGGATCACGCCGAAGAACGCGCCGGTGGCGTTCATGATCGACGACTTCACGCCGGTGGCGTGGGCCAGGCCGACATAGAAGAACACGTATTGCACCGTGGTCTGGAACAGGCCCAGGCCGACCAGCCGCCCGACCTCGCCGCGCGCCACGGCCACCGGCCTGCGGTTCAGGACGGCCAGCGCCAGCAGGATCAGTCCCGCCGCCAGGAACCGCCAGCCGGCGAACAGCATCTGGCTGGCCGTGTCGGTCCTGGCCACGTGCAGCAGGGCGTAGCCCGCCTTCACCGCCGGAAAGGCGCTGCCCCAGAGCAGGCAGCACAGCACGGCCATGCCCACGACGAAGCGCCTGTCGCGATAGAGGTGGTTCGAAGGATTGGACAAAGCGGCGCCTGGAAAAAGACATCGCCGCCCCACGCGAGTGGGGCGGCGATCGTTGTTTGGCGTCCTTCTAGGCCTGGACGGTCCAGGCTTCAACCTAGCGCAGCTTGACCTTCTCCAGGTCGGCGGCGGCCAGCTTGGGCGTATCCTCGCCGCTGACGGCCGCGCCGCCGTCGGCCAGCATGCGGTCGATGCGGGCTTTCTGCGACTTGAACGAGGCCAGTTCCGAGCCGGCCAGGATGGTGCCCTGCGGCACCTTGGCGCCGATCGGATTGACCCGCTCGCCCTTCAGCCAGACCTCGTAGTGCAGGTGCGGGCCGGTCGCCAGGCCCGTCGAGCCGACATAGGCCACGACCTGGCCCTGGCGGACATGGACGCCCGGGCGGATGCCGGCGGCGTAGCGCGAGATGTGGCCGTAGCCGGTGTCCCATTGGCCCGAATGGCGGATGCGCAGCCAGTTGCCGTAGCCGCTCCAGCGGCGGGCCTCCAGCACGACGCCGTCGCCAGCGGCCAGGATCGGCGTGCCCGTGCCGGCCCCGAAGTCGACGCCCTTGTGGGCGCGGGTGTAGCCCAGCACCGGGTGCTTGCGCTGGCCGAAGGTGGAGGTGATCCGAGCCCCGTCGACCGGCGTGCGCAGCAGGAAGCCCTTGATGTTCTTGCCCAGCTCGTCGAAGAACTGCGGCTTGCCATCGTCGTCCCTGCGGTCGAAGGCGTAGAACTTCTGGCCCTTGACCTCGGCGTATTCCAGATCGCCGGCCTCGATGGTGCGGCCGCTCTCGGTGACCTTGCGGTCGAACACCAGGCAGAAGCGGTCGCCTTCCTTGATGTCGCGCGAGAAGTCGATCTTGTGCGAGAACAGCTTGGCCGCCTGGCTGATGATGGCCGGCGTGCCGCCGACGCTGGCGACGCTCTCGTAGAACGAGCCGTTCATCTCGCCGCAGGCCACCTTCTGCTCGTCGCGGACCTTTTCCTCCAGTTCGCGCAGGCGCAGGGCGCCGTCGAAGGTGCGCGAGACGGTCAGGGTCGAGGACGGGCTGGCGCGCATCGACAGACCGATCAGGCGGGCCGGGCCGCGCTGGCCGCGACGCTGGGCGACCGCGGCCTCGAAGGCCATGCCGGCCTTGATGTTGACGGTGTCGATGGCCCCTTGCAGGGTCGCCACGACGGCCTGGGCCTCTTCCGGAGCGACGCCGGCGCGCTGCACCGCGCCTTGCAGGGTCTCGCCCGGGCGCACCTTGACGGCGATGTTCTCGGGACGCTCGAAGCCGGGCTGGGCCTCGGCGCTGGCGAAGGCCACGTGCTGCAAGGCCGCCAGGGCCGCCGGATCCAGGGCGGCCTGCTCCGCGTTCGGAGTCTTGACGTCGTCGGCGGTCAGCTTCCAGCCCAGGCTCAGGGCGGCCAGGCCGGCGACCGCGGTGAAAATCCTCGGCGCCCAACGCGTTGCGCTGCGGCGCGGATCAAATTCCTGCATCGTGCCCCCGTCGGTGTCGATGCCGCGTAGTCAAAATGACACGGCTGGGAAGCCCCCCAGCAATCGTCGGGCCGGAACATGCTTAGCCGCGCTCCCGACGGCAAGGACTATTCGGCGCTTCGGTCGTTTTGTCACGGCGTGGTTAACGTCCGTCAAGCCGGAAGCTCAACCATATGATCGGTAAAAGAAAACGCCCACCGTTTCCGGTGGGCGCCTTGGGTACGCTTACTGTTACGCTTACTAAGCCGGAGAGATTAGGCGGCGTTGACCGCTTCGTTCGGGTCGCGCAGCACGTAGCCGCGGCCCCAGACCGTCTCGATGTGGTGCTTGCCGTGCGCCGAAGCGGCCAGCTTCTTGCGCAGCTTGCAGATGAAGACGTCGATGATCTTCAGCTCGGGCTCGTCCATGCCGCCGTACAGGTGGTTCAGGAACATTTCCTTGGTCAGGGTCGTGCCCTTGCGCAGGGAAAGCAGCTCGAGCATCTGGTATTCCTTGCCGGTCAGATGCACGCGGTTGCCGTTCACTTCGACGGTCTTGGCGTCGAGGTTGACGACGATGTCGCCGGTCTTGATCACCGACTGGGCGTGACCCTTCGAACGACGGACCACCGCGTGGATGCGGGCGATCATCTCGTCCTTGTGAAAGGGCTTGGTCATGTAGTCGTCGGCGCCGCCGGCGAAGGTCTTCACCTTCGTGTCGATCTCGGCCGTGCCCGACAGGATCATGATCGGCGTGTTGATCTTCGCGACCCGCAGGGTGCGCAGAACATCGATGCCGCTCATGTCGGGCAGATTGAGGTCGAGCAGGATGAGATCGTAGTCGTAGATCTTGCCCAGATCGACGCCTTCCTCACCCAGATCCGTCGTATAGACGTTGAAGCCTTCAGACTTCAGCATCAGTTCGATGGTCTGCGCCGTCGCGCTGTCATCCTCGATCAACAGTACGCGCATGAGCCCCTCCACGCCAAGTCTGGCGTATTCGAACGTCTTAAGGCGGAACCCCGCCGGTAAAACCCTTCGGCCACTTTGCCGGAGAGTTAATTTAAGACTGGTTAATGGTGAATGTTTCCGTTGGCCGAATGGTTAATCTGATTTGCGAATCGGGTGCAAGCGGCCGGCGGGCCCTTGGTCACATTGGTCGCACGCGTCGCAGGGGGCCCGTTCGGCGCCGTCCCCGATCAACGCAAATCGCTAAAATCCGTGCCCGGAAAGCGCTCCGAACGGCGTTACGCGGTTAAGGCCAAGTTCGAAGACCGTTCGTGCATGAGGCGAGATTGCGGCGTTCCGTCGCGGGAATTTGAACGGTCGGTTCTCGTCTGGCGGGTGTCGATCCCCGGGGCGAAGCTTGGCTGTTGTTCGAGAGCGCGACGCCCCGCCGCAGCGCCTAGATCGAACTTTCGTCGGCCAGCCAGCCGGCGGCGCGAAGCTTGGCCACCGAGGCGCGGCTGACCGGAGCGGTTTGGCCGTCCATCAGCTTCAGGCGAAGGTTCCGACCGTCGCGCTCGACCCCGACGATGGCCCGCCGGGCCACCCACCACGAGCGGTGGATCTGCAGCCCCTCGACGCCGCCCAGTCCGGCGGTGACCCGGGCCAGCGGTCCCGTCTCCAGCCGCGAGCCGTGCTCGGTGCGGATCCGGACGTAGTGGTCCTCCATCTTCAGATAGAGCACCGCGCCAGGATCGATGGCGGGCGCGGGGGCCTCGACCGGGACCAGTCCCTCGCGCGCGGGCGTGCGCACACGAGGGCGCACGCGGATGAAGTAGTAGGCCAGCACGATCGGCGTCGCGATCGCCACACACTGGCCGTACCAGGCCAGTGGCGGCACGGCCTGGGCGATCGGCGGCCACAGGGCCACGGCGACCCACCGCAGAGGCGCGCCCTGGATCAGGCTGCCGACCAGAACGACGGGCGGGATCATCGCCCAGTCGGGCCAGCCCAGCCGCCGCGCGCCTGCGCCGGCCAGCCGCACCAAGCCGCCGAACAGGATCATCCCGCAAGTGATGCTGCCGGTCCAATAGGCGATCCGCACGCCCGCCCCGCCGTTGAAGAAGCTGCCGAACGGCCCCATCAGCCCCAGCAGCACCCCGATCCCGACGCCCACGGTGAGGTCCGCCGCCCATTCGTGGGCGGTCCCCAGCAGCGGCGGTCTGGAAGCTTGGGCGGTCATCGAACGACGTATAGCGACCGTTCGCCCGGTCGCGAACCCATTCGCCCATTCGCGCAAACGGCGTGGCCGACGGGCGTTCCAGCGGTCACAGCCAGGTCATCACCCCTCGCCGAAGGTCGCTCATGTCGCTCCGTCACGTCTTCGCCGCCGCCCTGGTCGCGGCCGCCATCGCCTCACCCGCATCCGCCGCCAACGCCGGCTTCATGGTGCTGCAGGAGCCTCGCCCCGGCGGCCAGCCGCCCATCGAGGTCGGGGTGTGGTATCCCACCGAAGCCAAGCCGGCCTTCATGCCGCTGGGCAGCTGGGGTCACACGGTGGCCGCCGGCGCGCCGATCGTCGGCGAGCGCCTGCCGCTGATCGTCATGTCGCATGGCAACGGCGGCTTCTTCGGCGGCCATGCCGACACCGCCCAGGCGCTGGCCGAGGCCGGGTTCGTGGTCGCCGCCCTCACCCACCCCGGCGACAACTATCGCGACCAGAGCCGCGCCACCGCCATGAGCGACCGCCCCGCCGCCCTGTCGGCGTTGATCGGCTGGATGCTGGACGCCTCGCCGCTGAAGGCCAGCCTGGATCCGAACGAGGTCGGAGCGTTCGGCTTCTCGTCGGGCGGATTCACCGTGCTGGCGGCGGCCGGCGGCGAGCCGGACCTGCGCAAGGTTCCCGCCTACTGCCAGGCCCATCCCGCCCACTACGCCTGCGCGCTGATGGCCAAACGCCCTATCCCGCCAGAAGTACTGACCGCCAAATGGGTTCACGACCCGCGCATCAAGGCCGTGGTCTCGGCCGCGCCGGCCATCGGTTTCGCGTTCGGGAAGGACGGGCTGAAGGGGATCACAGCGCCCGTCCAGCTGTGGAAGGCCGCCGATGACGAGATCTTGCCCGGCGACGACTATGCCGAGGCGGTGCACCGGGATCTTCCCCGCCCGCACGAATATCACGTCGTCGCCGGCGCGCGGCACTTCGACTTCCTCACGCCCTGCCAGACCGCGCCCGTCGGCGGACCCCAGGTCCTGTGCGAGAGCGCCCCGGGCTTTGATCGGCGCGCGTTCCACCGCGATTTCAACGCCCAGGTGACCCGGTTCTTCACCGAACAATTGGTCGCACCGGCGAGGCCGCTTGCGGGAACCTGATTTCACACCTGGTTAACCACGATCGCCGAGTCTGGCCCCGTTGTTCAGGAGCCGTCTTGCGTAGCCTCATCGCCGCCGTCGAACGTATCGATCCGCTGACCATCTTCGGCCGCGTGGCCGCCGTGAATGGTCTGCTGATCGAGGCCCGGGGCGGGCTGACCCGCCTGGCCGTCGGCGCGCGCGTCGAGATCAGCCGCATGGGCGACAAGCCCCTGCCGGCCGAGGTGGTCGGCTTCCGCGAGACCCGCGCCCTGCTGATGCCCTTCGGCCCCGTCGAGGGCGTGGCCCCGGGCGCGGAGATCCGCATCGTGCCGGAAGGCGCCGTGGTGCGCCCGACCAAGGCCTGGCTGGGCCGCATCATCAACGCCTTCGGCGAGCCGATCGACGGCCTGGGTCCGTTGCCGCAGGGCGAGGTTCCCTATCCGCTGAAGACCTCGCCGCCGCCGGCCCACGCCCGCGGCCGGGTGGGCGAGCGCCTGGACCTGGGCGTGCGCTCGATGAATGTCTTCACCACCACCTGCCGGGGCCAGCGCCTGGGCATCTTCGCCGGTTCGGGCGTCGGCAAGTCGGTGCTGCTGTCGATGCTGGCCAAGGAGGCCACCTGCGACGCCGTCGTCGTCGGCCTGATCGGCGAGCGGGGCCGCGAGGTCCGCGAGTTCGTCGAGGAGACCCTGGGCGAGGAAGGCCTGCGCCGCGCCGTCGTCGTGGTCGCCACCTCGGACGAGCCGGCCCTGACCCGCCGCCAGGCCGCCTACATGACCCTGGCGATCAGCGAGTACATGCGCGATCAGGACCAGGAAGTCCTCTGCTTGATGGACTCGGTGACCCGCTTCGCCATGGCCCAGCGCGAGATCGGCCTGGCCGCCGGCGAGCCGCCGACCACCAAGGGCTATACGCCCACCGTCTTCACCGAGCTGCCCAAGCTGCTGGAACGCGCCGGTCCCGGTCCGATCCGTCCGGACGGCACCACCGCCGCGCCCATCACCGCCCTGTTCACCGTCCTGGTGGACGGCGACGACCACAACGAGCCGATCGCCGACGCCACGCGCGGTATTCTCGACGGCCACATCGTCATGGAGCGGGCCATCGCCGAGCGCGGCCGCTTCCCGGCCATCAACGTCCTGAAGTCGATCAGCCGGACCATGCCGGGCTGCCAGCACCCGCACGAGCGCGACATCGTCAAGGGCGCGCGCCAGGTCATGGCCGCCTACGCCAACATGGAAGAACTGATCCGCATCGGCGCCTATCGCGCCGGGGCTGATCCCGTCGTCGACCGCGCCATCCGCCTGAACCCGGCGATCGAGGCCTTCCTCAGCCAGGATAAGGAAGAAGCAACTTCTCTGGACGACTCTTTCGGATACCTGGGGCAGATCCTGGCGAGTGAGTACTGATGACCAAGTGGGCCGCCTCGCTGATACGCATCTCGAACCACGAGGTCGAGACGCTGCAGAAACGCCTCGCCGAGATCACCGAGCGTCGCGTCGCGGCCGAGCTGCGCATCGCCATGCTGGACGCCGAGGCCGAGACCGAGGCCCGTAACGCCGAGGGCGACGCCAACGCCGGCTGGTACATGATCGGCTACCGCGAGGGCTACAAGCGCCGCCGCGCCGACATGCTGGTCCAGATCGACCAGTGCCAGCAGGAAGAGGCCGGGGCCCGCGACGCCCTGTCCGAGGCCTTCGAGAACCTCAAGAAGTACGAACACGTCGCCGAGCAGGCCAAGCTGCTGGCCGCCAAGAAGATGGGCGCGTTCGAAGCCGCCCAGATGGACGAGCTGAGCATCCGCCGCGCCGCCGTCGGCGGGCGCTGATCCCGTGAAGCGGCTCACGCGCCGCTCGGCGATCGCCTCGGCGCTCGCGCTCTCGGCCTGCGGTCGGGAAGCGGCTAGCCAGACCGCGCATGGTCCGCCGATCACCGACACCCCGCTGAAGTCGATCGCCACGACGCCGGTCGGGGCCTGCGTGCAGCACGCCTTCCTGCAGGACCCGGCCTACGCCGAACTGTTCGCCCGCCACTACGCCCAGCTCACGCCCGAGTGGGAGATGAAGATGGAGTACATCCTCCAGGATGACGGGCGCTTCCGCTTCGACCGGCCCGACGCCATCGCCGACTTCGCGCGGCGCAACGGCATCCGGCTCTATTGCACGACCCTGATCTGGTACGACCAGGCCATGCCCGCCTTCCTGAAGCTGGACGGCCAGGGCAAGCCGTTCGCCGACGCCTATCGCAACTACATCCTGGCCGTCGCCGGGCGCTATCGCGGCCAGGCCGTGGGCTGGGACGTCGTCAACGAGACGGTGGCCGACAACGGGACGGAGCTGCGCCAATCGGTCTGGACCCGCAACCTGGGCGTCGACGAGCACATGGTCCTGGCCTTCCACCACGCCAAGGAAGCCGACCCGAACGCGACGCTGTTCATCAACGACTACCACCTCGAGAACAATCCGACCAAGCGCGCGACCTTCATGCGCACGGTCGAACGGCTCTTGAAGGCCGGAGCGCCGATCGGCGGCATCGGCACCCAGAGCCACCTGGATCTGGACTTCACCCGCCCCGGCATGGCCCGCGCCGCCATGCGCGACCTGGCCAGCTTCGGCCTGCCGATCCACGTCTCCGAGCTGGACATCTCGCTGGGCGAAAAGCCGGACTTCGCGCGCCTCGCCGACCTGCGCCAGCGCCAGGCCGACCTGACCCGCGAGCTGGCCGAGAGCTATATGAGCCTGCCCCCGCAGCAGCGCTTCGCCTTCACCGTCTGGGGCCTGCGGGATCAGGACAGCTGGCTGCGCGGCCAGTCCGGCCAGCGCCCCCGCGACCAGGGCCTGCCCTTCGACGACGCGGGCCAGCCCAAGCCGATGTTCCAGGCGCTGGCGGAAGTGCTGTCCGGCTAACCGCGTTCTCATACACGAAATCTCAAGCGGCCCGCGACAAAGTGGCCGCATGAAACTGATCCACGCCCTCCAGGACATGGACAGCGACCAGTCGCTGTCGGCGCGTTTCCGCCGAGCCCGCGCAGCGCGCGTGGTCGCCCTGATCGAGAAGACCTTCGCCGAGCGCGGCCAGTGCCGCATCGCCGACCTGGGCGGCGAGCCGACCTATTGGAACATCCTATTCGACCGGAAATTCCTCGAGGCGAACAAGGTCCACATCAGCCTGTTCAACCCCCAGCCGTTCACGGTGGACGATCCGCTGTTCACCGCCGTCGTCGGCGACGCCTGCGATCTGCACGAGCACGCCGACGGCAGCTTCGACCTGGTCCACTCCAACTCGGTGGTCGAGCACGTCGGCGACTGGGTGCGGATGGAGGCCTTCGCCAAGGAGTGCCGCCGCCTGGCGCCTCGCTACTACGTCCAGACGCCCTACTTCTGGTTCCCGATCGAGCCGCACTTCTCGGCGCCGTTCTTCCACTGGCGCTCGGAGCAGACGCGGGCCAGGCTGCTGATGAAGCGCAAGCACGGCTTCTCGGAGATCGCGCCCGATGTCGGCGCGGCCATGCGCGACGTCCAGCACGCGCGCCTGCTGGACAAGGCCCAGTTCCGCTTCCTGTATCCCGACGCCCGCCATATCGACGAGAAGTTCGTCGGCCTGACCAAGTCCCTGATCGCGATCCGGGACTAGAGGGCGCGTCATGAGCTGGGGCTTCGCGCGGACCGAGACGACCAGGGCCAACGCCAGGGTGGCCGCCCTGGTCTGCGCCTATGTCGCCGGCCTCGCCTACAGCCTGTTCCTGGCCGGGGCCACGCACAACATCCCGACCATCTGGACCGCCAACGCGGTGGCGATCGCCGCCTTCATGGTCCTGAACCGCCGCCAGGCCGTGGCCTTCATGCTGGCCACCAGCGTGCTGCACGTGACGCTGGAGCTGATGATCGACGCCCCGGCGCGGTTCGTGGCGATGGTCGCGGTGCTGGACACCATCCAGACCGCCGGGACGGCGATGCTGCTGCGCTGGCTGCGCGTGCCCACCCGGGTGCGCGACCCGCGCAGCCTGTTCACCGTCATCGTCGCCGCCTCGGCCCTGACGGCCATCGGGGCGATCATCGTCAACGGCCTTCTGGCGGCGAGCCGCGGACGGCCGTTCCTGCTGGGCTGGAGCGACTGGACCACGTCCAACACCCTGGGCGTCGCCGTGATCCTGCCGGTGGCCTTGATCCTGATGGATCCCCGCCATCGCGAAGGCTTCCACGTCCGCCCGCTGGAGGCCGCCGCCACCCTGCTGCTGGTGATCGGCGCCTCGTCTCTGGTGTTCGTCAATGATCCCGGCCTGCAGGTGCTGCTGTTCGCGCCGGCCTTGCTGGCCGCGTTCCGGGGCGGGCCGCGCGCCGTGGCCGTGGTGGTCACCACCTCGCTGGCCGTGGCCATCCCGGCCGTCCTGCATCGCACGGGCCTGGATATTCGCGTGGCCCTGTCGCCGCTGCGGCACGCCCTGCTGTTCCACGTCGTACTGTACGCGGTCAGCTTCGTGGCCGCCCTGGCGCTGAGCCGCCAGGCGCGCCTGCAGGCCCTGCTGGTCCGCCGCCAGGCCGCCGCCCGCGCGGCCCAGGCCCGCGCCCAGGCCGCCAGCCAGGCCAAGTCCGACTTCCTGGCCACGATCAGCCACGAGATCCGCACGCCGCTGAACAGTATCCTGGGCTTCGCCTCTCTGGTCGCCGACGACCCGGACCTGTCGCCCGAGAACCGCCGTCGCCTTGATCTGGTCGGTCGCGCCGGCCGCTCGCTGGCCGAGATCGTCGGCGACCTGCTGGACTTCGCCAAGGTCGAGGCGGGGCGCCTGGACCTGACCCTGACGCCGACCTCGCCCGCCGCTCTGCTGCGCGACACCGTGGCCATCATCGCTCCCGAGGCCGCCGCGAAGGGCCTGCATCTGCGCACCGCGTTCGAGGCCTGCGGCGACGGCGACGTCGACCAGCCCCTGGCCCTGGACGAGACCCGCCTGCGCCAAGTGCTGCTGAACCTGCTGGCCAACGCCCTGAAGTTCACCAGCCAAGGCGGGGTCACCGTCCGCCTGCTGGCCGGCCCGGAGGCGGGCGCCTTGCGGTTCGAGGTCGTCGACACCGGCATCGGCATCGCCCCCGAGGTGCAGGCGCGGCTGTTCCAGCGCTTCAGCCAGGCCGACAGTTCGATCAGCCGCAGCTATGGCGGCACGGGCCTTGGCCTGGCGATCAGCCGCGCCCTGGTCACCCGCATGGGCGGGGCGATCGGTGTCGAGAGCCAGCTGGGCCAGGGCGCGCGCTTCTGGATCACCCTGAGCGCCGAACCGGCCGCCGCCCCGGCGCCGGCCGCTCCCGTCCCGACCGCTGCGACCGAACGCGCCGCCCGCGTGCTGCTGGTCGACGACCACCCGATGAACCGCGAACTGGGCAAGGCCCTGCTGACCCTGGCCGGCTGCGAGACCCTGACCGCCGACGACGGCGCCCAGGCGCTGGAGGCCGTCCAGGCCGGCGACTTCGACCTGGTGCTGATGGACGTCCACATGCCGGGCATGGATGGACTGGCCGCCGCCCGCGCCATCCGCGCCCTGCCCGGCGCCGTGGCGACCATTCCGATCGTGGCGCTCAGCGCCGACGTCCTGCCCGAGCAGATCGCCCGCTGCCGCGCCGCCGGCATGAACGGCCATGTTCCCAAGCCGATCCGCCGTGAGGAACTGGTCGCGGCCGTCGCCCAGGCCCTGCAGGGCGCGCCCGGCGCCCAGGCGGCGATCGCCAGCGGCTGACCCCCGTCTACTTCGCCGCGAAGTAGGCCTTCAGCCGCGCCGCCTCCGCCGGGGTGATGGCGATCACCGCCCCGTGCTTGGGATTGGCGAAGTTCGTCGCCTTCATCGGCGAACCCGGCTCGTTGAACCGGCCCAGGTTCTTGAAGTGGACGAAGTCGCTGGTCTCCGAGAAGCCCATGTTGTTCTTCGGCTTGGCCCCGAACACGTCGTACATCAGCACGTACCTGTCGGTCCCATGGCGGCGCCACAGGTTCGGGGCCTCGGTGCCGACGGTCTCGGGATCGACCTTGGTCGGGTCGAAGACGTAGCCGCCGTTGACCTTGTCCGAGATCGCCTGGCGCAGATAGCCGGGCTTGTCGTGGGCCACGTAGAACAGGTGGTACTTGCCGCCGACCTTGGTGATGTCGCCGTCGATGGCGCTCTTGCCGGCCACCGGATACTCGAACAGCGACTTCGGCGGCGTGGTCAGGGTCGTGAAGGCCGGGTCGGCGTACGAATAGACCATGTGGTCCGGCTGGGTCTTCAGGCGGGTGGTGAAATAGACCATCAGCGCCTTGCGGTCCGGATCCCAGACCGTCTCGGGCGCCCAGGCCGCCCCCAGGTCGTCGCCGGCCCCGAACAGCTGCCCGACCGGCACGCGCGCGTGGGTCCAGTGGACGAGGTCGAACGACTTCATCAGGATCAGGTTCTTGTTGTTGCCCCAGCCGTGGGTCTCCTGCGGACGCTCCCACGGGGTGTCGCGCAGCCCCGCCTCCTTGGCGAAGATGTGCAGGTCGGTCATGGCCAGGTAGAAGGCCCCGTCCGGCCCGCGCATGATGTGCGGGTCGCGCACGCCCTTCTGCTCGGCCAGCTGGGCGCCGGTGAAGATCGGCTCGCCGCCGTTGACGTCGGTGAACGTGTAGCCATCCGGCGAGGTGGCGAAATAGACCGCGTGGGTCTCGTCCTTGAAGTAGACGAAGAGGTAGGCGGTCCGCGCCTTCTCGGCCGGAATGGCGGCGGGCCGGGCCGTCAGCCTGTCGACCAGCTCGAGGGTCTTGGCCGGCGATGGGGGCGCGGCGAAGGCCGGGGCCGCCAGGGCCAGCAGGGCGGTCGCGGCGACGGCCGCCTTCAGCAGACGCTTCATCGTCGTTCCCTCCCTACCTCACCGGATCCAGGGCGATCACCGTCACCGAGTGCGGCGGCAGCTCCAGGCTGGCCGAGGCGCCCGTCCCGTTCGCCCGGATCGCCGCCGGTTGCGGCTTGACCCGGGTCGGGGCGGCGAAGGTGTTGAACGCGCCCATGTCGTCGGCCGCCAGCACGTCGCCCTTGGCGCCCTTGAAGGTGAAGCCGCTCACTGCCGGGGCGATCGTCAGCGGCTGGCGCGGATCCAGGTTGGTGAAGGACAGCCACAGCTTGCCGTCCTTGCCGATCGCCCCGATGGCGTCCAGGCGCGGCAGGACGATGTCGCCCTCCTTGTAGGTCCCGGCCTCGTACGAAACGGGCACGACCCTGGCGTCCTGGAACGCCGCGTACATCCGGAACACGTGATAGGTCGGCGTCAGCAGCATCTTGTCGCCGTCGGTCAGGATCATCGACTGCAGCACGTTGATCGTCTGGGCGATGTTGGCGCCCTTCACCCGGTCGGCGTGGCGGGCGAAGATGTTCAGGTTCAGGGCCGCGACCATGGCGTCGCGCTGCGTGCTCTGCTGGTACAGCGACGAGCCCGGCGCGCCGTCCTCGACCTTGAACCAGGTTCCCCACTCGTCGACGAACAGCCCGACCTTCTTCTCGGGATCGTACTTGTCCATGATCGCCGCGTGCTTGCTGACCAGCTCTTCCATCCACAGGGTGGACTTCAGCAGCTCGGCGTACTGGCGCGCGTCGAAGCCGGTGGCGCGCTCGGATTTCTTGGGCCAGGTATAGCTGTGCAGGGACAGCCCATCGATGTCCCAGCTGTAGATCTTCTTGCTCCAGGACTGCATGACCGTCTCGGTCCAGCCGTAGTCGTCGCGGTCCGCGCCGACCGCGATCTTCAGCATCTTGTCCGGTCCGCCCTTCTGGGCCGGATTGAAGTTCTTGGCGAAGGTCGCGAACTGCCGCATCTCCTTGGCGTAGTCGCTGGCCGTCATCGAGCCGCCGCAACCCCAGCTCTCGTTGCCCAGGCCGACCATCGCCACCTTGAACGGCTTCTCGCGGCCGTTCGCCGCGCGCAGCTTGCCCAGCTCGCTGGGCTTGTCGGTGGTCATGTACTCCAGCCACTCCGACGCCTCCTGCGGCGTGCCCGAGCCGACATTGACCGAGACGTAGGCCTCGGACCCGATCTGGTCGACGAAGTCCATGAACTCGTGCGTGCCGAACTGGTTGGACTCCAGAACCCCGCCCCAGCTGGAGTTGGTCGTCGTCGGGCGGTCCTTTCCGACGCCGTTGCGCCAGTGATACTCGTCGGCATAGCAGCCGCCCGGCCAGCGGACGTTGGGGACCTTGATCGCCTTCAACGCCGCCACGACGTCGTTGCGGATGCCGCGCGTATTGGGGATCTTGGAGTCGGGTCCGACCCAGATGCCTTCATAGACGCCCCGGCCCAGATGCTCTGAGAATTGTCCGAGTATATTGCGGTTGATCGTGGGGCCGGGCTTGGCGGCGTCCACCGTCACGGCCACGTCGGGCGTCGCCGCCTCAGCCGAGATCGCTATTGAAAGCGCGACCACCAGCGGCGCGGCGAACCAGGACAGCTTCATGACGATTTCCGATCCCCGAGATTATTTTGTCTGACTAATAGCGAGCGTAAACCGTGCTTGGGCGCGACTGTCAAGACCGCGCGATCCACCCGACGATAACGATATCAGCGCCGCGCGCCGGGTCCGAGCCACGCATTACGGCGAGTTCACTTCCATCGCTACATACGTAGCGCTACACCTGTGGCGACCTATTCCAGCGGAGGCCGCCTTGATCGACACCCTGCCCCGGCGCGAACGCGAGGTCTTCGAGACCCTGTGCCGGCTCGAGGCCGCCACCACGGCCGAGGTCCGCAGCGCCCTGTCGGACCCGCTCAGCGACTCGGCCGTGCGCACCATGCTCTCGCGCCTGGAAGCCAAGGGGCTGGTCGAACGCACCGGCGGACCCGAAGGCGTCCGCTACCGACCGGCCCAGGCCACCGAGACCGTCGCGGTCGGGGCCTTGCGACGCGTGATCGACACCTTCTTCGCCGGCTCGGCCGCCAGCGCCGCCAGCGCCTTGCTGGGCATGGGCCAGACCCTGACGCCGGACGAGGCCGCCGCCCTGGAAGCGATGATCGACAAGGCCGTCGAGACCAAGACTGTCGTGGAGGACAAGGCATGACCTGGACCCTGCTGCTCTCTCTGCTGGTCAAGTCCAGCCTGGTGGCCGGCGCGGGCCTGCTGTGCGCCCGGTTCCTGACCCGGCGTCCGGTCGAGCGCGTCGACATCCTGCGCGCGACCGTCTGCCTGCTGCTGGCCCTGCCGGCCATCATGAACATGCTGCCGCCGATCGAGCTGGCCCTGCTGCCGGCCCTGCCGGTCGAAGCCGCCACCGCGCCCACGGCGGCCCTGCCGACGCTCTCGGCCGACGCTCCCGCGACCCGCGCCTGGACCTCGCCCGGCGCGATGCTGGGCGGCCTGTGGCTGCTGGGCGCGGCGCTGATCGGCGGCCGCCTGGCGCTGGGCCTGCGCACCCTGGAGCGCTGGACCCGCAGGGGCCAGCCGGTGACCGAACCCGCCTGGCTGGCGCCGCTGGAGGACTTGCCGGCGATCGACCGGCCGGGCGTGGTGGGCAGCGATCGCGTCGCTGGTCCGCTCAGCTGGGGCGTGGCGCCGGGAACGATCCTGCTGGATCCGGCCACCCTGGCCCAGCCCCAGACCGCGCCCGCCATCATGGCCCACGAGCTGGCCCACCTGCGTCGCCACGACTGGATCTTCCTGATCCTGTCGCGCCTGGCCCTGGCCATCTTCTGGTTCAACCCGCTGGTCTGGCGGCTGCACGCGACGCTGGCCCAGCGCAGCGAGGAAGCCGCCGACGCCGCGGCCGTCGGCCGCGTGGACCGAGCCCTCTACGCCCGCACCCTGGTGCGCCTGGCCGCCGCTCCCGCGCCCCATGGGGTCCCGAGAGGCGCCCTGGCCATGGCCGCCGACGCCAAGACCCTGAAGACAAGGATCGCCCGTCTCATGACCGACACCCCCGAACGCCGCCGCCCGCTGACCGTGGGCCTGACCGTCGCCGCCCTGGCCGTGCTCGCCACGCCCCTGGCCGCCTTCGGCCTGAGCCGCCAGGTCGCGCCGCCAGTCCCGCCCGCGCCGCCCGCCGCCATCGCCGAGGCCCCGCAGCCGCCCGCCCCGCCGTCGCCGCCGGCCCAGGCCGTGACCGCCGCGCCGCCGGCCGCTCCGGCCCCGCCCGCGCCGCCTGCGCCGCCTGCGCCTGCCGAGGGAACGGATCCCGACCGCTACGACCGCATCCAGGCGCAGGCCCAGGCCGACTGGGACAGGAACCAGGCGCACGCCCAGGCCGAATGGGCCAGGGCCCAGGCCGAGGCCGCGCGCGTCAACGCCGAGGACATCCGCCGCCAGGTCGAGGCCCATCGCGGCGAGATCGAAGCCGCCGCCCGCCAGGCCGCCCAACAGGCTCGGCTCTCGGCCGACGAAGCCCGCCGCATCGGCGAACAGGCCCGCCGGGAGGGCGAGCGCGCCCGGGTCGAGGCGATGAAGGTCGCCCGCGTCCAGATGGCCCAAGGCGCGGTCCAGATGCGCGCCGGCGCCCGCCAGATGCGCGAGGAAGCCGCCCGCCTGCGCGATCCGGCCTACCGCGCCCGGCAGATCGAGGACAACCGCGCCCGCGGCCAGACCGTCACCGACCAGGAGCTGCAGGACGTCGCCCGCAAGCTGCCGGGCCAGGCCGACGACCTGGAACGCCAGGCCGAACGGCTGGCGGAGCAGGCGCGGAACTGAGCTGACGGTTACGGACACTCCCGCAAACAAAAACGCCCCGGTCCTGCGACCGGGGCGTCTTCGTCTGGGTTGTAGCGCCGCTTACGAATCCAGGAAGCTGCGCAGCTTCCGGCTCCGCGAGGGGTGCTTCAGCTTGCGCAGGGCCTTGGCTTCGATCTGGCGGATGCGTTCGCGGGTCACCGAGAACTGCTGGCCGACCTCTTCCAGCGTGTGGTCGGTGTTCATGCCGATGCCGAAGCGCATGCGCAGCACGCGCTCTTCGCGCGGGGTCAGCGAGGCCAGCACGCGGGTGGTGGTTTCCCGCAGGTTGCTCTGGATGGCGGCGTCGATCGGCAGGACGGCGTTCTTGTCCTCGATGAAGTCGCCCAGGTGGCTGTCTTCCTCGTCGCCGATCGGCGTTTCGAGGCTGATCGGCTCCTTGGCGATCTTCAGGACCTTGCGGACCTTCTCCAGCGGCATGGCCAGCTTTTCGGCCAGCTCTTCCGGGGTCGGCTCGCGGCCGATCTCGTGCAGCATCTGGCGGCTGGTGCGGACGATCTTGTTGATCGTCTCGATCATGTGCACCGGGATGCGGATGGTCCGGGCCTGGTCGGCGATCGAGCGGGTGATCGCCTGGCGGATCCACCAGGTGGCGTAGGTCGAGAACTTGTAGCCGCGGCGGTACTCGAACTTGTCGACGGCCTTCATCAGGCCGATGTTGCCTTCCTGGATCAGGTCCAGGAACTGCAGGCCGC
>CBIHOB010000077.1:0-20260 GCA_966211605.1 uncultured Caulobacter sp.
CCCTCAGCCTGCCCTTCACCCTCAAGATCGACGGCGACACGGCCACCGCGCGCGGCTCCGCCGTCCTCGACCGCACCGCTTTCGGCGTGGGGCAAGGCGAATGGGCGTCGACTGACCAGATCGCGGCCAGCGTGAAGGTGAGCTTCCAATTGACCGCCAGGCGGCTCCCGCCCGGTTCGACGCCGCGATGACCCAGGCGGCCGACCGCTACGGGGTCCATTTCGCCCGGAACGGCGCGCCCGTCGGCGGGCCGGCCCCTTGGAAAGACCGCCTGGACCTGACGGCCGCGGCGGTCCAATCGGAGACGTCTCGATGATCCCTCGTCCCCTGCGCGCCGGCCTGATGCTGGGCGCGACGCTGGCCGCCCTGTCCGCGCCGGCGCAGGCCGCCTCCGGCCAGCCCTGGCGCGACAGGACGCTGCCGGCCGACAAGCGCGCGGCCCTGCTGGTCAAGGCCATGACCCGCGAAGAGAAGCTGCGGATCGTCCACGGCGTCTTTCCGATGATCATGAAAGAGCGCCCGCCAGGGGTGCAGAAGTCGGCGGGCCTGGTCCCCGGCGTGCCGCGCCTGGGCCTGCCCGACCTGCTGGAAAGCGACGCCAGCCTGGGCGTGGCCGCGGCGCAGCGCGAGAACGACGACGCCACGCCCCTGCCCTCGGGCCTGTCCCTGGCCGCGACCTGGAACCCCCAGCTGGCCTATGACGGCGGGCGGATGATCGGCAGGCAGACGCGCCAGAAAGGCTTCAACGTGCTGCTGGCCGGCGGGGTCAATCTGGTGCGCGACCCGCGCAACGGCCGCAACTTCGAATATCTGAGCGAGGACGCGCTGCTGAGCGGCCAGATAGCCGCCGCCTCGATCCGCGGGATCCAGAGCAACAACATCGTCTCGACCACCAAGCACTTCGCCCTCAACGCCCAGGAGACCGGCCGCCACGTGCTGAACGCGGTGATCGATCACGGCGCGCTGCGCGAGTCCGACCTGCTGGCCTTCCAGTTCGTGATCGAGCAGAGCCAGCCCGGTTCGGTGATGTGCGCCTACAACCGCGTCAACGGCCCCTATGCCTGCGAGAATCCCGAGCTCTTCAACGCCCTGAAGTCCGACTGGGGCTGGAAGGGCTGGGTAATGTCCGACTGGGGCGCCGTGCACTCGACCAAGGCCGCGATCATGGCCGGTCTGGACCAGCAGTCGGGCGAGGAGCTGGACGAGAAGGTCTATTTCGGCGGGCCCCTGAAGGCCGCCATCGAATCCGGCGAGATCCCCGAGGCGCGCCTGGATGACATGGCTCGGCGCATCGCCTGGGGCGTGTTCTCCAGCGGCCTCTACGACCACCCGGTCAAGGCCGGCGGCCTGAACACCGCCGCCGACGCCCCGGTCGCCGAGCGCGCGGCCGAGCAAGGAATCGTCCTGCTGAAGAACAGCGGCGTCCTGCCGCTGGCGGCCGGCGCCAAGCGCATCGCCGTGATCGGCGCCCATGCCGACGTGGGCGTGCTGTCGGGCGGCGGCTCCTCGCAGGTCATTCCCAAGGACGCCATCCGGCTGCCGCCGCCGAAAGGCGCCCCGACCTGGGGCGCGGGCGTGGTCTATCACGCCTCCTCGCCGCTGAAGGCCATCCAGCGACGGGCGTCCGGAGGCCAGGTGACGTTCGACGCCGGAACCGACCCGGCCCGGGCCGCCCAGGCGGCGAAGGACGCCGACGTCGCCATCGTGTTCGTCACCCAATGGACCACCGAGGCGCTCGACGCGCCGCTGGCCCTGGCCGACGGCCAGGACGCGCTGGTCGAGGCG
Organism: uncultured Caulobacter sp.; assembly: GCA_966211605.1. Classification (GTDB taxonomy): domain Bacteria; phylum Pseudomonadota; class Alphaproteobacteria; order Caulobacterales; family Caulobacteraceae; genus Caulobacter. Next base: position 1,786 of record CBIHOB010000077.1, read on the forward strand.
GTCGCCGCCACCAACCCGCGCACCATCGTGGTCATGGAGACCGGCGGTCCGGTGTTCACTCCGTGGGCCGACAAGGTCGCCGGCCTGCTGGAGGCCTGGTATCCGGGCGCGCGGGGCGGCGAGGCCATCGCCAAGGTGCTGTTCGGCGAGGTCGACGCCTCGGGCCGGCTGCCCGTGACTTTCCCCCGGACCGAGGCCGAACTGCCCCGTCCGACGATCCCCGGCGCCGATGTCGCCAAGCGCGAGAACGTCGTCGTCACCGACAAGCCGCCGCCGTTCGACGTTCCCTATCCGGAAGGCGCCGACGTCGGCTACCGCTGGTACGAGCGGACCAAGGCCGCGCCGCGGTTTCCGTTCGGCTACGGCCTGTCCTACAGCCAGTACCGCTACGCCAACCTGCGCGTCGTCGGCGGCCGGACCCTGACCGTCAGCTTCGACGTGACCAATGTCGGCCAGCGCGCGGGGCTGGAGACGCCGCAGGTCTACGCCGCCGGCCCCGACCTGACGCATCGGCTGATCGGGTTCAGGAAGCTGGCGCTCAAGCCCGGCCAGACCCGGCGCGTGACCCTGAGCGCCGACCGCCGCCTGCTGTCGACCTTCGACACGGCCAAGCCCGGCTGGGCCCTCGCGGCCGGTCCCTGGAGCGTCAAGGTCGGCCGCTTCGCCGGCGACGCCCAGCTCAGCGGCTCGGCCGCCATCGCCGCGGGACGCCTCGCACCCTGACCGGTTCGCCGCTTGGGCGCCGCCGCGCGACGCCGGCGCCCAAGCCGCCCTCGATCGGGCATACTCCACTCATCGCCACAACGCCGGGGACAGGATTGATGATGCGCGGCCTCATGCACGGATGTCTGGCGCTGGCCGTCCTGGCCTCGCCCCAGGGCGCCTGGGCCCGACGGGCGGACGAGACCGCCTCCCCCGCCCAGGGGCAGCCCGCGCCCGACATGGCGCCCGGCAAGCCGCGCCTGTTCGTCCTGACCGACATGGGCAACGAACCCGACGACCAGATGTCGATGGTGCGGCTGATGGTCTACGCCAACGAGATCGACATCGAGGGGCTGGTCGCGGGGACCTCGGTCTGGCAGCGCACCGCCACCCATCCCGAGACCATCCGCGCGATCGTCGCCGACTACGGCGTCGTCCGGCCCAACCTGGAGAAGCACGCGCCCGGCTGGCCAACGGCCGAGCAGCTGGCGTCGGTCGTCGCGTCCGGCCAGCCGGCCTATGGCATGGCCGCGGTCGGCGACGGCAAGAGCACGGCGGGATCGCGGGCCCTGATCCAGGCCGTGGACCGGCAGGACGCCCGGCCCCTGTGGGTCAGCGTGTGGGGCGGCGCCAACACGCTGGCCCAGGCCCTCCACGACGTGCGCGCGACCCGCACCCCGGCCCAGCTGGCCGCCTTCGTCGCCAAGCTGCGCGTCTATGCGATCTCCGACCAGGACGACGCGGGCCCCTGGCTGCGCCGGACCTTTCCGGGCCTGTTCTACGTCGTCGATCCCTCGTCGCAGAACGGCGAGGACTACGCCGCGGCGACCTGGACCGGCATCAGCGGCGACGACTACTACCGCAACGGCGATGGCGCCGACGCCAGCCTGGTCAGCAACGCCTGGCTGGACCGGCACATCCGGGCCAAGGGGCCGCTGGGCCGCCATTATCCCGACTTCGCCTTCATCATGGAGGGCGACACACCGGCCTTCCTGAACCTGATCGGCAACGGCCTGGAGGGCTATCGCAGCCCCAGCTGGGGCGGTTGGGGCGGCCGCTACGTCTATCGACAGCCCGCGAGCGAGGCCCAGGCGATCTGGACCCAGGGCGGCGACGCCTTCGCCCGCATCGATTCGCGCGACACCGTGACGGGCGTCGACAACCGCGTCCACGTCAGCAACCAGGCCACGATCTGGCGCTGGCGCCAGGCGTATCAGCACGATTTCTCCGCGCGGATGGACTGGACGATCAAGCCGTTCGCCGAGGCCAACCATCCGCCCGTCGTCGTGGTCGGCGGCCAGGCCGGCCTTGCGCCGATCATCGTCGACGCCAAGATCGGCCAGCCGGTCCTCCTCGACGCCTCGGCCAGCCGCGATCCCGACGGCCAGGCGCTGCGGTTCCGATGGTTCGTCTATCCCGAGGCCGGCTATGGCCCCGGCGTCTCGATGGCCGAGGCGCGGATCGACGGCGCGCTGAGCGCCAAGGCCACCCTGACGCCCACCAGCGCCTGCCGGCCGCAGTGGCTGCCGCGCCGCGAGCCCTGCGCCGGCGGCGCCGTCCACGTCATCCTGGCGGTGACCGACGCGGGCCAGCCGGCGCTGACCCGCTATCGCCGCGTCATCGTCAGGGTCGCGGCGCGCTAAGCCTTCTAGGTCTTGGCGAAGTCGGTCAGCGCCTTGAGGAAGGCGCGCGGCTGTTCGACCGAGGGGATGTGGCCGCAGTTCTCGATCAGGCTGAAACGCGCGCCCGGGATGGTCCTGGCGTAGGCGCGGCCGCGCTCGGCCGGAAACAGCTCATCGGCGTCGCCCCACATGACCAGGGTCGGGGTCCTGATCCGGGCCAGGCGATCGTCGTCGAGCGACTGCTTGATGATCGAGCCGCCGACGACCCGCGAGGTCACCATGCTGTTGTCGGCGCGCGGCAGGGACTTCATCACCTCGAAGCCCCTGGCGCCGATCGCCGGGTCGTTGATGCTGCGCGGGGGATTGGGGCCGCTGGGCGGCGGCCCCTTGATCTGCAAGGCCCCGTCCGCGATCACCAGCTTCGAGATCGCCGGGACGGTCCCGCCCAGGCGCGAAGGGCCGCCCTGGGCCAGGGCGTAGTGGCCCACGACCCAGCCGCCGAAGGATTCGCCCACCAGGATGGGACGATCCAGGCCCAGAGCCGTCATCAGGCCGCCCAGATAGCCGACGAAGGTCTCGGCGTCATAGGGCAGGTCCGGCTGGGCTGAGGGACCGAAGCCGATCTGATAGGGCGCCACGACGCGGAAATCGCGCGACAGCGGGCCGATCACCCGTCCCCACTCGAAGCCCGCCGACCCGCTCATGCCGTGCGCCAGCACCAGCGCCGGGCCGCTGCCCTGGTCATAATAGGCGATCGACTGGCCGCCGATCGTGATCGTCTTCAGCTCCGGCAGCCGCCAAGGCAAGTCGTCCTCCTGGGCGCAGGCCAGCATCGGCGAGAACGCCGCGGCGGCGCCGGCGGCGATCAGTCCGCGACGCGAGAAGACGGCGCGCGCATCGGCGCGGGGGCTGTGGGTCTGCAAGGCTTCCTCCTCGAAAACGAGCCCTTGGGGCTCTGGGCGTCTGCGCGTGACAGCCGTCACGCCGGCCCGATGGTCTCTCGACGCTAGCCGTGCCTCGGGCGATTGGAGGAGTCAATCATTTTGCTTCATCTTTATGCACCCTTCGATCACGCTCAGCCCGTACGACGACGTCGGTTCTGAGCTCAAAAAGCCATATTCTACAAGGCCTCAAGACCAAGGTTGCTAATTTATCATTTTCGAGCAAGTTTGATCGCAATCAAACGCCGCCGCCGCGCCGCCAGGGCGCCGTCGCGCGCCATAGAGTCATGGGAGGATCGATGCACAGCCCTTCGCCGACACCGCCGGCCAGCGTCACGCGAGACGCCCGCGCGCCCACGCGCCTGGCGTTCGCCATGGTCGTCGCGGTCGCCGCGGCCGCGCCGATCTCGTCCTTCGCCGCCGATCACTGGATCACCCACCCCTCGACGGCCGGCGCCGAGGCGGGCAAGACGCCCGTGGCCCTGGAGTTCCGCCGCGAGGTGACGCTGAAGGCCGCGCCCAAGAGCGCCATCGTCCGGGTCAGCGCCGACAACCGCTTTGTGCTGCTGGTCAACGGCCGGCGCGTCGGCCAGGGGCCCGCGCGGGGCGACCTCAAGCACTGGCGCTACCAGCGGCTGGACCTGGCGCCCTATCTGAAACCGGGCGCCAACGTGATCGCCGCGCGCGTCTGGAACGACGGGCCGATGGCCCCGCTGGCCCAGGTGACCGCGCGGACGGCCTTTTCCGTGACGCCCGAGACGGCCGCCCAGGCGTGGGCCGCGACCGGCCCGGCCTGGCGCGTGCGCGTCGACGCCGGCCGCGCCGTGGCGCCCGGCATGCCGCAGCTGATCGCCGCCGTTGGCCCCACGTTCTACGCGGCCGGCGCGCCGGAGACGCTGGACGGCGCCAAGGCGGACTGGACCTGGGCGGCGCCCCGCTCGACAGCGACGGACTGGGTCGCCGCGGCCCCGGCGGTCGCCGGCGGCGAGACCGCGCCCTGGACCCTGGAAGCCGACGCCCTGCCGCCCATGGCCTACAAGGCCGCGCCGATCGGACGCCTGGTCCGCGCCGAGGGCGTCGCGGCCGGCGACTTCCCGGCCAAGGCCGTGACGGTGCCGGCCAATAGCGAGGCGGTGCTGCTGCTGGACGCGGGCAAGGTCGAGGCGGCCTATCCCGCCCTGACCCTCAGCGGCGGCCGCGGGGCCCGAGTCACCCTGACCTATGCCGAAGCGCTGTACGACGCCGACAAGAAGCGCCTGGCCGACCGGGCGCAGGTCGAGGGGGGCCGGGCTCTGGGCCTGGCGGACACCCTGCTGCCCGACGGCGGCGCCCAGCGGGTCTACCAGCCCTACTGGTGGCGTGTGTGGCGCTTCCTGGAGGTCCGGGTGAAGACCGGCGACCAGCCGCTGATCCTGGACAAGGCCGAGCGGTTCTGGACCGGCTATCCCTTCCAGGCCAAGGCCCGGTTCGCCAGCAGCGATCCGGCGCTCGACAAGATCTGGAAGATCGGCTGGGACACCGCCCGCGTCGACGCGCACGAGACCTATCAGGACAGCTCCTACTGGGAGCAGCTGCAGTACATCGGCGACACGCGCCTGCAGGCCCTGGTCACCTACGCGGTGACCGGCGACACCCGCCTGCCCGTCCAGGCCCTGGATGCGGTGGAGCACTCGACGCTGAACGGCCTGCCGCGGTCGGCCTATCCCTCGCGCAGCGACCAGTCGATCCCGCCCTTCACCCTGCTGTGGATCGGCATGCTGCACGACTACTGGATGCATGCGCCCGACACCGCGCCGCTGAAGCGCAACCTGGCGGGCATGCGCGGCGTGCTCGACTGGTACGCCGGCTATGTCGGCCCCTCGGGCCTGATCCGGCACACCCCCGGCTGGCAGTTCGTCGACTGGCGCCCGGGTCTCAGCGAAATGCCGCGCGAGGGCGAGCCGCCGCGCCCGGACTCGTGCGTCATCAGCCTGTCGTACGTCGGCGCCCTGAAGCAGGCCGCCGCGCTGGAGACCGCGCTGGGCGAGGCGGCGCGGGCGAGCAGCGATCTTGGCAAGGTCGACGCCGCCGCGGCCGCGGTCCGCGCCCAGTGCTGGGACGCCGAGCGGGGCCTGTTCGCCAACACCCCCGAGAAGAAGGCGTTCAGCCAGCACGCCAACGCCCTGGCGGTGCTGTACGACGTCGCCCCCAAGGATCAGCAGACAGCGATCCTCGACCGCATCACCGTGCGCGGCAAGGGCGTCGAGCCTCCGCCCGGGACCACCGGCGTCTCCTACTACTTCGCCTTCTACCTGGCCCGCGCGCTGGAGCACGCCGGCCTGGGCGATCGCTATCTGGAGCTGCTCGACACCTGGCGTCCGCTGCTGGCCCAGAACTTCACGACCTGGCCGGAGACGGGCGATCCGTCGCGATCGGACACCCACGCCTGGAGCGCGCACCCGACGGCCGACCTGCTGTCACTGGTCGCCGGCGTGCAGCCGAGCGCGGCGGGCTTCGCCAGCGTCCGCGTGGCGCCGCACCTGGGCGCCTTGACCCGGCTGGACGCCGCGACCGCCCATCCCAAGGGCCTGGTCGAGACGCGATACGAGCGCCAGGGCGACCGCCTGCGCGGCGTGGTGACACTGCCCGCGGGGATCGGCGGCGAATTCGTGTGGGGCGGCCGGCGCGTGGCCCTCAAGCCTGGCCGCAACACCATCGACCTGACGAGAGCGGTCCAGGAAGGCGTGCGATGACGTCCGCGCGACGAAGCGGCGCCAGCCGACGCCTGTTGCTCCAGCCCGCGCGTCCGCAAGGGCCGGGGCTGCATCGCGAATACCAGGTCATCGCTTGCAGCGAAGCCATTGCGCGCGGTGAGGACACCGGGCGGCGCCTGGGTTCGCTGACCGCCATGCACGTGGAGGATTCCATCCATAAGCAGGGCTGGCCGGAAGGCGCCGTCTGCGGCCCGGAGGAGGCGATCGCCTCGAACTTCGGGGTCGGCGTACGCCTGATGCGCCAGGCCTTCCGGATCCTGGAGGCGCGGGGCGCATGCCGGCAGCGGCGGGGGCGCGGGGGCGGTCTGGTCGTGCTGCGCCCCTCGCCGCTGGCGACCGCCACGGCCCTGGCCGACCACCTGCGTTGGACCGGCGCCACCCTGGAGCACATCTGGGACGCGCGGGCGTTCTTCGAACCCCTGGCCGCGGCGAGCGCCGCCCGCGATCGCGGGCCCGGCCGGAACGACGATCCGGTCCTGGCCCTGGTGCTGGCCTGTCTGGACGAATTCCCGGGCGGCCGCATCGAGACCGACTGGCCGACCGGCGCGTCGCCCGAGGACGCCGCCGGCGCCGCCGCGGCCGCGTTGCGCGCGCGGCGCGAACGCCACGAACGCCTTTCGCCGGACGCCCGGGACGGCGCGCTGGCGCCCGACGCCCTGTCGCAGCTGGCCCAGGATTCCAACAATCTGGCCGCCGCCGTCGCGGCGCGGATCGGGCGGTCGATCACCTACCAGGCCTGCCAGGCGCAGGTGCGGCTGGGTTCGCTGTGGGACCTGGCCGACACCCATGGCGTCAGCCTGTCAGTGATGATCGCGGCGGTGCGCATCCTGGAAGACGCCGGCGTCGTCGTCTGCCAGAAAGGCCGCGCCGGCGGCGTGCGCCTCAGGACGCCCAACGGCGACACCCTGGTCAGCCTGGTGCACGGCTATCTGGCGGCGTCGCGCGCGACCGAGGCCCAGTGCGTCTCGGTCTGCCACAAGCTGAACCTGCAGGCCACCGAACGGGCGGCCACCACGCGCACCGACCGCCTGCTGGTCGAGCTGGAAGGCATCTATCGCCAGATGACCGCCGCCCAGGGCTTCGGCGTCATGGAGGCCTGGTACCTCCTGCAGCGGTGCCTGCACGAGGCCGGCGGCAACCCCGCCCTTCACGTGATCACCCGCTGCCTGGCCGGCTATTCGGTGCGCGCGTTCGCCGACCCCTTCACGCCCCCCTCGCCCGATGTGCTGGCCAGGATGGTCGACACCGCCGGAACCGTGGTCGAGGGCGTGCGCCGTCGCGACGCGGCTCTGGCGCTGGAAGCCCAGCGGCGCACCCGCTTCGCGCTGGACGAGCGTCACCGCCGCAGGGCGCCGGCGCTGGCGTCCTAAGGCCCTCTCCTCTCCCGACAAAAAAGAAGCCCGGCCTGCGAGAGGCCGGGCGTTCAGGAGGCCCGAGGAAGCTTGGGGTAGAAGCGCCGCGGGTTCGCCGATCCCAATCGCTCCAGGAACGCGACGGGACCGACAAGACGAGGGCGCCGCGCGCGGCGCCGGGATCAGAAGTCGACCCGGACCCTCAGGCCGTATTCGCGCGGCGCGCCGTAGAACTCGTTGCCGCCGCCCTGGCCCAGGACGTAGTCCTTGTTGGTCAGGTTGCGTCCGTAGGCTTCCACCTGCCAGGCGCCGAAGTTCAGGGTCGCCAGCGCCGAGAGCAGGCCCCGCGCCTTCAGCCGGTCGGTGACCGGCGAGTAGAACAGGTTGGTGAACTGCTCGCCCACATAGGCGTAGTTCAGGCGCGGCGTCAGGGTGACGCCATTGGCCAGCTGGAAGGCGTACTGGGCGCCGAAGCTGTAGGTCCAGTCCGGCGACAGCAGGTTGGGGCCGTCGCCCGCCTGGCCCACGAACGGGCGATAGTCGAAACAGGTCGGCGGGTTGGACGGCGCGCCGGCGGCGCACTGCGGACCCAGGGTCCCGCTGGGCAGCTGGACCGGATTGACGGCGGCGAAGCCGGGCAGGTGGCTGTCGACATAGGCCACCGAGCCGTCCGCCGAGAAGCCGCCGAACTTCACCTGGATCTGGGCTTCGACGCCCTTGATCGTCGCGGTCGGCAGATTGGCCACCCCGTTCTGGCCTGTCGAGGTGTCGACCAGCCCGAACTGGAAGCCCTGGTAGTCGTTCCAGAAGGCGTCCAGCTGGGTGCGGACGTGCCCCCCCGCCAGCGTGGACTTCCAGCCGATCTCATAGTTCCAGACCGTCTCCGGCCGGAACGACGAGACCGTGGAGTTGAAGCCGCCCGGCTTGTAGCCCCGCGCGGCGAAGGCATAGAGCAGATTGTCGTCGTCGACCTTCCAGTTCAGCGACAGCTTGCCGGTCGGGCGGCCGTCGCTGTGGCTGGCCGTCAGGTCGGCGACCACCAGCCCCGAAGCCGGAAAGCCCGGGATCCCCGCCCCGATCGCGACCGCCCCGTCACCGGTCAGCTTGAAGTGCGAGTACCGCAGGCCCAACTGGACCTCCAGCCGGTCGGTCAGCTGGTAGTTGCCCTGGGCGAAGACGCCGGTCGTCACCTTGGTCTGGTTCTGGGCGACGTCCAGCGGGAAGCCGGCGTTCAGCTGGTGCAGGCGAACATTGATCCGGTTGCGCTGATAGTAGGTCCCCAGGATCCAATCGAAGCGGCCGTCCGTCGGCGAGATCAGGTTGAACTCCTGCGAGGCCTGCCGCTCCTGGACGTTCTGGTCGGTCCGCACGTCGGCGATCGCCGTCGCGTCATTGTCGATCAGCAGCCGGGACTCCTTGTCCTGATAGCCGGTCACCGAGCGCAGCGTGACGCCGTTGTAGAATTCGTACCGCAGCTCGGCGCTGTTCATGAAACCGGTCTCGTGCTGGGCGGTCGGCGCGTTGTAGCTCAGGGTGCGGATGTCCCCGACGCGGCCCGAGGCCAGCGGCGTGCCCGGGATCGGCCGATAGGCGAAGCCGCCGGTCTTCAGATCCAGGACCTCGGTCTTGAGCAGCGCCTCGAAATGGCCGGGCTTCCACAGCACGCCCAGTCGCAGCGCCTTTTCGTTCAAGCGGCCGGCGTCGTTGTGGGCCGGGCCGACGTCGTCGTAGTAGCTGTCGCGGCGACGCGTCTGTCCCGCCAGACGGATCGCCAGGTCGTCGGCGACCGGGATGTTGACCGCGCCCTGGGTCTCGATGGCGTTGTAGTTGCCATAGGTGGCGCCGGCATAGCCGCTGTACCCGGCCAGCTTGGGTCGCTCGCTGTTGATGAAGATCGCGCCGCCTGTCGAGTTGGAGCCGACCAGCGTGCCCTGCGGCCCGCGCAGCACCTCGACGCTGGCGATGTCGAAGAAGCTGTTGGTCTGAACGATCGGCGGCTGGAAGACACCGTCGACATAGGTGGCTACGCCGTTGGCGACCGACGGCGAACTGGACGCGATACCGATGCCGCGGACGTTCACCGACTGCACCAGCCCGCCTTCGGAAACGCTGAGGGACGGGGCGGCGAACTGCAGGTCCGACAGCCGCGTCACCGCCTTCTCGACCAGGCCCTGGGCGCTCAGCGACGTCGCCGCGATCGAGACGTCCTGCAGGCGCTCCTCGCGCCGCTGCGCCGTCACGACAACATCGGCCAGGACGCTGACGTCCGCCGGTTGGCCGTCGGCCGGCCGAGCGGCCTCCTGGGCGAACGCCGCCGAGGCCGACGCCGCAAGGACGGCGAATACCGCCGTCGTGACCACCAGGGATTTCTTCATCCTATCCTCCGCTTGAGGACCGCCGCCCGCCGCCCGACGCTCCAGGGGGATCCGGAACGCGAGGGTCCATCACACGGAGCGACCGGAGCGTTCCTTGCACGCCGATCTTCTTCTTGTTGTGGCGTGACTGTCGCGGGATCGCGGGCGCTAAACTAGGACCCGTATTTCCGCCGCGTCATTCCGCCGACGCAAAAAGACGCCCGGCCTGCGGGAGGCCGGGCGTTGCAGGAGATGGAGGAGAAGGAGGACGCGGTCTGCTGGCGCCTCTGGGCTATTGAGGCGCCAGCAGGCTCACCGGTCCGATCAGTCCCGACGGCCTGAGCGGCGCGTCGGGGCGATAGGTCGGCAAGGCGGTGAAGGCGATCGGCTTGGCGCCCGGCTGGGCGTCGCCGATCAGGCGGTTGACCCACAGGTTGGCCACCCGCACCTCGATGCTGTTCTGACCGGGCTTGAAAGCGCGTGAGACGTCGACGCGCCACGGCGCCTTCCAGGCGTAGCCCGCCGACTGGCCGTTGACGAACACCTCGGCGACGTCGCCGACCCGGCCCAGGTCCAGTTGCAGCGGCTGGCCCGGCCGCCACTTGGCCGGCGCCTTCAGCGTCGTCTTGTAGGCGGCGACGCCCGAGAAGTACTTCACGCCCGGATCGGGATTGTCGTTCAGCGGCGCCAGCCCGGCCAGGGTGGTCGCGGCCGGCGCGCCGCGGCCGGGCTGGAACGCGACCGTCCAGGGCCCGCTGGCCTGGGCCACCGGCGCCCAGCGCGGCGCGGGCGCGGTGACCTGCGGCTGGTCGGCGGCCTGGCGGAAGACCACGAACACCGCGTCGTTCGCCGCCAGATCCAGCGGCACGACCGTGCGCTCGCCCTCGATCCGATAGCTGGCGGCGACGCCCGCGCCGGTCTCGGCCCGCCAGATCTCGGCCTTGCGGCCGCTGACCCGGAAGCGGGCGTCCAGCGCGCGGGCCTTGTCGCTCTGATTGCTGACGAAATAGACGTCCGAGCCGTCGTCCAGGCGGCGGTGCAGGAACTGCACGGGCGCGCCCGGCTCGCTGGTCTCGAAGTCGGGGGCCTGGCCCAGAGCCTGCAGCGCCGCCTCGACATCATCCCGGGCCACGACGCGGCCCTGCCCCACCGTGGTCACCTCGCCGCCGGCCCAGAGCCTGGACACCAGAGCCTGGAACGCGCCGGCGTCATCGGCCAGGCTGGGCGACCCCGTGGGGGCCTTGCCGACCACGGTGACGCCGCCCTCGACCAGGGCGGCCAGGCGCTTGAGCACCGGCAAGGTCATGCGCTGGCTGGTCCCGCCCAGATACAGGACCTTGTATCGCGCGCCGGACGCGGCGGTCAGCATGCCGCCGTCGGCCTTGAGCGTGTTGAGCAGCATGTCGGCGTTGACCAGGTCGTAGCCGTAGCGGCGGGGCGCGTTCTCCGGGACCTTGGCCTGGTACAGCACCGTCACCGGCGAGTCCTCGCCGTAGAAATAGGCCACATCGGCGAAAAAGCGGCCCTGCTGCAGCATGAAGCCGGTCCGCGACAGATAGTCGACCCAGGGCTTGGCCATCTCGGCCCAGGTCTCGTGGCGGTTGAAGTACTGGCCGAACGGTCCCAGCGACAGGCCCGGCTGCTTGTCGTCGACGGGCTGGTGCACCGAGGTGTGGATCACTGGCCGGTTGATGCCGTTGACGAATTCCAGGTCGACGATCGGCTTCAGGTCGGCGGGGGCGAACGCCCAGGGCGAGAAGGCCGCCGTCAGCGACTCGGCCGCGGCGATGTTCTGGCCGAACACGTGCGCCACCGAGGCCGCGCCGCGGATGTCGCCGATATAGCCCGGACGCGGGCCGTCCTGCGGCGCATAGGTCCAGATCGCCGCCATGGGATAGTCGGCGTGGCTGCGCATCTGCAGGTCGTCGCCCAGGCTGGGCCGCCCCGCCTCCAGGGACTCTCCATAGACCTTCAGGCCGCGCTCGTGCGCCACCTTGGCCACCTGGCCGTAGTGGGCGTCGGCGATCAGGTCGGCCAGGGTGCGGCGGAAGTCGTAGAGGAAGGCGTCGCTCTGCTGGCGCGAGCCGACCACCACCCCGGTCAGGGTCAGCAGCCAGGGCTTGGGGTCATAGCCGCGCAACGCCTTGAACCGCGCGACCAGGTCTCCGGTCCAGTTCGACGCTCCCACCTCGATGCTGTCGGTCAGCAGGGCCCGCACGCCGCGCGCGCCGATCAGGTCGGCGCCGGCCGCGGACTCGTACATCTTCAGATACTGCTCGAGATAGTCGCGCACGGCGGCGGCGTCGTATTTGTCGACCTCGAAGCCGGTGGCCTCGGCGGGCGCGGGATGGTTGGTGGTGCCCAGCAGCGAATAGCCCAGCCGGACGATCCGCCAGCGGCCGGCCGGCGGCGTCCAGTCCAGCTTGCCGTCCGGGCCCATGCGGTCAGTCAGGTCGACCACCGATCCCAGGGCCACGCCGGTCGAAGCGCCGTCCCGCTCCAGAGCGTAGTAGTTCGGGGCGATGGCGAAGCCGGCCTTGGCCTCGAACCGGTCCAGCCGCTCCTCGCCATGGAACCGAACCTCGCCCAGCGCCAGGGTCGGCGCCGGCCCGCTGGGGCCGAACGCCATCTTGATGGCGCCGGGGACGCCCTTGAAGATCCCGCCCAGGTCAGGGTCCTGGGCGACGGTGTTCAAGACGATCCGGAAGCGCTGCGCCGTCGCCGGCTCGAAGCTGACCGTGGTCTGGACGCCGTCCAGCGGAACGTCGGCGATCTTGCGCCAGCCGCCCGCGCCGTCCTCGGCCTCGAGCACGGGATGGGCCCCCGAGCGATCGAACACGCCGCCGCCCTCGGGCCGACCCAGGGTCAGCGACCGCACCGTCACCGGCTTGCCGAAGTCGGCCGCCAGATAGCCCGGCCCGTCTCCGGCCTTCAGCGGCGCGTCGACCGTCGTCTGCAGGCGGTCGTCGGCCAGCTTGTCGCCATCGGCCACCGCGCCCTGGCTGGTCGAGAACCGAGGCGTCGGCAGCGGCGCCGCAGCGGCCGGCTCCGGATAGGCCAGGACCATCACGTCGCGATACAGTTCGGCCGGCGGCTTGCCGGTGTCGGCGGCGGCGAAGTTGGCGCGGAAGGGCGCGTCCTGGAATGGCCCGGTGACGCGAGGCGGGGCCGCCAGCATCACCGTCTGGCGCTTGCCGCCGGTCACGGCGGTCTCGCTCCAGACCAGCTTCTTCATGGCGTTCTGCGGCGTCACCCAGGGCCCGCCCGTCTCGCTCCAGCCGGGCGAGGCGGCGATGGTCAGCTCCAGCCCGTGCTGCTCGGCGCTCTGGGCCGCAAACCGGAAGGCGTCCTTCCACTCGGGCGTCATATAGGCCAGGCGGTGATCGACGATCTGCGGCGTGGCCAGGTTGACGTCGAAGTTGGTCACGCCGCCCAGGCCCACCCGGGCCATCCAGTCGAAATCCTTCTCGACGCCCGACTTGGTGATGTTGCCGTTCATCCAGTGCCACCAGGCGCGGGGCCGGGCGCTGTTCGGCGGCGTCAGAAACCCCGCCTCGAGCGTGCTGAGAGCGGCCGTCGCCTGTTGGCCGTGCGCGGCGCCGCCCAGCGCCGTCGTCGCCAGCAGCGCGCACAGCGTCGCGCGCGCGATGGATCCACCAGTCATCTTTCCTCCCAGGCGTCCCGACACGGGCGGCGTCCTTCGACCACGCGCCGCCTATCCAGCTTCACCCCGTTGACGGGGCCTCGCGCCGCTGCTTCCCTGCGCGAATACAAGCAATAGAAGATCACTTATCCGCAACGTCAACCACAAGCGATCATATATCGAGCAATTTCGATCGCTTCACCTCGCCGTATCCGCCCGCCGAGCCTTCCAGGAGATCCGCATGCCCTTCAAGTCCTCGCGCCGCGTCCGCGCGCTTTTCGCCGGCGGCGCGACCAGCTTGGCCTTCGCGGCGTTCGGATCGGTCGTCCACGCGGCGCCCGTCCTGGAGCCAAGCGCCTGCCTGGCGCTGAAGGGCGCGCCCGTGCCGGGAGGGCGGATCGAGGCCGCGCGCTGGCTGGCGGAAGGCGAGGCCAAGCCGCCGGCGTTCGGCCCCGCCGCGGGCGCGGCCCTCCCGGCCCACTGCCTGCTCGAGGGCGTGACCGGCGCCCACCAGGATCGCGCCGGCCGGACCCTTGGCGTGCGCTTCGAACTGCGCGCCCCGGCCGCCTGGAACGGCCGCCTGCTGTTCCAGGGCGGCGGGGGCCTGGACGGGATCGTGACGCCGGCCTTTGGCGCGGTCAGCGCCGGCCCGCCGGCCCTGGCCCGAGGCTTCGCGGTGATCTCGATGGACGGCGGCCACCAGGGCCAGGACGCCAGCTTCGCCAGCAATCAGCAGGCGCGGCTGGACTTCGCCTACGCCGCGATCGGCAAGGCGACGGCGGCCGCCAAGACGCTGGTCGCGGCGCTGTACGCCACCAACGCCCAGCGCACCTATTTCGTCGGCTGCTCGAACGGCGGGCGCGAGGCGATGATGGCGGTGCAGCGCTATCCGCTCGAGTTCGACGGCGTCGTGGCCGGCGCGCCCGGCTTCAACCTGTCGCACGCGGCGCTGGGCGAGGCCTGGGCCACCCAGCAGTGGGCCAGGATCGCGCCCAAGGACGCCCAGGGCCGTCCGCGCCTGGGCGCGGCCCTGACCGACGCCGACCTCAAGCTGGTCTCCGGCGCGGTGGAGGCCGAGTGCGACGGGCTGGACGGCCTGGTCGACGGCATAATCAACAACCGCGCCGCCTGCCGCTTCAGGCCCGACCGGCTGGGGTGCCGCGGCCAGACCCGCGCCAACTGCCTGAGCGCGCCCAAGCTGGCGGCGCTGAAGGCGGTGATGGACGGCGCGCGCGATCATCGGGGCGACCGGCTGTACGCCGGCTTTCCCTACGACACCGGCCTGTCGGATCCCGACTGGCGTCGGTGGATGCTGGGCGTCGACGGCGGGGCGCCGGCGCTGAACGTCGTCCTGGGCGGCGACTCGCTGGCCCGCTATTTCATGACGCCCCAGCAGCCGAACCGCGATCCTTACACCCTGGACGTGACCACTGCGCGTCAGGCCGTGGCCCAGACCGGCGCGATCAACGACGCCACTGGCGCCCTTCTGACCAGCTTCACCGAGCGCGGCGGCCGGCTGCTGATCTATCAGGGCGTCAGCGACCCGGTGTTCTCGGCCGAGGACATCGCCGACTGGTATCAGCGCCTGGGCCGCGACTCGCCGGAAAGCGCCGAGGGCGTGCGGCTGTTCATGGTTCCCGGCATGACCCACTGCTTCGGCGGCCGCGCCACCGACCGCTTCGACCCGCTCGCCGCCATCCAGGCCTGGGTCGAGCAGGGCCAGGCGCCGGCCCGGCTGCTGGCCGAAAGCGGCGGGCCCGCGCCGGTGCGCCGGCCGCTGTGCCCCTACCCGACCTATGCGCGATACGTCTCGGGCGATCCGCGCCGCGCCGAGAGCTTCGCCTGCGCCGCGCCGCCGCCGAGCAAGCCCGGCGCTTGACCCGGGAGGTTAGGCCCAACGCTCAGACGATGCCGGCGCCAAGCCCCACGGGCTTGCGCTCCTGGGCCTTGCGCTCGCGCCAGCCGGAGTCGCGATAGGCCGCCAGCGCGTCGATCGCGCCGCCGGCGTCGAAGCGGGCCATGGCGAGGATCGGCGAGACGTCGACCTTGTAGGCCTGGCGCAAGGTCTGGAAGGCCATCATCACGTCGTTGGTCGCCTGGGCCGCGTGCAGGGCGTCGCGGTCCACCAGCACCGCCTTGGCGTAGGCGGTCGCGATGGCCTCGGCCGAGGACAGCATGCTCTCGATCGGATCGGTGACGTTGTGCGACTGGTCGATCATGTAGGCCGGATCGAACCCGGCGCGCGGATTGTTCTGGGCCTCGATCAGCTCATTGAAGATCAGGAACAGCTGGTGGGGATTGATCGATCCCGAGTCGAGATCGTCATCGCCGTACTTGCTGTCGTTGAAGTGGAAGCCGCCCAGCTTGCCGAAGCGGTGCAGGCGGGCGACGATCTGCTCGATGTTGACGTTCGGCGCGTGGTGACCCAGGTCCACCAGGCATCGGGCCTTGGGGCCCAGTTCCTGGGCCGCCAGGATCGAGCTCCCCCAGTCCGAGATCACGCTGGAATAGAAGGCCGGCTCGAACATCTTGTGCTCCAGCAGCATGCGCCAGCCGTCGGGCAACGCGGCGTAGATCTGCGCCGCCGCGTCCAGATAGCGATCGAGCGACGCGCCCAGGTCCTGCTGGCCCGGGAAATTGGTGCCGTCGCCCACCCAGACGGTCAGGTCGCGCGCGCCCAGCTTCCGGCCGATCTCGATGCACTCGATGTTGTGCTCGACCGCCTGCTGGCGCGTGGCCTGCGAGGTCGAGGACAGCGAACCGGTGGCGTAGGTGTGGACCTGGCCGGGCTGGTCCTGGAACGTGTTGGAATTGATCGCGTCGAAGCCCAGGCCCAGGCTGTCGGCCTCCTGGCGCAGGCCGTCATAGTCGTCGACCTTGTCCCAGGGGAAATGCGGCGACACCCGGGGCGTCAGCCGCGACAGCTGGTTGATGACCGCGCAGTCCTCGAGCTTCTCGTGGATGTTGGTCGGCTCGCCGGCGAGCGGGAACTTGGCGAAGCGGGTGCCGCCGCGGCCCGCGCCCCAGCTTGGCACCGCCACGGTGAACTCGGCCACTCGCGCCTTGACCGCGTCGATGTCCAGGCCCCGGCGTTCGAGCTGACGTCCCAGATTGCCGTAGTCATCCTCCAGCGCGATCCGGCGCCGGGCGTTGTGGTCGTCGATCAAATCGGCCGAAAGCGGCAAGGAAGTAGGCATAGGTCCTCCCCGAGGGCGAACCGTGGGCGCGCCCCCTTGTCTCTCTCTCTGTTGTCTTTGGACGGCTGGCTTCGAGCGTCTTGGACGAGGTTTGAGCTGTCTCCTCTAGGAACGCGCTCCAGCGTCCCGAAACTAGGGACCGTTTTTCAGGTCCGGGCGAAGGGCCCGAACCCCGCGGCCTCAGCGCACGAACGCCTGGGCGTTGCCGGCGTCGACATTGATCATGTTGCCGGTCGACTTGGCCGACGCCTCCGAGGCGAAGAAGAACACCGCCTCGGCGACGTCCTCGGGCAGCACGTCACGCTTGAGCATCGAGCGCTTGCGGTAGTGCTCCTCAAGCTCCGCGCCCGCGTCGACGCCGTGTGCTCCGGCGCGCTCCTTGCGCCAGTCGCCGTCCCAGATGTGCGAGCCGCGGATCACCGCGTCCGGATTGACGCTGTTCACGCGGATGCCGAGCGGCGCGCACTCCAGCGCCAGGCAGCGCGCCAGGTGCAGGGCCGCGGCCTTGGCCGAGGCGTAGGCCGACGCATTGGTCGCCGCCGCCACGCCGTTCTTGGAGCCGATGAACACGATCGAGCCGCTGCGATTGGGCTTCATGACCTTGATCGCCTCGCGCGCGGTCAGGAAATAGCCCAGCGCCAGGACGTCGTAGTTCTTGGCCCACAGGGCGATCGAGGTCTCTTCGATCGGCGCCGAGGACGCGATCCCGGCGTTGGCGACCATCACGTCCAGGCCGCCGAACTCCAGGGCGCAGGCCGCGAAGGTTCGGATCACCTCGGCCTCGTCAGTCACGTCGCAGACGGCCGAGCGCACCACGTCCTTGCCGAACCTGCCCTCGAAGGCCGTCCGCGTCTGGACCAGGCGATCGCCGTCGCGATCGACCAGCATCACGCAGGCGCCGTCGGCCAGGAAGCGCTGGGCCGTGGCCGCGCCGATGCCGCCGGCGCCGCCGGTGACCAGGGCGATCTTGCCGGCCAGCGGCTTGGGCTTGGGCATGCGCTGCAGCTTGGCCTCTTCCAGGGCCCAGTACTCGATGTCGAAGGCTTCCTGCTCGGGCAGGCCGACATAGCCGCCCATGGCCTCGGCGCCGCGCATCACATTGATGGCGTTGCCGTAGAACTCGCCGGCCAGGCGCGCGGTCACCTTGTCGGCCGCGAACGTCAGGCGGCCGACGCCCGGCACGAGCACCACGACCGGATTGGGGTCGCGCATCTTCGGATCGGTCGGGCGCGCGCAACGCTGATAATAGGCCGCGTAGCCCGCCCGATAGTCGGCCAGGACCTGGGCCAGATAGGCCTCGTCCTCCAGCTTGGCCGGATCCAGCGTCAGCGGCGCGATCTTGGTGCGCAGGAAGTGGTCTGGGCAAGAGGTGCCCACGGCCGCCAGGCGCGGGAAATCGCGCGAGCCGACGAACTCCAGCGCTTCGGCGTCGTCCGAGAAGTGGCCGACCTTGGCGCGCTCGCCGACCATCAGGCCGCGCAGGCGGGGCATCAGCGCGCTGGCCGCCGCGGCGCGCGCCTCGGCCGCCAGGGGCGCGACGACTTGGCCGCCGAACGCGGCGCGGCCAACCAGCTTGCCGTTGAGGTAGCAGGCGGCGTCGGCGATCAGGCCGATGGTGTTCTCGTAGCAGGCCTTGGCGTCGTCGCCCCAGCAGATCACGCCGTGGCCGGCCAGCATCACGCCGCGCAGGCCCGGATGGGCGGCCGCATAGTCGCGGATCTGGACGCCCAGTTCGAACCCCGGACGCTTCCAGGGCAGCCAGCCCACCGCGCCCTTCCAGATCTCGCGCGTCGCCGCCTCGCCGCCGACCGCCGCCGCCAGGGCGATGATCGCGTCGGGGTGGACGTGGTCGACGTGCTTGAACGGCAGCAGGCCGTGCAGCGGCGTATCGATCGAGGCCGCGCGCGGGTT
>CBIHOB010000078.1:0-19983 GCA_966211605.1 uncultured Caulobacter sp.
GCGGCGGGGGCGGAGGCGGCGGAGGCGGCGGCGGCGGAGGCGGCGACGCGAACGAGTAGCGGAGACCCACGGTCACCGACTGGTCCTTGTACTGGCCTTCGAAGGCGCCCGGTTGCAGGCCGCTGGAACCGATCGACTGCCAAGCATGGTCAGCGCCGGTGATGTAGCGGTAGGTGAAGTCGATCTTCAGCTTGTCCGTCGCCTTGATCGAGGCGCCGGCGATGGCTTGCCAAGCGACAGCCAGATCGTCGTCGTCGACGGTCAGGTTCTGGATGGCCGGGTTGGTCGTGGTGACCGCGCCGACGTTGCTGAACTGACCCAGGGTCTTGACGTCCAGGCGGTTGATGCCGACGCCGGCGCCCAGGAACGGGTTCAGCCACGAGTCCGGAGCGAAGTCATAGATGACGTTCGCCATCAGGGTCCAGGCTTCGATCGAACCGTCCGGCGAGCCGCAGGTCGGCGCGGCGGCGGTGCGGGTCACGCCCGGGGTGCAGAGGCCGACCGGCTGGCCGACGCGAACGGGGTTGCCGTGGACGCTCTTCAGGTCGCCGGGACGATAGCCGCCCTCGACTTCAGCGCGCCAGTGCGGGTTGAACTGGTAGCCGAGGCGGACGAAGCCGGTCCAGTCCTTCTCGGACTTCCACGACCAGTGATAGTGCGCGCCGTCCGGAGCGTTGGCGTCCGACTCGGTCTTGATGCTCTGCGGCCAGTGGTAGCCAAGGTCGACCGCGCCGTACCAGCCGGTCTCTTGGGCCGAAACGCCCGACGCGGCGAACACCGCGGCCAGAGCAGCTCCCGCCAGGAGGTTGAGTTTCATCGTTGAAGAGCCCTCTATTGCCCTGCCCAGGCCGGATACCGACCGAGCGCTGTTATACCAAGGCGAACGCCACGGGAAAGTGTCAGCAAAGACACACTCGTCAGGTTTTGCCCCCTGCCCTTTGCTCAGGAAAGCTAAACAAGACCGCCCCTCAGAATCTCCTTCGAGCGTGTCCGCCGACATCCACGGAAGATAAGCGTCAGCACCGCTGGGTTCGCACGTGAACCGTTTGCACGCAAGGGCTTGCAGCCAGGAAAAGCTCAAGCATTCGCAGATCGTCGCCGAAAATCCTCACCTTTTCGCGGTCTTCCTCAGGTCCTCGACCGTTTCTCGACGAAGCGCGGCCTAGTCCAGCGTGGTGCGGTAGCGGGCCATAGCGAGGCCGGACACCACCAGCACGAACAGCCCGAGCGCCGAGAGACTTGGCCATAGCTGACCCACGTCCAGGCCCTTGAGCAGGGCGCCGCGCACCACCCTCAGGAAGTGCGTCACCGGGATCGCGCCGCCCAGGGCCTGGGCCCAGCCGGGCATGCCTCGGAAGGGGAACATGAAGCCGGACAGCAGGATCGACGGGAAGATGTAGAAGAACGACATCTGCATCGCCTGCAACTGGGTGCGCGCCACGGTCGAGATCAGGAACCCCAGGGCCAGGGAGCCGACGATGAACAGGAAGACGCCCAGCGCCAGCGCGCCCCAGCCGCCGGCCATCGGGATGGCGAACAGCGCCCGCGCCAGCAGCAGGATCACCGTGGTCTGAACCAGACCCACGGCGACATAAGGCGCCAGCTTGCCGATCATCACCTCGATGGGCCGGGCGGGCGTGGCCAGCAGGCTCTCCATCGTGCCGCGCTCGTATTCGCGCGTGACCCCCAGGGCCGTCATCATCACCAGCGTCATCGACAGGATCACGCCCAGGAGGCCCGGCACGATGTTGTACGAGGTGATGGCCTCGGGATTGTAGCGGCGGTGGATGACGACCTCGAACGGATCGGCCCCGGCCTTCGCCGCGGCGCCGACGAGATCGCGCTCCAGGGCCACGCGGGGCAGGCTGGAAAGCGCCGCCAGCGCGCCGCCGGTGGCGGCCGGATCGGAGGCGTCGGCCTCGACCAGGATCTGGGCGCCGTCGCCGCGCACCACCCGCCGGGTGAAGTCAGCGGGGATGGTCAGGGCGAACTGCACGTCGCCGCGCGCCACCGCCTCGTCCAGCTCGGCCGGCGAGGCCGCGGTGCGGACGATCTGGAAGTAGCCGCTGTTGACCAGGGCCGCGAGGGCCGAGCGCGCCATCGGCCCCTGGTCCTGCACCAGCACCGCGGTCGGCAGGTCGCGCGGGTCGTTGTTGATGGCGTAGCCGAACAGCAGAAGCTGCACGATCGGCATGACCAGGATCATGGCGTAGGTCAGCCGGTCGCGGGTGAGCTGGATGAACTCCTTGATCAGCACCGCCAGGATGCGGGCGCCGGACAGCCCCTTCGTCCCCGCCGCGCTCATTGGAAGTTGTCCGTGGCCCCGCCCATCAAGCGGATGAAGACGTCCTCCAGCGTCGGCTGGACCTCGGTCCAGGTCAGGGGCGGCTGGCGATACGGAGCGATGGCGGCCTCCAGCGCCGCGCGGTCGGTTCCGCTGACGTGCAGGGCCGCGCCGAACGGGGCGGCCATGGCCACGCCCGGCGCCTCGGCGAGCGCGCGCGCCAGCCGGTCCGCGCCCGGGCCTTCGCCTCTGAAGGTGACCAGGCCCGAGTCGGCGATCACGCGGTCGGCCGTCCCGCGGGCCATCAGCCTGCCATAGGCGATGTAGGCGATGTCGTGGCAGCGCTCGGCCTCATCCATGTAGTGGGTCGAGACCATGACGGTCAGGCCCTCGGCCGACAGGGCGTGGATCTCGTCCCAGAACTCGCGCCGCGCCTTGGGATCGACCCCCGCCGTGGGTTCGTCCAGCAAGAGCAGCTTGGGCTCGTGCATGATGCTGGCGGCCAGGGCCAGACGCTGCTTCCAGCCGCCCGACAGCGATCCGGCCAGCTGCTTCCTGCGGGCGGTCAGGCCCAGGCGATCCAGACTCTCGCGCACCCGCTCGCGTCGCCGGTCCAGTTCGTGGACGCGAGAGACAAAGTCGAGGTTCTCCTCGATCGACAGGTCCTCGTAGAGCGAGAACTTCTGGGTCATGTAGCCGGTCTGGCGCTTCACCGCCTCGGCGTCCTTGCGGAAGTCCAGGCCCAGCACCGCCCCCTCGCCGCTGTCGGGGGTGAGCAGGCCGCACAGCATCCGCAGGGTGGTGGTCTTGCCCGAGCCGTTGGGGCCCAGGAACCCGGTGATCCGGCCTTTCTCGACCTGGATCGAGACGTCCTGCACCACGTGGCGCGGGCCGAAGCTCTTGTTCAGACCCCGGACGTCGACGGAGAGGTCGGTCACTGTCCATCCTCCGCCAGCGGGACGATGTCGACCGGCTGGCCCGGCGCCAGCGGCGCGCCCGGATCGGGCCGGGCCTCGACCAGGAACACCAGCCGTTGGCGCGCCTCGCGGCTGTAGATCACCGGCGGGGTGAATTCGGGCCTGGGACTGACATAATTGATCCGCGCCGAGCGCTGGGCCCCGCAGCCGTCGCACGCGAAGCGGAGGCCCGCGCCGATCCGATAGCGCGCGACCTCGCCCTCGGGAACGAAGAAGCGCAGGCGCACGCGGTCGTCGGGCAGCAGGGCGACGACCGGCTGGTTGGCCGCGATCCATTCGCCGGGCTGGTAGAAGACGTCCTGCACCCGCGCGGCGACCGGCGCGCGGGGGCTGATCTGGTCCAGGCGGCTCTGGGCCGCAGCCAGGGCCTCGCGCGCCGAGGCGACGGCGGCGCGGGCGGCGTTCACCGCGTCCGGCCGCGCGCCCAGGGTCCCGACGTTCTTGCGGCGGGCGACCGCCGCGGCGTTGGCGCGGGCGGCGTCCAGCGCCGCCTTGACCTGGTCCAGCCTGGCCGGCGCGTAGATCCCTTTCCTGACCAGCGGCGCGACGCGATCATAGTCGGCCTGGGCCTGGCGCGCCTGGGCCTCGGCGGCGGCGCGCTCGGCGTCATAGACGGCCAGCTCCTGCGGGCGCTGGCCCTTCTCGGCGTCGCGCAGCTGGGCCTCGGTCGCCGCGACCTGGGCGGCGGCCTGGTCGCGGGCGGCGGTCAGCTGGGCCGCGTCCAGGGCGAACAGCGGCTGGCCGGCCTCGACGCGATCGCCGCGCTGGACGGCGACGGCGCTGACCGGCCCGGCGCTGGCCGCCCCGACATACAGGGTCTCGCCCTCGACATAGCCGGACAGGCGATGCGGGCGATGACCGTCCGGACCCAGCAGCTTCCAGCCTACGAAGCCGACCATGCCCAGGCCGGCCACGGCGATGACGATGCGCGCGGCGGGCTTCACGGCAGCATGACCACGCGCGAGGCCAGCCCCGTCAGAACCGTCTCGCAGTGCTGCAGCGCCAGGGCCTCCAGGTCCAGCGCCGAGGCTCCCACGGGGGTGAAGGTTTCCTGCCAGATCACCCCCATCAGGACCGGCCCCACGATGCTGAAGGCCTGCAGGCGCGCATCGCCCTCCCGGATCTCGCCGCGCGCCTGGGCCCTGGCCAGGGCGCCGCTCATCGCGCCCAGGGCGCGGCTGACCACCTCGTCGTGCCACACCCGGGCCAGTTCCGGAAAGTTGCGCGACTCGCCGATGACCAGCTTGGCCACCGCGCCCAGGCGCGAGGTCCCGATCACCTTGACGATGCGCCCCACCACCAGCCGCAACAGGTCGGGAAAGGGCAGGGTCGCCTGCGCCAGCAAGCCCTCGACCAGGTCCAGATTGGGAGCCACCGCCTCGCGCACCACGGCGCGGAAAATGTCCTCCTTGGTCTCGAAATACAGATACAGCGCGCCCTTCGAGATCCCGGCCCGCGCCGCGATCTCGTCCAGCCTGGCGCCGGCGAAGCCCTTCTCGGCGAACACCTCCAGCGCCGCCTGGACGATCTCGCCGGGCCGCGCCTCGCTGCGCCGTCGCCATTTGGGGGAACCGGCCTGCATGTCTCGATCCGATATATAACTGACTGGTCGGTTATATATGAAACTGCACAGAATTCAAGCGCCCGGGATCCAGGCGTCATCCGGGCCTCCGTCCGGACGACTTTCACCCCTTCGCCGTCACCAGCCAGCAGGCCGAGGTCATCTCGGCCGCACCGTCCCGGTCGTACGGCGCCAGCGCCTCGGTCACCGCCTCGATGATCCGGCGTCGCGTGGCGTCGTCGGCGTCCTTCAGCATCGGGTTCAGCGGCCCCACCCGCAGGCTCATGGTCAGCAGTTCGTCGAAGGACAGCGGACTCGAGACGTCCAGCGGCGAGATCGCGATCTCGCGCCAGCCGCTGGCCTCCAGGATCGTCCGTACACGGTCTGGATCGGCGAAGGCGAAGCGGCCCGGCGCATCCTTCTCGAATCCGGGGACCTGCGGCAGGAACGGGGCGGCGGCGCGCAGCGGGACCAGCGACAGCGGGTTTTCCTCGGGCGAGCGCCAAGCCGCGAAGGCCAGCCTGCCATCCGGCTTCAAGGCCTGGCGCAGGTTGGCGAAGGCGGCGACGGGATCGGGGAAGAACATCACCCCGAACCGCGAGATGATCGCGTCGAACTCCCGGGCGAACGCGTGCGTCTGGGCGTCGGCCAGCAGGAACGCGACGCCCTCCAGCCCGTCCTCGCCGCCCCGGCGGCGGGCCAGCTCGACCAGCGCCCCGGAGATGTCGACCCCGACGGCCCGCCCCGTCGGACCGGTGCGCCACGCCGCGTCGAACGTCGTCGCGCCCGAGCCGCAGCCCACGTCCAGCACGGCCTCGCCGTTCACCGGCCGCGCGGCGTCGACCACCGCCCGCGCGATCGGGGCCATCAGCCGGTCCAGCAGCGCCTGATGCTCGACCCACACTTGGCCGGCGCGGTCCCAATAGGCCGCCATGTCGCGTTCGGGAGCTTTGCTCATCGTCGTCTCCGTCCTTGCCAGGATCGTCATGTCCGCCCATCGTGCAAGTTCAAGCGTACTTGAGGTCAAGCGGTGTTCGACATCGATATCGCCGAGCTCGCCCGCCGGTCGGGCGTCAAGGCCTCGGCGTTGCGGTTCTACGAGGAAAAGGGGCTGATCGCCTCGGTCGGCCGGCGGGGACTCAAGCGGCTGTTCGCGCCAGACACCGCCGAGCGCCTGGCGCTGATCGCCCTGGGCCGCGCCTCAGGCTTCTCGCTGGACGAGATCGCCGGCCTGCTGGACGGGCCCGATGGGGGGCGAGACATCGACCGCGACGCCTTGCGCGCCAAGGCCGCCGACCTGGACCGGCGCATCGAGCAGCTGACCCGCCTGCGCGACGGCCTCACCCACGCCGCCGACTGCAAGGTCCCGGCGCTCACGGACTGCCCGCACTTCCTGCGGATCGTGAAGGCGGCGGGGCGTCAGCGCCGGCGGTACCGGGCGGAGGCGGTTTAACGGCGCTCGCCCAACCTAGCCGGCCAGCAGGGACGCCCAGTTCATCGCCGGCTACAGCCTGACGCTGGACGGCTGATCGACAGCGCGCGGTGAGCGCGCGCGAACTACCTCAGGCTGGCGTCGCGCAGCCGGCGGCGGCGCCCTCCCAGGGCGTCGGGACGGTTCAGGACCTTGCGGTACTCGTCGCGGCGCTCGTGGATCGAGGCGATGACCAGGCCCATCGGCACGCCGATGTCCACCAGCACCGCCTCGGAGAGCTGCAAGGACGCCTCGATGGTCTCGGGCACGGCGTCGGTGGCGCCCAGCTCATACAGGCGGGCGGCGTGGCGGGCGTCACGGGCGCGGACCACGATCGGCACGTCCGGACGGGCCCCGCGCGCGGCGGCGACCACCGCCTCGGCCACCTCGAAGGCGTCCATCGTGACGACCACCGCCCTGGCCGTGGCCAGGCCGCAGCGCTCCAGGAGCTCGATCCGCGAGGCGTCGCCGTAGTAGATCCGCGACCCCTCGCGCCGCCCCTGCTCGACCAGGCGGGCGTCGCGCTCGACCGCGATCCAGGACAGGTCGTGGCGGCCCAGCATGTCGCCGACCAGCTTGCCGACCCGGCCATAGCCGATGACCAGCACCTGGCCGGCCGGCTCGGGGCCGACGCGGTCGGGCTCGCGGGGCGTCGACGGCGGAGCCTCGCTGACCGGCAGCGGCGCGCTCTTGCGGCCGAGATGGCCGCCCAGCGCCGCCAGGGCCGGGATCAGGAACATGGTCAGGGTCGCCGAGACCAGCACCGCCTGGCCGACATTGCGCGACACCACCTCGGCCCCGATGGCGTTGTCCATCAGCACGAAGGCGAACTCGCCCCCGGCCGCCAGGATCAGGGCCGCTTCGATCGCCGAGCGCTTGTTCAGCCCCAGCAGCAGGCCGGCGCCGAACACCACGACGGTCTTCAGCGTCATCAGCCCGAGCGCCCCGCCCAGGATCACGACCGGCTTGGCGATCAGCAGCGACAGATCGAGACGGATGCCCAGCGACACGAAGAACAGGGACAGCAGCAGGCCCTTGAAAGGCTCGATCTTGACCTCGACCTCGTGGCGATACTCGGTCTCGGCCAGCAGGATGCCGGCGACGAACGCGCCCAGCGCCATGGACAGGCCCGACAGCGCGCTGACCAGGCCCGCGCCGATGATCACCAGCAGGCAGGCGGCCATGAACATCTCTTCGCTCTTGGCCTTGGCGACGGACTTCAGCATCGGCCGCAGGGCCAGGCGGCCCACCAGCACGATCGCGCCCAGGCCGATGGCCGCGGGCGCCAGCGCCAGCAGATCCTTGAGCTGGAAGCTGCCGTGTCCCCGGCCCAGGATCGCCAGGGTGATCAGGATCGGGGCGACGGCCAGGTCCTGGAACAGCAGCACCGAGAAGGTGGCGCGGCCGGCCTCGGAGTGCAGGCGGCGGCGCTCGGCCAGCACCGGCACGGCGATGGCGGTCGAGGATAGGGTCAGGGCCGCGCCGATGGTCAGGGCCGCCACGGGCGTCTGGCCCAGCAGCATGGCTCCGGCGCCCAGCGCCAGCGAGCAGCCGATCACCTGCACCGCCCCCAGGCCGAACACCCACTTGCGCATCAGCCGCAGGCGTTCCCACGACAGCTCCAGGCCGATCATGAACAGCAGGAACACCACCCCGAACTCGGCCAGCTGGGCGATTTCGTCGGGATTGTCGACGGTGACGTAGTCCAGCCACGGGGCGACGGGGATGAACCGGCCCAGGCCGAACGGCCCCAGGATCACCCCGGCCAGCAGGTAGCCCAGGATCGGATTGATCTTCAGGCGCTTGAAGATCGGCGCGACGATGCCGGCGGTCGCCAGGAACAGGACCAGGTCCTTGTAGCTCTCTGGTGAAACCTCGTGCTGCACGCGCCCTCCTACCCTTCACCTTAACGCACGTCCGGGCGGCGAACCGCTCACGCTTCGCCTGACGCGCTTGCCGTCAAACCGGCCGCTTGAATCTTACGCCGGGCCCCGCGTCGTCAGCGAAGATCAGCGACACACCCCCGGCCTCGATCGCGTCGATCAGCAGCCGTTCGGTGCTATGGTGCAAGGCGTGACGCTCGGTCTCGAAGTCCTTGACCGTGCTGCGCGACACGCCCGCCCGATCGGCGAGCTCGCCTTGCGACCAGTTGATCAGCCCGCGGGCGGCCCGGCATTGCGCCGGGAGGAGAATTTTTGCGTGTGGCATCTGGCGCACCTGGGTCTAGTCACCCATATTGGTTGAGTACGCCCGAAAGGAATGAACGTCAAGGAGAGCCTTTGCATCACACCTCGCTGATCGCCACCATCGTCGCGGGCCTGGGCCTCGCCTTCGTCTTCGGCGCCGTCGCCAACCGGCTGAAGCTGCCGGTCCTGGTGGGCTACCTGCTGGCCGGCGTGCTGGTCGGGCCGTTCACGCCCGGCTACGTCGCCGATCAGGAACTGGCCCCGCAGCTGGCCGAGATCGGGGTAATCCTGCTGATGTTCGGGGTCGGGCTGCACTTCTCGCTGAAGGACCTGCTGGCGGTGAAGACCATCGCCATCCCGGGCGCGGTCGTGCAGATCGCGGCGGCGACGGCGATGGGCCTGGGGTTGGCGGTCGTGCTGGGCTGGAGCGTGGGGGCGGGGCTGGTGTTCGGCCTGGCCCTGTCGGTCGCCTCGACCGTGGTGCTGCTGAGAGCGCTTCAGGAAAGACGACTGATCGAGAGCGGCCGCGGCAAGATCGCGGTCGGCTGGCTGATCGTCGAGGACCTGGCCATGGTGCTGGCGCTCGTTCTGCTGCCGGCCCTGTCGGGCGTTCTGGGCGGCGAGGCCCCGGCCCACCAGGGCTCTTCCGGCCTGCTGGGGAGCGGGGTGCTGGCCGCCTTCGCCGTCACCATCGGCAAGGTCGTGGCGTTCGTCGCCTTCATGCTGATCGTCGGCCGGCGGCTGATCCCGTGGATCCTGCACCGCATCGCCCACACCGGCTCGCGCGAGCTGTTCCGCCTGGCGGTGCTGGCCATCGCCCTCGGGGTCGCGTTCGGCTCGGCCGCTCTGTTCGGCGTATCCTTCGCCCTGGGGGCCTTCTTCGCCGGCATGATCATGGCCGAGAGCGAGCTGTCGCAGCAGGCCGCCAACGAGACCCTGCCGCTGCGCGACGCCTTCGCGGTGCTGTTTTTCGTCTCGATCGGCATGCTGTTCGACCCGATGGTGCTGCTGCGCGAGCCGCTGGCCGTGCTGGCCACCCTGGCGATCATCGTGGTCGGCAAGTCGATCGCCGCCCTGGTCATCGTCCTGGCCTTCCGCCGCCCGATGAGCACGGCCCTGACCATCTCGGTCAGCCTGGCCCAGATCGGCGAGTTCTCGTTCATCCTGGCGGGCCTGGGCGTGTCGCTGAAGCTGCTGCCCGACGACGGCCGCGACCTGGTTCTGGCCGGCGCCATCCTGTCGATCCTGCTCAACCCGCTGCTGTTCAGCCTGCTGGACCGCATCCTGCCCGGCATGATCGCCAAGGAGCGGGCCGCGGCGGACGAGGAGCCCGCCATGACGGCCGCTGCCCAGCCACACGCCCTGCTGGTCGGCTACGGCCGCGTCGGCAAGGCGGTGGCCGAGGGATTGAAGGGCCGGACCCCGCTGGTGGTCATCGAGGACGACGCCGAACGGGCCGAGGACCTGCGCAAGGCCGGCTTCGAGACGGTCGGCGGCAACGCGGTCAAGCCGGAGGTGCTGCTCAAGGCTGGCCTCGACAAGGCCACCCACCTGTTCGTCGCCGTGCCCAATCCGTTCGAGGCCGCGCGGATCATCGAACAGGCCCGCGTCGCCAATCCCCAGTGCGAGATCATCGCCCGCGCCTATACCGACGCCGACGTCGCCCTGCTGAAACAGACCGGCGCCACCCACGCCCTGATCGGCGAGGAGGAGATCGCCAAGGGCATGCTGGCGCGGGCGCCGAAGAAGAAGCCGGCGGCCAGTTCGGGGCATCACTGATCGATTTTACTGGCCACGACCGCTCCAGACCGGTAACCGCGCGTCATGATCCAGCCTCACGCCTCGGGCGGCTACATCCTCGAAGAACTGTCCGTCGGCATGACGGCCGAAAAGCACGTGCCGATCAGCGAAGAGCGCATCCGCCTGTTCGCCGAGGCCTCGGACGACTTCAATCCGGTGCACATGGACGAGGCCTATGCGGCCAAGACGGCCTATCGCGGCCGGATCGCCCACGGCCTGCTGTCGGCCTCGTTCGGCTCGGCCGTGGTCGGCACCATCCTGCCCGGCGCCGGTTCGATCTATCTCAGCCAGACCCTGGCCTTTCACAAGCCGGTCCGCATCGGCGACGTCGTCACCGCCCGCGTCACCGTGGCGGCCATCGATCCCGAGAGCGCCCGCGTCACCCTCAGTTGTCAGGGCCTGGTGGGCGACGACGTGATCATGGACGGCGAGGCCGTGGTCCGCGTGCCGCGCCGGCGCAAGCCCGCCAAGGCCTGATCCGCTCGGCTTGCGACGGCCGCGAGGCCTCTGCCATGTTGCCCCCTTCGATCGCGTCCGTGGCGATCTGGGGGACTTCATGCGTCAAGCTCTGTTCGGCCTCGTCGGCCTGGCTCTCTTCGCGACCGCGGCGCACGCGGCCGATCCCGGCCCCAGCGCTCCGGTCCAGTACGAGGTCTCGTTCGACAACGCCGCCCATCACGAGGCCAGGATCGTGGCCACCTATCGGGGCGCGCCCAAGGGGCCATTGCGGCTGAACATGTCGCGGTCCTCGCCGGGCCGCTATGCGATCCACGAGTTCGCCAAGAACGTCTACCAGGTCAGCGCCGTCGACGGCGCCGGCAGACCGCTGACCGTCGAGCGCGCCGATCCCTACGGCTGGACCGTCAGCGGCCACGACGGCACGGTGAAGCTCACCTATACTCTGTACGCCGACCGGGGCGACGGCACCTATTCGCAGGTCGACGCGACCCACGCCCACCTGAACATGCCCGCCACCTTCCTGTGGGCCGCCGGCTATGACGACAAGCCGATCCGGGTCCGTTTCAAGCGCGCCGATCCCAGCTGGAAGATCGCCACTCAGTTGCCCGCCGTGGCGGGCGAGGCCGACACCTTCTGGGCGCCGAACCTGCAGTACTTCATGGACAGCCCGACCGAGATCAGCGCCTTCACCGTGCGCGAGTGGCAGGTCACGGATGCGGGCAAGACCTACACCTTCCGCCTCGCCCTGCATCATCCGGGGACCGAGGAGGACGCCGACAAGTTCGTCGCGAAACTGAAGGCGATCGTGCCCGAGCACATCAAGGTGTTCGGGGCCCTGCCGAGGTTCGACCACGGGAGCTACACCTTCATCGCCGACTACATGCCGCAGATCACCGGCGACGGCATGGAGCACCGCAACTCGACCTTCATCAGCCAGCCGCGCTCGCTGTTCCGGGGCAATTTCAGCCAGCTGGGCACGGCCAGCCACGAGTTCTTCCACGCCTGGAACGTCGAGCGCATCCGCCCGGCCGAGCTGGAGCCGTTCGACTTCACCAAGGCCAACCCGACCCCGTCCCTGTGGCTGGCCGAAGGCTTCACCCAGTACTACGGCCCGCTCCTGATCCGCCGCGCCGGCCAGTCGACGGTGGACGAGTACCTGGCCATCCTGTCGGGCGCGCTGAACGGCGTCGTCACCGGCCCTGGCCGCCAGTACGGCTCGCCACAGGAGATGAGCCTGCGCGCGCCGTTCGTCGACGCCGCCGCCGCGCTGGATCCGACCAATCCCAACATCTTCACCTCGTACTATCCGTACGGCGCGATCATCGGCCTGGCCCTGGACCTGCAGATGCGCGGGCGCGACAAGCCGCTGGCCCTGGACGACTTCATGAAGCGGATGTGGATCCGCCACGGCGCGCCCGAGAAACCCTACAGGCCCGCAGATATCCGCGCGGCCCTGGCCGAGACCACCGGCGACGCCCAGTTCGCGGACGGCTTCTTCAAGGCCAGCATCGAAGGCTCGGCCCTGCCGGACTTCGCGCCGCTGCTGGAGCGGGCCGGGCTGAAGCTGCGTCCCAAGGCGCCCAAGAAGGCCTGGCTGGGCGCGGCTCGCATCCGGCTCAATGGAACCGACGTGATCCTGGACCAGCCGCCGGTCCCGAACTCGCCGCTCTACGCCGCCGGGGTCGAGACCGGCGACCGGATCCTGTCGATCGGCCGCTTTGAGTTCGCCAACGAGGCCGACTGGACCGACGCCCTGGACCGCCTGAAACCCGACGAGGCCACGACGGTGAAGTTCGTCCAGCGCGGCCGGACCCGGGAGGCTCCGCTGAAAGTCGCCGCCGATCCGACCCTGGAGGTGGTCCGCTTCGAGAAGGCCGACCTCAAGCCCACCGAGGCGCAGCTGGCCTTTCGCAAGGCGTGGCTGGGCGCGGAGAGCGAGCCGGCGAAATAGTTGGATCGCAAACGGCTCAGTTTGCGTTCCAGGGGCATGACCGCGACGCCGTCGCGCCCTCGGAGTTCCGACATGAGCCGCCTTCTCGTCCCTCTGACCCTCGCCATCGCCCTGACGGGCCTGGCCGCCTGCGACAAGGAGGCGGGCCGCAAGCAGGAGACCGTGGGCAAGGTCGAGTCCGGCGTCGGCAAGATCGTCGGCGACAAGGACCTGAAGGCCGAGGGCAAGAAGGACAAGGTCGCGGGCAACGTGAAGCAGGGCGACCTGAAGGACGCGGTCAAGGACGCGAAGAAGTAGCCCTCAGCCACGCCTCCGCCAGCATCAGGTTCGGGACCCAGCACAGGAACGCGATGGCGCGGTACCAGGGCAGGAACGGCAGGTGCAAGGCCATGACGGCGGGCAGGTAGAGCCGCAGCGTGACCGCCGCCAGGGTCAGCGCCCAGGAGCGGACCATCCAGCGGCGGTGCTGGGCGAACTGCCCTCGCATCGCCGCGCGCCAGCCCAGCAGGTTCACGGCGATCCAGAGCGCCGCCAGGCTTCCGAAGCCCACCGCGGCGATCGGGCCGGCGGACGAACCGGGCGCCAGCACCAGCCCCGCCGCTCCGCCGACCAGGCAACCCAGCACATAGGCCCGGCCGATCCAGCGATGGGCGGCGATCTTCCTCGGCCCAGGCAGGAACTGCACGGAGCCCAGCACCAAGGCGGTCACCGCCCCGCCGACATGGACGGCCAGCCACGGAACCCCCAGCGGATTGCCCAGCGCCTGGGCCGGGGTCCGGGGCGGATGCAGCAGGTACCTGGCCGAATAGCCGGCGACGCCCAGGCAAAGGATCGCCGCCAGGATCCAGAAGACCCGGCGGGCGCCGGTGAGACGAGCCTGGGGCAAGGCTGGAATGAGCGCGGTCATGCAGATCCTCTTGGCGATGTCGCGCCATGGATTGCGGCCGGCTCGCCGTCTCGCTAGGCCTGGCTTCGCGAACGGCGCCAGAACTGCGCGAACGGGATCGTCGATGGGGGAAGCTGCACGAACGCGGAGACGACGATGGGCCGTCGACCTGGCGGTGCTGATCGCCATCGGCCTCTTGATGGGCTTCCTGGGCCCCTTCGACTCCGAGCGCATCCCCGCCTCGTACCGCTATGCCTACTGGATGAGCAGCATGGTCGGCGGCGGCCTGGTCGGCGTTGCGATCGACAGTCTGCTGGAGCGGCGCCTGCCTTCGCCCTGGAGCCGCGCGATACTGGGGTCGCTGCTGATGACGCCGCCTGTCTCGGCCTGGGTGCTGACCAGCGCAGTCGTGATCCTGGGCGATCATTTCACGCGGCCGGGTTTCCTCAAGCTCCAGGGTCAGGTGCTGACCATATCGCTGGCGGTGATGCTGGTCCGCGCCCTCGTCTGGCGGCCGCGCCCCATGCGCGTCGAGACCCGTGTCATCGTCACTCCGCCAACGCCCGAAGCCGAGGCGACCTTTCGCAAGCGCCTGTCCGCCAAGCGGCGCACTGCCCGGCTGATCGCGATCGAGGCCCACGACCACTACCTCAAGGTCCACACCGACGCCGGCGAGGAGCTGATCACCCTGCGTTTCGCCGACGCCCTGGCCGAACTGGACAAGGTCCATGGCTGGCGGATCCATCGCTCGTGGTGGGTCCCCGCCGACGCGGTGGAAGCCGTGCGCTGGCGGCGCGGGACCGGTGAGGCGCGCCTGCTGGGCGGCCTCGTCGCGCCGGTCAGCCGCACCTACGCGCCGGTCCTGAAGGAGGCCGGCTGGCGCTCCTAAGCGTTCGCGCGACGCCATGCCTCGATTGACCCCGTCGCCGCCGCGCCCTACTCACTGCACGTCATGACCGCCCGCACCGGCCAGTTCCGCGCCCTGCTCGCCGCGCTCGCGGCGATGCTGGCCGTGTTTGTCCAGGTGCTGACGCCCGCCGCGGCCATGGCGCACGACCTGCGTGAAAGCGGCTCGGCGATCGTCATCTGCTCGGCCGAGGGCGCCAAGGTCGTGATCCTGGCCCAGGACGGCTCGATCCGCACCGCGCCGGCCAAGGGCTTCATGGGCCTGAAATGCTCGGACTGCGTCGGCCCGACCCTGGCGGTCACGCTGGACGCGTCCGTCCCCGCCGTCGCGCCGGCCGAATACGCCGCATTCGTCGAGACCCCGGTCCAGCGCGTGCTGGGCGTGCGGGGCCATGCGCGCGCGCCGCCGCGCCCGCCCAGCCAGGGCCCGCCCCAAATCCTGAACGCCTGACCCTTTTCCGCTGCGCCGCGTTCGAGACGCCGCGCGCCTTGTCACGTCTTCCGGATTCCGTCCTTCATGCCGAGCCTTCGCCACGCCCTCCTGGGCGCCGCCGCCTTCGCCTGCACTCCGCTCTGCGTCTATGCCGAGGAGGCCGACGACGACACTCAGGTCTCCTCGGTCATCGTCACCGCCCGGCCCAATCCCGAGGACCCGCCCGTGGTCGCCGCCGCCCGCCGGCGCCTGTCGGAAACGCCCGGCGCGGTGTCGGTCATCTCGCAGGAGAGCTACGTCAACCGCCAGGCCTTAGCCCTGGACGACATGCTGCGCGACGCCCCCGGCGTCTACGCCCAGCGCAAGTGGGGCGGCGACATCCGCATCTCGATCCGCGGCTCGGGGATCGGCAACGCCAGCCACAACCGCGGCGTCTTGCTGGCCCAGGACGGCGTCCCGCTGAACGAGGCCGACGGCTATGGCGACAGCCAGGTCGCCGATCCGCTGAACACCCGATACGCCGAGGTCTATCGCGGCGGCAACGCCCTGCGCTTCGGCGGGGCCCTGCTGGGCGGGGCGATCAACCTGGTCACGCCGACGGGCAAGGACGCGGGGTTCTACAATCAGGTGCGGATCGACGGCGGCTCCTACGGCCTGATCCGCGAGCACGTCGCCATCGCCCGTCAAGGCGGCGACTGGGACGTCTTCGCCGCCGTCACCAACCAGACCGGCCAGGGCTGGCGCTCGCAGAGCCAGCAGAACATCCAGTTCGGCGCGCT
The DNA here is from genome assembly GCA_966211605.1 of uncultured Caulobacter sp. GTDB lineage: Bacteria > Pseudomonadota > Alphaproteobacteria > Caulobacterales > Caulobacteraceae > Caulobacter. The sequence goes on from CBIHOB010000078.1 coordinate 15,694, forward strand.
GAACATCGGGCGGTCCTTCGGCCAGGACCGCGAGGTGCGGTTCATCGTCAGCGGCTCGAACGTCAATCAGGAGATCCCCGGCGCCCTGACCCTGGCCCAGTTCCAGGCCGATCCGCGCCAGTCGGCGGCGGCCAACCTGGCCCTCGATCAGGGCCGCAACCAGCGCGGCCTGCGCGGCTCGCTGCGCACGACCTGGCGGCTGTCCGACCAGCTGGTCTTCGAGGGCGCGGTCTATGCGGTGTGGAAGGACCTGGACCACCCGATCTTCCAGGTCATCGACCAGCAGAGCCGCAACTACGGCGCCTTCGGCCGCTTCGACTGGGGCGGCCAGGTCGGCGGCAGGCGGGCCGACGCCTTCTTCGGCGCCTGGGTGCGCACCGGCGACATGGACAGCAACTTCTACGTCAACAACCGCGGGGCCCGTGGCGCGCCGACCTCACGGACCCTGCAGAACGCCAGGGCCGTCGACGTGTTCGGCGAGGGGCGGCTGTTCGTCACCGACCGTGTCGCCATGGTGGCCGGGGCGACCTGGGGCCAGGCGAAACGCGACTACACAAGCTTTGCCGTACCGGGCGTTTCGACGACCTTCAACCTCCAGGCCGACAAGACCTACGACTGGGTCTCGCCCCGGGTCGGACTGCTGTGGCAGGACGAGGCGGGAAACCAGGTCTTCGCCAACCTGACCCGCTCGGTCGAGCCCCCGAACTTCAGTTCGATGACCCCGACCAACACCGGATTCACGCCCGTCCGCGCCCAGAAGGCCTTGACCGGCGAGCTCGGCGCGCGCGGCCATCGCGGGCCGTTCACCTACGACCTGACCCTGTACCGCGCCCGGCTGAACGGCGAGATGCTGCAGTACACGGTGACGTCATCCGTGCCCGCCGCGACCTTCAACGCCAGGAAGACAATCCACCAGGGGATCGAGGCGGCGCTAGACTGGGCGGTCGCCCCGCGCTGGCGTCTGCGCCAGACCTGGACCCTGTCGGACTTCCGCTTCCGGGACGACGTCCAGTTCGGCGACAACCGCCTGCCCATCGCGCCCAAGAGCTTCTACCGCGCCGAGGTCCGCTACGACGATCCGCGCGGCTGGTTCGCCGCCCCGTCGGTCGAGTGGTCGGCCGCCGCCCCCTGGATCGACTACAAGAACACCCAGAAGGCGCCCGGCTACGCGATCGTGAACCTGAACGCCGGCTGGAAGGTCACCGACAAGGTCTCGCTGTTCCTCGACGCGCGGAACCTGGCCGACAAGGCCTATGCCTCCAACACCCAGGCGGCCGTGACTTGGACGGCCGCAACCGCCACCCTGTGGCCAGGCGACGGCCGTTCGGTCTTCGGCGGCGTCACGATTGATTTCTGAAGGAAGATCCCATGAAAGCTCCCCTGATCGCCCTGGCCGCCGCCCTTGTGGCCACGCCCTTGGCGCAGGCCGCCGACGTCAAGGCCGGGCCCGTCGCCATCCGCCAGCCGTGGAGCCGTCCGGCCCAGGCCGGGATGAACGGCGTCGGCTTCCTCACCCTGGTCAACACCGGCAAGTCGCCGGTGACGCTGACGGCCGTCCAGAGTCCGGCCGCCGGCAAGGTCGAGATCCACCAGTCGGCCATGAACGGCGAGGTCATGACCATGCGGCGCCAGGACACCGTGAAGATCCCGGCGGGCGGCCAGGTCGCGTTCGCGCCGGGCGGCTATCACCTGATGCTGCTGTCCCTGAAGGCGTCCCAGACCGTGGGGCAAAAAGTTCCAGTAACGCTGGTGTTCGACAATGGCCGCAAGGCGCAGGTCCAGCTGACCGTGCAACTGGCGCCTCCGTCAGGCGCGGCGGCGGCTCCCGCGGGCGAGCATCACCACTGACCCGCTCGTGGGGACTCGAAAAATGGGTCACATGAACTTTTTTTAAGGGAGCAAAATTTTCGCGGCGATGCAGATTGCCGCCAGCTCAATACCAACGGACGCTTCTTCCATGAAAAGAGTTTGGTTCGGCGCCGCCGCTGCCGCGGCCCTGTCGATCTCGGCCTTCGGGGCCCATGCCCACGAACAACACGCCTGCATCGACGAGGCCTGCACCCTCCAGTCGCTGATGCCGGTCCTGGCCGAAGGGGCCGCCGCCGCCGCCGCCGCCCAAACCTCGCTGGAGTCGCCGCGCTACGGGACCTGGGGCTTCGACCTCACCGGCATGGATACGTCGGTGAAGCCGGGCGACGACTTCTACAAGTTCGCCAACGGAACCTGGGACGCCAAGACCGAGATCCCATCGGACCGCACCCGCTACGGCAACTTCGACAAGCTGGCCGAGTTGTCGGAAGCCCGCACCAAGGCGATCATCGAAGGCGCCGCCGCCGACAAGGCCGCAACGGGCGAAAAGGCCAAGATCGGCGCCGCCTACCGCGCCTTCATGGACGAGGCCGCGGTCGAGAAGCTGGACGCCAAGCCGATCCAGCCCTGGCTGGACGGCGTCCGGAAGATCAAGACCAAGGACCAGTTCACCGCCCTGATGGGCGCAAGCTCGGTCACGCCCTACGCCAGCCTGATCAGCCTGGGCATCGGCGTCGACGCCAAGAGCCCGCAGGCCTACGCCGTCTACGCCTCGACCGGCGGCCTCTCGCTGCCCGACCGCGACTACTATCTGGACGCCAAGTTCGCCGACAAGAAGACGGCCTATCTGGCCTATGTCGAGAAGATGCTGACCCTGGGCGGCTGGGAGAAGCCGGCCGAGAACGCCAAGGCCATCGTCGATTTCGAGACCAAGCTGGCCGAAGCCAGCTGGACCCGCGTCGAGCGCCGCGACCGCGACAAGACCTACAACCCCGCCACCCTGGCCGAGCTGCAGAAGCTGACCCCGGGCTATGACTGGAACAGGTACCTGGTCGGGACCGAGCTGCCCAAGGTCGACCGCTTCATCGTCACGACCAACACCAGCTTCCCCAAGTACGCCGAGATCTACGCGGCCACGCCGCTGGAGACCCTGAAGGCCTGGCAGGCGTTCAAGGTCATCGACGGCGGCGCCCCGCTGCTGTCCAAGCGCTTCGTCGACGCCAGCTTCGAGTTCCGCAACAAGACCCTGGCCGGCCAGCCCGAGCAGCGCCCCCGCTGGAAGCGCGGCGTAGCCCAGGTCAACGGCCTGCTGGGCGAAGCGGTCGGCAAGGAATATGTCGCCGCCTACTTCCCGCCGGAGTCGAAGGCCAAGATGGTCGCCCTGGTCGGCGACATCCGCACGGCGCTGAAGACCCGCATCGACAACCTCGACTGGATGGGCGCGGACACCAAGGCCAAGGCCCAGGAAAAGCTCTCCAAGTTCGGCGTCAAGATCGGCTATCCGGACAAGTGGCGTGACTATTCCAAGCTGGAGATCAAGGAGGGCGACGCCTACGGCAACGCCATCCGCGCCGGCGCCTGGGACTACCGCTACGACGTCGAGCGTCTGAACAAGCCCGTCGACAAGACCGAGTGGGGCATGACCCCGCAGACGGTCAACGCCTACTACAGCCCCGTGAACAACGAGATCGTGTTCCCGGCCGCGATCCTGCAGGCCCCGTTCTTCCACCCCGACGCCGACCCGGCCATCAACTACGGCGGCATCGGCGGCGTGATCGGCCACGAGATCGGCCACGGCTTCGACGACCAGGGCCGCAAGTCCGACGGCGACGGCGTGCTGCGCGACTGGTGGACCGCCGAGGACGCCGCCAAGTTCCAGGCCCAGGCCGACAAGCTGGGCGCCCAGTACTCGGCGTTCGAGCCGTTCCCGGGCGTGCACGTCAACGGCAAGCTGACCATGGGCGAGAACATCGGCGACATGGCCGGCCTGACCCTGGCGCTGGACGCCTATCACGTCTCGCTGCAGGGCAAGCCCTCGCCGGTGCTGGACGGCTTCACCGGCGACCAGCGCGTCTATCTGGGCTGGGCCCAGGTGTGGCGTGGCAAGACGCGCGACGACGCTCTCAAGCAGCAGATCGCCAGCGATCCGCACTCGCCGGGCTACTACCGCGTCAACGGCACAATCCGGAACCAGCCGGGCTGGTATTCGGCCTTCGACGTCAAGCCGGGCGACAAGCTGTACGTCGCGCCGGAAGACCGCGTGAAGATCTGGTAGGCCGCGCGCCGAACGGATCGGACAAGAACGGAGGGCCGCCGGGAGACCGGCGGCCCTTTTCCGTTTAGCTGGCGATCATGCCGACCTTGAGGTCGGTGGCGGTGTACACGCAGTCGCCATCGGCCAGCAGACGGCCATTGGCCAGGCCCAGGGCCAGCTTGCCGCGCCGCACCTGGCGCAGGCTGATCTCGTAGCGGACGCGCTTG
>CBIHOB010000079.1:0-19236 GCA_966211605.1 uncultured Caulobacter sp.
GCGCACGTGGCGTTCGGTCATGCTGGTGATCTCGGCCAGGGTCTTGAGCGTGGGCCAGGCCTTGCCTTCGGCGTCGGCGTGGTCGGCCAGGGCCATCAGGACGGCCTTGGCGGCGATCGAGAGACCGCCGATGCGGCGGGCCCAGTTGCGGGCTTCGAGGCTCATTTCGGCCTCCTGGGAGGCCCGATTTTGGTTTGCAGTCGTCGGCTAAGTCTTTGGTTTTGCTAGGGGTCAAAATCTGCCCCTTTGCGACTAAGCCCTTGAATTCACTACGTTCCCACGGGCCTGCAAACCCCTCGCGGCCGAGCCGTCGACGCTCGCTCGATCAGCGCGTGTTCAAGCACATGATCCCCCGAGGCCTCGTCCGCCCCCTCCCCTGACCGCAGCACCCGCAGCAACCTGTCCAGCGCCACAGCCGCCATCTGGCGGACGGGCTGACGAATGGTGGTGAGGGGCGGCCAGAGGGTGGTGGCGACGGTCGTGTCGTCGAAGCCGACCACGGTCAGGTCGCCGGGCACGTCCAGGTGTCGGCGATGGGCCACCGAGACTGCCGCGGCGGCCATGTCGTCGTTGCTGGCGAAGATCGCCGTTGGCGGCGCGGCGGCGTCGAGCAGGGCCTCGGCGGCGACCAGGCCCGAGGCGTAGGTGAAGGCGCCGTCGGCGACGACGAGCTCGGCGCCGTCGACCGCGGCGACCGCGGCGCGGGCGCCCTCGAGGCGGACGGCGCTGGCGGTCTGTTCCGGGTTGCCGGTGATGAAACCGATCCGCCGGTGACCCAGGTCCAGAAGATGCCGGGCCATGGCCTGGCTGGCCTGGCGGTCGTCGATGCGGACACTGATGGCGTCGGTGAGCGGACGCCCCGCTGCGACCACGGCGACCGGAACGCCCGCGGCGCGGAGGATGTCGCGGGCGACAGTGGACTCGCCCAGCGGCGGCGCCAGGACGACGCCCTGGACCCCGGATCCCAGCAATGCTTCGAGTTCCCCAGGTGTTGGCGCCTGGCCGTTCTCGCCCCTCACCAGGATCAACCGCGCGCCGGCGCTGGTGGCCTCCTCGAAGACCCCGACCAGGAAGTCGCTCATGAAGGCGGCGCTGGGATTGGCGTAAACCACGCCGATCCGCAGCTCGCCGGCCATGACCAGGTTTCGAGCCGCCAGATTCGGCTGGAAGTTCAGGTCGCGGATCGCGGCGAGAACGGCTTCGCGGGTCTCCTCACGCACCTTGCCCCCATCATTGATGACGCGCGACACGGTCATGCGCGAGACGCCCGCCCGCTCGGCCACGTCGGCCATGGTGGCCATGGCGGCGCCCCTGGGCGTCGTGGCCCGCGATCTGGTCGTGGAAACGGTCATGTCGGCTATCTCCTACGCACGGCCAAGCCGAAGCGCAAAGAAAGACGCCCGGGCCACGCATCGGCGCTCGGCCGATCCGGGCCCGGGCGAGGCCGCCCAGGGGGAGGTGAAGACGGGCGGCCCGGAACACGGGGCCTTCAGGGCGCTCTAGAAGCTGTACCGGAGACCAAGGTGGTAGAACCGGCCCAGCAGGTCGTAGAGCGCCGGGTTGGCGTCGAGACCGGTATTGGTCTGCGGCGACGGGGTCGGATCGCGGTTCAGCAGATTGTCGATCTTGCCGTAGAGCTGCAGCCCGTTGCCGAACTTGTAGGAGGCGCTGACGTCGACGTAGGTCGCGCCGCTCATGTGATTGTAGTCGATGGTCGGCCGGCTGCCGGTCGAGACGGGGCAGCTGCCAGGCTTGCACTCGACATATTCGGTGGTGGTGCCGCCGAACCGGCCATCGCTGAACCAGCGCTCCTGCACGCTGAAGGCGAAACGATCGGTGTCCCAGGATTGGATGGCCAGAACCTTCCAGTCCGGCGTGGCGCCGGAGTTCTGACCGGCCGAGTCGATGGCGACCGCCCCGGGGATGCCGGGGTTGGTGACGAACTTGTGCGTGTTCGTCGCCAGGCCCCTGACCGTGAAGCGGCCGGGCACGCTGGGCAGTTCGAAACGGTAGCTGCTCTCGATGTCGAAGCCGCTGGTCTTAATCGAAGCCAGGTTGAACGTCTGGGAGTTTACGAAGGCCGACGGCGGGTTGAGATTAAAGGCGCCGCAGAACTGGGTGAGGCCCTGATAGCAGAAGTTGACGATCTGCTGAGCGCCCAGGCTGGAGATGCCGCCGTTAAGGACGATGTTGTACCAGTCGACCGAAATGCTGAAGCCGGGCAGCCATTGCGGGTTCGAGAGCACCGCGCCGATGGTCACGTTCTTGGCGATTTCCGGCTTCAGGTTCGGGTTGCCCACCACATTCTGCAGAACCGTCAGCGAGCCGCTCGAAGGCTGGCCTGCGGGAGGGACGCCATTCGAGGGAACGGTGAAGTTCGGCAGCGTGGTCGTCACCGGCGCGGCGAACAGTTCGGAAAGATTCGGCGCGCGGACGTCGCGCGAGGTGACCGCCCGTAGGCGGACGCCGTCGATCGGCGTGTCCCAGGTGGCCCCGACCTTCCAGGTGTAGACGGTGCCCGAGGTGCTGTAGTCGGTCCAGCGGCCAGCAAGGTTGAGGTTGGCCTTGCCCGCCGCGTCGGAATTGATCAGCGGCAGGTTCACTTCGGCATAGGCTTCCTTCACCGAGTACTTGCCGGCTCCAGAGTGGTAGTTGCCGGCAAACCAGTTGGCGCCCGAGGCGTTCAGGACCGGATCAGCCGGATAGTCGGCGGTGTTGGGCGAGTCCGTATTGCCGTCGCCGTAGGGGTCGCCTTGGACGTGGTACTGCTCCTTGCGCCACTCGCCGCCGAACGCCAGCGACACCGGGCCGGCCCACAGTGCGAAGGGCTCGCCGCTGAAGTTGATGCTGGCGACGTCCTGCTTCTGGACAGAGTGCTGGTAAGGACCGTTCTTGGGCGTGATGTAGGCCAGGGCCGCCTCGCTGGGCCGCTGTCCGCCGAAGATGTTGATCGGCACGCAACCATTGGCCCGAGCGATCGGGTCGGCGCAGACGATCTGGCCGCCGAGCGAAATGGCCTGGACGGCCGCTCGGTAACGCGGCGTCAGCAGGATGTCGCGGACATGGATGTTCGTCGTGTTCTGGCCGTGCGTGTAATAGGCGTCGTAGTGCCAGTCCTTGCCCAGGGCGTTGAACTTGCCGTTCGCACCGATCACGCCGCGATACTGGGTCCGCGTCGGGTGCACCGTGATATTGCGTGGCAGTAGGGCGTTGCTGGTGCCGAAACCGAAGGTCGTGATGCCGTTGGCGGCGCAGGCCGCCACGATCGACGCCGGCAGGTACGGGTTGGCGCACGACATCGTCAGGCCGGTGGTGGCCGCGCCCGGATTGGGCTGGTTGCTGCTCTCCACGCGCGCGGCGTTGAAGGTGGCGTAGATCTCGTTGTCGGCGTCGAGGTCGAAACCGACACGGGTGTAGGCGTTCAGGCGCTTGATCCGCGACTGCAGCGAGGTGCCGACGCCGACATTGCCCGACAGGTCGCCGCCGACGCAGAAGCCGCCGTTCGTGTAACAACCGCTGACCGCGCCATTGGCGGCCTTCGAGGGCACGCCTCCGCCGCCGTACTGGAATTGGAACGGAACGCCGTTCATGTCGAAGGCCGTGCCCTGCAGCGGGCCATTACTGATCAAGCCGTACTTCGTGTACTGATAGGCCTGTGCGTGTTCGCGATAGAGGTATTGCGGCGAGCCGTCGTTGGTAATCCCGCGATTGACCAGAGTGGCGGTCGTGTACCAGTCGCGGCTTCCCGGCGCGTCCTCGCCGAAGCCGCCGGCCGGGACCCCCTCCTCCCAGTCATATTCGCCGCTGACCTGCACGTGCAGGCGATCGTCCATGAAGTTCTTGCCGGCGGCGACCTGGGCTAGCCACTGATGGTTGTCGCCATAGGTCGTGACCCCGGTCAGGACGTTGGCCTTGAAGCCCTCGAACTTCTTGTTGGTGATGAAGTTGACCACGCCGCCGACGGCGTCCGAGCCGTAGGACGCCGAGGCGCCGCCCGTCACCACGTCCACGCGCTCGACCAGCAGCTGCGGGAACAGGCTGATGTCCGGAACGCCGGTGACGTTGGCCGGCACGACCCTCTGGCCGTCCAGCAGGGTCAGGGTGCGGATGGTGCCCAGGCCGCGCAGCGAGAACGAGCTGAGGCCCTGCTGGCCGCTCGAGGTGCTGAACGTGCCGGTGGTTGCGCCGCTCGAGCCCTGCAGCGACGGCAACTGCGTGATGGCGGTGAAGATGTTCGGCTGGGCCGCGCGCTCCAGCTCCTGCTGCCCCAGCATCTGGGTCGGCGTCGGCGCTGTGAAACCTTCCGACCGGATCCGCGTGCCCGTGACGACGATCTCGGTCACGGTGCTGCCATTGTCCGCGGCCGGCGGGGTCTGCGCGGCCTGCGCATGGGCCGATCCGGCGCCCAAGATCGTCACGAACGCGCTCGTCGCGAGCAAGGCGCTCAAAAAGGACGATCCCCCTTGCGTGCTACCGACAGCACTCATCCTGCATCCCTCCCAGTTTTTCATTGGGCCAACTTCGATGGCCTGCTGGGAATTTGTCAGACGATGGGAGCGCTAACTATTAGACCATGGTCGTAGGCTGGTCGCCGCCCGTCCCTCGTCGTGGGACTACTGGGCGCGCACCGCGTACAGCGCGTGGTGCGTCAACACGAACAGCGTCCGCTCGTCGGCTCCGCCGAAGACCAGTTGCAAGGGGCGTTCGGGAAGGTCGAGGCGCCCCAACGCCTGGCCGTCGGGCGCATAGACGAACACCTGACCATTGGCGACATAGACCCGCCCGTCCTTGTCAACCGCGACGCTTTCTCCGCCGCGGTCGGCGAAGGGTTTGAGGTCGGTGATCGCTCCGCCCTGCCCGACCAGGCCGCTGTAGGTCTTGTTCTCCGAGCTGTTGGCGACGAACACCCGCTGGCCCGGCTTGGCCGTGGTGAAGCCATAGGCGTCCAGCGCGTCGGAGAAGCGTAAGCCTCGATGGTCGGGCGGCCCTTGCTGGAAGACCCGATAGGCGGGCAACACCAGGCTGCCGTCGGGCGAGACGTACTCCCGAGGCTTCGGCGCCGCCATGCCGCGGGCGAACATTTCAGCCAGGGTGGTGAATTGGTAGGTTGCAAGGTCCAGCTGATCCTTGAACTCACCGTTGTTCCACCAGTTGACCGGCAGCACGGTGGCCGCTCCGGCATGGTCCCTGGTTGGCGTCGGCGCGATCACCGTGAGTTCGGTGTCGGGGCTGCCCGGCTTGAAGCTGTAGACCGCGCCGTTGCGGCCATCCGAGGACAACACCAGCAGATGGCCCGACGCGTCGACGGCCAGGTTGATCGGATCCAGCGTGTTGTCGCGGACGATCGACAGCTTGCGTGTGTCGGACCAACTGTAAATCCGCTGATGCTTGCGGTCGGTAAAGTACAGCGTTCCCGCCGCATCCACGGCGCCGCCGCCCAGCGAGAAGAAGCCGTCGGCCAGCTTCTCCAGCCTGGCGCCGGTCGGGAATATCGACGGCTCGGCGGGCTTCGGCGCGACGGCAAGGTCCAGCACGGCGAACTGGCGCTCGCGCACCTCCAGGCCGCTGCTCACGTCCTGGATCGCGTTTTCGTATGGGTATTTGGTCAGCCGCAGGAAGGTGGCGCAGCCGCCTTCGTCGCAGGTAGGAAAGCCGCTCTCGCCATTGACCGCCACGTTGCGGAAGCGGACGCCCTGCGAATTATAGACCCGTACGGCCGCCGGCGCCGGCTTGCGCGTCCGGGTGACGCGATAGGCGTGGTAGTTGGCCAAGAGAATGTCGCGGGAGTCGCGGATCTCGACCGAGACGGTGTCCTCGCCCTCCCCCGCCTCCTCCTCGGTCTGGGGGGCCAGGAACTCCCAGTTGGCGACGCGGTTCAGGCTGATCTCGGTGCGGGGATGGTGCTCGACCGAGGCCTGGTAGACGTGGCCGGGCGTGGTGGTGTCGGAGACGTAGATGCCCGAATAGGCGTAGGTGTTCGGGCTCCAAATGTTGGCGAAGGTCCCGCCGCCGCCGTTCGTGACCCAGAGGCTGGGATACTGGCCGCCCCATCGCCGGGCCGGATCAGCGTCGGCGGTGGCGTTGCTGTTGTAGGGATTGAAGCGTGTTCCGTCGGCCAGGTTGGTGCCGTGGCCGCCCTGAAACTTGACGTCATTGACCATCGAGGCCGCGCCGGCCGTCCACAGCAGGGCGGTGGCGCGGGGGTTCTGACCTTCGGTGTAGAGACCCAGACCCGAGACGATGGCGTCGCCGCCCGCCGCCGACTGGATCAGCGCCTTGGGTGCGCCGACGCCCTGATAGGCGGGCGTGGCGTGGGGCAGCACGATCTGGGTCAGGCTGGGATGCAGGCCGATCAGCACCGTGTCGGGGCGCAGCTTCAGGGTGTCGGTGACGCGGTAGAAGCCCGTCGGAAAATAGACCACGCGATGGGCGTCGATCGCCTTCTGGATGGCGGCCGTGTCGTCGGTCGTGTTGTCGCCCTTGGCGCCTAGCGTGCGGACGTTGGTCCACTCGGACGTTGGCGGTAGCGAGCGGATCGCGGGCGTCGGAGGCTTTGGCGCGACCGCGACGGCCTCCGCGCTGAAGGTCGTCCGATACTCGCCCATCCGGCCCAAGGCGGGCACGGTCAGGCCGTGATTGAAGGCGGCGACGCGATACCTACGCCCCTTGGCGAGCGTGGTTTTGCCGCTGTCGCGGAAGCGGGCGAACACCGGGGTGTTGGTCGCCACGGCGTTCTCGAAGCCGACCTGGGTGTAGACATTGGCCTCGTTCGAGATGACGACACCGGCCTTGGCGACGTTCTCGAACCGGACGTCGCGCCCCCACAGCCAGTCGCCGTAGCCCCTGTCGATCTCGATGCCGACTGGCGTGTCGCGCATGGCCACATTGACCAGGGTCAGCCCCGCCTCGTGCTCGCGGATCGCCGCGTCGCGCTGCCCCTCGAAGGTCGAGTCCAGCAGCACGAAGCCCCAGGCCGGCGACGGCTTCTCGGCCAGGATGCCGTAGCGCCCGCCCTTGAAGTGCAGGTCCTCGGCCTCGTTGGCGACATGGTAAAGGCCCGCCAGACCCGAGCCGATGTCGAAGGTCATGTGACTGAGGAAGGCGTGCTGGGCGGCGTGGAACCGGATCGCCGTCGCCGCCGGATTACCCTCGCCGATCGTGAAGTCGACATTGCTGATGGCGCTGTAGAACGTGCCCTGGTTGGCGTCGGCGATGGTCTTGTTGAACGGCGCGCTGCCGGGCGGCGGGAAAGGCACGCGACGAGCCGGATCGGGCTTGAATCCGGTAAAGATCAGCATGTTCGCCAAGCCCTTCTGGAAGCCTGGCGTGGCGTCGCCCAACACGATCTGCGGGCGGGTCGCGCCGACGCCGAACATCCGCACGCCCGGCCATAGGAACAGGGTCTTGCTGATCCGGTAACGCCCCGACGGCAGGAAGACCAGGCCGCCGCCCGGCTTGGCCGCCGCCGCGTCGATCGCCGCCTGGATCGCGGCGCTGTCGTCGACGCGGCCGTCGCCCTTGCCCTTCACGACGATGGCGGCGGGGTCGTTAGGCGTGGTGGCCAGGACGGAGGTCGAGGCCAGGGCCGCTCCGCCGGCGGCCGAGACCAGGGCGATCGAAGCCGCGCAAGCGACCAGCCAACGCTTCATGCCGAACTCCTAGGGCGTCACCGCGTAAAGCGAATGGTGGGTCAGGACGAACAGGGTCTTGCCGTCCTCGCCGCCGAAGATCAGCTGGGTCGGCCGCTCGGGCACATCGATGCGTCCGACCAACTGGCCATCGGGGCCGTACTGGAAGATCTGGCCGTTGGCGACGAACACGCGCCCCTGACGATCGACCGCGACGCTCTCCCCGCCCCGGTTGGCGAAGACCTTGAGGTCGGTCAAGGTCCCGCCCGGCCCGACCTGACCGCTATAGGTCCTGTTCTCCGAGCCGTTGGTGAAGAACAGCCGCTCGCCGACCGCGCCGCCGATCAGGCCGTTGGCCTGCAGGCTGTCGGCCCAGCGCCAGCCGACATGGTCGGCCGGTCCCTGCTGCCATACCCGGAAGGCCGGCAAGACAAGGCTGCCGTCGGGCGAGACATATTCCCGAGCCTTAGGCTGGGCGACGTCGCGAGCGAACATTTCGGCCAGGGTCGTGAACTCGCCCCTGGCCGGATCGTACTGGTCCTTGAACTCGCCGTTGTTCCACCAGTTGACCGGCAGCAGCGTCTTTGACCCGGCCCGCTGCGAGGCGGCCGTCAGCGCGATCATGGTCATCGCGTCCTTGGGCCCGTTCGGGTCGATCGAGTAGACGCTGGCCTGCGGCCCGTACGAGGACACCACCAGGAGCTTGCCCGAGCGGTCCATGGCCAGATTCACCGGATCCAGCGAATGGTCGCGCACGACCTCCAAGCCCTTGGCTTTCGTCCAGCGATGGATCCGCTGGAAGCGTCGCTCGATGAAGTAGAGCGCACCGTCTGCGCCTGTCGTCGCGCCGGAGATCGACCAGAAGCCACCTTCCAGCTTCTCGACCTTGGGACCAGCGGCCACCGCGGGCGGCGGCGCGTCCTTCACGTCCAGCACCGCGAATTCGCGCTCGCGGACCTCCAGCTTGCGGGTCTTGTCCTGGATGGCGTTGTCGAACGGGTACTTGCTGGCCCGCAGGTAGGTGCCACAGCCGATCTTGTCGCACAGGGCCACGCCGCTCTCGGCGTTGATGTGGACATTGCGGAAGCGGATATCGGACGAGTTGTAGAGCTTCACCGCGGTTTCGGCCGGATGGTACGAGCGGGTGACCCGATAGCCGTGATAGTTGGCGAACAGGATGTTCTTGGAGTTACGCACCTCCAGCGACACCGCGTCGGGGCCGTCGCCGACCTCCTGCTCGGTCTGGGGCGCCAGGAATTCCCAGTTCTCGACATTGTCGAGCACGAACTCGTTGCGCACGTGGTGCTCGACCGAGACTTCGTAGATGCGGCCCGGCGTCTTGGTGTCGCTGATGTAGAAGCCGGCCGAAGCGAAGGTGTTGGGGCTCCAGACATTGGCGAAGGTCCCGCCGCCGCCGTCCGTCACCCAGATGCTGGGGTACTGGGCGTCCCAGCGGCCGTCGGCCACGGGATCGCCGCTGCGGGCCTGGGCGGCGCCCAGGGGCTTGCCGTCCGAAGTCGGCGTGCCGCCGCCGCCCATGATCTTGACGTCGGTGACCAGGGAGTTTTCGCCCGACCGCCATAACAGGGCCGAAGCGCGCGGATTCACGCGCCCCGTGAAGAGCCCGATGCCGGAGACGATGTTGTCGCCGCCCTTTGGCGTTTCCAGGATCGGCTTCACCGGCCCGATGCCGACATGGGCTGGATTGTTATCGGGAATGACCAACTGGGCCAGCGCCGGATGCAGGCCGATCAACACCGTGTCGGGCCTCAGCTTCAGCGTGTCGGAGACCATGTAGAAGCCGGTCGGCAGATAGAGTACGCGGTGCGTGTCGATCGCCTTCTGCAGCGCCGCGGTGTCGTCGGTGGTCCCGTCGCCCTTGGTGCCCAGCGTCTTGACGTTGGTCCACTCGGTCATCGGCGGCAGCGAGCGCAGCGCCGGCGCCGTGGCCGGCAGGGCCTTCAGCGGCGTGATGTCCGACAGGATCTTGTACTCCCCCATCCGGCCCAGGCCCGGCAGGGTCAGGCCGTAGGTGAACGAGCCGACCCGATAGGCCTTGCTCCCGCTCCCTTTCGGGCCGTCCACGGTCTTGCCGCTGTCGCGGAAGCGGGCGAACACCGGGGTGTTGGACGCCACCGCGTTGTCGAAGCCCACCTGGGTGAAGACGTTCTCCTCGTTGGAGATCACCACGCCCGCCTTGGAGACATTCTCGAAGCGGACATTCTTGCCCCACAAGCTGTCGCTGTAGCCCTTGTCGATCTCGATCCCGACCGGCGTGTTCTTGATCGCTACATTGACCAGGGTCAGGTCGACCTCGTGTTCGCGGATCGCCGCGTCACGCTGGCCGTCGAAGGACGAGTCCACCAGCGTGAACTGCCAGGCGGGCGAGGTCTTCTCGGTGACGATGCCATAGCGGCCGCCGTGGAAGTGGACATCCTCCATGATGTTGCCGGCCTGGTAGACGCCGGCGAAGCCCGAGCCCAGACGGAAGTCCATGTGGCGCAGGAAAGCGTGCTGGGCCATACGGAAGCGCACGCCCGCCGCGGCCGGATTGCCCTCGCCGATCTCGATGTCGACATTGCTGAGCGACGAATAGAAGGTGCCGGAATTGGCGTCGCGGACCTTGGCGGTCGCGGGTCGGACTGTCGGCACCGGCACGGGGATGTCGCCGACCTGGTACTGGTCGCCTCCAGTGAACACGACCATCGTGCCCACCCCGTCCTGGAAGCCCGGCGTGTTGGCGCCCAGCACGAAGGTCGGGCGCGTCTTGCCGACGCCGAAGATCCGCACGCCCGGGGGGACCAGAATGCTGCGGCTGAGGCGATAGCGGCCAGACGGCAGGAAGACGAGACCATGGCCGGTCTTGTCGCGGGCGGCGTCGATGGCCTTCTGGATGGCGTCCGTGTCGTCGGCCTCGCCGTCGCCGACGCCCTTGACCGTGATCGCGGCAGGATCATCCGGAGCGAAGGGGAGCGCAGAGTTGGCCGCGGCGTGGGCCAGGACCGGATACGAAGCCGCCAGCATCAACGACAACAGGATCGCTCTCATGCCACTCCCCAAATCTACTTTCGGTAAGTGATACGGTCCCGTCCCGTCCTCACCATCCTCGACCATGGTCGTAGTTACGTCCCGACGACACGTCGGTAGAACCCAGATCCAACCTCGGCGTGTCGGCTCCTCGACGCGTCGGCCGGTTCGCCAGCTTCGGGGACACCGCTTGCCGCCGCCTTCCCGCCTCGCCCGTCCTGCCGGTCTCGCGGTTATCGCCATGGGCGTCAGCGGCAGCGGCAAGTCGACCCTGGGCGCCCTGCTGGCGCGGGAGCTGACCTGCCCCTTCCTGGAAGGCGACGACTTCCACGACGCCCAGGCGGTGGCCAAGATGCGCGCCGGCGAGCCCCTGGACGATGACGACCGCTGGCCCTGGCTGGATCGGCTGGGCGCGGCCATGAATCAGACCGTAGCCTCTGGCGGCCAGGTCGTGGCGGCCTGCTCGGCGTTGCGGCGTCCTTATCGCGAACGTCTGCGCGCCGCCATTTCGGCGCCGACGTGTTTCGTGCTGCTGGACGCCGGCCATGACGAGCTGCTACGACGCCTGACCCAGCGGGCGGGCCACTACATGCCGGTCAGCCTGCTGGACAGTCAGCTGGCCACGCTGGAGCGCCCGGACGCCGACGAGGCGGTCTTCACCCTGAACGCCGCCCTGCCGCCCGAGCGGTTGTGCCAGATCACCCAGGACTGGCTGGGCCAGCACGCCCCGGCCTAAGGCATCAACCGCTTCCGCCCTCGCGAAAGATGCCAGCGCATGGCCAGGGCAGCGCCGTCGCCGTCCTGGGCGCGGATCGCTTCGACGATCATCTCGTGCTCGCGCATCATCTCGCCGATCGCTTCGGGCGGCCGCGAGCGTGAGATGTCGACCCCGGCCCGCATGATGCGATCGACGTCGGCCTCGAGCGCCTCGAAAGCCGCCAGGAAGGCTGGATTGGCGGTGGCCAGCACGATCTGTCGGTGCAGCTCCATGTCCTCGGCGTGAGCGGGGGCGTTCGACAGCAGCGCCGAGCGCAGCCGCGACAACGCCTCCTCGATGCAGGCCATCTCCTCGGCCGAGCGCCGCACCGCCGCCAACCGGGCCGCCTCGGCCTCAAGCACGAACCGCACCTCGTAGCTGCCCATGGTCGAGGGCAGCTCCGACAGCGGCATGTAGGCGCCCAGCTTGTCCGACGGCCGGTTCTTCACATACGAACCAGCGCCTCGGCGAGCCTCGGTGATGCTGTCGGCGGCCAGCCTGACCAGCGCCTCGCGAACGACCGTGCGCGACATGCCGAACATCTCGGCCAAGCGCGACTCCGACGGCAAGCGGTCGCCGACCTCCAAGCCATCGCTGTTGATCATCTCGACGATGCCCGTATAGGCCCGGTCGGCCAGACGGCCCTCGCTCATCCCTCGATCTCCACGTCCGCCCCAAGCATCGGGCCATTCGCGCCCGATGGCAAAGCTCGCCCCTCGACGCCGCCACGACACCTGCATATCGCCCAAAATCTGTATGACAGGTTTTGATATACCACACCGACTTTTACAATGTTCACGCTCACATCGACAAAATCTCTTGAACTTGTCCAACAGATAACGCTAGTGTCCGAACGTGACCCGACTCGACCGATCCACGATCGGCGGCCAAGCAAACGGGCGACGCACCGGAGCAAGAAGGGTGCGCAGGGATGAAGCGGAGGGCTCAGGCATGACCACGGAAGTTCGCGCGACCGATCGAAACCTGGAAACGGCGATCGGCGGCCTGACGCCCACGCAGATGAAGGTCCTCGAGGGTGTCAATTCGGGCCTGCTGAACAAGCAGATCGCCTTCGATCTCGGCATCGCAGAGGCCACGGTCAAGGCGCATATGACCGCGCTGATGCGCAAGCTGAACGTCCACAACCGCACCCAGGCCGCGATCGCGGCCCAGTCGCTGGTTCAGGGCCTGCGCTCCGCCAGCCGTTAGCCGGCGCTTGACGCGGCCTCGAAGACCGCCAACTGAGCGGCGAAGGCTCTCTGGAAGGCGGGCCTCGCCTCGGCCCTGGCGACATAGGCGGCCAAGCGCGGAAAATCCGGGAGAATCCCGGAACTGCCCAACCGGCGCAGCACCGCCACCATCAGAAGATCGCCAGCGCTGAAGTCGCCTTCCAGCCAGTCGGCGTCGCCCAGACGATCGGAAAGCTGCCCCAGTCGCTGACGGACCGCCTGTTCCAGTCCCGGCATGCGGTCCTCGAACCAAGACTTGTCACGCTCGAACAGCGAAGCCATGCCGTGCTCGACGATTGGCGGCTGCACCGTAACGAGCGCGGCGAACATCCACGCGATCGCGCGCGACCGGGCATTGGCTTCCGTCGGCAGCAAGCCGTCGTGATGCTCTGCGATGTGCAGCACAATGGCGCCGGACTCGAACAGCGCCAGATCGCCGTCCTCGTAGGTTGGGATCTGGCCGAAGGGCTGGATCGCCAGATGCGCGCCCTCTTTCATCTCGGCGAAGGTCAGCAGACGAACATCGTAGGACTGACCGACCTCCTCCAAGGCCCAGCGCACCGACATGTCGCGCGCCAGTCCGCGGCCGCGATCGGGCGAGGCCTTGAAGGCTGAAATGGTGGGGCTCATCGTGTCTCTCCGCGCTTTGTGATGGCCCTAGGACGAATGATCGCTGGCTCTTCCGACAAGCCTCCGATTTTTTCGTCCCGCGCCACCGTCACGCAAAACGCTTGGCGCCCGCCACGCATAGGATGATCACGGCGGTGACCGCGACCATGCCCAAGGCCACCGGCTCGTGCAGCAGCAGCGCCGCCAGGGCCAGGCCGAAGAAGGGTTGCAGCAGCTGCAGCTGCCCTACCCTGGCGATACCGCCCAGAGCTAGGCCGCGATACCAGAAGACGAAGCCGATCAACATGCTGAACACCGACACATAAGCAAGGCCCGCCCAAGCCGACGCACCGACGCAGCTCCACGTCTGCGGCCAGGCCGCAACGGCGACCGCCGCCATCAATGGCAGGGCCAAAACCAGCGCCCAGCAGATCACCTGCCAGCCGCCCAATCGCCGGGACAAAACCGCGCCCTCCGCGTAACCTAGGCCGCAAGCGAGGATCGCGGCCACCATCAGGAGGTCGCCAGCCAACGAGCCTGAACCTCCGCGCGAGACAGCGAACCCGACGACTGACAGACTGCCGGCGATCGAGAAGATCCAGAACGCTCGCCTGGGCCGCTCGCCGCCGCGCAGGACGCCGAAGATCGCCGTGGCTAGCGGCAGCAGACCGACGAAGACGATGGAATGAGCCGCCGTGACGTGCTGAAGCGCCAGGGCCGTCAGAAGCGGGAAGCCGACGACGACGCCCAGGGCCACCACCGCCAGGGGACCGAGATCGGACGCGGCCGGACGCCTGGCCTTCAGCATCGCCAGCAGGACCATGCCCAACATGGCGGCGATCACGGCGCGCGCCGAGGTCAGGAATACCGGTTCGAACCCGGCCACCGCGATCCTGGTCGCCGGCAGGGATCCGCTGAAGATAATCACCCCCAGCAGGCCGCTGCCCCACCCTTCTGATGTCCGTTGCATCCGCCTTACCCCGAAGAAGGAGCGCGACGCTTAGGCGAAACGACAGCGATCAACCCAGGAACAATCAGCACAATTCGAACCAAACTGTATGCTAACGATATCCACACAGTTTGGAGCGCCGCGATGAACAAGACCGTAGGCCGGACACGCGAGGTGATGGACGCAATCCGCGGCCGGATCGCCAGCCGAGCCCTGGTCCACGGCGACAAGCTGCCTTCCATTCGCGGTCTGGCCGAGACCTTGAAGGTGTCGCCCTCCACCGTCGTCGAGGCCTACGACCGACTCGCGGCCGAAGGCATGGTCGTCTCGCGGCCGGGCTCAGGCTTTTATGTCTCGGCGGGCGTCGTCATGCCGGCCGTGAACACGCTGACGCCGCGAGCCGATCGCGCCGTCGACCCCCTGTGGGTTTCGCGCCAGTCGCTCGACGCCGCTCCCGAGGCGCTGAAGCCCGGCTGTGGCTGGCTGCCGCCGGACTGGATGCCCAACGCCATTCTCCGGCGCTCCATGCGCAGCCTGGCTCGCGCTGACGACGCCATGCTGGCGGACTACGGCAACTCCCGCGGCCTGCTGGCGTTGCGGCAATGGCTGGCCCGGCGCTGCGCCGGCGAGGGCCTGGACATCGGACCCGATCAGCTGCTGCTGACAACCTCGGGCACGCAAGCGATCGACCTGATCTGCCGCTTCCTGCTGAAACCGGGTGACGCGGTCCTGGTCGACGATCCCTGCTACTTCAATTTCCAGGCGCTGCTGCGCGCCCACCAAGTGCGGATCGTCAGCGCGCCCTATACCCCGACCGGCCCCGACATCGCGCGCTTCGCCGAAGTGTTGGCCGAGGCTCGACCGCGCCTCTACATCACCAATTCGGCGATCCACAATCCTACTGGCGCGACCCTGTCGGCGCAGACCGCGCACAAACTGCTGACCGTCGCCTCGGCCCACGGCCTGATCATCGTCGAGGACGACATCTTCGCCGAGTTCGAGCCTGCCCCGTCCCCGCGCCTGGCGGTCTTCGACGGCTTGCTCAACGTGATCCGCATCGGCAGCTTCTCCAAGACGCTGTCGGCCTCGGTGCGCTGCGGCTATGTCGCGGCGCGGCCGGAGTGGATCGAAGCCATGGTTGATCTTCAGGTCGCCACCCACTTCGGCGGCGCCAGCCCGGTCGCAGCGCAGCTGGTCTGCGACAGCCTGATGGACAGCGACTATCGGCGGCACGTGGACGCCCTGCGACGCCGCCTGTCGAGCGCTCGGCGCGAAGCGATGACCAAGCTGGCCGATTTGGGCATAGCGACATGGGTCACGCCCCGCGGCGGCTTCTACCTGTGGGGCCGCCTGCCGGATGGCAAGGACGCCTCCGCTGTCGCCAGAACCGCCTTGGCGCGCGACGTGATCCTGGCGCCGGGCGACGTGTTCAGCGCCGCCCAGACCGCGTCTGACTTCATGCGTTTCAATGTCGGGCAGATGCAGAGTCCGCGCGTGTTCCAGGTGCTGAAGGACGCCCTTGGATCGACTTAGCGCGCATCGCTCCAGCTCTCCCACATTTTCGAGAAGCGATCCGGCATGCGAAACAGTTTGCGCGAATGAAAAACGCCGATATCATTCTTTCATTGTTACCGCTCACAGGCTCGATGATTGAGACGAGCGGACGGGCAAAGGCGGCGCCGTGGGGACGGTGACGCCAAGCGGAAATTGAAGCGGGCGGCTCGACTGGGCGCGCTCGCCGCGAAGGGGGGAGCGCCGCGTTGCGGTTGGCGAGCGAACATTCCGGGAAGGCGTCGCACCGCGACGTCGGTCGAGCCGGACTCGCCATGGCCTCGCGCGTCCCCGACAGCAACATCCTTAGCCTTGGCGCTGCGATCGATCCTTGCATCGACCCGACGCGCTGCCTCGTGCGGTCCGGGCTGATCCCGACCACGAGCCCCATGGGAGGGACCTGAGACACGACTCGGGAGGCGGTGGTCCACAGGACCATCACCACGTGACGGCGGAGACAAGCAAAAGCTGCCCACCGACGCGTCCAGCCCTTAGGGGAGGATAAATTGACTAGCGTTTATCAACGAAACAGGAGCCGTCGCGCCCTGTTCGGGGGGATTTCTATGGCCGCGATCTGCGCGGTCACGCCGGGTCTCGCCTTGGCTCAGACCACCGCCGGCGCCCCTTCTGAAACGGTCAGCGAAGTCGTCGTCACTGGTTATCGCGCCTCACTGCAAAGCGCCCTGAACCTCAAAAAGAACTCGGACGTGATGATGGACGCCATCAACGCCGAGGACATCGCCGACTTCCCCGATTCCAACCTGGCCGAGTCTCTGCAACGGCTACCGGGCATCTCGATCGACCGCGACAACGGCGAAGGCCGCACCATCAGCGTGCGCGGCCTGTCGGGCGACTTCAGCCGTGTTCGCATCAACAATATGGAGGCTCTGTCGACCGGCGCGGGCAACGACGCCGGCGCCAGCCCCAATCGCTCTCGCGCCTTCGACTTCAACGCCTTCGCGTCGGAACTCTTCAGCTCGGTCCGTGTGCGCAAATCGTCGTCGGCCGAGGCCGATGAAGGCTCGCTGGGCGCCACCGTGGACCTGATTACGGGCCGCCCGTTCGACTACAAGAAGAGCCAGATGGCCTTCTCGGCCGAGGATTCTTACTACCAGAACGGCAAGAAGCACTCGCCGCGCATCACCGCCCTGGTCTCTGACCGCTGGTTCGATGGCAAGATGGGCGTGCTGCTGTCGGCCGCCTGGGCCAAGCGCAATTCCGAGGACGACAGCTACGCGCGCGGCACCGGCTCGTCGGACTATGTCTATCGCGGCTCAACCTGGACCGGCGACGAACTACCGGGCCGCGCCGGCTTCGCCGCCCCGACGGGCACGGTGTTCAGCGCCCTGATCCCCACGACCCTGACGGGCTCGGCCCTGGACGCCTACAAGGCCAACCCGGCCAATTACTATGACCCGCTGGCCAACCCCGCCGCCTATGCGGCGATGACGGGCTCGGATCCGGCGGCCTACGCCAAGCTTTATCCCGGTTGCGCGGCGGTCGCCGCCCAGGCCGTGGCCGGCCTCACGCCGACCTCCCCGGGCTGCAACAACTCGCTGATCCGCTTTCCGGCCCTGGCGTCGCTGAACCAGCGCAATGTGTCGACCGAGCGCCTGGGCCTGACCGGCTCGTTCCAGCTGCAATTGGCCGAACGCACGCGGCTGTCGATCGACGGCCTCTATTCGAAATTCGACAGCGTCAGCACCAACTACCAGATCGGCGCCGTCGGCCTGAACCGGAACAACACCAACGCCAGCTACCAGTATGGCGCGAACGTTCCGACCGCCACCGCCCGCACCGGCTCGGCCATGACCGACGCGCAGCGCCGCGGCCTCTATCCTGGCGCCTGCACCTTCGCCGAAGAGACCGAACTGACCCCCGGCACCGACTGCGGTCAGTCGCTGAATGGCGCGACCCCGCTTGCGGGCTACCAGTACAGCTACAATCCCAACAACCTGGACGCCTACGAGTACTACACCAACCCGCTGTCGCCCGGTTACGCCGGACCGGCCGCGTCCCTGCCCTTCCGCGACAAGCTGATCGGCCGCCCGGCCGTCAAGGTGCTGGACGCCGAGGTGGTCGGCCAGAACGCCGAGTATCTGAAGCTGGCCAATGTCGACTGGCGTTCGGGCGCCGACCGCGGCGCCTACACCACGGACTTCCGTCAGGTTTCGCTGAACCTGGACCACGAGTTCAGCGACAAACTGAAGGCTCAGGTCTCGCTCGGGACCTCGCGCTCGGAGAACGTCAACGTCGGGACGCTGGTCGAGTTCAACGCGCTGGACGTTCAGGGCCCGTTCGTTTTCGACGAACGCGGCGCTACGGGCATGCCCAAGTTCGACGTCGGTTTCGACGCGGCCAATCCGAACAATTGGGGCATCGTCAAGGGCTTCTCGGCGATGCGCAACTACCGGCGCACGACGATCAACGACTACAAGGGCGGCAAGATCGATCTGACCTACGAGCTGGACGATCACTGGACCATCAAGGGCGGCGTCACCAAGCGCGAGTTCGAATTCTCGACCGATCAGTATGAGCGCAACAGCGACCTGCTGAATCCCACCGAGAAGGAAGCCAAGGTCACGGTCGCCTCGCTCGGCCAGGTGATCGAATTCGGCGACGGCCTGAATATCCCGGCCGGCACGACCACGCGCTTCTTCACGCCCAGCCTGGAAGCGTTCAGCAGCGTCTTCGGCTTCGACTGCAACTGCATCAACAAGTTCGGCGACTTCCGCATCACCCGGAAGCGCAACCGCACCGCCACCTTCGGCGTGACGGAAAAGAACCTGTCCTACTACGCGCAGTTCAACTTCAACTACGAAGTCTGGGGCGGACGCCGCCTGTTCGGCAACGTCGGCGTGCGCCAGGCGGAAACCGACGTGCTGGCCTACGGCGAGACCACCGCCGGCCGCCGCATCACCAGCGACAACCACTACACTGACACCTTGCCCTCCGGGAACATCACCTGGGAGGCCTGGGACAACCTCTACATCCGCGCCGCTGCGGCCAAGGTCATGGCCCGCCCGCTGCTGGGCAACCTGTCGCCGGCGATCACCGGCATCAGCATTCCCGGTGACGGCTCCTCCATCGGCGGCACCATCACCGTCGGCAACACCAAGCTCTCGCCCTTCCGCGGCAAGGCCTACGACATCGCCGCCGAGTGGTACTTCACCAAGGGCGGCCTGATCAGCCTGGGCTTCTTCCGCAAGGACATCTCCAGCTTCCCGCAGACGGTCTTCTACGAAGCGCCGCTGTCGAGCTTCCTCGACAAGGAGGCCATGGACGCCCTGAAGCTACAGTTCCCGTCCGCGACCGGCGGCGACGTCTTCCGGCGCGCCTATATCGACGCCGACAACCCCGTCCTGGCCCGCCAGGTCCGCGACGCGCCCGGCGGCTATCTGCAGGGCTGGGAGTTCAACTTCCAACAGGATCTGACCTTCCTGCCCTGGTACTTCAAGAACCTGGGCGTGCAGTTCAACATGACCA
>CBIHOB010000080.1:0-18854 GCA_966211605.1 uncultured Caulobacter sp.
TGACGATCTTGTCGTAGGTGTAGGCGGGCAGCATGTAGCCGGCGAAGAAGCGCGGCGAGATGGTCTCGGCGTACCGGACGACCAGCCCCCGCACCTTGGCGCGCGTGGTCGCATCGCCCGTGGCGGCGACGTAGCGCGACAGGCCCGAAACATACTGGCCGAAGCTGTGGCCGGGGATGTAGCCGTGCCAGTTGGCCGTGCTCCAGTCCGTCGGATCGATGTGGAAGTCGGCGGAGTCGTCGTACCAGCCGCCCATGTCCGCGCCCGGCGCGGGCAGGCCGGCGCGCTGGCGGAAGGGCTTCAGCAGCCGGTCGTCGTCCAGGGCCATGAACAGGCGGTGCTGGGTCGTCAGCTGGTCCTGGAGCTTGCCCGCGCCCAGCCGAACGCGGTCGTAGGCGAAGGTCGCCAGCGCCGGTTCGGCCTTGCCTGCGAACGCCACGCCAGGTCTCGCGCAGGCGGCGCAGCAGCCGGTCGCCAGTAAACCACGGCGAGTGATCATGGGCGTCTCCTCCGAAACGTCCCTTCATCTAACGATTTGCCGCGCCGGGATAGCGCTGTCGGGCGAGGCGACATGCCGCTTGATCGGTGGCGACATGCCGCCGGCCTCGCGACGATCGGGAGAGCCCCGGGACGGGACGCCGTACTGGTCGCGGCGTCCCTGTCCCTTTGTCGCCCCACCTGCGCGAGCCCTCCGCGGACCGTTGCTCACCGGTCCGCGACACAGTCTAGTTGCCGACGGAACGCCGGCGGAGCAATGTCGAGGCTGTCGCAAGATGTGATGACGCCGACACCGGCGAGGTCCGCGACGCCTTTTGCTACAAGGGCTCGTCGGGGGACGAGGAAACCGGGATGAACATCGAAGCCGCGTCGTCGACGTCGCTCAAGGTGGCCTTGGTCGAGGACGACGCCGCGTTCCAGGAGGCCTTTCGGACCGCCCTGGCCGGCGCGCCCGACATGGCAATGGTCGGCGTCGCGGCCACGGCCGCCGAGGCGCGCGCCATGCTGGCCGAGCCGGCGGTCGACGTGCTGGTCGTGGACCTCGGTCTGCCGGACGGCTCGGGCATCGAGGTGATCGGCGAGGCTCATGCGCGCTGGCCGGGCTGCGCGATCATGGTCGCCACCACCTTCGCCGACGAGCGCCATGTCATCTCGTCGATCGAGGCTGGCGCCAGCGGCTATCTGCTGAAAGACAGCCCTTTGCCGACCATCGCCCAGGACATCCGCGTCCTGCACGCCGGCGGCAGCCCGATCAGTCCGCGCATCGCCCGCCAGGTGCTGATGCGCTTCCGGCCTGACGAAAGGCCGGCGGAGCAGGTCGAGACGGCGGAAAAGTCGGGCGTCCCCAGCCTGTCGGAGCGCGAGAAGGAGACGCTGCAGCTGATCACCCGCGGCTTCTCGTTCGAGGAGATCGCCGAGCTGATGGGCGTATCGCGCAATACGGTGCTGACCTTCGTGCGGCGCATCTACGCCAAGCTGGAGGTCCGCTCGAAGACCGAGGCGGTGTTCGAGGCCCGCGCCTATGGCCTCCTCTAGGGGGCTGGCCGGCCGACCCGGGTTCGCCTGGGCGGTCTGGATCGCCTTGGCGCTGGCGCTCGGGGCCGTGGTCTTCGTCATCCAGGCCAGGGCGGGCGGCGAGCGGATCACCGTCGCGCGCCTGAACGTCGTCGACACCATCGGCTATCAGCGCCCGCCGGAAACCAGCCCCCGGGAGGCCGGCGGCCAACCCGTCACCTTGCCGCACGCGCCGAAGCCGGACTTCGCGCCGGTCGCCGATCCCTCGCCGCAGCGCATCGCCACGCGCGTGACCTGGTACGCCCTGACGGTTCCGCCCCTGCCCGACGACGGCCGCCAGCTCTATCTCTACATTCCCCGCTGGAAGTCGGACGGCTCGCTGGCGATCTACGCCGACGGCCGGCTGGTCAGCCAGTCGCACGCCAACCTGCAATGGAACGGCTCCAACCAGCCGATCTGGCTGGCCCTGCCGCACGCCGCCGGCTCGCATCCGCCCCGCACGCTGGATATCCGGCTGCAGCACGTCCGCGGCATCGGCGGCGCGTTCTCTTCGGTCTGGATCGGCAACTTCCGGCAGCTGGCCCCGCGCTATTATGTGCGCGACTTCTTTCAGGTGTCCCTTCCGGCCTTTTCGGTGACCGCCTTCCTGGCGACGGGCGTGTTCTCGCTGTTCGTCTGGTTCAGCCGTCGCAAGGAGCCGATCTACGTCCTGTTCTTCCTGACCTCGCTGGTCTGCTTCCTGCGCATGCTGCACACCTTCGTCGGCGAGCGGCCGCTGCTGGTTTCGGACGCCTGGTTCGGCTGGATCACGATCAACTCGACCTACTGGCTGATGACGGCGCTGCATCTGTTCGCGACGCAGCTGCATCGGGGCGTTCAGCCGATCCTGACGCGGGTGCTGCTGGCCAATACCGGGATCTGGACGATCGCTACCCTGCCGGGCTTTCTGGACCCGACGCTGCTGGCGGCGCCGATCTATGTGAACCTGCTGATCCTGGGGGCGGTGACCGGCGTCAACTGCATGCGCCTGTCGATCAAGGCGCGGTCGCGCTTCGCCCTGTGGCTGGCGGTCTGGTACCTGGTCGCCCTGGCCTTCGCCATCTATGACGTCTGCCTGCAGCAGAACCTGGTGAATATCGAGAGCGTCTTCCTGACCAACTTCACGGGCGTCGGGCTGACCCTGCTGTGCTGGTACATCATGTTCAGGCGCTATATCGAGGCGCTGGAGACGGCGACCCAGGCCAAGGCCGACCTCGCGCGCCGCCTGGTCCAGCGCGAGGCCGAACTGACGGCCAGCCACGCCAAGCTGCGCGAGATCGAGCACCGCGAGCTGCTGCACCAGGAGCGCCAGCGCCTGATGCAGGACATGCACGACGGCCTGGGCTCGACCCTGGTCACAGCCCTGCGAGCGTTCGAGGGCGATCGTGCGGCCGACCTGGACGCCGTCGGCATCCTGCGCGGCTGCATCGATGACCTGAAGCTGACCATCGATTCCATGGAGCCGGTCGAAACCGATCTGGTGCTTCTGCTGGCCACCCTGCGTTTCCGCCTGCAGCCGCGCCTGGAGGCGGCCGGCGTGAGGCTGGTCTGGGACGCGGGCGAGGCGCCGCCCCTGGAGTGGCTGGACCAGCGGCACGCCCTGCATATTCTTCGCATCCTGCAGGAAGCCTTCGCCAATATTCTCAAGCACGCCGGGGCCCGCGAGATCACGGTCTCGGTCCGGGCCGAGGGCGACCAGGTGGTGGTGCGGGTGCAGGACGACGGCCGGGGCTTCGATCCGGCCGCCTCGTCGCGGGGGCGGGGGCTGGCCAATCAGCGCAGCCGCGCCGAGGCGATCGGCGGGGCCATCCACTGGGAGCCCGCGGGCCGCGGCAGCCGCCTGGCGCTGATCCTGCCGGTGAGAAAGCCGAGCAACGCCGCCTCGCGCGAGCGCTCCGGCGCCTGAAAAACCGGAAAACCGCCGCGAAAGCCGAGCGCGGAGCCTTGCGACATCGAGACCTCTTGGCGGATAGCGCGATTTTGGCGAGGCTCGTAGTGTGGACTGGACGACGTTCGTTGAGACGCGCCCGCCAGAGGAGACCGGTGCATGATCGAGTCGCGCGATGTCGCCCCCCGCGTATTGGTGGCCGACGTTAACGGCTTCCAGGCCCGTATCGGCCTGGCCGAGCGCGGACAGGCGCCGGAGACGGTCAGCGTGGTCGACTGCGCCAGTCAGGACCAGTTGGTCGCCTTGCTGGCGAAGGCGCGCGCCGAGTTCGACGGGCCCGTGCTGGGGGCGGCCATCGCGGCGCCGGGCCCCAATCTGGGCGGTGTCATCCAGCTGACCCATTCGCGCATGCGCCTGGAGGCGGACGCGATCGCCGATCAGCTGGGCCTGCATCACCTTCATCTGATCAACAACTTCACCGCTCGCGCCTTGGCCGTGCCGCTGCTGTCGCCCGACGCGCTGGAGGCGATCGGCGGCGGCGCGCCGCATCGCGATGCGCCGGTGGGCGCGGTCGGGCCGTCCGAATCCGGCCTGGGCATGTCCATCCTCTATCCGGACGGCTTCGTGGGCTGGACCGCCGCGGCCGCCGAGGGCGGGCATGCGGACCTGGCCGCCGCTGATGACCGGGAAGCCGATGTCATCCGCGTGCTGCGCGAAATGCATGGCCATGTATCGGCCGAGCGCGCGCTGTCCGGCCAGGGCGTGCTGGACGTGGCGCTGGCGGTCTCGACCCTCGCCGGAACGCCGCAGCGTCCCGCCGATCTGCGGGCGCTGGTCGACGCCGCCGAGCAGGGCGACGCCGTGGCGCGCGAGACCTTCGCGCTGGTCTCGGGCTGGCTGGGCGCGGTCTGCGGCAATCTGGTGCTGACCGCCGGCGCGCGCAGCGGCGTCTACATCATCAGCGCCACGGTGCTGTCATGGGGCCCTTGGCTGGACCGCACGATCGTCCGCCGGCGCTTCGAGGCCAAGGGACGGATGGCCGCCTATCTGAGCGACGTGCCGTTCTACCTGGTCAACGACCCCAATTGCGGCTTGCTGGGCCTGACGACGCTGTTCGGCTAGGCGGCGGGTCAGACCACGTCGACCCAGTTGCGATAGGGCAGGTTCAGCGCCGGACAGGCGATCTCGCCGGTAGGGGCGTTAGCGAGCGGCGCGACCATCGGGCCGCTCAGGAACGGCGCCTGGAGCCGGCGGCACAGGTCCAGTTCCTTCAGGCTGTTGACCATGGCCACGCCCTGCCAGACCCGCTTGGCGCGATAGACCGCGGCGTCCTTCAGGAAGCGGGTGATCGCCGCCAGCCGGGCCCGCTCGTCCGCGCCTTCCAGCACCAGCGTGACGCTGTTGACCGCACCGGCCGGCAGGCTCTCGATCCGGAAGCCGGGATCGCGCACATGCAGATCGATCAGCGAGAAGTAGGGCGTCAGGAAGCCGCGGATCTGGCCGATCGCGCCATAAGACGGCTCGCGCGGAACGTCGTAGACGCTGGCGGCCATTCGAGGACGCAGCGCGCGCGGGAACTTCTCGATGGGCCCTCGGTAGCGCTCGCGGATCGACGGCTTGACCAGGGACGAGAAGCTGAATGGCAGGAAGATGTAGCCGGGCTTGGGGCGGGGCAGATGCTCCTGCGCCGCCGCCAGGCACGCCAGGTCGCGAGCGGCCACGTCGGCGTCCTCGATCGCCCCGTAAGCCAGGTCGTCCCAGGCCATGCCCCAGTCGACGCCGCTGCCGACGAACCGCTCCTTGTTCAGGTAGTAGATGCCCCACCAGCCGGTGTTCGGCCGCGGCGCATCCAGAAGGTCGCTGATCCCGCCCAGCGGCGGTTCCGGCTCGATCGCCGCCAGTTCCTCGGCCGGCGGCGCACCCTCCAGCGGCCCGCCGGGCGGCTTGACGCTGGTGACGGCCTTCGGGGTGATCCGGCAGACCCGGCCGGCGAATTCGCCGTCGTCCTCACCGGCCAGCAGCAGCTTCAGCGCCTCGCCATGGGTGCTGGCGAACCGCATGACGTCGGTCTGGTCGCCCTCGAACATCAGCAGAGCGACCTCGCCGGCGCCCTTGTCGCCGAACATCTTGTTCTGCAGATCCGCGGCCATCCGCTGCAGCTCGCGCGCGTCCAGCCGTGTCGCCCGCGGATCGGCCAGCACGAAGGAATAGGGCGCGACCAGGCCATAGCGCCGCGGCCACGCCCACTCCGTCTCCAGATAGGCGCTGGCGACCTTGGCCACCAAGGCGGCTAGGGCTTCGGAGTCGGCGAACTTCTGATCCTCGCCGACAAAAATCTTCAGGCAGGCGATCGCTGTCATGGCGCCAGGATGGCGGCTTTACGCGGCGAAATCCATTGCGAGTTGCTGGGCTGTCCGCGCGACTTGGCGTCGCAAGACACGACACCGCTCCGCCGCCGGCTCAGTGGCGCTTGCCTTCGGCCGGATCGCCCTTGGGACCCTTGAAGGTCGCGCCGACCTCGGCGGCGTCTGGGCCATCCGGGCCAGCCCGGGTCCGGGAGGTCTCGCCCGTCTTCTGGATTTTCTTCTCGCCGCCCAGGGCGGTGAAGTCGCCCGGCTCTTCGGCTTCGTTCTCGGCGCGGCCGCGGCTGTTCGGGGGCTGGGTCATGACGGGTCTCCTGCGTGTCGAACCGCATGAAGAACGGCCACGGCGCCAGACCGCTCCGAGGTCTCGGTCGGGCGGTGTCGTTTGTTTAAGTCGACAGACCCGTCGTCGGGCCTGTGGCGTTCCGAACGACAAGCACGACCACGGAGGAACGCGGCATATGACCGAGACCTTGTCCCCCACCTTGCCGGCCGCCGTCGAGGACAAGGTGCATCGCGTGCTCAAGATGGCCTGCGACCAGAACCTGACGCTGGCGACGGCGGAGAGCTGCACCGGTGGTCTGTTCGCCTCGCTCCTCACCGATGTCGACGGCTGCGGGCACGCGTTCGAGCGCGGCTTCGTCTCGTATACCGACCAGGCCAAGACCGAGCTTCTCGATGTGCCGTCAGACCTTATCGCGCGGCGAGGCGCGGTCTCCGAACCCGTGGCGCGGGCCATGGCGATCGGCGCCCTGGCCAGGTCCCGGGCGGATGTGGCCCTGGCCGTCACCGGATTCGCCGGCCGCGGCGGACCGGACGACGAGCCTGGGCTGGTCTTCCTGGCGGTCGCCCGGCGAAGCGGCCAGGCCCGGGTGTCGGAGCATCACTTCGGCGACGTCGGGCGCGGGGCCGTGCGGATCGCCTGCCTGGACGCGGGGCTGGACATGCTGCGCGCCGCGCTGGAGCAGGCGTGCGACCGGCCGGGGTGACGTCGCCGCCGAGAGGCGAGCTTCTTGGGGCAGGGGCGCCGATGCGATCCGTCAGGCGCGGCGGCGCACGCGCAGCAACCGGTGGTTCGACGACATGTAGAGCCAG
Organism: uncultured Caulobacter sp.; assembly: GCA_966211605.1. GTDB lineage: Bacteria > Pseudomonadota > Alphaproteobacteria > Caulobacterales > Caulobacteraceae > Caulobacter. The sequence continues at coordinate 6,898 of CBIHOB010000080.1, forward strand.
CCGTCGGCGCCGAGGGCGCAGTTGGAGATCACGTCGTCCGCGCGGATGATCCCCAGGCGGCGGCCGTCGGGGGCGAAGATCGAGATGCCGTCCTTGCTGGACGCCCAGATCACGCCGCGCCGGTCGACCTTGAGCCCGTCGCCCCCTTGGATGCCGGTGTCGCGGCCGACGAACTGGCGTCGGTCGGTGGGCCGCCCATGGGCGTCCAGCGTGAAGGCGACCCAGCCGCTGGGACGGTCCGTGACGTACAGGGTGCGACCGTCGGGCGACAGGCCGACGCCGTTCGGCTCCAGAGTCTTGTCGACGAGGCTGACCTGGCCGTCGGGCGCCAGGCGGAAGACCCCGAAATAGTCCATCTCGCGATAGGGCGAGTCCCAGGTCCCTTTCAGGCCCCAAGGCGGGTCGGTGAAGTAGATGGCGCCGTCGGGCGCCAGCACCAGGTCGTTGGGACTGTTGAAGCGGCGACCTTCGAAGCGGGCGCAGAGCACGGTCTTGCGGCGCGTCGCCAGGTCGATACGGGCCAGGCAGCGATTGCCGCTGTCGGCGACGACCAGGCCGCCGCGCGCGACGATCAGGCCGTTGGTCCCGGCCTCGCGCAGAGCGATCGGATCGGCGTCGCCCCGGCCCGAGGGCGCCAGCCACACCGCGCCGCCCGCCGTCGGCGACCAGCGCATGATGCGGTTGCCGGGCACGTCGGAGGCCAGGAGATAGCCGCCGGGCCCGCCGACCCACACCGGACCCTCGCTCCAGGTGAAGCCGTCCAGGATCTGCTCGACCGGCGCATCGGCGTCGATCAGGGCGTCCAGGGCCGGATCCAGGCGCTCGACGCGTCCGACGACCGGACGAGAGGCGGCGTGCGTCGCGCGAGCGGCAGCCGCGAAGGGAAGGGCGGCGAACCCCGTCGCGAGGGCGCGGCGGGTCAGGACGGTGGTCATGGTCACGATCTGGCTGGCGAAGGGAGCGCTCAGCTTAGCCGGCCCGGCGCGCGCCAGCCAAGCGTTGGCCGCGCCGGAAGCCTGGGCTCCGGTGGCGCGCGTCGCTCGCTGTGGCCATTACTGTAGAGTTTTCAAGCTATTACATTTGATGTCGCTCGGAGCGGGCGGCTTGAGCCGTCGTTATTCCGTCGATCCGGGGCGCTGTCGATCTGTGGCGCGGTTCCGGGTCTCACACAGGAATGGGAAGCCCGCTTCTGGACCGTCCAGATCGGGAAGATCGCCGCTAGGCGGGCGGCTCTGGCCTAGCCGCGCGATCGCGCGCCCGCGGCGTTCGCCGGGGGCGCGCTCCCGCTCTCTTGGCAGCCCGACCTTTTGACAGAAGGACAATCGATGGCGATGGACACCGACGCGCCGATATCGCCCGCCAATCTGGTGCGGCAGCCCGGCGACGACACCTATGTCTCCCGCGCGGTGACGATCGACCGGCCGCGCGACGAGCTCTACGCCTTCTGGCGCGATTTCTCGAACCTGGCGCGGCTGATGGACAACGTCGAGCGCATCCAGGTGCTTGACGGCCAGCGCTCCCATTGGGTGGTGAAAGGGCCCGCCGGCTCGGACATCGAATGGGACAGCCTGGTCACCGAGGACATCCCCGGCCGGCGCATCGCCTGGCGCGCAGCCGAGGGGGCGGACGTCCAGAACAGCGGCTGGGTCGAGTTCCGCGACGCGCCGCCCGGCCGCGGGACCGAGGTGCACGCCCTGATCGAATACGACGCGCCCGGCGGGATGCTGGGCCGGCTGATCGCCAAGCTCCTCCAGCGCGAGCCAAACACCCAGACCCGCCGCGAGCTGCTGCGCTTCAAGCAGCTGATGGAGACCGGCGAAATCACCACGTCGGAAGGCCCGCGCGGCGCCGGCCGTCACGACAAGACCGAGGAGTAGTCGATGCGCGCTTTGACCTGGCACGGGAAGCACGACGTGCGCGTCGAGACCGTCGACGACCCCAAGATCATCAATCCCCGCGACATCATCCTGAAGATCACCGCGACCGCCATCTGCGGCTCGGACCTGCACATCTATGACAGCTTCATCCCGTCGATGGCGCCCGGCGACGTGCTGGGCCACGAGTTCATGGGCGAGGTCGTCGAGGTCGGGCCGGGCCTGCGCGGCGAGGGCGACAACGCGACGCTGAAGACGGGCGACCGGGTCGTCGTGCCGTTCAACATCGCCTGCGGCAACTGTCGGCCCTGCAAGACCGGCCAGTTCTCGGGCTGCGACAACTCCAACCCCGCCGACAAGGCCGACATCAGCGAGGTGGCCTACGGCCATCACGTGGCGGGCATCTTCGGCTATTCGCACATGACCGGCGGCTACGCCGGCGGCCAGGCGGAGTACGTGCGCGTGCCCTATGGCGACGTCGGCCCGCTGAAGGTTCCGGACGGCCTGACGGACGAGCAGGTCCTGTTCCTGTCCGACATCTTCCCCACCGGCTGGATGGCGGCCGAGAACTGCCAGATCCAGTCAGGCGACATCGTGGCGGTCTGGGGCTGCGGCCCCGTCGGCCAGTTCGCGATCCGCTCGGCCTTCCTGCAGGGCGCCGAGAAGGTCATCGCCATCGACCATCACGCCAACAGGCTGGCCATGGCCAGGGCGGCGGGCGCGGAGGTGCTGAACTATCACGAGGTCAAGCTGCGCGAGGCTCTGATGGAGCTGACCGGCGGGCGTGGACCGGACTCTTGCATCGACGCGGTCGGGCTGGAGGCGCACGGCTTCGCCCCCGACAACGTGGTCGACGCCGCCAAGGCCGCCGTGCGCCTGGCGACCGACCGCACCCACGCCCTGCGCGAGGTGATCATGGCGTGCCGCAAGGGCGGCCACGTCTCGGTGCCCGGCGTCTATGGCGGCGTCACCGACAAGTTCCCGGTCGGCGCCTTCATGGAGAAGGGCCTGACCATGAAGACCGGCCAGACCCACACCCACCGATACATGAAGCTGCTGCTGGACATGATCGAGCTGGGCCAGATCGATCCGACCTTCGTCATCAGCCACCGCCTGCCGCTGGAGGACGCGGCCGAGGGCTACAGGATGTTCAAGGAGCAGCAGGACGAGGTCACCAAGGTGGTGCTGCGTCCGTAGAGCTGGAGAGGAGACAGGAAAATGGTGGATCTACGTCCGCTCGCCGTTGTCACGGGCGCGTCCAGCGGCATCGGCTATGAACTGGCCAAGCAGTGCGCGGAGAATGGGTTCGACCTGATCATCGCCGCCGACCGCTCGCTGGCCGAGGCCGAGCAGGTGTTGCGCGGCTTCCAGGCGCATGTCGAGTGCGTGCAATGCGACCTCTCCACGATGGAGGGCGTGGACCGGCTGGTGGCGCAGATCGGCGATCGCCCGGTCGACGCCTTGCTGGCCAACGCCGGCCAGGGGCTGGGTCACGCCTTCCTCGACCAGGATTTCTCGCGCGTGGAGCAGGTGATCGACACCAACATCACCGGCACGCTGTATCTGGTCCACCAGCTGGGCGGGCGCATGCGTGAGCGCGAGCGCGGACGGATCCTGTTCACCGGCTCCATCGCCGGCCTGATGCCGGGATCGTTCCAGGCGGTCTATAACGGCAGCAAGGCGTTCATCGACAGCTTCTCATTCGCCCTGCGCAATGAATTGAAGGACAGCGGCGTCACCGTCACCTGCCTGATGCCCGGTCCGACCGACACCGAGTTCTTCGCGCGCGCCGACATGACCGACACCAGCGTGGGTCAGGGCAAGAAGGATGACCCCGCCGACGTCGCCAAGACGGGCTTCCAGGCGATGATGCGCGGTGAGGGCGACGTGGTGCACGGCCTGAAGAACAAGATACAGGCCGCCGCGGCCGCCGTGACGCCGCAGTCGGCCCTCGCCCAGATGCACCGCAAGATGGCCGAGCCCGGCTCGGGCGAGAGCTAGCCGGACCGGATTCCGTTCGGTCTCTCGCGCCTCTTGACGGCCGCGTGTTGCGAACTAACTCACCCTCTGCTCGCCAGGCTCCGCGGGAGCCTGCGCGGCGCGGGGCGCAACAGTGCGCTTCGGTGCGCCCCTCATGTCCAACTTGCTTTCGAGGAGATGGAAATGAGCACCGCTTCTGATGTCTATCCGCTCCACGGCGTGGGCCTTGATCGCCTGATGGCGACCGAGGCGGCCATGCAATCGGTCCCGGTCTCCGCAGAGCGCGCGGGGCCCTGGCCCGCCCGACCCGCCGTCGGCTTTCTCCACCCGCTCGAGGTCGTCAAGGACGGCGACCTGGATCTCGCCGCCAAGCGGGAAATCCTGGCGGCCTGGGCCTCGGACGCCAGTGCGGTGGAGGGGCGGCCCACCCAGAGATGGCTTTTAGGAACCCTGGCGCCCGTGCCGCTGAGCGAGGTGCTCGCCGCGCTGCATCGCCTGGACGGCCCCGGGCTTTCTTGAGACGGGACGGCCGGCCGGTCCGCCCGGGACCGGCCGTCTTTCACGCGTGCGTACTTCAGTCATTCGAACTTGATCATGTCGAGCCTAGTCCTTGTCGAGCCCGCCGGAGACGCTTGGGCCGTGCAAAGTTCCCTCAGCGACAATCCGATGATCTTCCCCACGGGCGCGAGCGCCGAGCAGGCGGCGCGAAATCTGGCCCATCGTCTGGCCGACGCCGGCGAGCCCGTCGTTCTGGAGATCAAGCTGCGCGACGGCGCCCGGGCGGGTCGGTTTCTCTTCCCGCCTCGGATCGATCGCGAAAGCGCCGCAGCATAGGGCGCGTCAGCAACAAGCGGGCGCGATCCAATGGCCGAGGGCCGCCGCGAGGCCTTCGGCTTCTTCCGCGACGCCGACCCAGGCGACATAGCCGTCGGGGCGGATCAGCAAGGCCGTCGGGGCGGGGACCTCGCCGATCACCGGCAGCCGCCAGGGACCCGCGCAACGGGTCTTTACGTATCGCACCTGGCCCGCCCAGGGGGCGAGATCAGGGCGTTGCGCGAGGCCGAGGTCCAGCAGCACATGGCGAGCGTCGTGCAGGAGCGCGTAGATCCGGATTGGCCCCGCCGCGGTGGTGATGTCGAGATCGGGCGCCCGCCGGCCGAGCAGGGGATGGCCGGCCCCGAGATCGTAATGGATGTCCAGGCCGGACATCATGCCGGCGAGCTGTCGGCGCGGCCCGTCCAGCTTGAGGAGCTCGGCCATGACCTCGCGCAGCGCCGCCTTGCGGTCGTCGAGGCGGCCCAGCAACGCGACCTGGGCCATGGCGTTGCGCAGGGTGCGCGCGGCCACCGGGCTCCGCTCCTGCTCGTAGGTGTCGAGCAGGCTTTCCGGCGAGATCCTGTTGGCGACCTGGGCGAGTTTCCAGCCCAGGTTTACCGCATCCTGGACGCCCAGGTTCAGGCCCTGGCCGCCGGCGGGGTAGTGGATGTGGGCGGCGTCGCCGGCCAGCAGGATCCGCCCCGCGCGATAGGTCTCGGCCTGGCGCGCGGCGTCGTTGAAGCGCGAGATCCAGCTGGGGTCGTGGACGCCGTAGTCCGCGCCATAGACGGCGACCAGGGCGGTCCGCAGGTCATCCAGGCTGGGCGCGTCTCGTCGGCAGGGCGAGGGCTCGCTCACGAGGATTCCGACCCCGGAGCCATCGTCCAGCGGGCTGATCCCATGGACGCCAAGCGCGTCGTGGCGCAGGCCCCATGGCGGCGTCCCGGCCAGCTTGGCCTCGGCGAAGATATGGCTGATCGTCGGCTCCGAACCGGGAAAGGCGATGTGCGCGGCCTTTCGGACAAGACTCCGTCCGCCGTCGCAACCGACCAGATAGTCGCCGCGCACGGCCGCGCCGCCCGTCAGACGAGCCTCGACGCCCTGGTCGTCCTGACGGACGCCGCACACCTCGCGTCCCCGGAGCACCGGGACCGAGAGCGCGTCGACCCAGTCGGCGAGCAACTGCTCGATCTGCTGCTGCGGAAGCGCCAGGCCGTAGTTGTAACGGGTCGGGAAGTCGCTGATGTCCAGCGGCATCCAGGCGAAGCCGGCGACCTGGGCCTTGCGGCCTGCCGCGAGAAAGCGGTCGACGAGGCCTCTTTGATCCAGGATTTCCAGCGTGCGGGCGTGAAGGCCGCCGGCTCGGCGGCCGAAGAGCGCCTGATCGACGCGCCGCTCGACAACAGCGACGTCCACGCCCGCCAGCGCCAGTTCGCCGGCCAGCATCAATCCCGTCGGGCCGCCGCCGACGATCAGTACGGCATGCTGGGTCATGGTCCGCCCTCCTGTGCGATGAGGGCTCCACAAGCTGCGCATATTTCGCGGCGCGGCAATTCTTGAACGGCGTTATTTTCCGCCTATTTCCGACATGCCAGGCCGGCGATAGAGCGGATCAGCCGGCGATCGACGAAAGCTCGACCTGGTCGCCCGGGTCGACGAGCGAGAGCTCCATCCGGCAATCCAGCCCCTCTGGCGCGAAGACGATCCGGCTGCCGCCGCCGAGCTCGCCGTTGAGGCTGGTCTCGATCAGGCGTGTTCCGAAGCCGCGCCGGATCGGCCTGCGCACGGCCGGGCCGCCGCCCTCGCGCCAATGAATGATCAGGCGACGGGCCCCATCAGGCAGCACCAGCTCGCGCCAGGAGACCTGCACCGTCCCGGTCGCCACCGACAAGGCGCCATGCGTGGCCGCGTTGCTGGCCAGTTCGTGCAACACGAGGCCCAGCGCCACCGTGACGCGCGGCGGTAGGTCCGTGTTCGGCCCGTCCAGCGCGATCTGCTCGGCCGGGTAGGGGGCCAGCTCCTGGCGGAGCAAGTCCTCCAGGCTGGCCCGCTTCCAGCCTCTCTGGTTCAGCAGGTTGTGGGTCTGCGACAAGGCGATCAGCCGCGCCTCGAACTTGTTGCGAAACGCCTCGGGCGAGTCGGCGCCGCGCGCCGTCTGGGCGGCGATCGACTGCACGGTCGCCAGGGTGTTCTTGACGCGGTGGTTCAGCGCGTTGATCCGCAGGCGCTGCTGCTCCTGAGCCGTCATCGTTTCGGTGACGTCGACATTGCAGCCTGCGTGCCCCATGAACACGCCGTTCCCGTCGAAGCGCGGCGTGCCCTCGCACCGCAGCCAACGGCTGCGTCCTTCGCGATCTCGAACCCGCGTGAGAATGATGAAGCCACGACGCTGAACCACGGCGTCCGTGAATTCCCGATGGAAGCTGGGCCGGTCCTCGGCCTGGATGGCGCCGGCCCAGCGCGGGCCAGGCATGTCCTCGGAAGGCCGGCCGAAGACCGCTTGATAGTGCTGATTGACGAAGACCGTGCGGCCCTGGGCGTCGGTCATCCAGATCAGGGCCGGCGCGCTGTCGGCGATCAGGCGGAAGCGGTTTTCGCTCTCGATCACGGCCGCGAACGCGGCGTGACGATCGGTGACGTCCAGCATGACGCCGATCATGCGCAGGGGGCGGCCGCGCGTGTCGCAGATCGCCCGGCCGCGCACATTGATCCAGCGCAGCTGCCCGTCGGGCCGGATCACCCGGTATTCGGAGTCGTAGTCCACGTGGCGCGCCAGCGCCTGGGCCAGCTCGGCCTCCCGCCGCTCACGATCGTCGGGGTGCACGGCGGCCGCCCATTCGGCATAGCCCAGGGAGGCGCCGGGCCCGACGCCCAGGATGTCTCGCCCCCGGAGCGAGACCTGCAGCGCGCGATGGGGCAGGGAGAGCTCCCAATAGCCGACGCGGCCCGCGTCCAGCCCGCCCAGCACATCCAGCCGACGATCATAGAGGGCGGCGGCCATGGCCAGGAACAGGATCGCCAGGGCGCCGGCCGTGACGCAGAAGGCCAGCACGAGGGGCGGAATGCCGTCGGGTTTCAAGGCGTACACCTCCACGCGCGTCAGGCGCAGGGCGGCCATGGCCGTGTGGTGCATGCCGAAGATCGCCCCGCCCAGCAGACCGGCCGCGACGGCGCGCCAGAGCATGGAGCGCTCTCGCCGCGCGGCGATCAGCGCCGCCGTGGACGAGGCGACCGCGATCCCGAGGGACAGGACCACCATGCCCGGGTCGTAGGCGATCGACACCGCCGTACGCACGGCGGACATGCCGACATAGTGCATCAGGCAGATGCCCGCGCCCATCACCCCGCCGGCCATGGCGACCCGCGGCCAGGGCGCGTCGGTCTCGCCGGCCGCCAGGAAGGCGACGCCCGTCGCCAGGATCGCCAGGGCCAGAGACAAGGCCGAGAGCTGCAGATCGTATCGGACGGGCGCGCCGGGATCGAAGCCCAGCATGGCGACGAAGTGCATCGACCAGATGCTGGCCCCCATGGCGAACGCGGCGACGCTCAGCCAGACGGTGCGGCCCCGACCGATATGGGTGCGGACGCGCCGGAACAGGTCCAGGGCGGTCCATGACCCCAGGACGGCCACGAGCAGGGACAGAAACCCGAACACGGGCTGGTGAACGTGCTGCATGCTTCCGGCCCCAGGCAACCTTTCTCAGATTGGGCCCTGTGATCTTGAAAACCAATGAATTTGGCGCCGCCCCGCACCGGGGGGCGCGGCTACGAAGCGCGGCGGCCCGTAGTTTCGGCGTTCCAGGCCAGGTCGGCCGCCGATCTCAGAACGCGGTAGCGCTGGCCCCGCTCCAGGAAATGGACGCCGATCTCGGTCTCGGATCGCCAGACGACCTCGGCCAGACGGCTGGCGCCCGTGCCCGGATCGACCAGAACGACCCGGCCCGGCAGCGGTGCGTGACGATCGGCGAGGCGAACCCGCGCCCCGTCTTCGCAGCCTTCGTCGAGGAGGCATCGGCGTACGACAAGTCCGTCGCAGAGAAAGACGGAACGACTGTCTTGATGACGCCCGGCGAGATCTGGGCGTCGCGGACCTGGATCGGTGAATGACATGCCCCAAGTCTAGGCGCGAGCCGTTAATCTGGGCTTCCGCATAGGTTGTGGCCGATTGTCGCAAAGGCTTGTTTTCGCGGGCGAAGCTGCGGAGAAGCCAGCATCGCCGGCCGCTTCAGCGCTCGCCGCGCCCTTCGAAGGGGTCGACCGGCTGGATGGTGCCGCTGGCTTCGTCATAGGCCAGCAACACCACGCCGGCGAGCGGTCGCGCCCCGGCCAGGATCTCCAGGTCCTCGGGCTCCAGCGCGCCGGCATGATAGGCTTGGGCGAAGACCAGATAGGTTCCCAGCGCCGCCTCCAGGCCCTGCGGCGACAGATCGATCGGGATCAGCATCTTGAAGCGGCTGTCGCCGTCGCGCTCGGTCCAGATCGAGAAGACGGGCGAGTATCGATCCTCGACGGCGACGGGACCCGACGTCGTGGCGCGGCGGAACGGCAGGGCCATCAAGCGCCGCCCCAGCTGACGCAGGGCGGCGTCCAGCACCGCCGCATGGGCCTTGCCCAGCTCGTTCAGCAAACCGTCGAAATAGGCCTTGGTCAGGAAGACGCCGACCCCCGTGGACACCAGCAGCGTCATCGACGCCGACGCACGGGTCGCCAGGCGCGCCTCACGCTGTACGTCCAGGCCCTCGGTCGCCACGGCGGATTCGAAGGCCTCGAGGATGTCGAGCGGGATCGGCCCCTCGTGGGTCAGGATGAGGTGCGGTGCGCGCGGGTCCATGCGTCCTCCCGGAAGGCAGACTTAGGAGAAACCTGGGCCAGACCAAGGCGTGCGGGCGTCACTGTCGAGGAAGGATGGGCCGCCGCCGGGACCTGCGCATCGTGGTCCAAATGCATCGGTTCCTCCGTGTTCGCCGCAGTGCGAAAAGAACCTCTTGGATTGCGTTACGATATAACATACTGACGCTTCGGGGTGCTTTTCGGAGAAGGTCGATGCGACTGCGTTCGATATTGCTGACGGCGTCCGCCGCCAGCGTTCTGCTGGCCGGGGCCAGCCAAGTTAGCGCCCAGGATCTGGGCCATTCGGTGTCCGAGGTCGTGATCACCGCTTCGCCCTTGGCCGGCGATCCCGACCGCTTTGCGACCATCGTCGAGCAGGTCGGCCGTGATCAGGTTCTGAGCAATGGCGGCGCCAGCCTGGCCGACGCCCTGCGCAACGTGCCGGGCGTCGCCGGAACGGGCTTCGCGGCCGGCGCTAGCCGTCCGGTGATCCGGGGCATGGACGCCCAGCGGGTGAAGGTGGCCGAGAATGGCCTGTCGAGCTCGGACGTCTCGGATGTCGGGCCCGACCATGGCGTGCCGATCGATCCGCTGGCGGCCCAGCAGATCGAGGTCGTGCGCGGCGCGGCCACCCTCCGCTACGGCAGCCAGGCGATCGGCGGCGTCGTCAACGTCATCAACAACCGCATCCCGCTGAAGCCGATCAGCGGGATCGAGGGCGAAACGACGGCGGCCTATTCGACAGGCGCGGCGACCGGCGAGGGCACGGTCAGCCTGGACGCGGGGCAGGGGCCGTTCGCGGTCCATCTGGACGGTTTCGGCCGCCGGGCCAGCGACTACGACACGCCGGACGGCAAGCAGGCCAATTCCTGGTTCCACGGCGACGGCTATTCGGGCGGGGCGTCGTACTTCTTCGGCGACGACAGCCGCGTCGGCGCCAGCGGCACGCATTACGCGGCGCGCTATGGCATTCCCTCGGACGACACCTTCATCCGCATGAAGCAGAACAAGGGCGCGTTCGGCGGTTCGTTCAAGCTGGGCCAAGGCGCGCTGCAGCGGATCAATGTCGACGCCGGATACGCCGACTACACCCACAGTGAGATCGACCCCGAGACCAGCGACGTCCTCTCCACCTTCAACAACAAGGAGTGGGACGGCCGGCTGGAGGCGCTGTTCGGCGCGGTGGGACCGCTCTCGGCCTCGGCGCTGGGCGTCCAAATCCAGGACCGCAAGTTCAGCGCCCTGGGCGAAGGCGCGGATTATCTGCTGCCGACCCACACCCAGAGCGTCGCGGGCTTCGCGTTCGTCGAGGCGCCGGTGGGCGCCTTGCAGTTCCAGGGCGCGGCGCGGGTCGAGCACGTCAAGATCGATGGCGCGCAGGCCCCGGGCGTCCGGACCAGTCGCGACTATACGCCGTTCAGCGTGTCGGCCGGCTTCACCTATGACGCTTCCGACGCTCTGCGCCTGGGCCTGACGGCCGCCTCCGCGGCGCGAGCGCCGGCCCAGACGGAGCTCTTCGCGCGCGGTCCGCACGATGGGCCGGCCACGTTCGAGACCGGCGATCCGGACCTGAAGATCGAGCGGGCCAACTCCCTGGAGGCGACGGCGCGCTACAAGCTGGGCTCGGAAGGCCGCATCGAGGCTTCGGCCTGGGCCGCGCGTTTCGACAACTACATCTACGGCGCCCTGACCGGCCGCCTGTGCGACGACGACGGCCTGTGCGCCGTGGGCGGCGAAGGCGATCTCAAGGAGCTCAACTACGCCCAGCGCGACGCCGAGTTCTGGGGCGTCGAAGCCAAGGCCTTCTTCCCGCTCACGGCGGTCGCGGGCGGCAAGTTGTCCGGTCAGGTGCTGGGCGACTATGTCCGGGCCAAGTTCACCAAGGGCGGCGGCGACGTCCCGCGCATCCAGCCGGGGCGGATCGGCGGCGGCCTGGATTGGGCCAACGACCGGATCGACGCCAGCTTCCTGGTGCTGGCCGTGTCGTCCCAGGACCATGTCGGCGTGGCCGACATGGCGACCGACGGCTACACCTCGGTCGACGCCCAGGTCCGGTGGAAGCCGTTCAAGGCCAAGCCGGGCGTCGAGCTGATGCTCGTGGGCCACAACCTGGCCGACGAGACAATCCGTAACGCCACGGCGCTGAACAAGGACTCCGTGGTGATGCCCGGACGAGACGTGCGCCTGGTGCTCAGCGCCAAGTTCTGACGGGACCTTCTCCAAGAAGGATCCGACGGTTCGTCGAACCGCGCCGCGCCAGCCCCAGCGGTTGGCGCGGCGTCGCCATGCCTGCGCCGCAATGATCCGAAGCCGCCGTTCAAGGGCGTCCTGGCTTGCGTTGGCGATGTCTGAAAACTGGTCGGGGTCCAAACCGATTTAGCATTGGAGCCCCAAGGTGGCGCCGGGCCGGATTTTACTTCCGACCACACCCATAACAACGAAGCGCGCAACCACATA
>CBIHOB010000081.1:0-18809 GCA_966211605.1 uncultured Caulobacter sp.
TGCGCTCGACGTTCTCGACCACGACGATGGCGTCGTCGACGACGATGCCGATCGCCAGCACCAGGCCGAACAGCGTCAGGGCGTTGAGGCCAAAGCCCAGCATCAGGAGGATCGCGAAGGTGCCAACCAGCGAGACGGGGACGGCGATCAGCGGGATGATCGAGGCGCGCCAGCCCTGCAGGAACAGCACCACCACCAGCACGACCAGGATGATCGCCTCGATCAGGGTGTGGACCACCGAGTCGATGCTCTCCTGCACGAAGGCCGTGGTGTCGTAGATGATCTCGTAGTCGACGCCGTCCGGGAACTCCTTCTTGAGCTCCTTCATGGTCTTCTTGACCTCGGCGGCCATCTCCAGGGCGTTGGAGCCCGGGCGCTGAAACACCGGCATGGCGACGGCCGACTTGTTATCCAGGAGCGAACGCAGGGCGTAGTTGTCGGCGCCCAGCTCCACGCGGGCCACGTCGCCCAGCCGGGTGATCTGGCCATCCTCGCCCGCACGGACGATGACGTTGCGGAACTGCTCTTCGTCGGTCAGGCGACCGGGGGCGTTGACCGACAGCTGGAATTCGGCGCCCGAACCGGCGTTGGGCGGGGCGCCCAGCTGGCCGGCGGCGACCTGGACGTTCTGCTCGCGCAGGGCGCGGACGACGTCACCTGCGGTCATCGACAGGGCGGCCAGCTTCTCAGGATCCAGCCACACGCGCATCGAGTACGCGCCCGCGCCGAAGATCTGCACGTCGCCGACGCCGTCGATCCGCTTCAGGCGATCCCGCACGTTCAGTTGCGCGTAGTTGCTGAGATACAGCATGTCGTAGCGGTTGTTCGGCGAGATCATGTGCACGACCAGGGTCAGGTCGGGCGAGGCCTTGTTGGTCGTCACGCCGATGCGCTGGACCTCCTGTGGCAGCTTGGGCAGGGCCTGGGCCACCCGGTTCTGCACCTGCACCTGGGCCTTATCCAGGTCGGTGCCGAGCGCGAAGGTGACGGTCAGGATCATCGCCCCGTCGGAGGCCGATTGGGACGACTGGTAGATCATCCCCTCGACGCCGTTGATGGCCTGTTCGAGAGGGGCGGCGACCGTCTCGCCGATGACCGACGGGTTGGCGCCCGGATAGGCGGCGCGCACCACGACGGTGGGCGGCACGACCTCGGGATATTCGCTGATCGGCAGGTTCGGCAGCGAGACCAGGCCGGCGATGAAGATGATGATGGAGAGCACGGCCGCGAAGCGCGGTCGGTTCACGAAGAACTTCGAGAAATTCATGGCGGAGCGCCTTTTGGCGGCGGACTGGGGAGGAGCGGATACGCGTACGCTTCGGGCGCAGGCGGCCTCTCCCCCGCCAAGCGGCGGACGACAGAAACCCCTCCAGACCCGAAAAAGACGCCCGGCTCAGTCACGCGAGCCGGGCGCACGCTTCAGTTAGTTCTGGCCCGACGACCGGGTGGCGAACGGCTGGCCGCCGGCCTCCAGTTGCGAGAGATCGGCCAGGTCGGTCTTGACCTTGACCGGGGCGACGGTGTCCCCCGGCTTGACCTTCTGCAGGCCGCCGACGACCACGCGGTCGCCCGGCTTCAGGCCCTGACGGATGATGCGCAGGTTGCCGGCCAGCGGGCCGATCTCGACCGGGCGGTACTCGGCCTTGTTGTTGCCGTTCACGACCACGACATAACGCTTGCCGAGGTCCGTCGCGATGGCGCGGTCGGGGGCCAGAGCCACCGTTTGCGTCTCGGCGCTGACCAGGCGGATGCGGGCGAACAGGCCCGGCGTGAAGCGGCCGTCGGCGTTGGCGAAGATCGCCCGGCCGTTGATCGTGCCGCTCTTGGCGTCCAGGGCGTTGTCGATGAAGGACAGCTTGCCGACGTGCGGATAGCCGTCCTCGGTCATCAGGCCCATGTAGACCGGGCCGTTCTTGCCGCGCTCGGCGGCGGCGTACTTCAGGAAGGTCTGCTCGTCGGCGTTGAACTCGGCGTAGATCGGCGTGTCCGACACCACCGTCGTCAGCAAGGAGGCCTGGGTGACCAGGTTGCCGCGGGTGATGATGGTCTTGGAGACCCGGCCGTCGATCGGCGAGGTCACGCGGGTCCATTCCAGGTTCAGGCGAGCCGTTTGGTAGGCGGCCTGGGCGGCCGAGACATTGGCCTGGGCCGCGCGCTCTTCCGACGACAGCCGGTCGAATTCGCTGCGGGCCAGGGCGTTCTGCTCGAGGAGCCGTTCGCCGCGCTGGCGGTTGACCACCGCCAGGTCCAGCTGGGCCTTGGCGCGAGCCACCTCGGCGGCGGCGCGATCGGCCTCGGCCTTGTACGGGCGCGGGTCGATCTGGAACAGCACCTGCCCCTTGTGGACGCGGGCGCCTTCCGCGAACTGGGCGCCGTCGATGTAGCCCGAGACGCGCGGGCGGATTTCGACGGTGTCGACCGGTTCGAGGCGGCCGGTGAAGTCGTCCCATTGGCGCAGGGACTTGAAGGCGACGTCGGCGACGGTGACCTGGACCGGCGGAGCGGCGGCGGCTTCCTGCCTGGCCTGGGCCGAGCAGGCGGCCAGCACGGCCACGGCGGCGAGGCCGGCGAAGGACGTGATGACGGGTTGAATACGCATGGGGGAAACCCTGTCGGACGGTGAAGCGGGGGAGGTGGAAAGGTCTGTTCTTGTCATTCCCAGACGGGCCGCCGGGCGGCGCGTCGGGTGGGCGTGTGGCCAAGGGTCCGGACCGTGGTCCAGTCGCGGACGGGCTCGGCCCTGGCCTTGAAGAAGCCCAACAACCCCTTGCCAGGAACGGGAGCGTTCTTGGCCTGAGGGGCGACGTCGTAAACGTTTGTTTGCGGGGGCATTGGCGCGCGCTCCTGTTTTGGGGTTAAAGGGAAGAAATGTCGCAGGGGCTGTTACTTGACCCGGGCGACCGGAAGGACGATTTAGGATGTGACGAGACCGTTCGGTATCATCGCCACGGCGGAGAGATACTGACCGGTAACTCCCACGTCAAGGAGAGGTCTGCCAAAATGGCGACAAGAAATTCTGGGGACGGGGCTTTGGGCGAAGCGGAAGCAGCGGCGTGCGCGCCCGCGTCCAAGCGTCCGGCGCGTGACCGGATCTTCGAGACCGCCCGCGAGCTGTTCTATCAGCACGGCATCCGGGCCGTCGGTGTCGAGACCATCGCCGCCGAGGCCGAAGCCACCAAGATGACGCTCTATCGGAACTTCCCGTCCAAGGACGAGCTGGTGGC
This sequence comes from uncultured Caulobacter sp., assembly GCA_966211605.1. Taxonomy (GTDB): domain Bacteria; phylum Pseudomonadota; class Alphaproteobacteria; order Caulobacterales; family Caulobacteraceae; genus Caulobacter. The sequence goes on from CBIHOB010000081.1 coordinate 3,225, forward strand.
CGAGGTCCTGCGCGAGCAGGAGCGCGAGTACTGGGCCTGGTGGGAAGAGGTGACGGCCTGCTGCTGCACCGATCCGCGCGCGCAGCTGGAAGCGATCTTCGATGCTTTCGAGACCAAGGCCTGCAACAAGGACATCCTGGGCTGCCCGCTCTCGAACGCCGCCATCGAGCTGCACGAAGAGGGCCACCCGGCCCAGGTGGTCTCGGTCAACTACAAGAAGGAGCTGTACCGCCGTCTGGTCGAGCTGACCCGCGGCGCCGGCGCCAAGGACGACGACCTGGCCGACGCCCTGATGCTCCTGATGGAAGGCGCCTCGGGCTCAAGGGTGACGCTGGGGGCCGGCGGTCCGGTCCGGGCGGTGGCGCGCACCGCGCGGGCGCTGATGCGTTTCCATCTGGACGGGTGCTAGACCGCGCCGCCGATATAGCCCAGCCCCGTCGCCCGATGGATGGCCTGGGCCCTGCCCGCCACCCGCAGCTTCAGCGCCGCGTTCTGGACATGGAAGCGCACCGTCGGCCCTGAGATGCCGATGATCTGGGCGATGTCGGCGTCGGTCTTGCCGGCCGCCGCCCACTTCAGACACTGGATCTCGCGCTTGGTCAGCCGCACGGGCGGGGCGTCGTCGTCGCGGCCGTCGCGATAGGCCGAGACCAGACGCAGCGCCGCGCCGTGCAGTTCGTCGGCCCTCTTGGCGTAGAGCGCCGGCAGGCCCGCCACCGGCGCCGACGAGGCCCAGACCACCGCCCCGATCACCCCGCCGGTCAGATAGGCCGGGGCGATGATCGCCGCCTGCACGCCAAAGCTCTCCGCGGCCTCGGCGACCTCGATCGCCTCCAGCCTGGGCAGCGGCCGCCAGCTGGAGAACCGCCCCTGATGGAAGAAGAACGGCTCGGCCGTGTAGCGCGCCGCCAGGATAAACGGAGCGCGCAGGGCGAAGGCCCGGTCGCGCCAGTAGCGCAGCGACGAGTCCAGCCACTCGAACGTCGTCTCGGCCAGCGGCTTGCCGTCGGCGCCCAGCATCGGCTCGGGGCTGGAGATGTCAGCGCTGGCGGCGACATAAGGCAGGCCGATCTCGGACCCCAGGTCGCGGACCCGCTCGGCCAGACCCGTGACCCGCGCCAGGCGCTCGCCGTCGTCCGCCCTGCGCAACATGGAGACCGCCCTTCCTATCGGTTCCGATAGCTTGCGCGCCGGCCCCGCCCTTTCGCAAGTTTCCCCGACGACGCCAAAGGGAAGGGTTTTCGGGTGGATCTGGAGCTGTCGGCCGACGAGCTGGCCTTTCGCGACGAGGTCCGCGCCTTCCTCGACGCGAACCTGACGCCAGACCTGAGCGAGGCGGGCCGACGGATGACCAGCGTCTTTTGCGACAAGGTCCACAGCCTGGCCTGGCAGAAAATCCTGCACGAGCGGGGCTGGGCCGCGCCCAACTGGCCCGTCGAATACGGCGGTCCTGGCTGGAGCGAAATCCAGCGCCACGTCTTCCAGGCCGAGTGCGCCCGCGCCGGCGCTCCCAACCTGGCCCCGATGGGCCTGCGCATGGTCGCCCCGGCGATCATGGCGTTCGGCCGGCCCGATCAGAAGGCCCGCTACCTGCCGCGCATCCTGTCGGGCGAGGACTACTGGTGCCAGGGCTATTCCGAGCCGGGCTCGGGCTCGGACCTCGCGTCCTTGCAGATGCGCGCCGTTCCCGACGGCGACGACTATGTGCTGAACGGCTCCAAGATCTGGACCACCCACGCCCACTGGGCGACCCATATGTTCTGCCTGGTCCGCACCGCGACCGATGGCAAGCCGCAGGCCGGCATCACCTTCCTGCTGCTCGAGATGGACCGGCCGGGGATCAAGGTCGACCCGATCGTCACCCTGGCCGGCGAGCACGAGGTCAACCAGGTGTTCTTCGACGATGTCAGGACGCCTAGGGCCGACCGGTTGGGCGACGAGAACCAGGGCTGGACGGTGGCCAAGCACCTGCTCGCATTCGAGCGCGGCGGCGGCTATGCGGCGGGTCTCCACGCCGGCCTCGAGCGCCTGCGGGTCATGGTCGAGGCCGAGGACCTGATCGACGATCCGCACTATCGGCGGCGCCTGGCCGAGGCCGAGATCGGGGCCCTGGCCATCGACATCACCGAGCGCCGCGTGCTGAGCGCCCTGGCGGCCGGCGGCCAGCCCGGCCCGGCCTCGTCGATCCTGAAGACGCAAGGGTCGGAACAGCTGCAGCGCCTGGATGAACTCGGCGTCGACGCCCTGGGCGCCTATGTCGCCCCCCATCAGCCCAAGGCCCGCGAGGCCGGCTCGAACGCGGCGCCCGTCGGTCCCGAGCACGGCCTGACGACCATGGCGCGCTATCTGAACAACCGCGCGGCTTCGATCTATGGCGGCTCCAACGAGATCCAGCGCGACATCATCGCCAAGCTGGTCTTGGGGCTGTAGCGGCGCCTCACCTATCGATTCCGATAGCTTGTTACGCGAGAGGCCGAACCGCACGCTCCCGTCAGAGCTCGCAGCCCAAAGCAGGCGCGGCCAGAGGGAGGTAGACGGATGCCAGGACCCACGCGCCTGACCTTGAGCGTGTCGGCGCTCGCCCTGTTGATCGCGACCCCCGCGATGGCGCAGACCGCCGCAACCGCGCCGAAGCCGGAAGACAGCCTGACGATCGACACCCTGGTGGTCACCGCCCAGCGCCGCGAGGAGACGGCCAACAGCGTCGGCATGCCGATCCAGGCCTTCAGCGGCGAGGCCTTGCAGCAGCTGCGGGTCACCGACCCCAAGGACCTGTCGACCGTCGCGCCCAGCTTCACGGTCAGCCAGAGCTACCAGGGCGTGCCGACCTATACGCTGCGCGGCATCGGCTTCAACACCATCAACCTGTCGGCCACCTCGACCGTCGGCGCCTACTGGGACGAGGTCGCCTACGCCTATCCGTTCATGAACACCGGGCCGGTCTTCGACCTGGAGCGGGTCGAAGTGCTCAAAGGGCCTCAGGGCACGCTCTACGGCCGCAACACCACCGCTGGCTTGATCGACTTCGTCACCAACAAGCCGACCCAGCAGCTCGAGGGCGCGCTGACCGCCGAGGCCGGCAACTACAAGACCTACAATCTGGAAGGCTACGTCAGCGGCGCCCTAGGCGACCGCGTCCAGGGCCGGGCGGCGTTCCGCAGCGAGCGTAGCGACAAGGGCTGGCAGGTCAGCAACACGCGCGGCGAGCGCCTGGGCAAGGTCAACCGCGACGGCTGGCGCCTGTCGCTGGCCATGCAGCCGACCGACACCGTCGAGGTCGAGGCCTCCTACTCCGGATGGCGGAACACGTCAGACACCGTGGCGGCCCAGGGCATCGGCTTCACGCCCGCCACCGCCGCCAGCCCGTTCAACGCCCCGGGACTGGTCAGCTATGTCGGCTCACACGCCCCGACCAAGGCCAGCCAGGCCGACTGGGCCCCGCTCAGCACGCGCGGCGTCGACATCGGCGCGGGCCTGGGGATCAGCGACCCGCTGCGCGAGAACGACCAGTTCCACGCCGGCAAGCTGAAGGTGGCCTGGAACCTCGGCGACAAGGTCACCCTGGTCTCGCTGTCCAGCTTCAACCGCCTGTCCCGCAAAGCCACGTTCGACTGGAGCGGCGCGCCCTACGAGATCCTGGTTCAGAAGGCCCACGGCGATATCAAGTCGGCCGCCGAGGAGCTGCACCTGGAGGGTGTCACCGGCAAGGGCAGCTGGCTGGTCGGCGGCTATGTCGCCCATGACTCGATCTACGACAGCAACCGCACCCTGCTGGGCCAGAACGCCAATGTCGGCACGATCCGCTATGTCGGCTCGACCCTGCTGGCCTCCCCGTTTAACAGCTTCGGCTACACCGCCCTGCAGATGAGCCAGGCCTTCCGCACCTATGAGGACGTCGGCGACATCAGGACCGACACCTGGAGCGTGTTCGCCAACGCGGACCACCGCCTGACCGACACTCTGAAGCTCACCCTGGGCATCCGCTACAGCCAGGACAAGCAGGACTATGTCGGCTGCTCGCGCGACTCCGGCGGCTCGATGCTGGTCAATGTCAACGTCGTGAATCGGGCGCTGTTCTTCGCCGCCTACGCCCCCGTGGCCCCGATCGTCCAAGGCGGCTGCAACACCTTCGACCCGGCGACCAGACGCTTCGGCTTCGTAAAATCCAGGCTGGACGAGGACAATGTCGCCTGGCGCGCGGCCCTGGACTGGCAGGCGGCCGAGGACGTCCTGGCGTACGGCTCGATCTCGCGCGGGGCCAAGGCCGGCGCCACGCCGATCAACGCCGCGAACATCTCGACCCAGAACGCGCCGGCGCGGCAGGAAATGCTGACCGCCTACGAGGTCGGGGTGAAGGCCGGACTGTTCCAGCGGCGCGTGCAGGCCAACCTCGGCGCCTTCTACTACGACTACACCGACAAACAGCTGTCGGTGTACTTCGCCGACCCGATCTATACGGCCCTGTCGCGCCTGGCCAACGTGCCCGACGGCGAGGCCTATGGCCTCGACGGCGACATCACCTGGCGCGTCAGCCGCGCGCTGACCCTGATCGCCTCGGCCACCCTTCTGCATACCGAGGTGAAGGGCTACGCCGGCATCAACGCCGCCGGGAAGCCGCAGAGCTTCGACGGACGGCCTTTCCTGTACAGCCCCAAGGTCCAGGGCGGCCTGACGGCCCTGTTCCACCACCCGATAGGCGACGGCCTGGACCTGAACGCGGCCCTGAACGGCCGCTGGCAGGACAAGTCCTATGCCGATCTCGAGGGCAACCCGCTGTTCGTGATCGACGGCTACGGCCTGCTGAACGCCAGCCTCGGCATCGGCGCCCCGGACAAGGGCTGGGACCTGTCGATCTGGGGCCGGAACCTGACCAACGAATATTACTGGAGCGCCGTCAGCAGCAACGCCAACGTCGTGGTCCGCTTCCCCGGCAAGCCCACGACCTATGGCGCGTCGCTCACCTGGAAGTTCTAGTCGGCCTGAAGTCCTCTCTGTCTCGGTTCCTGGGGCGTGGCGGCTTGCCGCTGCGTCGCTTCTTTCAGGACTGCGTGCGCAGCAGGATCTTCGAGCGAGCCTCAAGCCCCAACAGGGCTGACAGTACGACGAAAGCGAAGACCAGCAGGATCAGCGACAGGCGATGGGCTTGGCTCCACTCCAACCCCTCGACCAGGCGGTATATTTCCGTCGACAGCACCGTGGTCTCGCCCGGGATGTTGCCGCCCAGCATCATCACCACGCCGAACTCGCCCACCGTATGGGCGAAGGTCAGGATGGCTGCAGCGACATAGCCCGGGATCGACAGCGGCAGGGCCACCCGCCAGAAGCTCGTCCAGGGCGAGGCGCCCAGGGTGGCGGCAGCCTCCAGCGGCTCGTCGCCGACGGCCAGGAAGGCGTTGCGCAACGGCTGCACCGCAAACGGCAGGGAATAGATCAGCGAGCCGATCACCAGCCCTTCGAACGTGAAGGCCAGGGTCCGCACGCCGAACGGCTGCAGCAGCGTCATCAGCGGGCTCTTGGGGCCCAGCGCGATCAGCAGGTAGAAGCCCAGCACCGTCGGCGGCAGCACGATCGGCAGGGCCACCAGGGCGGTGACCGGCGTGCGCAAGGTCGAGCGTCCGCGCGCCAGCCACCAGGACAGGGGCGTGGCCAAGACAAGCAGCAGGATCGTGGTGATCCCCGCCAGCTTGCCCGTCAGCCACAGAACCTCGGTCATGTCCGGATCCATCGGCCTAGCGAACTTCGTAGCCGTAGCGCTTGATGATCGCCTTGGCCTCGCCGCTCTTCAGGAAGGCCACGAACGCCTTGGCCGCCTCGCTGTTCGCGCCGGTCTTCAGCAGCACGGCCTGCTGCTCGATCGGCGTATGGTCCGAGGCGGGTACGACCCAGCGCGAACCGCCTGGATCGCCCACCACCTGGGACAGGGCCACGAAGCCCAGCTCGGCCGCGCCGGTCTGGACGTACTGGAAGGCCTGGGTGATCGAAGCGCCCTGCACGATCCTGGGCTTTAGCATGTCATAGAGCCTCAGACGGGTCAGGGTCTCGACCGCCGCCTGGCCGTACGGCGCGGCCTTGGGATCGGCGATCGACAGCTTCTCGAACTTGCCGGTCTTGAGGACGGCCCCCTTTCCATCCACCAGCCCCGGGGTCTTGCTGTACAGCACCAGGCGGCCGGTGGCGTAGGTGAAGCGCGAGCCCGCAACCGCCAGGCCCTCGGCCTCGGCCTTCTGCGGGCGCTCGACGTCGGCTGACAGAAACACCTCGAACGGCGCGCCGTTGGCGATCTGGGTGTAGAACTGGCCCGACGAGCCGAAGCTCAGGGCCGCGTCGTGGCCGGTCTTGGCCTTGAACCTGGCGGCGATCGCCTTGGCGGCCTCGGTGAAGTTGGCGGCCACGGCCACCTTGGTCTCCCCGGCGAAAGCGCCCCCGCCCAGCGTCAGTGACAGAGCGCCCGAGAGGGCGGCGATCAGCATCGGACGGCGGGCGATCATCTGATATTCCTAGCCTGGCGCTGCGGTTATGCAGCTGAACTACATAACGATGAAATCGAAAGCCGACCAGTGACCGACGACTTCAGCGCCTCCCTGATCCTGAAACGCGGCGGCCTGGCCCGTGTCGGGCTGGAGCGCATCGCCCTGCTGGAGGCCGTCGCCCGTCTGGGTTCGATCAGCGCCGCCGCCAAGGAAGCCGGCCTCTCTTACAAGGGCGCCTGGGACGGGGTGCAGGCGCTGAACAACCTGTTCGACGCGCCCCTGGTCAGCGCCGCGCCGGGCGGCAAGAGCGGCGGGGCGGCCAGGGTCACGCCACGCGGCCAGGCGGTGATCCGCGCCTTCCGCGCCGCCGAGCGCGAAGTTGGAGCGGCCTTCGCGCGGCTGGAGGCCGATCTCTCGGGCGACGCCGAACTGCTGTGGAGCCTGGGCCTGCGCACCAGCGCCCGCAACGCCCTGCGCGGCGTGATCGTGGACGTGCAAGACGACGGCGTCACCGCGGTCGTGACCTTGTCATTGGGCGAAGGCCTCTCCCTACGGGCCTCGATCACCCGCCGCAGCGCCGAGGACCTGGACCTGTCGCCCGGCCGCCCCGCCATCGCCCTGGTCAAGTCCAGCTTCGTGCGGCTCGGCGAGGGGGATGGCGACAACCGCCTGTCCGGCGAGGTCGTCGATCGCGAGGCCGGCGAGACCTCGGCCGAGCTCACCATTGCCCTGTCGGCCGGCAAGACCCTGACGGCGACCCTGACGCCGGGCGACCCGGCCTGGGCCCTGGCGGTGGGTGCGAAGGTCGAGGCGCGGATCGCCGCATCCGATGTGATTTTGGCGGTCGACTAGACCTTCAAGGTCGCGTTCGCCTCGTCGACGAACCGCCGCAGCAGGCGCGCCAGGTCCTTGCGGTCCCGGGCGCTCCATTTCTCCAGCATCGGCCCGGCCAGGCGCTGACGGGCGGCGTCCAGCGCGTCGGTCAGTTCCTGGCCCTTGGACGTCACCACAGCCTCGCGCACGCGCTTGTCGGTCGCGCCGGCGCGCCGCTCGACCAGCCCCAGGCTCTCCAGCTTGGCGACCTGGCGGCTGACCACCGAGTGGTCGCGGCCGGCGTGATCGGCCAGCTCGACCACGCCGATCGGCCCCTTGCGCTCGATGCGCACCAGCAGCGGAAACAGCGCCCGGTCCAGAGACACCCCCGCTTCGCGCAGCAGCATGTCGTCGGCCTGGGGCCGGTTGAGAAAGCCGACGAGGTCCATCATCGCCGAGTGAATGTCGCGTAGCTCAGAATTCATGCGTGCATTTTGCACGTTTTTTATTGACGCCGTCCAGCCCTCCAATTATGTGCCTTTTGCACATTTTTCATGTGCAAAAGGCACGGAAAAGGAGACAGGCATGATCCCCACCCGGACGACGGACGTCCTCATCTGCGGCGCCGGCGCGGCCGGCCTGACCCTGGCGATCGACCTGGCCCGGCGGGGCGTCGACTTCATCCTGATCGACAAGGCCGACGGTCCGTTCCACGGCTCGCGCGGCAAGGGGATCCAGCCCCGCAGCGTCGAGGTGTTCGAGGACCTGGGCGTGCTGGACGGCCTGATGGCCTTGGGCGCGGGGCCCTATCCGCCTCTACGCACCTATGCTCGGGATGGAAGCTTCACCGACACCGCCCTGACCGAGGACGTCACCCCGACCCCGGCCGAGCCCTATGCCCGCCCCCTGATGGCGCCGCAGTTCCTGACCGAGCGGGCCCTGCGCGACCGGCTGGCCGCCCTGGGCCACGCCCCGCGCTTCGCGACCGCCCTGACCGGCTTCACCTGGGACGACCACGGCGTCACCGCGACCCTGGCCTGCGACGAGACGGTCCGCGCCGGGTGGATGATCGGGACCGACGGCGGCCGCAGCTTCGTGCGCCGGGCCTTGGGCGTCGACTTCCCGGGCGAGACCAAGCCCGGTCGCGGCATCGTCGCCGACGTCCGCTTGACCGGCCTCTCGCGCGAGGTGTGGCATCACTTCGCCGGCCCGGACGGGCAGCGCGTGTCGTTCTGCCCGCTGGCCGGGACGGACCTTTTCCAGCTTCAGGGCCACGCGCCGGATGTCGAGGACTTCTCGGTCGCGGCGTTGAACGCCCTCATCCGCGACCGGAGCAATCGCACGGACATCGTCGTCACCGAGGTCCAATGGGCCTCGACGTTCGGGGTCAATGCCCGCCTGGCCGAACGCTACCGGGTCGGCCGCGTGCTGCTGGCCGGCGACGCCGCCCACGTGCATCCGCCGACCGGCGGCCAGGGCCTGAACACCAGCCTGCAGGACGCCTACAATCTGGGCTGGAAGCTGGCCGCCGTGCTGTCCGGCGCGCCCGAGGCCCTGATCGACACCTACGAGGCCGAACGCCGGCCGATCGCCGCCGGCGTGCTGGGCCTGTCGGTCCGACTGCTGGGCGAGAAGGAAATCAAGCGCGGCCGCGAGGCCCGGCAACTGGACCTGGGTTACCAGGGCTCGCCTCTGTCGCTGGACCTGGGCGTCGCCGCCAAGGTCGCGCCGGGCGACCGCGCGCCAGACGCTCCGTGCCAAGGCCGGCGGGTGTTCGAGGCGCTGGCCGGACCGCACTGGACCCTACTGGGCCGGGCGCCCATCGCGCCACGTCCAGGCCTGGTCGTCGCCGACCTGATCGACACGGACGGCTGGTTCGCTGACGCCTACGGCCTGCCGCCCGGCGGCTTCGCGCTGGTGCGTCCGGACGGCTATGTGGCCGTCGTCGGCCAGGCCGGCGACGCGGCGGCGGTGGAGGCCTATCTGGCGAAGGTCGGCGTCTAGGCCAGCGCTCGCAGGCCGGCGCGGAGACCATCGCCCCCGCCGGCCAGGACCTCGTCGAGCGCCGCGTGCTCGCGCGTCCAGATCGGCACGGCCTGGGCCAGCAGCGTCCGGCCCGCGTCGGTCAGGCCCAGCATCCGGGCGCGACCGTCCTTCGGATCGGGGGCCACGGTCAGCAAGCCGCGTCGTTCCAGCGGCTTCAGAGCGGCGGTCAGGGTGGTCCGGTCCATGGCCAGCAGATTGGCCACCCCGCCCATCCCCGCCGGCTCGGGCCGGTTCAGCGACATCAGCAGCGAGAACTGGCCGTTGGTCAGCCCCACTGGCCGCAGGGCCTCGTCGAAGCGGCGGGCCAGGGCTCGGGCGGCGCGCTGGACGTGCAGGCAAAGGCAGGTGTCACGGACGTGCAGCGTGGTTTCGAACGGAACAGGATTCGGGGGAATCACCACCGGCTTTGACATGTCTGGTTTATGTTGATATCAACGTTATTAGTCAAGCCAAAACCCGTCAGGCCACGGAGTCAGCGATGCCGCACGCCTCAGAAGCGCGAAGGGTGGTTTCCCGAGACGAATGGCTGGAGGCGCGCCGCGCCCTGCTGGCCAAGGAGAAGGCTCACACTCGCGCCCGCGACGCTCTGAACGCCGAGCGCCTGGCCCTGCCCTGGGTGAAGCTCGCCAAGGACTACGTCTTCGATACGCCGGCCGGGAAGCAGACGCTTTCAGACCTGTTCGACGGCCGCAGCCAGCTGATGGTCTATCACTTCATGTTCGGACCGGAATGGGACGCCGGCTGCCCGGGCTGCTCGTTCCTGGCCGATCACCTGGACGGGACGCTGCCGCACCTGAACAATCACGACGTCACCCTGGTCGCCGCCTCGCGCGCGCCGCTAGACAAGATCACCACCTACAAGCGCCGGATGGGCTGGCGGTTTCCCTGGGTGTCGGCGTTCGAGAGCGACTTCAACCACGATTTCCAAGTCTCGTTCACGCCCGAGGCGCTGGCCGGCGAGACCATCGCCTACAACTTCGTCGACCTGCCGGTCGCCCAGGGCCATGACGAGCTGCCGGGCCTGTCGGCCTTCTACCGCGACGAAGCCGGTCAGGTGTTCCACACCTATTCGACCTATGCCCGCGGCGCCGAGGAGCTGCTCGGCGCGATGATGATCCTCGACCGCGCGCCGCTGGGCCGCAACGAGGAGGGCGACATGGACTTCATCCGCCGCCACGACGAGTACGAGACCGCGCCCAAGGCCGCCTGCTGCGGCGGCGCCGCCTGATGATCCGTTCCTGGAGCGCCTTCGTCGAGGCGCTGCCCTCTCCTCTCAAGGAGCCCTGCATGGCCAACGACTTCTGCTGGTTCGAACTGGTCACGACCGACACGGCCGCCGCCGGCGACTTCTATCGCAAGGTCATCGGCTGGACCTCGGAGATGTCATCCGGCCCAGCCGGCCCCTACACGATCTTCAAGACGCGAGACGATATCCCCGTCGGCGGCATGCTGGAGATGCAGGGCGCCCCGCCCGGCTGGCTGGGCTACATCGCCGTCGACGACGTCGACGCTTTCGCGGGAAGGGTCCAGGCCGCCGGCGGCCAGATCCACAAGGCGCCGCAAGACATTCCCGACGTCGGCCGTTTCGCCGTCGTCGCCGACCCGCAGGGCGCGATGTTCGTGCTGTTCAAGGGCGCCCCCACGGAGCCGCCGCCGCGTCCCGCGCCGATGTCGCCCGGCTCGCTGGGCTGGTCCGAGCTGCACGCGGTCGACTGGGAAAAGGCCTTCGACTTCTATGCCGGCCTGTTCGGCTGGAAAAAGCACGACGCCGTCGACATGGGTCCGATGGGGACCTACCAGACCTTCGGCCTGGACCAGGCGTTCGGCGGCATGTTCACGAACCCCGACCTGCCGGCGGGCCCCTACTGGCTGTGCTATTTCGGCGTCGACGGCGTGGACTCGGCCGTCCAGCGGGTCAAGGCCCATGGCGGCGAGATTCTGATAGGCCCGATGGAGGTCCCCGGCGGCGCCTTCGTGGTCAACGCCAAGGACCCGCAGGGCGGTTATTTCGCTTTCCTGGGCATGCGCGGCTAGCGGCCTAGCTGACGCATTCCGCCAGGCCCGTGCGGCGGACCGCGCCCGAAGCCTTGCCGATCTTCTTGCTGCGCTTGGCCACGTACTTGCCCGGCTTGATCACCTTCCACTTCAGCGGGCTGGGCAGGATGGCCGCCAGGCGCGAGGCCTGGGCCTGGGTCAGTTCGTCGGCCCCGACCCCGAAATAGCGCTGGGCGGCGGCCTCGGCCCCGTAGATGCCCGAGCCGTATTCGATGGAGTTCAGATAGACCTCCATGATCCGCTTCTTGCCCCAGAAGGTCTCGATCAGCACCGTGAACCAGGCCTCCAGCCCCTTGCGGACATAGCTGCGCCCCGGCCACAGGAAGACGTTCTTGGCGGTCTGCTGGCTGATGGTCGAGCCGCCGCGGATCTTTCGCCCCGATTCGTTGTTCTCGTAGGCCTTTTGCAGGGCGTCGAAGTCGAAGCCACGATGGTCGCAGAACTTGGCGTCCTCGGCCGCGATCAGGGCGCGCGGCAGGGCCGGAGAGACCTTGTCTATCGACCGCCAGCGGTGGTCCAGCCCCCGCCCCTCGACGGCGCGGATCACCATCAGCGGCGTCACCGGCGGCGGGATGAAGCGATACAGGATCACCGTGACCACCGGTCCGGCCACCAGCACGATGAACAGAGCCAGCGCGATATTCCGCAGAAGCCGCCGCACGTAACGCCCCTCGATAGTCCTACTTGTCTTTACCCGACGGACGGATGCTAGCCAGAGGAACCGCCGCTGTCGCGTGGATAGAGCCGCCAGGTTAAGGGAGCCTTCGATGGACGTGATCGACGCCGTCAACCGCCGCATGTCGGTGCGCGCCTTCAAGCCCGACCCGGTCGCCCCCGCCCTGGTCCGCGACCTGCTGGAGGCCGCCGCCCGCGCGCCGTCTGGCGGCAATCTTCAGCCCTGGCGGGTGCAGGTCGTGGCGGGCGAGCCGCTGGCGAAGCTGAAGGCGGCCATGCTGGCCCGCGTCGCCTCGCCCGACTCCACCGAATACGACGTCTATCCGGCCAATCTATGGGAGCCGCTGCGCAGCCGCCGCTACCAGGTCGGCGAGGACATGTACGGGGCGCTGGGCATACCGCGCGAGGACAAGCTGGCGCGCCTGCAGTGGTTCTCGACCAACGGCCAGGGCTTTGGCGCGCCGGTGCAGCTGTTCTTCTCGATCGACCGCCGCTGCGGCCCGCCGCAGTGGAGCGACGTCGGCATGCTGATGCAGACCTTCATGCTGCTGGCCGTCGAGCGGGGGCTGGACACCTGCCCGCAGGAGTTCTGGTCGCACTACAACAAGCTGGTCGACGAGCATGTCGGCCTGCCTGAGGGCCATATGCTGTTCTCCGGCATGGCCTTGGGCTACCGCGACGAGGCCGCGCCGGTGAACAATTTCCGCAGCCGCCGCGCCCCGTTCGAGGAATGGGCCGAGCTGAAGGGATTTTAGCTACCCCGCGAACTCGCGCGGCCCGCTGATGTCCGGGATCTCCAGGACACCGGCCTCGCCGCTCTCGTCGCCCCAGGCGAGGAACTTGCCGTCGGCGCTGGTCGACAGGGCGCTGATCGGGGCGCCCTTCTCGGCCTTCACGGTCTCGATGCGGCCGTTGCGCATGTGGGCGATCCAGATCCTGCCGTTGTCCTGGGCCGCCGCGCAGACCGGGTGCGTGTCGATGCCCGCCACCCGGACGACCATCGAATCGCGGGAGAAGCCGATCTCGGCCGCTTCCTTGCCCATCGGGCCGTTGGCGCCGGCGAACGGCCAGATGACCGCGCCCGAAGCGCCGGCCGTGACCAGCAGATTGCCCTTGTCGAAGAAGGCCACGCTCTTGATCTTGGAGGGATAGCCGCCCATCCGCATGTCCTTGCCGTCCGACAGACGCCAACCGTGCAGCTGGTTCTCCTGCATCGACGAGATCAGGAACTTGCCGTCCGGGCTGAAGGCCACGGCGATGTGGCTGCCGGCCCACTTCATCAGGGTCGGCTTCTGGTCGGCGATGCGGGCGTACCACAGATAGGCCCCGCCATAGGTGGCGCTGGCGAGACGCCGCCCCTTGGGCTCGAAGGCCAGGCCCGACACCGTCTTGTCGTGGGCGAAGGTGCGCGTGAAGGCCGGGTCGGCGACGTCGCGGACATGCGCCTCCTTGCCGGCCGTGAAGGCGATCAGGCCCGAGGCGGCGCTGGTCGCCACGTGCTCGATCCACTTGCTCTTCACCTCGGCGATCAGGGTGGCGACGACCTCACCGCCTTCGATTCGGCTCCAGACCACCTTGCCGTCGTCGCCGCCGGTGACGATCCCATTGCCGCTGGGATGGACGGCCGCCGAGAGGACCGCGCCGCCGAGCGGGCCGCCATGGGCCTCGACCGTGACGAACCCGTCCTGCGTCTGCAGGCGAACGGTGCCGTCGCCCAAGGCGAACATGGCGCGGCCGGAGCGATCGAACAGGGCGTCGGTGACGAAGGCGTCGAAGGAAAAGATCATGCGCGCGAGATAAGACACCGAGGGCCCGACGACCAGACTCTTTCAAAAGCCGCCGCAAAGGGCGCATTTCGCGTCTCGAGCGAAGCACGCCCCCGCCGGCTGCCCGTTCGAACGGCGTTCGGCAAAAAAGACTCGAAAAGGGGTTGCTATTGCGATGCGTCGTCGGGCTTTACTTCCGCGCCCGTCTGAGCCAGACGTGGCGAGGTAACGACATTTCAGGCGCGCCCCGAGCGGCGCGGCCTTCTGGGAGACAGTCAGGCTATGGCGGCTAAACTTGCTGGCGGCGGCGGTGGCCGTTATTCGCTGGGCCAGAATTCCGAAATCAACGTCACGCCCTTCGTGGACATCCTGCTGGTGCTGCTGATCATCTTCATGGTCGCCGTGCCGATGGCCGTGACCTCGATCAAGATCGACCTGCCGCCGGCGGTCCCGAACCAGACGAACGAGAAGCCGAAGGAACCGGTCTTCATCTCGATCCAGAAGTCGGGCGCGATCTTCATCGCCGACAAGCAAACCAGCCTCGACGGCCTGGAAGCCGACCTGAACGCCAAGTTCGCCGCGACGGGCCAAGCCGGCCCGAAGGACGATCAGCGCGTCATGATCCGCGCCGACGCCGACGTGCTGTACGCCGACTTCATGGGCGTGCTGAACCAACTGCAGACCGCGGGCTGGTTCAAGGTCGGCCTGATCAACGAAGACCTGCACTAAGGTCTTCTGCGACGCCTAGGAAAATCAGGGGCCGGGCGGCGACGTCCGGCCCCTTTTTCGCGCCCGGAACATTCCAGTTTACAGCCGTACAAAATAGAGCGAGTGTACACCTGTAACTTCATGGTGAGATGGGAGACACTCCATGGCGGCGAACCTCTCGGGCGGCGGCGGGCGCTATGCCGTGCGCCAGAACGCGGACATCAACGTCACGCCCTTCGTGGACATCCTGATGGTGCTGCTGGTGATCTTCATGGTCGCCGTGCCGACGGCGGTGACCTCCATCAAGCTGGACATGCCGCTGGCCTCCAGCCGGACGACGCCGACCAAGCCGGTGGCCATCGCAATCCAGAACTCCGGCGCGCTGTTCCTGGCCGGCCAGGCGACCCGGCTTGACACCCTGGCCCGCGATCTTTCCGCCCGCTTCCAGGCCAACGGCCAGCCCGTTTCTCGCGCCGACCAGCGGGTGATGATCAGCGCCCAGGCCGACGTGCCCTACGAGGCGCTGATGGGGGTGATCAACGTGGTCCACAAGAACGGCTGGACCAGGGTCGGCATCGTCAACGAGGACCTGCATTGAGGCTCCGTGAGATCCAGAAACACGAAAGCCCCGAAGCATCGCTCCGGGGCTTTTGCTTTCTCCGCTCAAGAGACGTCTAGGCCGCCGTCGCCTCGAAGCCCTTGCGCAGCTCGGCCTCGTCCAGGTCGCGACCGATGAAGACCATGCGGCTGTAGCGCTTGTCCTGCTCGGTCCATTCGCGCTGGAAGTCGCCCTCCAGGATCATGTGGACGGCTTGGAACACGAGACGCTTGTTCTCGCCCTTCACGTCGATGATGCCCTTGGCGCGCAGGATGTCCGGGCCGCGCTTGGCCAGCAGGTCATTGAGCCAGGCGGTGATCTTCTGGCCGTCGACGGGCTTGTCCAGGGTCAGGGAGATCCCCTTCACACCGTCGTCATGGATGGCGCTGGCGTGGCCATGATCGTGATCATGGTGGTGATGATCGTGACCGCAGTGCTCGTCGTGCACGTGGCC
>CBIHOB010000082.1:0-18764 GCA_966211605.1 uncultured Caulobacter sp.
GCACGCCCCCGACACCAGGCCCACATATCCCGTGCCAATCATCGCTACGCGCATAGAAGCATTCCGATCCGAAATGGGCGTCGCGAGGGCGACGCTTCCGCCTAATCCGTCAATCATGGCGCCGAGGCAAGCCGGCCTAAAACGCCGAGCGGCAAAACACTGTAAGTCGTGACATCTTGATGACCCCCCGGTAGCAGGAACGCGTCTTGGCGCGGGATCTTCGATGCAAACCGTTCTGGTCACCGGCGGCGCCGGCTATGTCGGCTCTCACACCTGCTTGGCCCTGGCCCGGACGGGGTTCCGGCCCGTGGTCTTCGACGATCTTTCGAACGGTCACCGCGAGCACGTGCAATGGGGGCCGCTGGAAGTCGGCGACATCCGCGACGCCGCTCGCCTGGACGCCGTCCTCGCCGCCCACCGCCCCGTGGCCGTGCTGCATTTCGCGGCCCGCATCGAGGTCGGAGAGTCGGTCAAGAACCCCGGCGCGTTCTTCGACGTCAATGTCGGCGGCACGATCACCCTGATCGAGGCGGCGCGGCGCGCCGGCGTCAACGCCCTGGTGTTCTCCTCGACCTGCGCCACCTTTGGCGAACCGGTCCAGCTGCCTATGGCCGAGACCCATCCGCAGGCGCCGCTCAATCCCTACGGGCGCAGCAAGCTGATGGTCGAGCAGGCCCTGGCCGACTACGATCGCCATGCCGGCTTCCGCAGTACGGTGATGCGCTATTTCAACGCCGCCGGGGCCGATCCCGAAGGCCGCATCGGCGAGTGGCACGAGCCGGAGACCCACGCCATTCCGCTGGCGATCCAGGTCGCCCTGGGCCAGCGGTCCCATTTCACGATCTTCGGCGAGGACTATGGCACCCGAGACGGCACGGCCGAGCGCGACTACGTCCATGTGCTGGACCTGGCCGACGCTCATGTGCTGGCCGTGCGGCGGTTGTTGGCGGGCGGAGCATCGGACTCCTACAATCTCGGCGCCGGGGCGGGCACGACGGTGCGCGAGCTTGTCGACGGGGTGGGGCGTGTGGCGGGGGCGCCGCTCGCGGTTCAGGTCGCGCCACGCCGCCAGGGCGACGCCCCGGCCTTGGTGGCCGACAACGCCAAGGCCCGCGAGCAACTGGGCTGGCGGCCGTCGCGCGATCTGGACGCCATCCTGTCCAGCGCCTGGCGCTGGCATGGCGCTCAGTCTGCGAGACGCTGATCCAAAGTTGCGCGGGGAAGAATATACCCGCGATCCCGGGCGACATCGGGCGTTATGTCGCGATGTCGCGAAGTGAAACGGATTATTTGCAACTCCCGCTGTAGCTCTGAGGGGATGTGACCCTCGGGGGGGCGTGCGTGCTCAAGTTCCTGACCTGCCTGACGACGCAGCATGATCTGCGCCTGGTGCTTGTCGCCGGCCTCGTCTGCATAGCGGGCTGTTTCACCACGTTCCGCCTGTATTCGCGGATGCGCGGCGCCCGCGGCGTCGTGCGCGCCGCCTGGCTGTTGCTCACCGGACTGGTCGCCGGCTCCAGCGTCTGGGCCACCCATTTCATCGCCATGGTCGCCTACACCCCGGGCCTGAAGACCGGCTACAGCCCCACCGGCACCTTGATGTCGCTAATGATCGCGGCCCTGTTCATGGCCAGCGGCTTCGCCGTCGCCTCGGCCCAGCGTTCGACCACCAACGACTTCGCCGGCGGCGTCCTGCTGGGACTGGGCGTGGCGGCCATGCACTACACCGGCATGTCGGCGTTCGTGACCCAGGGGCAGTTGGTCTGGGAGCACGCCACCGTCGGCCTTTCCGCGATCCTGGGCGTGGCCGGCGCCACGGCCGCGCTGGTGGTCGCCGGCACGGCCCGCACCATGCAGCGTCAGGCGATGGGCGGCGGTCTGCTGTGCCTGGGCATCGTGGCCCTGCACTTCACCGGCATGTCGGCGATCACCATCGTTCCGGACGCCACGGTCGCCGTGCCCGAACAGCTGCTGTCGGGCGCCATGCTGACCCTGGCGGTGGTCTCGATCACCAGCATGATCATTCTGGGCGGCCTGGGCGCCGTGGCGATCGAGTCCCAGACCTCGCGTTCGGCGCTCGAGCGCATCCGCCGCCTCGCCAACGCCGCCTATGAAGGCCTGGTCGTGGTCCAGTCGGGCAAGATCAACGACGCCAACGCGGCCTTCTGCGAACTGGCCGGCGCGCCGCTGTCGGAACTGGTCGGCCGTCCGCTGTTCGGCGCCATCCTGACCTTCGACGACAAGGTCTCCGCCTACGAAGGCGTTCGCCGGGAGGGCAAGATCCAGCCGGTCGCCGGCGGCCGCGAGATCCCTGTCGAGGTATTCCAACGCCTGATGGACGACGGCGCCCGCATCGAGACCACGGGCCTGACCGTCCTGGCCGTCCGCGACCTGCGCGAGCGTCGCGCGGCCGAGGAGAAGATCCGCTATCTGGCCGAACACGACGGCCTGACCGGCCTCCCGAACCGCAATTCGCTGCAAGCCCGCCTGGCCGCCGCCGTCGAGCGTGTCGAGGCCTCGGGCGAGAGCCTGTCGGTGATCTGCATCGACCTGGACCATTTCAAGGAAGCCAACGACCAGCACGGTCACCTGGCCGGCGACGCCATCCTGGTCGAGACCGCCCGCCGCCTCCAGTCGGCGGTGCAGGCCCCGTCCTTCGCCGCGCGGCTGGGCGGCGACGAGTTCATCGTGGTGCAGGTGGCTGGCGGCGACCAGCCGACCGCGGCCGCCGAGCTGTCGGGTCGCTTGATCGAGATGCTGTCGGTTCCGGTCCCCTACGAAGGCCAGGAACTGGCCCTGGGCGCCAGCCTGGGCGTCAGCCTCTATCCCGACGACGGCCGCACGGCCGAGGCCCTCATGGCCAACGCCGACATGGCCCTGTACCGCGCCAAGGAAAGCGGCCGCGGCGTCTATCGCTTCTTCAAGCGCGAGATGGACGACAGCATCCGCGAGCGCCGCAACCTGGCCCGCGACCTGCGCCAAGGCATCGCTGACGAGGAGCTGGTGGTCCACTACCAGCCGCTGGCGCGCGCCACCGACGGCGAGGTCTGCGGTTTCGAGGCTCTGGTCCGCTGGCGGCACCCGACGCGCGGCATGATCCCGCCGCTGGACTTCATCCCGGTCGCCGAGGAGAACGGCCTGATCGGGCCGCTGGGCGATTGGGTTCTGCGCCGCGCCTGCGCCGACGCCGCGTCGTGGGAAAAGCCGCTGCGCATCGCGGTGAACCTGTCGCCGATCCAGCTGCACAATCCGGCGCTGCCCAGCCTGGTGCACGAGGTGCTGATCACGACCGGCCTGTCGCCCTCCCGCCTGGAGCTGGAGATCACCGAGAGCGCGCTGTTCAAGGACTATCAGCGCGCTCTGGACAATCTGCGTCGCCTGAAGGCCCTGGGCGTGCGGATCGCCATGGACGACTTCGGCACGGGTTTCTCGTCGCTGTCGACCCTGCAGTCGTTCCCGTTCGACAAGATCAAGATCGACAAGAGCTTCGTCGAGAACATCCATCGCCACGACCGCGCGACCGTCATCGTGCGCGCCGTCCTGGGCCTGGGCCGCAGCCTGGAGATCCCGGTCGTGGCCGAGGGGGTGGAGACCGAGGAGCAGATCGTCTTCCTGCGCGGCGAGAACTGCACGGAGCTGCAAGGCTACGCCATCGGCCGTCCGGCTCCGGTCGACGCCCTGGCCGCCTGGACGGCGGCCAGCGCGGTGGCGGCGCCGTCCGAGGCCCCGGCCGAACCGCGCCGCAAGGCCAAGCGTTCCGCCTGATCGCCTTCCCGCGCGGAACCGATTGCGCGGGACCGGAACTCCGTATTCCATGACACGTTAGGCGATAGCCAAGCGGAGCCTTAAGGCTGCGCGGCGTGTCGGTAGGCGGGGATTGGCGAGCGTGCTGGGACGGACGGCGATCAGGTTCGTGACGGCGGCCGACCGGCGGGAGCTGCGTTACGGATTGGCTCTGGTGGCCGTGCTGGTGGCCTTGGCCGCTCGGATCGCCGCCGTGCTGGTCACCGACGTTCCGATGAACTTTCCCACCTTTTTCGTGGCGGTGCTGGTGGCGGCCATGGTCGGCGGTCTCGGGCCAGGCTTCTTGGCGCTGGCCTTGAGCGCGGGCATCGCCTGGCGTTTCTGGATGTCGACCGACGGTTCATGGATGCTGCACACGCGCGAGAGCGTGCAGCTCACCATGTTCGTGCTGTGCGGCGGCCTGATCGTCGTGCTGGTCGAGGCGATGCGGCTGGCCGTGCGTTCGGGCCTGGCCGCCCAGGAACGATTCCGCACCGCCCAGGAGCTGTCGCTGGACGCCTTCGTGATCCTGGAGCCGGTGCGCGAGCGCGGCAAGGTCGTCGACTTTCGATGGACCTACGTCAATCCGGTCGCCGACTCGATGCGGCCCACGGGGGTCTCGACCTTGCTGGGCCGGCGGATGACCGACGTGTTTCCGAACGAGACCGGCGTCGACATGCTCCAGCGGATGAAGCGGCTGCTGGAGACCGGCGGGCCCGACGATCTCGACGTGCGGCGGGTGATCGACGGCGAGGAGCGCTGGATCCGGTCCAGCGGCGTGCGGTTGGGCGGCGACCTGGCGGTGACGTTCCGCGACGTGACCCAGGAGCGCCGCGCGGCGGCGGCTCTGCGCAGCAGCGAAGAGCTGTTCCGGGGGGTCGCCAACTCGGCTCCGGTGCTGATCTGGGCGACTTCGGCGCGGGGGCAGGCCGACTGGTTCAACCAGGCCTGGCTGAACTTCCGGGGGCGGACGCTGGAACAGGAACTGGGCGAGGGCTGGCTGAGCGGCGTTCATCCCGACGACGTCGAGGCCAGCCTGAACGCGGCGGACGTGGCGGCGGCCAGGCGCGAGCCGTTCAATGTCGCCTTCCGGCTCAAGCGGGCCGACGGCGCCTGGCGGTGGATCAACAGTGTCGGCGCGCCGCGCTTCGACGAGGCCGGCGATTATCGCGGCTATATCGGCAGCTGCTTCGACTTCACCGAGACGGTCGAGGCGCGCAAGGATCTGGAGGACCGGGTCGCCGAGCGCACCGCCGCGCTGCAGGCCAGCATGGCCGAGACCGCCCGCGCCCAGGCCGCCTTGGCCCAGGCCCAGCGGCTGGAGACCGTCGGCCGGCTCACCGGCGGGGTGGCGCACGATTTCAACAATCTGCTGACGGTGATCGTCGGCGGCCTGGACATGATCCTGCGCCGGCCCGAGGACACCCAGCGCGTGACGCGCCTTGCCGAGGCGGCCCTGGCGGCGGGGCAGCGCGGCGAGCGGCTGACCCGGCAGCTGCTGGCCTTCTCGCGGAACCAGGAGCTGAAGCTGGAGGTCGTCGACATCGGCGCCCTGCTGGATCAGGCCGAGCCCCTGCTGCGACGCGCCGTCGGCGAGGCCATGACCCTGACGATCCGGCGGGAAGGCGGCGGCATTCGCTCGCGCGTCGACGCGGCCCAGCTGGAGGCGGCGTTGTTGAACCTGGTGGTCAACGCCGCCGACGCCACCTCGACCGGCGGCGAGATCAGCATCGCGATCGAACCAGTGGCCCTGGCGGCGGGTCAGGTCCTGGACACCGAACCCGGCGACTATGTCCGCCTCGCGGTCAGCGATACGGGGACAGGCATGCCGCCCGAGGTGCTGGCGCGGGTGTTCGAGCCGTTCTTCACGACCAAGGAGGTGGGCAAGGGCACGGGTCTGGGCCTGGCCCAGGTGTACGGCTTTCTGCGGCAGTGCGGGGGCGGCGTCAGCATCGACAGCGTCGAGGGGCGCGGCACCACGGTCGCGCTCTACCTGCCCGCGACGGAGGCGCCGGCCACGGCCGCCGCGGCCAGCGTCGCGCCGCCGCCCCGCGATCGCCTGCAGGGCGTGCGGGTTCTGCTGGTCGAGGACGACGCGGCGGTGCGCGAGATCGCCGACGGCCTGCTGCGCGACCTGGGGTGCGACGTGACCACGGCCGAGAACGGCGCCTCGGCGTTGGAAGCGCTGGAGGAGGGCGTGGCCTTCGACCTCTTGATGTCGGACATCGTCATGCCCGGCGGCGTCAGCGGAGTCGACCTGGCGCGCTCGGCCTCGACCCACCGGCCGGACATGGCGGTGCTGTTGACCACGGGCTACGCGGGCGACCGCATGGATGTGGCGCCGACCGACCTGCCCTGGCCGATCCTGCGCAAGCCCTTCCAGGTAGACCAACTGGCCGAGGTCGCCTCGGCGCTGCTGGCCGGCCGACAGGGGACTCCGAAAAGGAGGCCCCGCAAGCGGGGCGCTACCGCCGCCGCCGGCTCGTAGAACCGCCCAGCAGCCCGCCCAGCAGGCCGCGCATCAGTTCGCGTCCGGCCGTCGAGGCGACGGTGCGCACCAGGGTGGTGGCGAAGGCCTCGGTCATGGTCTGGCGGCTGGAGGCGCGGGGACGGGCCGCGCGAGCCGCGGCGGCTTCCTCGCGTTCGCGGACCTTGGCCTCGGCGGCCTCGCGCTTGACCTCTTCCGCCTGTTCGCGGACAGCGTCGGCCTGGCGTTGCGCCTGTTGGGCGCGGCCTTGCAGGATCTCGTAGGCGGAGTCGCGGTCGACGGCGGTGTCATAGATTCCGGCGACCGGGCTCTTGGTCTTCAGGGCCGCGCGCTCCTCGGGCGTCACGGGCCCCAGGCGCGAGGCGGGCGGGCGGATCAAGGTCTTCTGCACGATGCAGGGCGCGCCCTTCTCGTCCAGGGTCGAGACCAGGGCCTCGCCCACGCCAAGGGCCTGGATGGTTTCGGCGGTGTCGAAGGCGGGATTGACCCGGAACGATTGAGCGGCGGCCTTCAGGCCCTTTTGATCGGCGGGGGTGTAGGCGCGCAGGGCGTGCTGCACGCGGGCTCCCAGCTGGCCCAGCACCGCGTCGGGAATGTCGGCGGGGTTCTGGGTGACGAAATAGATGCCCACGCCCTTGGAGCGGATCAGGCGAACGACCTGCTCGATCTTCTCCAGCAGCGGCTTGGGCGCGTCGTTGAACAGCAGATGGGCCTCGTCGAAGAAGAAGACCAGCTTGGGTTTCTCCGGATCGCCCACCTCGGGCAGCACCTCGAACAGTTCGGACAGCAGCCACAGCAGGAAGGTCGAATAGAGCTTGGGCGACTGGATCAGGCGGTCGGCCGCCAGCAGATTGACGTAGCCGCGGCCCGCCGCGTCGGTGCGCATCAGGTCTGGGAGATCCAGGGCCGGTTCGCCGAAGAAATTCTCGGCCCCTTGCGTCTGCAGGGTCAGGAGCTTGCGCTGGATGGCGCCGACCGTGGCGGGCGCGACATTGCCGTACTGGACGCCGATCTCCTCGGCGTGGTCGGCGACGTATTTCAGGGCCGCCTGCAGGTCCTTCAGGTCCAGCAGCAACAGGCCATCCTGATCGGCGACATGGAAGGCGATGGTCAGCACGCCTTCCTGCACGTCGTTCAGCTCCAGCAGGCGCGACAACAGCAGCGGGCCCATCTCGGAGATGGTCGTGCGGATCGGGTGGCCCTTCTGGCCGAACAGGTCCCAGAACATCACCGGCGGGGCGGCCGGCGACAGGGCCAGGTCCATCGACTGGGCGCGGGCCAGCATCTTCTCGTTCGGCGTCCCCGGCATGGCCACGCCCGAGAGGTCGCCCTTCACGTCGGCGGCGAAGACGGGCACGCCGGCGTCGGAAAACGCCTGGGCCAGCACCTGCAGGGTGACGGTCTTGCCGGTGCCGGTCGCGCCAGCCACGACGCCGTGGCGGTTGGAGCGGTCGAGCCGCTGGGTCACCGGGCCTTCCCCCAGGCCAACCAGGATCTCGTTCTCACCAATCGACAGCGACATGGGGGCAAACTCCTTCGATAGGCGTTCAAGCCTAACCGGGGCCTTGCGTCACGCCAATCGGCGCGGTCAATGTCCGGGGCTTTTCTGGAGAAGTTTTACAAATGCCGGCCCCCGCCCCGCCCCCTGTCACCACCCGCAACGCGGTGGTGTTTCTGGCCGTCATCGCGGGGGGCGCCGCGCTGTACCTGACACAGGACATCCTGACGCCGCTGGCGCTGGCGGTGTTCCTGGCGGTGATGGTCGACAGTTTCGCCCGGGTCCTGCTGCTGCGCGTGCCCGGCTTTCCCAAGGCGGCGGCGCTGCCGGCGGCGGTCGTGCTGTCGATTCTGCTGTTCGGGATATCCTTCTGGGTGGTCATCGACAACGGTCGCGGATTCTTCGACCAGCTTAAGGACTACGCGCCGCGCCTGAACGGCATCATCGCCAAGGTGGCCCATGCCGTCGGCATTCAGATCGCGCCGACCCTCGACAGCCTCATCAACCAGCTCAATCCCAAGGCCTTCATCGGCCAGGCGGCGCAGTCGTTCGGCAACTTCGCCTCCAGCGCCGTGCTGGTGCTGATCTATTTCGGCTTCATCATCGCCTCGCGACGGGGCTTCGCACGCAAGATCGTCGCGTTGTTCCCGCACCATGCCGAGCGCGAGCAGAACATGAAGCTGTTCCAGCGCATCCGTGACGGGGTGGAGCAATATCTGTGGATCCAGACGGTCACCGGCCTGATGATCGCCGTCGCGGCTTGGGTCGTGATGATGCTGGTGCGGCTGGACAACGCCTTCTTCTGGGCCTTCCTGATCTTCCTGGCCGCCTACATCCCGATCCTGGGCGGGGCGATCGGCTGCTTCCTGCCGCCGCTGTTCGCCCTGGTGCAGTTCCCCGACAGCCTGTGGCCGGCGATCATCCTGTTCGCGGCCCTACAGGCCATCTTTTTCGTCGTCGGCAATGTGATCCTGCCGCGCATGCAGGGCGACAGCCTGAACATGGACCCCACCGTGGTGCTGCTGTCCCTGGCCGTGTGGGGCGCGCTATGGGGCGTGCCGGGCATGTTCCTGTCCACGCCGCTGACCGTGGCGGTCATGTTGATCCTGGCCCAGTTCGAGGGCTCGCGCTGGATCGCCATCCTGCTGTCCGAGGACGGCGATCCGCAGGGCGAGCGCATCCTGTCGGGCAAGGGCCACGGTCCGGCCCCCGACGAATCGCCGGCCCGCAAGACGTCGTCCCGCAAGAAGTAGGTCCGAAAGAAATGCGGGCGCCTCTTAAACGGCGGGCCTTGGTCCCTATCTATGCTCTGTCCGGCTCCCCCCACCCGGACAACCGCAGACAGCGGCAGGCAAGGCCGCCGCCGTCGAAGCGGAAGACGCCCGCCTTCCCCCAGCGCGGGCCCGCGCCGCCGGCTTCCCCCCAGCCGGCGGCGTTTCCGTTTGCGCTGTCATGGGTGTATCCGGCACGAATTCTTTCAGATTTCCGACTTAGCGGTTGAAGTAGCGCCCGAGAGGGCTAGGTTGCGGCCAAAAATTCGCGAGGAAATCCTATGATCGGCGAAAAAAATGACCTCAAGTCCTCTGAGGCCCCGGTCGGTCCGCTCGTAAGCGCGTTCGCCGAAGCCCTGGGATCGTCGGTCGAGGCGCTGTCGCCCGCCGCGCGCGGCTTCGCCGCCCAGGCGCAGGACGATTGGTCCGCCGAGGAGTTGCCGGGCCTGGACGTTACCGACGCCGCCCGCGCCCTCGCCGACTTCTGGCGCTTCGGAGAGAGCGCCAAGGACCTGTCCGAACCCGCCATCCGCCTGCGCCGCGCCGAGGGCGGCGAAACCCCCTCCGACCTGCTCGAGATCGTCCAGCCCGACCGGCCGTTCCTGGTCGACAGCATCATGGGCGAGGTGGCCGAGGCCGGCTTCTCGGTGCGCGCCATGTTCCACCCGGTGGCCGATTGCGGCGGCGTCCGCCGCTCGATGATCCAGATCTGGCTGGCCCCGGTCGGCGAGGACCGCGAGACCGCCCTGGTCCAGGGCGTGCGCGAGGCGCTGTCCGACGTCGGCCTGGCCGTGCAGGACTTCGAAGCCATGCGCGCCCTGATGCGCCGCACCATCGACGAGTTGAAGGGCGCCCAGACGCCGGTCTCCGCCGAGGAAAAGACCGAGGACCTGGCCTTCCTCGACTGGCTGGAAGGCGATCACTTCGTGTTCCTGGGCGCGCGCGTCTACGAATATCCCCGGACCGCGGACGGAGGCTACGCCGCCGAGGAGCCGTTGTACCAGCCCGAGGGCAGCCTGGGCGTGCTGCGGGACCAGGCTCGCACCGTGCTGCGCCGGGGCAGCGAACCGGCCATCCTGTCGGCCCAGATCCGCACCCACATCGACATCGGCGACCCGATCGTGGTGGCCAAGTCGAACCTGCGCTCGCGGGTCCACCGTCGCGGCTACATGGACTATGTCGGGGTGCGCCGGTACGGCGCCGACGGCAAGGCCTCTGGCGAGGTCCGCTTTGTCGGCCTGTTCACGGCCGAGGCCTATGAGACCCCGGCCCACGAGGTGCCGCTGGTCCGTCGCAAGGTGGCTCATATCCTTTCGCGCGCCGGCAAGGACCCTGACAGCCACAACGGCAAGCGCCTGCGCAACATTCTCGAGACCTGGCCGCGCGACGAGCTGTTCCAGACCGATGAGGCCCAGCTGCTCGCCACGGCCCTGGGCGTTCTGCACCTGTACGACCGGCCGCGGGTGAAGCTGTTCACCCGCCGCGACCCGTTCGACCGCTTCATCTCGGTGCTGCTGTTCGTGCCGCGCGACCGGTACGATTCCGGTGTCCGCGCCCGCGCCGGCGACATCCTCGCCCAGGCTTTCCGGGGGCGGGTGTCGGCCTACTATCCCAGCTTCTCCGACGCGCCCCTGGCCCGCGTGCACTACATCCTAGGCGTCACGCCCGGCGACCACGCCGAGCCCGACATGGCCGCCGTCGAGGCCGCCATCGCCGAGACCGCTCGCACCTGGGACGATCGCTTCGAGGCCGCCGTGCGCGAAGGCCAGGCGGGCCGCGTCGCCCAGGTGCTGAACCGCTATGCCGGCGCCTTTCCGCCCGGCTATCGCGACCAGTACGACGCCGAGGAGGCTCTGGCCGACATCCAGGTCATTGACGACCTGGCCGAGGGCGAGGCCGTCCGTGTCCGCGCCTTCCGCCGCGACGGCGACAGCGCGGTGACCTTCCGCTTCAAGCTGTATCGCCCGGGCGCCGCCGCGCCGCTGGCCGACGTGCTGCCGATCCTGGAGCACATGGGCCTGAAGGCGCTGATCGAGGACGGCTTCAAGGTTTCACCGGATCGCCAGCCGGTCTGGGTGCACGAGTTCGTCCTGCGCGACGAGGCCGGCGAGCACCTGGTCTTCGACGACATCAAGCAGGCCTTCGAAGCCGCCTTTGTCGCCATCTGGACCGGCCGCGCCGAGAGCGACGGCTTCAACCGCCTGGTGCTGGAACTGGGCATAGGCTGGCGCGAGGCCGCGCTGATCCGGGCCCTGGCCCGTTACCGCCAGCAATCGGGCCTGGACCCCAGCCAGGGCGTGCAGGAGCAAGCCTTGTCGGATCACCCCGGCGTCAGCCGCCTGATCCTGGACCTCTTCCAGACCAAGTTCGACCCCGCCGTCCGCGCCGATCTCAAGACACGCCAGGACCAGGCCAAGGCCGTTCAGGCCAAGATCGTCGAGGCCTTGCAGGCGGTGGAAAGCCTGGACGCTGACCGCGTCCTGCGCCGCCTCGCGGCTCTGGTCGGCGCCATTCAGCGGACCAACTTCTATCAGCCGGCCGCCGACGGCGGGCCCAAGCCCTACATCAGCTTCAAGATCGCTTCGCGGGAGCTGGAAGACCTGCCGGCCCCCAAGCCGTTCCGCGAGATCTACGTCTCAGCCCCGCACGTCGAGGGCGTACACCTGCGCTTTGGCCCCGTCGCCCGCGGCGGCCTGCGCTGGTCCGACCGTCGCGATGACTTCCGCACCGAGGTGCTGGGCCTGGTGAAGGCTCAGCAGGTCAAGAACGCCGTCATCGTGCCCGTCGGCTCCAAGGGCGGCTTCTATCCCAAGCAGCTGCCGCGCGGCGGCGATCGCGACGCCGTGCAGACGGAGGCGATCCGCGCCTACAAGACCTTCCTGTCGGGCCTGCTGGACCTGACCGACAACCTGGACGCCGAGAACAACGTCGTGCCGCCGGCCTCGGTCGTGGTGCACGACGGCGAGGATCCGTACCTGGTCGTCGCCGCCGACAAGGGTACGGCGACCTTCTCCGACATCGCCAACGGCGTGGCCGAAGACTATGGCTTCTGGCTGGGCGACGCCTTCGCCTCGGGCGGCTCGGTCGGCTACGATCACAAGGTCATGGGCATCACCGCCCGCGGCGCCTGGGAAGCGGTCAAGCGCCACTTCCGCGAGCTGGGCAAGGACATCCAGACCCAGACCTTCACCGCCGTGGGCGTCGGCGACATGTCGGGCGACGTGTTCGGCAACGGCATGCTGCTGTCCAAGCAGACCAAGCTCCTGGCCGCCTTCGATCATCGCCACATCTTCCTCGACCCGAACCCGGATCCAGCGGTTTCGTGGGAAGAGCGCAGCCGCATGTTCAAGCTGCCGCGCTCGTCGTGGGATGATTACGACAAGTCGAAGATCTCGGCCGGCGGCGGCGTCTTTGCCCGCAGCCTGAAGAGCATCCCGCTGTCGAAGGAGGTCCGCGACCTCTTCGAGATCAAGGCCGAGGCCGTGTCGCCGGCCGAGCTGATGACCGCGATCCTGAAGTCCAAGGCCGAGCTGCTCTATCTCGGCGGCATCGGCACCTATGTGAAGGCCAAGGGTGAAAGCAACGCCGACGCCGGCGACAAGGCCAACGACGCCATCCGCATCAACGGCTCGGACCTCCGGGTGAAGGTGGTCGGCGAAGGCGCGAACCTGGGTCTCACCCAGGCCGGTCGCATCGAGTTCGCCCAGAGCGGTGGTCGCCTGAATACCGACGCCATCGACAATTCGGCCGGCGTCGATAGCTCCGACCACGAGGTCAACATCAAGATCCTGACCGGGATCCTGGAGCGCGGCGGCGAGCTCACCCGCGACAGCCGCAACACGCTGCTGGCCTCGATGACCGACGACGTGGCCCACCACGTGCTGGAGCATAATTACGACCAGACCCTGGCGTTGACCCTGCTGGAAAGCGACGCCGCCAGCGAGGTTGACGCCCAGATCCGCTACATGGTCGACCTGGAGCAGCGCGGCCGCCTGGATCGCCGCGTCGAGGGCCTGCCGACCAATACGGCGCTCCTTGAGCGCAAGGCGGCCAACAAGGGCCTGACCCGGCCCGAACTGGCCGTGCTGCTGGCCTATGGCAAGCTCGACCTGTTCGACGAGATCGTCGCCAGCCATGCGCCGGACGATCCCTGGTTCGAGGCGACGCTGCGCGGCTACTTCCCCAAGGCGCTGGACAAGTACGCCGACGCCATGGGCAAGCACCGGCTGAAGCGCGAGATCATCGCCACGGTGGTCGGCAACCAGATGGTCAACATGTGCGGCCCGACCTTCGTCACCCGCCTGAAGGCCGCCGCCGGCGCCGATGTCGGCGCGGTGGTCACCGGCTTCACCGCCGCCCGCGAAATCCTGGGGATCGACGGGCTGTGGGATCAGGTCAACGCGCTGGACAACAAGGCCTCGGCCGACGGCCAGACGGCGCTTTACAAGGCCCTGGCCTACGCCCTGCGCAGCCTCAGCTTCTGGCTGGCGCGCCGCGCGGTGCGCGACAAGGCCAGCGTCAAGCAGCTGGTCGAGGCCTATGGGCCGTCGGTGGCGGCGCTTAAGGGCCTGGCCCCCGCCATCCTGTCGCCGTTCGAGCAGAAGGCCGTCGCCAAGCGGGTGAAGGCCTACGCCGCCGACGGCGCGCCGGAAGCCCTGGCCCAGGCGGTTGCGGCCCTGCAGCCGCTGACCACGGCCGCCGACCTCGTCGACCTGGCCAACGCCTCCAGCTGGAGCGTCGAGAACGTCGCCCGGCTGTATCACCAGGTCGGGGCGGCCTTCGGCTTCGACCGCCTGCGCGGCGCGGCCGGTTCGTTCGTCGGCGGCGACAGCTTCGAGCGCCTGGCGGTCCGTCGCCTGATCGAGGACATGCTGACCGAGCAGACGGCGATCACCCAGTCGGTGCTGAAGTTC
The DNA here is from genome assembly GCA_966211605.1 of uncultured Caulobacter sp. GTDB lineage: Bacteria > Pseudomonadota > Alphaproteobacteria > Caulobacterales > Caulobacteraceae > Caulobacter. The sequence continues at coordinate 13,954 of CBIHOB010000082.1, forward strand.
GCCGCCAACGCCCAGGCCGGCGAGGACGAGGGGGCGGCCAAGTCGGCCATCTCGTCCTGGGCCGCCCTGCGCGGCGACCGCCCCCGGACGGTCAAGCGCACGATCGAGGACATCGAGCAGGCCGGCGGCGGCTGGACCTTCGCCAAGCTGACCATCGCCAACGCCGCCCTGCGCGAGCTGTCCACGGCCGCTTAAGGGCTGGCCCCTTCGCCTCCGCTCCCTTAGGGGTGGAGGCGGAGAGGGAGCGTACAGCGTATGGACCAGGGTGATCGTCGGCGTGCGGCGTGGGCGCTCTACGAGTGGGCGCAGCAGCCGTACTGGGCGCTGATCGCGACCTTCATCTTCACGCCCTATTTCGCGGCCGGCTTCGTCGGCGACGCGGTGCGGGGACAGAGCCTGCTGGGCTATGCCGGCGTGGTCTCGGGCCTGGCCATCGCGGTGCTGAGTCCGCTGGTCGGCGCCAATGTCGACGCCCGGCGCAATCCGCGAGCCTGGCTGGTCGGCCTGGCCTTTCCGTTCGTCATCGCCAGCGCCGGCCTGTGGCTGGCCGCGCCGGGCGAGACCGGCCGCATTCCGCTGATCCTGGCCTGCCTGGTCGTGGCCAATGTCGTGGCCGAGCTGGGGGTGACGGTGATGAACGCCCTGCTGCCGGTGGTGGCCAAGCCCGGCCAGCTGGGACGTCTGTCCGGCACCGCCTGGGCGCTGGCCTATGTCGGGGCGCTGGTCACGCTGTTCATCGTCCTCTTCTGTTTCTCGCTGCCCAAGGTCCCGATGCTGGGCCTGTCGAAGGCCCTGCACGAGCCCGACCGCATCGTCGGGCCGATGGTGGCCCTGTGGTTCCTGGCCTTCGCCTGGCCGCTGATGCTGATCGCGCCCCGGCCGCCCGAGAGCAGCGACGAGAGACCGCTGGCCCAGCTGTGGGCGACGATCCGCAGCCTGCCCAGCCGCCCGCACATGGCCCGTTTCCTGATCGGCCGGATGCTGCTGGGCGACGGCATTTCCAGCTTCATCGCGTTCGGCGGCGTGCTGGCGGCGGGCCTATTCGGCTGGACCACGACGCAGCTGGGGCTCTATGCGATCCTGCTGTCGGTGGCCGCTGGGATCGGCACGTTCATCGGCGGGCGGGTCGACCAGAGGATCGGTTCGAAGGCCACCGTGCTGGTGGCCACGGGCGTCATCCTGTTCGGGGCCGTGGGCGTCGGACTGGTCGGCAAGGACAGCCTGTTCTTCCTGATCCCCGTCGCCCCCGCCCAGCCCGGCGGCGCCCTGTTCGCCAGCACGCCCGAGCGGATGTTCCTGTTCTTCTCCCTGTTCGTCGGCCTGACCTTCGGCCCGGCCCAATCGTCCCTGCGCGCCTGGATGGCCGAACTGGCCCCGGCCGGCGAGACGGGGCGATGGTTCGGCCTCTACGCCCTGTCCGGCAAGGCCACGGCCTTCATGGCCCCGCTGGTCATCGCCGTCGGCACCCGGCTGGTCGGCGACCAGCGCATCGCCGTCGTCGTCTCGGCCGCCTTCATGGCCCTGGGCGCCCTGGTCCTGGCCAAGGCGCCCCGCAAGGCCCCGTAGCTACAGGCAGGCCCCAAGCGCGCCGCCGAAATAGGCCCGCACCTGTTCGAACAGGTCGGGCCGGTAGCGGGCCCGGGGGTCGTTGGCCTTGTCGTCGTCGAAGGCGTGGGTGGCGTCGGGCAGGAACAGCTGGTCGACCGCCAGGCCGTCGCGCGCCAGTCGGTCCAAGGCCAGCTTGGGCGCTTTCCAGCCGACCACCTGGTCCTTGCCGGCGACCACCGACCAGACCGGCGGCGTCCCCTGGCCCCAGCCATGGCGGGTGGTCAGGGCCGGATAGCCGGCGAACGGATAGACCAGCAGCGCCCCCTTCACCGCCCGCCGCAGGCGATCCGGCGCCGCGTCGGCCAGGCCAGTGATCGCCGGGGCCCGCTCGCCCAGGGCATAGGCGTCCATGATCGTCCAGCCGCCATGGCTCCAGCCCGCCAGGAAGACGCGGGCGGGATCGGCCCAGGCCTGTCCCTCCAGCCAGGCCAGCATGGCGAAGACGTCGGCCGCCCGCCGGCCGCCGCGCAGCCGCGCGCCGGTGCAGACGAACAGCTTGGCGTCCAGGGTCGACAGGGCCCGCGGCTTGAGGCTGTCGACCACCACGGCCGCCCAGCCCGCCGCCACCGCCGTCCGGGCGTAGTCCTCGAGGAACGGCGTCTTGCCGCCGCAACCGTGCAGGATCAGCGCCACCGGGAAGGGACCCCGGCCCTCGGGCTTGAACACCCGGGAGTGTCGGGCGACCTCCTCGCCCCAGGCGGCGCTGTCCATCAATGTTCCCTCATCAGTGGCGGAACACGCGCACGCCGGTGAAGGCCATGGTCAGGCCCAGCTTGTCGGCCGCCTCGATCACTTCCGGATCGCGCATCGAGCCGCCCGGCTGGATGATCGCCGTCGCCCCGGCCTCGGCCGCCTGGATCAGGCCGTCGGCGAACGGGAAGAAGGCTTCCGAAGCGCAGGCGCAGCCGCTGAGGTCGAGACCAAAATCAGCGGCCCGAAGGGCCGCGATCCGGGCCGAGTCCTTGCGGTTCATCTGGCCGGCCCCGACGCCCAGGGTCTGGCCGGCGCGGGCGTAGACGATGGCGTTGGACTTGACGTGCTTGCCCACCGTGAAGGCGAACAGCATGTCGCGGATCTCGTCTTCCGTCGGCTGGCGCTTCGTGACGATCTTCAGGTCCGAGGCCTTGATGCGGGCGTCGTCGCGGGACTGCACCAGGAAGCCGCCGGCCACGCTCTTGAACGTGTCGCCGGTCGACAGCGGATCGGGCAGGCCGCCGGTGACCAAGAGGCGCAGGTTCTTCTTGGCGGCGAACACCGCCACGGCGTCGTCGTCGGCCTCGGGGGCGATGACCACCTCGGTGAAGATCTCGACCATGGCCTCGGCCGCCTCGCGGGTCAGGCGGGTGTTGACCGCCACGATGCCGCCGAAGGCCGAGGTCGGGTCGCAGGCCAGGGCCCGCTCATAGGCCTCGCGCTGGCTCGCGCCCACGGACACGCCGCACGGATTGGCGTGCTTGATGATCGCCACGGCCGGGCCGGCGGCCGGATCGAACTCGGCGATCAGCTCGAAGGCCGCGTCGGTGTCGTTGATGTTGTTGTAGCTGAGTTCCTTGCCCTGCAGCTGCTTGGCCGTGGCCACGCCCGGACGCGGGTTCGGGAAGGTGTAGAAGGCCGCTTTCTGATGCGGGTTCTCGCCGTAGCGCATGGTCTGGCGCAGTTCGCCGGCGATCGACTTGCGGGCCGGGAAGTCCTGCTCCAGGGCCCGGGCGAACCAGGCCGAGATCGCCGCGTCATAGGCCGCCGTGCGGGCGTAGGCGCGGGCCGCCAGCTGCTGGCGCAGTTCCAGCGAAGTGCCGCCGCCGGCCTTCAGGGCGTCCAGCACGTCGGAGAGGTCCGAAGGATCGGTGCAGACGGCGACATAGCCGTGGTTCTTGGCCGCCGAGCGGATCATGGCCGGGCCGCCGATGTCGATGTTCTCGACGCACTCGGCATAGGACCCGCCCTTGGCGACGGTCGCCTCGAACGGATAGAGGTTCACGTACAGGATATCGATGCCGCCGATGCCGTGGTCGGCCATGGCTTGCGCATGCTCGGGAGCATCCCGAACGCCCAGCAGCCCGCCGTGCACCACCGGGTGCAGCGTCTTGACGCGGCCGTCCATCATCTCGGGGAAGCCGGTCAGGTCCGCGACGTCCTTGACCGGGATGCCGGCGGCGGCGATCGCGGCCTTGGTGCCGCCGGTCGAGACCAGCTCGACGCCGGCGGCGTGCAGGACCTGGGCGGCGTCCACCAGGCCGGTCTTGTCGGAGACCGACAGCAGGGCCCGCTTGGGGGCGACGAGATCGGGGGCGGACGGATAGTCGGGGGCGGCGGGCACGGCGGACTCCAGGTCTGTGGTTGTCAGAAGGGAGCCCAGGCGCGCGGCATATGCGATCGAGCTCCCCGGTGGTCGCCCACCTTCAACGCCAGTCACTCGAACGCGGCGGAAAATACGGGGGCGGGCGGGGGAGTCAATGCGGCGTCCACTCGCCCCCTCCGCGCTGTCGCGCTCCTCCCCCGGAGGGGGAAGACGGATCGCGGGGCCCCGTCTGCCCCCTGCGGGGGCGGACGACCGCGAAGCGGTCAGGTGGGGGCAAGTGAGAGCGTTCTCTCGGCCGTTGCGGCCAGAGCTGATGAAAGGGACGCGGAGCGCCGGACATCCGTCCGGAGTGTGAGTAGCAAATACCGTTTCGACGAAGCCAGGACGCTCCGCGTGGCGCGTTATCCGGTGAGCCCTCGACGCGCGGGGTCTTAACCCGCTTCCGAAAGAGGCCCCCGACGGGCGGGCCGGGGCGACGACCCCGGTCCCGGAACGCCCAGGCGATTTCAGCCCGGACCTGCCGCGCCGCCAAGTCTTCGCCGCCAGGGCTTCGTCCCGATGTTTCAGGGAGCCCGCCACTGGATCCGTCACGAAGACGAGCCTCATAAAGAAGCCCGGCGAGCGCTTCCCGCTCGACCACCCCCGACAGCCGTCTCGATCGCCGGCCGGACGTCCCTTCCGCGCCATCGGGTGCAGTCAGTATTGCAGCGGGTTCGAACGCGGATCATTCGGAGGCGCGTAAAATCGACAAGCCATTGATTTTGCTGGGTTCAATCTCGCGAACTCCGAGGATAGAGCACGCTCAATCCCCTTTCTCCATGAGAGAGGGATCGGATGGACGCCCCCGCTCAGCGCCCTTCCGCCCCGGAAGAGCGCCATCCTTACATCTCACGGCGAGACGATC